>JAENYN010000026.1 GCA_016841765.1 Guptibacillus hwajinpoensis
GTAGGACGCCGCCGGGCAAACAAAAGACCAGCTGAATCGCTCAGCTGGTTTTTTTACTGTCTAAAATGCCACGTGAACATGACCTGCAAAACCATTCCAGCATTGCAAATAGTGCCAGGAATTAACCCACTGGATGACCTTCAGAGAATACCTGGCACTCCCCTTTCACCAAGCAATCATAATCCTTCAAAGGTTTTTCACCAAGTGTCCTTGAAAATCCATCGAAAACAGAAATCAAGCTCTCCAGCGCCGATGGTAGTCGGGGGCCGTCCCCCTGCGAGAGTCGGGCAAACAAAAGACCAGCTGAATCGCTCAGCTGGTCTTTTTTACTGACCGAAATGCCCCATGAACATCACCTGCAAAACCATTCCAGCATTGCAAAAAGTGCCAGGAATTGACCCGCTGGATGACCTTCAGAGAATACCTGGCACTAACCCTTCACCAAACAACATGACTCCACTAAAAATTTCACCAACACACCCTCAAATCCCAATAATTGTCCCAAACAGCCAACCCCGGGCTGTTCGTTTCATAAAATGTCAGATTTTAGTTCTGACAAAAAAAGAGTGTTTTCGCTATACAAGCAGCACCCAAAAATACTCATATAAAGCCAATTGTTTTAATTCCTCCACTACGATTAACGCCAAACTCAGAAAAAAACCGCCAGTTTGGCATATACTGAAAGAAGAAGCGATGGACGGCCGTTCCTGGACTTTTTGAGGGAATAAAGTCACTATATTGAAAAGACAGTTATAGAAAAAGGCAAAATGGGTAATTACAGAGGAGGGGGAAAGAAAATGGACAGCTTAATAGCAGATATTGGATATTCAGAACACATATATATCATGGTGTTCAGAGTTTTTGTTGCTGCGACGCTTTCGGGGCTGATCGGCCTTGAGCGGGAAATCAAGAATCAACCGGCTGGATTACGGACCCATTTGCTTGTGGGGATTGGTTCAAGTGTTATGATGATGCTTTCTGTTTTCGGCTTCAGTGACTACATATACGAAGACTCGAATGTCCGCTTTGACCCTTCAAGAATCCCTTCTTATGTCATTAGCGGCATTGGGTTTCTTGGTGCAGGGACGATTATTGTCCGGGGGGCCGCTGTGAAGGGGCTGACGACAGCTGCTTCCATATGGGTGGTAGCGGGAATCGGGCTTCTTGCCGGTAATGGCATGTATGATATTTCGGTTGTTACGACTGTCATCGTATTGATCAGCCTCTGGCTTTTGAATATGTTTGAAAATAAGATGCTCCGCTCAAAATCGGCACGGACTTTGCAGGTTACCGTTTATCTGGAAAAAAACGTGTTGAGCACACTCCTTTCACATCTGGAGAAAAAATCGATAAGAGTCCGCCATATTGATGTCGATAAACCGACTAACAAGAAGGACCTGGTGCGCTATACGTTCAAAATCGAGAAGCCGAAACAGGAGACCAGGGTTGAACTCATCGAAGAACTGACTGAAGAGGAATATGTCGAATCGATTCATTATATGGGGTAAGCTTTTGTTTGCAAAAAAAGGGAACCGGTTTATAATAGGAGTATAGTCAAATATAGTCAAAGTCAGAAGGGAGGCATGCAAAAATGAGAAATATATCAGATATCATTGAACAGTATTTAAAAGAGGTCCTGAATATAAGCGACGAAAAAATAGTGGAAATCAGGCGCCAGGAAATAGCGGAAAAGTTTCAATGCGTGCCTTCCCAGATCAACTATGTCATTAATACACGCTTCACGGTCGAAAAAGGGTATATGGTGGAGAGTAAGCGGGGGGGCGGCGGGTATATCCGCATCATTAAAGTTGAAGCTCATGACCAGGCTGATCTCATCGACCAAATGCTCGTGTTTGTCGAAAATAAGCTGCCGCAAAATGTCGCTGAGAACTTGATTGCAAGGCTTTTGGAGGAAGAAATCATAACGCAGCGGGAAGCAAAGCTTATGATAAGTGCCATTGACCGGGCCGTCATTCATACCGATCTTCCGGAACGGGATGAAATCAGGGCCCGCATCATGAAGGCGATGCTCAGTGCTCTGAAGTATAAATAGGCAATTAAAAGGTGTATGCTGTTTAACACCGAATAGATTATGTAAGAGAGGTGAAGCCGATGGAATGCCAGAACTGCCATGAGCGTCCGGCCACTGTCCATTACACCAATATCGTAAATGGGGAAAAGACAGAAATGCATTTATGTGAACAGTGTGCTCATCAGCAGGGGGATTTCTTTTCGGGAAATCAGTCTTTCTCTTTGAATCATTTGCTGTCAGGACTGCTTAATTACGAACAGCCTGGCACAGGAAGCAAGCCCTTAACATATGGACAGCCGGAAGAACTGGCCTGTGACAGGTGCGGCATGACGTACCGGGAGTTCACGAAGATTGGGCGGTTTGGCTGTGCCCATTGCTATGAAACATTCAAAGACCAGATCGAACCGATTTTAAAAAGGGTACATAGCGGTAATACCGTACATGCAGGAAAGATTCCGAAACGGATCGGCGGGACCATTCATCTCCGCAAAGAAATGAACCGCCTCAGGGAAACGATGCAGGAACATATCAAAGCGGAGGAATTTGAAAAAGCCGCAGAAATACGGGATCAGCTTCGCTCTCTGGAAAGAAAGCTGAACGGAGAACAGGGGGGAGGCGAGTAAGATGTCGCTGGAACGATTTATTAATCAGGCGATCAGTCCGTGGATGAGTGACAGCGGACCGGATGCCGACATTGTTCTGAGCAGCCGCATCCGCCTGGCACGAAACATTACATCCTATATTTTTCCGACTCTTGCCAAGGCGGATCAACTCGAAGAAGTGATTCAGCTTGCAGCGGAACATTTCGATCAACAATCGCTGGAAGGCAATTTGAAGTTCGAATTGATCAGAATAGATGAGATCGAGCCTCTTCAAAAGCAGGTGCTTATTGAAAAACACTTGATCAGCCCGGGGCTTATCGAAAGAGAAAAGAGTGCCGTTTTGCTTTCTGAAGACGAATCGGTCAGCATCATGATTAACGAAGAAGACCATATCCGCATCCAATGCCTGCTGCCGGGTTTCCAACTGGCTGAAGCATTGAACCTGTCCAACAAGCTGGATGATTGGCTGGAAGAAAAGATCGATTATGCATTTGATGAAAAAAGGGGATACCTGACAAGCTGCCCAACAAATGTCGGAACCGGACTCAGGGCATCGGTGATGATGCACTTGCCGGCAATGGTGATGACGGGACAAATCAACCGGATTATTCCGGCAATCAATCAGCTCGGCCTTGTTGTCAGGGGGATTTACGGAGAAGGAAGTGAGGCACAGGGCAATCTCTTCCAAATCTCCAACCAGATCACTCTCGGCAAGTCGGAGGAGGATATTGTAGATGATTTGCAAAGCGTTGTCCTCCAGCTGATTCAACAGGAACGGGCGGCTCGGAGGCATCTGCTGCAGGCTTCCCGCATACAGGTTGAAGACCGGGTTTACCGGTCATTCGGCACTCTTGCCCATAGCCGGATCATCGAGACGAAAGAGGCCGCCAGCTGCCTTTCCGATGTAAGATTAGGGATCGATATGGGCTTGATCCAGAATGTCCCGCGAAATATTTTGAATGAGTTGATGGTATTGACCCAGCCGGGCTTTTTACAGCAATATGCCGGCGAACGCCTTTCTCCCGGGGAGCGGGACGTGAGGCGGGCCGCATTGATACGCGAACGGCTGAGGATGGAAGACGATAAAGCAGATTCTATAGGAGGTTGATCTGAAAATGATGTTTGGACGATTTACAGAACGGGCTCAAAAAGTACTCGCACTGGCACAGGAAGAAGCAATCCGTCTCGGCCATAACAATATCGGTACAGAACACATCCTGCTCGGCCTTGTCCGCGAAGGCGAAGGGATTGCGGCCAAAGCCCTGCTTGCTCTCGGCCTTGGTCCGGAAAAAATTCAAAAGGAAGTCGAAGCATTGATCGGCCGCGGGCAGGAAGTCTCCCAGACGATCCATTATACACCGCGTGCGAAAAAAGTGATTGAGTTATCCATGGATGAAGCCAGGAAGCTGAGCCATTCTTATGTCGGCACAGAGCACATCCTGCTCGGCCTAATCCGTGAAGGCGAAGGGGTGGCGGCAAGAGTACTGAATAATCTTGGTGTCAGCCTGAACAGGGCGCGCCAGCAGGTGCTCCAGCTTCTCGGCAGCAATGACTCATCCTCAAGCCAGCAAGGCGGATCGGCCCAGGGTGCCAATACACCGACACTAGACAGCCTTGCCCGCGACTTGACAGTCATTGCAAAAGAAGGGAGCCTCGACCCGGTCATCGGGCGAAGCAAAGAGATCCAGCGCGTCATCGAAGTCCTGAGCCGCCGCACGAAAAACAATCCGGTTCTGATCGGGGAGCCTGGTGTAGGTAAAACGGCGATAGCCGAGGGGCTTGCCCAGCAAATCGTCAATAACGAGGTGCCGGAAATCCTGCGCGAAAAGCGTGTCATGACGCTTGATATGGGAACGGTCGTTGCCGGGACCAAATACCGCGGTGAGTTTGAAGACCGCCTGAAAAAGGTCATGGATGAAATCCGCCAGGCCGGCAACATCATTTTGTTCATCGATGAACTGCACACCCTGATCGGTGCCGGCGGTGCGGAAGGCGCGATTGATGCATCCAACATCCTGAAGCCTGCGCTTGCCCGCGGTGAACTACAGTGTATCGGGGCAACGACGCTTGATGAATACCGTAAATATATAGAAAAGGATGCGGCGCTTGAGCGCAGGTTCCAGCCGATTCAGGTTGATGAGCCGACAAACGAAGAGTCCATCCAGATCCTTAAGGGCTTGCGCGACCGCTATGAAGCCCACCACCGCGTCACGATTACCGATGAAGCGATCGAGGCTGCCGTAACGCTTTCCGACCGCTATATCTCCGACCGGTTCCTGCCGGATAAGGCGATCGACTTGATTGATGAAGCCGGATCGAAAGTGCGGCTCCGTTCATATACAGCTCCGCCTAACTTGAAGGAGCTTGAGCAAAAGCTGGAAGAAGTCCGGAAAGAAAAAGATGCTGCGGTGCAAAGCCAGGAATTTGAAAAAGCGGCTTCACTCCGGGATACCGAACAGCGTCTCCGTGAAGAAGTCGAAGAAACGAAAAAGAGCTGGAAAGAGAAACAGGGCCAGGAGAACACTGAAGTCACAGCTGATGATATTGCGATTGTCGTCGCAAACTGGACCGGTGTTCCTGTTTCAAAGCTTGCCCAGGAAGAATCCGAGCGGCTGTTGAATATGGAAGACATCCTGCATAACCGGGTCATCGGCCAGTCAGAAGCCGTGAAAGCCGTCTCCAAAGCGGTAAGGCGCGCCCGCGCAGGCCTTAAGGATCCGAAACGCCCAATCGGCTCTTTCATTTTCCTCGGCCCTACCGGTGTCGGTAAAACAGAATTGGCCCGGGCCCTCGCGGAATCCCTTTTCGGGGACGATGACGCCATGATCCGGATCGATATGTCCGAATACATGGAAAAGCATGCGACCTCCCGCCTGGTCGGTTCGCCACCGGGATATGTCGGCCACGAAGAAGGCGGCCAGCTTACTGAAAAAGTGCGACGCAAGCCTTATTCGGTCATCTTGCTCGATGAAATCGAAAAAGCGCATCCGGAAGTATTCAACATTCTGCTCCAGGTGCTTGAAGATGGGCGCCTCACCGATTCAAAAGGCAGATCGGTCGATTTCCGGAACACCGTCGTTATCATGACATCCAATGTCGGTGCCAGTGAACTACGCCGCAACAAGTATGTCGGTTTTGCGGTCGAGGATGAAAACCAGGATTATAAAGACATGAAATCAAAAGTGATGGATGAACTGAAAAAGTCGTTCCGTCCTGAATTCCTGAACCGGATCGACGAAATCATCGTCTTCCATGCGCTTGAAAGAGAACACATAAAAGAAATCGTCAAACTGATGGCCGATCAGCTGCGGAAACGCCTGGCTGACCAGGAAATCCATTTTGAATTGACAGAACCGGCCAAAGAGAAAATTGCCGATGAAGGCTATGACCCTGAATATGGTGCAAGGCCGCTCCGCCGCGCATTGCAGCGTGAAGTGGAAGACCGGTTATCCGAAGAGCTCCTGAAAGGAAATATTGAAAAAGGCAAGCAAATCATTCTTGATTATGACGGCGATGAATTTAAAGTGAAATCAGAATAAGGCTCTGGCAAAACCGGAAGAACATGGCGTCTTCCGGTTTTGCTCTTGAAAAATATCGCGTTTTATCGGTTCCTTTGCGGCTCCGGTCCTTGCAAGCAGGACAGCTTTTCGAAAAGACAGAAAGCGGCCCGGTCCTGGAATGGAACCGCCATATCAAGCCATACTGGGGCTTCTGCTTTTGAACAAATTGGTTATTTGTTATCATAAGTAGGAAACTATAGTGGTATTTTAAAAGTGAGGGTAATACATTAATGGCCAAAACGAAAACGAAATTCAGCTGCCAATCATGCGGCTATGAATCACCGAAGTGGATGGGGAAATGCCCCGGCTGCGCTTCGTGGAATACAATGGTTGAAGAAAAAGAACTGAAACAAGCCAAACGGCAATCATTTGTGACATCTGATCATACAATCCACACGCCGCAATCGATTACAAGTATTGAAATGGTTGCGGAAACGAGAATCCATACGAAAATGCCTGAGTTCAATAGAGTGCTTGGCGGAGGAATTGTGCCGGGTTCGCTTGTGCTTATTGGGGGCGATCCGGGAATCGGCAAGTCGACCTTGCTTTTGCAGGTTTCTTCCCAGCTGGCCCTGTCGAAAGAAGAAGTTCTCTATATATCCGGGGAGGAATCGGTGAAACAGACCAAGCTCCGTTCCGACCGGCTCGGGGTCAGCGCCGATCAGTTATATGTCCTGGCTGAAACCAACCTGGAATTGATCACACAATCCATCGAACAGATGAAGCCCGGTTTTGTTGTCATTGATTCGATCCAGACCGTCTATCATCCGGAAATCCAGTCAGCACCCGGCAGTGTTTCCCAGGTACGGGAATGTACATCGGAATTGATGCGCCTTGCGAAAACAAAAGGAATTCCTGTTTTCATCGTCGGGCACGTGACAAAGGAAGGGGCAATTGCCGGCCCGCGCCTATTGGAGCATATGGTGGATGCCGTCCTTTATTTTGAGGGGGAACGGCACCATACGTATCGAATTTTGCGTGCGGTGAAAAACCGTTTCGGCTCTACAAATGAAATGGGTATTTTTGAAATGAAGGAATCCGGCCTTGAAGAAGTGCTGAATCCGTCGGAAATTTTTCTTGAGGAGCGTTCTCAGGGAGCGGCAGGTTCGACAGTTGTCGCGTCAATGGAAGGGACGCGGCCGGTCCTTGTCGAAGTGCAGGCGCTGATTTCACCGTCCGGCTACGGAAATGCGAAACGTATGGCGAGCGGCATCGATCACAATCGGGTATCGCTGTTAATGGCGGTCCTTGAAAAACGGGTCGGCATGCTTTTACAGAATCAGGACGCCTTTTTGAAGGTGGCGGGCGGCGTTAAGCTGGATGAACCGGCAATCGACCTTGCTATCGCTACCAGTATCGCATCAAGCTTCCGCGATAAGCCTTCGAATCCATTTGATGTGTTAATCGGTGAAGTAGGCCTAACCGGAGAAATCCGCAGGGTTTCCCGTATTGAACAGCGAGTGAATGAAGCGGCGAAGCTCGGTTTTAAGCGTGCGGTCATTCCCGCTAAAAATCTTGAGGGCTGGACAAAGCCTGCCGATATTGAAGTGATCGGTGTCAATACCATCAATGAGGCGCTTCAGCATACAATACAATAGGAGGAGTACCCCATGAACGTGCATCGCCCCGGCAATGAAATCAGTCAAATATTGCAGTTTGTGGCCCCTGGCACTCCGCTCCGTGAAGGAATAGACAATGTACTCAGAGCGGGAACCGGCGGCCTGATTGTCCTTGGAAGCCAGGAAAAACTTAAAAAAGTCATTGACGGCGGGTTTTTGATCAATTGCCCATTTTCCTCTTCCTTTTTATATGAACTGGCCAAAATGGACGGCGCCATCATTTTAACGGAGTCCGGAAATAAAATCGTCTATGCGAATACACAGCTTATTCCCGATAACTCGATTCCGACAACGGAAACCGGTATGCGGCATCGGACGGCAGAGCGGGTGGCCAAACAAACCGGCTTGCTTGTCATTGCCGTGTCGGAACGAAGAAATGTGGTGACCCTGTATAAAGGGAGTCTAAAATATGCCCTGAAGGATATGGGGGTCATTCTGACGAAAGCAAACCAGGCCGTCCAGACGCTGGAGAAGTATAAAAGCGTCCTGGATCAGGGGATCACGAATCTCGGGGCGCTTGAGTTCGAGGAACTCGTCACGATGTCTGAAGTTCTTCAGGTCATACACCGGATCGAAATGGTGTTGAGGATCAAGCATGAAATTATTAATTATGTAAGTGAACTCGGCACTGAAGGAAGGCTGATCCGCCTGCAAATGACAGAACTTGTCTCAAATGTCGAGGAAGAAGCGGCACTGCTTATCAAAGACTACAGCCTGCATGAGGATGTTGATCCATTTCATTCCATTTCCAAAATCCAGGAGCTTTCCAACCATAACCTGCTTGATGACCAGGTGGTGTTGAAGCTTCTCGGCTATTCCGTTATGGAAAATGTGGAGGAAATGCCCCTGGTCCCCCGCGGATATCGGATCCTCCATAAAATACCGCGGCTGCCGAGCCATATCATTGATAAACTGGTCCATGAGTTCAGTGAGCTCCCTGCCATTTTGAAGGCGACCTCAGAACAGCTGACGGTGGTGGATGGAATCGGTGAGATAAGGGGCAGAAAGATCAAGGAAGGCCTGAAACGGATTCAGGAGCAGCTTTTTGTAGACAGACATATTTAGACAAATGGTTACCCGGATTGACACTGTAATATTTTCGTGATAAAATAAACACTTTTGTAAAATTGACACTCCCTTGCCTGTATGCTATCCTATCAATAAAAAATCGAATACTTTTTAACAATTTCAGACGTAAGACCTCTGAAACTTTATTAAATTTCTACCGTAAATATATTTTGAGTGGTTTCTTTTCGAACAAATTGTCAATAATGAAGATGAGGAGGTGACCCGATGCTAAAAAGGTTTGTGCAACTGTTTTTTATCATTGTCGGGGGGATGGCAGGATACCTGTATATCCCGGCATTGCTTGAAGCCTTGAATTTATCGTTTGGCTCGGACTGGCTTTTTCCGATCATCGGGGCTGTGATTGGAGCGGCATTATTCTTTTTACTAACATTATGGCTTGCGGATTATGTTGTTGAGTTTATTCGTAAAGTTGAGGACCTGCTGGTGAATGCGCCGGTGACGGATGTGATTTCCGGGACACTTGGATTAATCCTGGGACTGATTGTGGCGTTTCTGGTTGTTTTGCCCCTTAACGATATCGGCATTCAGATTGTCAACATCACCGTGGGCACTTTTCTTCCACTGATTCTGGGGTACCTTGGATTCAGAGTCGGCTTCAAGAAGAAAGAAGAAGTCATCCATTTATTTTCATCAGCCCGCAAGGAACCATCGAAAGATAAGATAAAGGAAGATGAGAGCGATGAGGAAGGCAGGATTCCAGGCGGCTCGCTGAAGATCCTTGATACGAGCGTCATCATCGATGGGCGCATTGCCGACATATGCAAGACCGGATTCCTGGAAGGAACCCTGATCATCCCGCACTTCGTATTGGAGGAACTGCAGCATATCGCGGATTCATCAGATGCACTGAAACGGAACCGCGGCCGCAGGGGACTGGATATTTTAAATAAAATCCAAAAAGAACTCCCGGTGAATGTCGAAATTTACGAAGGTGACTTTGAGGACGTCCAGGAAGTTGACAGCAAGCTTGTGAAACTGGCAAAGCTGCTCTCCGGCGTAGTCGTTACAAATGATTTCAATTTGAATAAAGTGTGCGAACTTCAAAAAGTGGCTGTGCTGAACATCAATGATCTGGCAAACGCCGTGAAGCCGGTTGTGCTTCCTGGCGAAGAGCTGAAGGTCCAGGTCATTAAAGACGGCAAAGAACATAACCAGGGTGTGGCCTATCTTGATGACGGCACGATGATCGTCGTTGAAGAAGGCCGGGATTATATCGGCAAGCATATCGATGTGCTCGTTACGAGCGTTCTTCAGACATCGGCCGGCCGCATGATTTTCGCCAAGCCGAAGCTTCTTGAAAAAGCTTTATAAATACGGACAATTCCTTTACTATAGGAAAGAGAGATGAAGCGCAGCTGCTTGAGGCTGCGCTTATCTTCACTTATTTCCATGAACGGGAAAGACTGTTATGATTGTTTAGATGTTCGATATACATTTGCGGATTGGGATTACAAGTAAATAGGGATGGCCGCACTCCGAGGTGGAAAGAGGTGGATGATGGATTATTCTGTAGTCATTCCGGCAGCAGGCCGCGGCAAAAGGATGAATGCCGGGAAAAACAAGTTATTCATTGACCTGCAGGGCGAGCCTGTCATCGTCCATACACTGAAGGTGTTTGACAGGGACCCGGACTGTACGGAAATGGTCCTGGCAGTACATAAAGAAGAGAGAGGCGAATTTCAAAAACTGATTTCGCGAATCGGATTCAAAACCGAAATCAAGCTGGCAGCTGGCGGGAAAGAACGGCAGGACAGCGTTTATAGCGGATTGAAAGAAACAACAGGTGATATTATCCTCGTACACGACGGGGCCCGGCCGTTCATTACCGGAAGCATGACCGGCAGGCTTGCTGAAGCGGCCGCAGAGCACGGTGCGGCCATTGCGGCAGTCCCGGTCAAAGATACGATTAAAAAAGCAGAGAGCGGCTTTGTCACGGAAACAGTGGACAGGTCCACGCTCATGATGGTTCAGACACCGCAGGCTTTCCGGCGGGACCTTATTTTAAAAGCCCATGAACATGCCCGGAAAACAGGCTTTATCGGTACGGATGATGCCAGTCTCGCAGAATTGCTTGGCTTTCCGGTGAAAATCACGGAAGGCAGCTATCGGAATATCAAATTGACGACACCGGAAGATCTCATCTTTGCGGAAGCGATTCTTGCTCAAAAGGCAAAAGAGAAGGAGGAAAATGAATGTTCAGAATAGGGCACGGATATGATGTACATAAATTTGAAGAAGGCCGCAAATGCATCGTCGGCGGCATCGAAATCCCATATGAATACGGGCTTGCAGGGCACTCCGATGCTGATGTCCTTCTCCATGCGATTGCAGATGCGTGCCTGGGTGCAATTGGAGAAGGGGATATCGGGCGCCACTTCCCGGATAACGACCCGGAATTTAAAGGGGCGGATTCAGCGAAGCTGTTGGCGCATGTTTGGAATATCGTGACCGAAAAGGGATACAGATTAGGCAATAGTGACTGCACCATCATTGCGCAGGCTCCGAAAATGGCCCCTTATATCGACGCGATGAGAGAACGGATCGCGGGGCTGCTTGGAGCGGAGGCCGGCCAGGTGAATGTTAAAGCGACGACGACGGAAAAACTCGGCTTTACTGGCCGCAAAGAAGGAATGGCCGCTGAAGCAGTCGTGCTGTTGGAAAAACTTGACCCCCCGCAATAGACTGATAAAATATGACGTATGTGATCGAACGATAAAAGAAATGGAAGGTGTCATACATGACAAAAGAAGTAAGAGTGCGCTATGCGCCAAGTCCGACCGGCTATCTTCACATTGGAAATGCGCGTACGGCCCTGTTCAATTACCTTTTTGCCAGAAATCAGAACGGAAAATTCATTATCCGCGTCGAAGATACGGATCAGAAGCGTAATGTCGAAGGCGGGGAAGAAAATCAGTTCCATTATTTGAAATGGCTCGGCATCGACTGGGATGAAAGCGTCGGCAAACCGGGTGAATACGGCCCTTACCGACAGTCTGAGCGCCGTGACATTTATGAACAGCATTATAACAAGCTGCTTGAAAACGGAGCGGCTTACAAATGCTACTGCACAGAAGACGAACTGGAAGAAGAGCGGGAAGCGCAGCGGGCCCGCGGGGAAATGCCGCGTTATTCCGGCAAATGCCGCCATCTTACGGAAGAAGACCAAAGCAAGCTTGCAGGTGAAGGCCGCCAGCCGAGCATCCGCTTCAAAGTTCCGTCTGATAAGGTGTACACATTCAACGATATTGTGAAAAACGAAGTATCCTTTGAGTCGAACGGCATCGGTGATTTCGTCATTGTAAAAAAAGACGGCATGCCGACGTATAACTTCGCGGTGGCCGTCGATGACCATCTCATGGAAATCACCCACGTGCTCCGCGGGGAAGACCACATTTCCAATACGCCGAAACAGATGATGATTTATGAAGCATTCGGCTGGGATCACCCGGTGTTCGGGCATATGACATTGATTGTCAATGATGAGCGGAAGAAGCTGAGCAAACGCGACCATTCCATCATCCAGTATATCGGCCAATATCATGATCTTGGCTACCTGCCGGAAGCGATGTTCAACTTTATCGCCTTGCTCGGCTGGTCGCCAAAAGGGGAAGAGGAAATCTTCACAAAAGAACAGTTTATCGAGATTTTCGATCCGGAACGCCTGTCCACGTCACCGGCTGTGTTCGATAACAAAAAGCTTGCCTGGATGAATAACCAGTACATGAAAGAGGCGGACTTCGAGCGGGTTTTTGAAATGGCGCTGGAGCATCTTGTGAAAGCGGACAGGCTGCCGGCAGATATGGATGAAGAGAAACGTAAATGGGCGCGCGGCCTTGTTGAATTATACAAAGAACAGATGAGTTTCGCAGGTGAAATCGTCGAACTGAGCGAAATGTTCTTCAAAACAGAGATTGAATATGATGATGAAGCGATGGCGATTCTGGAAGAGGAGCAGGTCCCGGAAGTGCTGCAGGGATTCCTTGATCAGATCAAGGAACTCGAGGACTTTGAAGCGGGAGAAATCAAAAAAGCCATAAAAGCGACCCAGAAAGCGACTGGCCACAAAGGCAAAAAGCTGTTCATGCCAATCCGTGTCGCCACTACCGGCCAGTCACACGGCCCTGAATTGCCGTTGGCAATCGAACTGCTCGGAAGTGATGTCGTCGAAACAAGACTGGAGCAGCTGCTTGCAAAACTTAACGGTTAACATTTTCTGCGGTTTGTAATATAGTAAGAATAACTTAATCAGCGAAAATGCGTTGATGGGGAAAAGTAGAAGTTTCTGTGCATGACAGAGAGGACTGCCTCGGCTGGAAGCGGTCTATGCCATAGTGATTTCGAAGTGCGCCCCGGAGCCTCTTATTGAAGCAAGAGTAAATAAGGGCGGCACCCTGCCGTTATAGGGAAAAGTTTGGAGCGGCTGTTTGCTGCTCAAACAGAGTGGAACCGCGCGTAAGCGTCTCTGTGCACAGGCACAGGGGCGCTTTTTTACTGTTATTATATTCTTGTCGTGAAAGGGCGGGACCCAGCACAGTTCTGCCGCGTAAAATACGCTGCCCGGCGAGGCGGGAAATAAGGGGGTACACCATAGATGTTCAAAATGCTTAAAGAAGATGTCGATGTCGTCTTTGACCAGGATCCGGCGGCCCGCAGTTACATCGAAGTCATTCTCACCTATTCAGGGCTTCACGCCATCTGGTCCCACCGTCTGGCCCACTGGTTCTTCAAACATAAATTCTTTTTCCTGGCCCGGTTCATTTCACAAGTAAGCCGTTTTTTCACCGGCATTGAGATTCATCCCGGTGCCAAAATCGGCCGCCGTTTTTTCATCGACCACGGCATGGGGGTCGTCATTGGGGAGACTTGTGAGATCGGGGATAACGTCACCATCTTCCAGGGTGTCACTCTCGGGGGGACCGGAAAGGAAAAGGGCAAGCGCCATCCGACGCTCGATGACAACACACTTGTTGCAACGGGTGCAAAAGTACTTGGGTCGATAACGGTCGGAAGGGATTCGAAGGTCGGTGCTGGTTCCGTCGTCCTGCACGATGTGCCGCCGAATTCCACAGTTGTGGGGATACCGGGAAGAGTCGTGATCAAAAACGGCGTAAAGGTTCGCAGGGACTTGAATCACCAGGATCTGCCCGACCCGGTTGCCGATCACTTCAGGCAGCTGGATAAACGGCTGCAGCTGCTCGAGCAGGAATTAGCAAGCATGAAAGGGGAAAAGCAACATGGCAATCCGCCTGTATAACACGCTTACACGGAAAAAAGAAGAATTCCGCCCGCTGGAACAGGGCAAAGTGAAAATGTATGTGTGCGGTCCCACTGTCTATAATTATATCCATATCGGCAATGCCCGGCCGGCGATCGTATTCGATACCGTCCGGAGATATTTGGAATACCGGGGTTACGATGTGCATTTTGTTTCCAATTTCACCGATGTGGATGACAAAATCATCAAAGCTGCAAACGAGCTTGGCGAGGATGTCAGCGAGCTGGCTGACCGTTTCATCAAGGCATATCATGAAGATGTCGGTTCGCTCGGGGTTTTGCAGGCACACAGCCACCCGCGGGTAACCGAAAATATGGATTATATCATCACATTCATCAGCAAATTGATCGACAAAGGCTATGCATATGAAGCGGAGGGGGATGTTTATTTCAAAACCCGTGCCTTTGACGGATACGGCAAGCTTTCCCACCAGTCCATCGACGATTTGCGGATGGGGGCAAGGATTGAAGTGGGCGAGAAAAAGAAGGATCCGCTTGATTTCGTCCTCTGGAAACAGGCGAAGCCGGGCGAAGTTTATTGGCAGAGCCCATGGGGGAACGGCCGGCCAGGGTGGCACATTGAATGCTCCGCTCTCGTCAAAAAATATCTCGGCGATACGATCGACATCCATGCAGGCGGGCAAGATCTGACATTCCCCCACCATGAAAATGAAATTGCCCAGTCAGAAGCGTTGACAGGCCAAACATTTGCGAACTATTGGATGCACAATGGGTATATTAAGATCAATAATGAGAAAATGTCAAAATCACTGGGGAATTTTGTGCTGGTGCATGACATGATCAAAGAAATCGATCCGCAAGTCATCCGTTTCTTCATGTTATCAGTCCACTACCGCAATCCGGTAAACTTCAGCGAAGACTTGCTCGAAAGTGCGAAAAGCGGCCTGGAACGGATCAAAGCAGCCTACAGCAATTTGCATCACCGCCTTGATAATACTGCAAACTTAACAGAAGGCGATGAAAAATGGCACGAAAAACTGAATGTGCTTCAGAAACGCTTTATTGAAGAAATGGATGACGATTTCAATACCGCAAATGCCATTACCGTTTTGTTCGAATTGGCGAAAGAAGCCAACCTGTACTTGCAGGAAAAAAACACGTCAGAAACGGTACTGAACGCATTTATCGCCATGCTTTCCGAATTCTCAGGTGTGCTCGGGCTTACACTTCAAAAAGAGCAGGAACTGCTGGATGATGAGATTGAAGCATTGATCGAAAAGCGGATTCAGGCACGCAAAGACAGAGATTTTGCTCTTGCCGACCAGATTCGTGATGAATTGAAGGAAAAGAATATATTGTTGGAAGACACACCGCAGGGTACGCGGTGGAAAAGGATGTAAGCCGGTGAAACATAACATCAATCCAAAACTGTTGAATTCACTTGCCCTTGCTTATATGGGGGATGCCGTCCTTGAGGAGGCTGTCCGGCTGAGACTGATCGCAAGCGGAAAAGTAAAGCCGAACGGCCTGCATCATGCGGCCACCGGTTATGTTTCCGCAAAAGGGCAGGCCCGTGTCATCCGCCGGCTGCTTGACGAAGGGCGGCTCACAGAGGAAGAGGAAGGGGTCGTCCGCCGCGGCCGCAATGCGAAATCGGGATCAACTCCGAAAAACACGGATGTGGCAACTTATCGCTACAGCACCGCCTTTGAGGCTCTGCTTGGCTACCACTATCTGTCTGGAAACGAAGAACGGCTGGAAGAAATCATGATGTGGTTTTTTGACATTCTTGAGAGTGGAACCGAAAGAGGTGAATAGGATGGAATCTGAATGGATTATCGGGCGGAACCCTGTTCTTGAAGCCCTTCGCTCCGGGCGGGACATGAACAAGATTCTTATCGCCGAGGGGGCGCAAAAGGGGCAAATCCAGCAAGTGATCCAGCTTGCGAAAAAGAATGGCGTCATCGTGCAGCAGGTCCCGAAGAAGAAGCTTGATCAGATGGTGGAAGGCCATCATCAAGGTGTGGCAGCAGCTGTCGCAGCTTACACATATGCGGCAATCGATGACTTGTTTGCAAGGGCGGATGAAAAAGGTGAAGCTCCCTTTTTCCTCATCCTTGATGAAATTGAAGATCCGCATAACCTCGGTTCAATCCTCCGGACGGCGGATGCTTCCGGAGCGCATGGCATTATCATCCCGAAGCGGCGGGCTGTCGGCCTTACAGCTGCCGTAGCCAAATCCTCGACAGGTGCGGTTGAATACGTGCCGGTTGCGAGAGTCACCAACCTTTCGCGGGCGATCGAGGAATTGAAAGAACGGGGCCTGTGGATTGCAGGGACAGATGCTACAGCGGACGAAGACTACCGGCAGCTTGACGGCACGATGCCGCTCGGACTTGTCATCGGCAGCGAGGGCAAAGGGATGAGCAGGATCATAAAGGAAAAATGCGACTTCCTGATCAGCCTCCCGATGGAAGGTAAAGTCACTTCACTGAATGCTTCGGTTGCCGCCGCACTGTTGATGTATGAAGTCCACCGCAAACGCCATCCGCTCGGGACATAGAGACTGATGGATATACTGCTTGTCGATGGATACAATATTATCGGCGCATGGGATGAACTGAAGCAGATGAAGGAAAAAGACTTTGCCGGGGCACGGGACAGGCTTGTGGAAAAAATGGCGGAATATCAGGGTTACAAAGGGATCCGTGTCATAATTGTTTTTGATGCCCATCTCGTACCGGGGATTGAAAAAAAGCATCACCGGTACAAGGTGGAGATTGTGTATACAAGAGAAAACGAAACGGCGGATGAACGCATTGAAAAACTGGCAAAAGAACTGAACGACGTCCGTACCCAGGTTCATGTCGCCACTTCCGATTATACAGAGCAGTGGGTGATCTTCGCACAGGGTGCCCTCAGGATTTCGGCACGGGAACTGATTTCCGATATAAGAGATATGGAGAATAAGATTTCCAAAGATGTGGAAACGAAGCATCGGGTAAAAGCGAAATCAAAAATTCCCCTTTCTGAAGAAGTGGCAGAAATTTTTGAAAAATGGCGCCGCGGCGAGCGGTGAAAGGTTGACGGTGTAGAAGCGCTTACTGTATAATATTTCTATATATGATTGCATGCGTGGTCGGGGGGATACGAGTGAGCACACATCTCAAAGAAAAAACCAACGGCATAAAGTTTGACCAGTTTGAAGATGATGAGATTGTCAGGCTTGTACACGCCGGCAACAGCGACGCGTTAGATTACTTGATTCATAAGTATAAAAACTTTGTCCGTGCAAAAGCCAGATCGTACTTTTTGATTGGGGCCGACCGGGAGGATATCGTCCAGGAAGGCATGATTGGCCTTTATAAAGCGATTCGCGACTATAAAGGGGACAAGCTTTCTTCATTCAAAGCATTTGCCGAACTATGCATTACTCGTCAAATAATCACTGCAATCAAAACGGCGACACGCCAGAAACATATCCCGCTCAATTCTTATGTTTCATTGGACAAGCCCATTTACGATGAAGAATCGGACCGGACGCTCCTGGATGTCATTTCCGGAACCAAAGTTGTAAACCCGGAAGAGCTTTTCATCAACCAGGAGGAATTTGATGATATCGAAGACAAAATGACAGAGCTCCTGAGCGATCTTGAACGCAAAGTCCTCATGCTCTATCTCGATGGCCGTTCCTACCAGGAAATTTCGGTAGATTTGAACCGCCATGTCAAATCGATTGACAATGCCCTCCAGAGGGTCAAACGAAAACTGGAACGGTATCTTGAATTAAGAGAAATAAGCCTTTGATAAGGCTTTTTTTCCTGTTTGCAACGGAAAAGGGGGCTCCAGAACCCGCGCTCCGAATGATAAAAGAATGCTGGGCCGGAAGCCGCCGCGCAGCGCATGCCGACCGATGAACACAGGGCATTTCAGCAACATGTGTTTATAAATGGCTGTGTTAAAGCTCGATGTTGATTTTTTCACTAGCTGATGGAGTGGAAAATGCGAGACTCCGGCGGGACTAGCGGGACAGGTGAGACCCCACAGCGTGTTGAAAAAGCTTCTTCGAATTGCCGCCGCACGAAGAAAATTGGTTTTTATTTTCGAGGAGCGGAGCGACGAGGGAGGCTCAGCGCCCGCCCAGCGGCAAAGAAGACACTGTGAGTGCAACCGAAGGGAGCAGGAACAGATGCCGCACTTGTGCCTATGGTGAAAGCGAGTACCGGGCTCGGAAATTAACACTAGCATTTAGCAGAGCCTATAAAATAGAAACTCATAAAAACGCCGGAAAAGCCAAAAAGAAAGGCGTGGATTACCCGCCTTTTATTGACAGTCCATAGGCTCTATGATATCGTTTTAAAAGTGGAAAAGCATGCTTTTGTATTTGGGTAGGTGCTTAAGATGAGGAAAAAAGTGATATTGGCCTGTACACAATGCCAAAATCGCAATTATACGACAATGAAAAATACACAGCAGAATTCAGATAGACTTGAAGTTAAGAAGTTTTGCAAGCATTGCAATGCTCACACCATCCATCGAGAAACCAAATGACAAACAGCGGTACGGTTTTCCGATCTAAAGTTGGAGGTTTAACCGGTATGATTAAGTTTCTTCGTAACGTAGGTAAAGAAATGAAAAGAGTCAGCTGGCCGAAGCGCAAGGAATTGACGCGCTACACCATCACAGTTTTGACAACCGTAACGTTTGTAGCGGTGTTTTTTGCGGTCATTGACATGGGCATTTCTTCTTTGATCCGTCTTATTCTTGAATAACCACGGCGGTTTTGTGGCTATAATGGTGAATGCATATACAGAAACGACAGAAAAGCCCGGTCAACGGGTTTTTTGCACTTATGCGGAAAAGCGGAGCGGACCTGTCTCCTGTATCAACAGGGAGATCCGGCCACTGGCTTTTGCTGCCAGACAAACGATATGCGGCGATAACCATTTTGCACTATAGATAAAGGCGAGACTACATCCATTGAGGAGGGACGGACGAACTTGTCCGATGATATGGAAAAAAATTGGTATGTTGTTCACACGTACTCCGGTTATGAGAACAAAGTAAAAGCGAATTTGGAAAAACGCGTTGAATCTATGGGGATGCAGGATAAGATTTTCCGAGTCATGGTTCCTGAAGAGGAAGAGACGGAAATCAAAAACGGAAAGAAAAAAACAACAAAAAAGAAAGTATTCCCGGGATATGTGCTGGCTGAGCTGGTGATGACTGACGATTCATGGTATGTCGTCCGCAACACGCCGGGTGTCACAGGATTCGTTGGGTCTACAGGCTCGGGCTCAAAGCCGATTCCGCTTCAGCCGGATGAGGTGGACCGGGTGCTGAAGCGCATGGGCATGGAAAAACCTCAAACGGATGTGGACTTCGAGCTTAAAGAAACCGTCAAAGTGAAAGAAGGCCCGTTTGCCGACTTCACAGGCACAATTGAAGAAATAGACACGGACAAGCAAAAGGTGAAGGTCCATGTAAACATGTTTGGCCGGGAAACTCCTGTCGAACTGGACTTTGCACAGATCGAAACCATTTAATTAAAATTAAACTTGAAATGAGTTTAGATTAGTGATAAAATTTTTGTGTTTCATGATGTCTCAAACAGTAAGAGACTGATATAAAGAGTGGGAGGACAAAAATTGCATTGTCCATTTACCACATCACGGACTTAAGGAGGTGTGTCTCGTGGCTAAAAAAGTAATCAAGCTTGTCAAACTGCAGATCCCGGCTGGTAAAGCAAATCCAGCACCGCCGGTTGGTCCAGCACTTGGTCAGGCGGGTGTAAACATCATGGGATTCTGTAAGGAGTTCAATGCCCGCACAGCGGATCAGGCTGGCATGATCATTCCAGTTGAAATCACGGTATTCGAAGACCGTTCATTTACATTTATTACGAAAACTCCGCCAGCTGCCGTTCTTTTGAAAAAAGCAGCCGGCATCGAGTCAGGTTCTGGTGAACCGAACCGTAATAAAGTGGCAACAGTGAAGCGCGACAAAGTGCGCGAAATCGCTGAAACAAAAATGCCTGACCTGAATGCTGCCGACGTTGATTCGGCCATGCGCATGGTTGAAGGTACAGCACGCAGCATGGGAATCGTTATCGAAGACTAATCCTGTGAATGGGAATGGAAGGTTGCGAGTGTGGGATTTCCAATTCGCAACCTTTATTCGTGGGAGGTTCAACCGTTAATACCACATAAGGAGGAAATTTTAAAAATGGCAAAACGAGGTAAAAAGTACGTTGAAGCTGCAAAGCTTGTTGATCGTTCAAAAGCTTACGGAATTGACGAAGCTGTAGAACTTGTCAAAAAGACTTCTACTGCAAAATTCGATGAAACTGTTGAAGCTGCGTTCCGTCTGGGTGTTGACCCTAAAAAAGCGGACCAGCAAATCCGTGGAGCAGTCGTGCTTCCGCATGGAACCGGTAAAACACAGCGTGTTCTTGTTTTCGCAAAAGGCGAAAAGGCAAAAGAAGCAGAAGCAGCAGGCGCTGACTATGTAGGGGAAGGCGAGTACATCGATAAGATCAACCAGGGATGGTTCGAATTTGATGTGATCGTAGCGACTCCTGACATGATGGGACAGGTTGGTAAGCTTGGACGCGTATTGGGTCCAAAAGGTTTAATGCCAAACCCTAAAACCGGCACAGTCACATTCGAAGTCGAAAAAGCAGTATCTGATATCAAAGCGGGAAAAGTCGAGTACCGTGTTGATAAAGCAGGCAATATCGCTGTTCCGATCGGAAAAGTGTCCTTTGAGGATGACAAGCTTGCTGAGAACTTCGGCACCATCCTGGAAACACTTTTCAAAGTGAAGCCTGCCGCTGCGAAAGGCACATATATGAAAAATGCCGCAATCGCATCAACAATGGGCCCTGGCATCAAAGTCGATGTATCCAGTTTTGCAGCTGCAAAATAATAAGTTGACTTTACAACTCCGGCGTTATATAATTGGTGTCGGTTGTGAAAAACTTAATGATTAATACCGTAGACAGCAGGTGCTGATGCCAGCTTAATTTCCTGCCGAGGTGTTCGATAAATGATGACATGTCATCTTTGATGAGATCGAATACAAGCGCCTCTGTGTCTGCACACAGAGGCTTTTTATATGAAACGCCTCACGGTATAAGAAAATTCATAGGAGGTGTCACGATGAGCAGTATCTTAGAACAGAAGAAACAAGTTGTAGACGAAATTGCAGACAAGCTGAAAGCAAGCGGATCTACAGTTATTGTTGACTACCGCGGCCTTGATGTTGCAGAAGTCACTGAACTTCGCAAGCAGCTTCGTGAAGCCGGCGTCGATTTCAAAGTGTACAAAAACACGATGACTCGCCGTGCGGTCGAAAAAGCCGAGTTGACTGACTTGAACGAGTTCCTTACCGGCCCGAACGCTATCGCTTTCGGCGGTGAAGATGTCGTTGCTCCTGCGAAAATCATCAACAACTTCGCGAAAGATCACGAAGAGCTTGAGATTAAAGCAGGCGTACTTGAAGGCAGCGTCGTGTCAGTTGATAAGGTTAAGGAACTTGCGGAGCTTCCGTCCCGCGACGGTTTGCTTTCCATGCTGCTTAGCGTTCTTCAAGCGCCAGTGCGCAACTTTGCTCTTGCAACGAAAGCAGTTGCAGAACAAAAAGAAGAAGAACAGGGTGCTTAATCTGAGTTCAACTCGAATTCAATTCTGCGTTTTACAATAAACGAAAAGAAAAACTAAGGAGGATTTCAAGATGACTAAAGAACAAATGATCGATGCGATCAAAGAAATGACTGTTTTGGAACTTAACGACCTGGTAAAGGCTATTGAAGAAGAATTTGGTGTAACTGCAGCTGCTCCTATGGCTGTTGCAGGCGGTGCTGCTGGCGGTGCTGAAGCTGCTGAGCAAACTGAATTTGACGTTGTACTTGAAGCTGCTGGAAGCTCCAAAATCAAAGTCATCAAAGTGGTCCGCGAAATCACTGGCCTTGGCTTGAAAGAAGCGAAAGAGCTAGTTGACAATGCACCGAAGCCGCTTAAAGAAGGCATCGCAAAAGAAGAAGCTGAAGAACTTAAAGCTAAGCTTGAAGAAGTAGGCGCTTCTGTAGAAGTTAAGTAATAACCGCTTTAAATAAAGAAAGAAAGCTCGCTTACACGTAAGCGGGCTTTTTTTCACGAAAATTGCCGCTGCGGTTGTGAGGTGCATTGAGGACTGACCGGCTGAAGGCAAATGTGTGGATTTGGGTCGGCTGGCTGGAGGGTCGGACGTCGGCTGGCAGTCGGCGCAAGTGACTAGCTGGCTGGCAGGGAGAAGGTAAAACGGCATAAACTTGTTTTCTGTCCGGTGAACGGAAGATGAACGGCGTGAAATCGGCTCGTTATGGTGCGATTCGGCAGTTGCGGCGTGAAAAATTAGTGGTTCGGCGTGAAAAAGCAGAGATGCAGCGTAATTTGTTTCCTGGAACACGAAAAGTGAAAAAGCGGTATAAAACAAAACACAAAATTTCCGTATGAAATGGAGAACAGGATTGCGCAGATCTGCTATCAAAAATTGCAATGAACTACCCAAACTGCGCAATCCTTCAGACACGAGCCGTACCGCCAAGTTTCAAACCGGAGCCAGCAGCCACCCGCACAGTCCGAAACTGCAAAATTCATCCAGACACCAACGCCGCAGTTGATTGCTGCATGCGCCATGTTTTTTCAGAACACCAGGGAGCCATGGCCTTTGCGTTCAAGCCGGTTCTTCAGCTGGTGAACTTTTATCCGCAGGAACCGCGGGCCTGCCGTTTCAATCCGCAACGTTTCGTTTTACAAACAAAACACAGCATCATTCCCGGAATGATGGATACTCCTAAAGCATAAATTAATAGGGTGCGGCAAAAAAGCCTGCCCCTCCGAAACTATGACAGAGAGGTTGGGTCACTTTCAAATGACAGAACACTATTATTCGGATCAGCCTTCAGTTGAAAGCAATCCTGTCACCTGGACATATACGCTCCGGGGCCATTCGCTGACGTTCACCTCAGATCAAGGTGTGTTTTCCAAAAAGGAAGTTGATTTTGGCAGCCGTTTATTAATAGAAGCGTTTGAACTGCCGGGAATTGAGGGGGATTTGCTCGATATGGGCTGCGGATACGGCCCGATTGGCATTGCACTTGCAAAAGACCATGAGGAACGCCGTGTGGTAATGGCGGATGTCAATGAAAGGGCGGTTGGACTGGCCCGGAAAAATGCGGAAGCCAATAATGCCGATAACACGGAAGTAGTGAAAAGTAACCTGTATGATGAGATAAGGCAGCGGAATTTCGCGGCAATCCTCACGAACCCGCCGATCCGGGCAGGAAAAAAAGTCGTCCACCAGATTTTTGAAGAAGCATACAGCCACCTGGCAGATGAGGGGGAGCTGTGGGTTGTCATCCAAAAAAAGCAGGGGGCTCCTTCAGCACTCGGGAAGCTCGGGGAAATGTTCACGGAAGTGGATACAATAATGAAGAAAAAAGGCTATTATATCATAAAAGCAAAAAAAAGTTGACTTGAATTTTTGCCTATGATAGTATTATAAAATGCCAATGAATGATTTTTTGTACATTTTGTAACAAAAAAATGGTTTGTATAGAAACCGGCGCAATTGGGAAAAATAAAAAATGGTTTATTTTTTAGCGGTTTTCTATATGAAACCCTTTTTCTTTTTTGTCTTGTAAACAGAACACAGGGTTACAACTGCTACTACATAATCTTGTGTTATGATTATAACATTTTTTCAAGATTAAAACGCTTGATTTGAGGGGTGAATCAGTTGACAGGTCAACTAGTTCAGTATGGACGCCACCGCCAGCGCAGAAGCTACGCACGAATCAGTGAAGTTTTGGAATTGCCTAATCTTATTGAAATCCAAACCTCTTCTTATCAGTGGTTTCTTGATGAGGGTTTGCGGGAAATGTTTCAGGATATTTCACCGATCGAGGACTTCACTGGCAACTTGGTTCTAGAGTTTATTGATTATAGTCTTGGAGAACCGAAGTATCCAGTAGAAGAAGCCAAAGAGCGCGATGTCACTTATTCCGCGCCGCTTCGTGTGAAGGTGCGGCTCATCAACAAAGAAACCGGAGAAGTGAAGGAACAGGATGTCTTCATGGGGGACTTCCCATTGATGACGGAAACCGGAACCTTCATTATTAACGGAGCAGAGCGGGTCATCGTATCACAGCTTGTCCGTTCTCCGAGTGTCTATTTCAGTGACAAAGTGGATAAAAACGGAAAAAGAGGCTACACAGCCACCGTTATTCCAAACCGCGGAGCATGGCTTGAGTATGAAACTGACGCGAAAGATGTCGTGTATGTCCGCATCGACCGTACTCGAAAGTTGCCGATTACGGTGCTTTTACGTGCCCTTGGGTTTGGGTCTGATCAAGAAATCACCGAGTTGATCGGTGATAACGAGTACTTAAGAAATACGCTTGAAAAAGATAACACCGAAAACACTGAAAAAGCGCTGCTTGAAATTTATGAGCGTCTGCGCCCCGGTGAACCGCCGACAGTGGAAAATGCCAAGAACCTGCTGCAATCCCGCTTCTTTGATCCGAAGCGTTACGATCTTGCATCTGTCGGACGTTACAAAATCAATAAGAAACTTCACATTAAAAACCGGTTGTTCAACCAGCGGGTCGCCGAGTCGATCGTCGATCCGGAAACGGGAGAAGTGCTTGCTGCAGAAGGTGCACTGCTTGACCGCCGCCTGCTCGACAAGCTGATTCCGTATTTAGAGAAAAATGTTGGATTCACTACAGCAACTCCGCATGGCGGTGTGCTTGAAGATGATATCAGCCTCCAGTCCATCAAGATTTTCGCTCCCAGCGATCCGGACGGTGAACAGGTCATCAATGTCATCAGTAATGGTGTCATTGAATCCAATGTGAAAAACATTACACCTGCAGATATTATCGCTTCCATCAGTTATTTCTTCGACTTGCTCCATAACGTGGGCAACACAGATGACATCGACCATCTAGGGAACCGCCGCTTGCGTTCGGTCGGCGAATTGCTGCAAAACCAGTTCCGCATCGGCCTTTCAAGGATGGAGCGTGTCGTCCGCGAACGGATGTCCATTCAGGACACCAACGCAATTACACCGCAGGCATTGATTAACATCCGCCCGGTGATTGCTTCAATAAAAGAGTTCTTCGGGAGCTCGCAGCTGTCACAGTTCATGGACCAGACAAATCCGCTTGCAGAACTGACGCATAAACGCCGTCTATCCGCACTCGGACCTGGCGGATTGACACGTGAGCGCGCCGGTTTCGAAGTGCGTGACGTTCACTATTCCCATTATGGGCGCATGTGTCCGATCGAAACGCCTGAAGGGCCGAACATCGGGTTGATCAACTCCCTTTCAAGTTATGCGAAAGTGAACCGATTCGGCTTCATTGAAACGCCGTACCGGAGAGTTGACCCTGAAACAGGCAAAGTAACAGCAAGAATTGATTACCTTACTGCCGATGAAGAAGATAACTATGTTGTGGCCCAGGCGAATGCCAAGCTATCAGACGACGGATCCTTTATCGACGATAATATTATTGCTCGTTTCCGCGGGGAAAATACAGTCGTAAAGCGGGAACGCATCGATTATATGGATGTATCGCCGAAACAGGTTGTCTCTGCTGCAACGGCATGTATCCCGTTCCTTGAAAATGATGACTCCAACCGTGCTTTGATGGGCGCGAACATGCAGCGCCAGGCTGTACCGCTGCTTCAGCCGGAAGCACCTCGGGTCGGCACCGGAATGGAATATGTATCCGGTAAGGACTCCGGTGCAGCAGTCATCTGCAAGTATGATGGAATCGTCGAGCAGGTCAGCGCCCATGAGGTCCGTGTGCGGAGAACCGAAGAAGTTGACGGAAACCTCGTCAAAGGCGACCTTGACCGGTACAAGCTCCTCAAGTTTGAACGTTCAAACCAGGGAACCTGCTATAACCAGCGCCCGATTGTGAAAAACGGGGATGAAGTCGTAAAAGGCGAAATCCTTGCTGACGGGCCGTCAATGGAGAACGGCGAACTTGCGCTTGGCCGCAATGTCCTTGTCGGGTTCATGACATGGGATGGTTATAACTATGAGGATGCCATCATTATGAGTGAGCGCCTCGTGAAAGATGATGTGTACACATCCATCCATATTGAAGAATATGAATCGGAAGCACGCGACACCAAGCTCGGACCGGAGGAAATCACCCGTGATATTCCGAACGTCGGGGAAGACGCCCTGCGCAACCTCGATGAGCGCGGCATCGTCAGGATTGGTGCAGAAGTGGATGATGGTGACCTTCTTGTCGGTAAAGTGACGCCAAAAGGTGTTACAGAACTGACCGCTGAAGAACGCCTCCTGCACGCAATCTTCGGTGAAAAAGCACGTGAAGTAAGGGATACATCCCTCCGTGTTCCTCATGGAGGAGGAGGAATCATTCATGATGTGAAAGTGTTCAACCGTGAAGACGGTGATGAGCTCCCTCCAGGTGTAAACCAGCTTGTGCGCGTATATATTGTCCAGAAGCGTAAAATTTCCGAAGGTGACAAAATGGCCGGACGCCACGGCAACAAAGGTGTCATCTCGCGGATTCTGCCAGAAGAAGATATGCCGTTCCTTCCGGATGGCACACCGATCGATATCATGCTGAACCCGCTTGGCGTACCTTCCCGTATGAACATCGGGCAGGTGCTTGAAATGCATCTCGGCATGGCTGCACGGGCACTTGGAATTCATGTCGCGACACCGGTATTTGACGGTGCCCGCGAGGAAGATGTCTGGGCAACCCTTGATGAAGCCGGAATGCCGCGTGATGCGAAGACGATCCTTTATGACGGCCGCTCAGGCGAACCATTCGATAACAGGGTTTCCGTCGGTGTCATGTATATGATCAAACTGGCTCACATGGTAGATGATAAACTTCATGCCCGCTCTACAGGTCCATATTCACTTGTAACGCAGCAGCCGCTCGGCGGTAAAGCCCAGTTCGGCGGACAGCGTTTCGGTGAGATGGAAGTTTGGGCACTCGAAGCTTATGGTGCAGCATACACATTGCAGGAAATCCTCACAGTCAAGTCTGATGACGTTGTCGGCCGTGTGAAAACATACGAAGCAATTGTCAAAGGCGACAATGTTCCGGAACCAGGCGTGCCGGAATCGTTCAAAGTCCTGATCAAAGAACTGCAAAGCCTTGGAATGGATGTAAAAATGCTTTCAAGCGATGAGCAGGAAATCGATATCCGTGAACTCGACGAAGACGAGAATCAATCAGCTGACAGGTTGAACCTGGACGTAGATGCAACAAACGAGTAAATCGCTGCGGAAGCCATAAGGGTAAAACCTGAGATCAAAAGGGAGGTAGGCCCCTTGTTGGATGTTAATAACTTTGAATATATGAAAATCGGCCTTGCATCACCTGATAAGATCCGTTCCTGGTCTTACGGAGAAGTGAAAAAACCTGAGACCATCAACTACCGTACGTTAAAGCCTGAAAAAGACGGGCTGTTCTGTGAACGCATTTTCGGTCCGACAAAAGATTGGGAATGCCACTGTGGAAAGTACAAGCGCGTCCGTTATAAGGGTGTCGTTTGTGACCGATGCGGAGTGGAAGTCACAAGAGCCAAAGTACGCCGTGAGCGGATGGGCCATATCGAATTAGCTGCCCCTGTGTCTCATATCTGGTATTTCAAAGGAATTCCAAGCCGCATGGGACTTGTGCTTGATATGTCACCGCGGGCACTCGAAGAAGTCATTTATTTCGCTTCTTATGTCGTGACAGAACCAGCGGATACACCGCTTGAGAAGAAACAGCTTCTTTCTGAGAAGGAATACCGTGCTTACCGCGATAAGTACGGCAATTCCTTCCAGGCGGCTATGGGTGCTGAAGCGATCAGAAAACTGCTTCAGGACATCAACCTTGACAAAGAAGTCGAGATCTTGAAAGAAGAGTTGAAAACGGCACAGGGACAGCGCCGCACACGTGCAATCAAGCGTCTGGAAGTGCTTGAGTCATTCCGTAATTCCGGAAATGACCCGTCATGGATGATCCTTGATGTACTGCCGGTCATCCCTCCTGAACTGCGCCCGATGGTGCAGCTTGACGGCGGCCGTTTCGCAACTTCTGACCTGAATGACCTTTATCGCCGTGTCATTAACCGGAACAACCGTCTTAAGCGTCTCCTTGACCTTGGTGCGCCAAGCATCATCGTCCAAAACGAGAAGCGGATGCTTCAGGAAGCAGTTGACGCCCTTATCGATAACGGCAGAAGAGGCCGTCCGGTCACAGGGCCGGGCAACCGTCCGCTCAAATCGCTTTCCCACATGCTGAAAGGGAAACAGGGCCGTTTCCGCCAGAACTTGCTTGGTAAGCGTGTTGACTATTCAGGCCGTTCCGTCATCGTAGTCGGTCCGAACTTGAAAATGTATCAATGCGGCCTGCCGAAAGAGATGGCAATCGAATTGTTCAAGCCTTTTGTCATGAAAGAGCTTGTTGAAAAAGGCATCGCCCATAATATAAAAAGTGCGAAGCGTAAAATCGAACGGCTCCAGCCGGAAGTATGGGATGTCCTTGAGGATGTCATCAAGGAACACCCTGTCCTGCTGAACCGTGCGCCAACCCTTCACCGCCTCGGCATCCAGGCGTTTGAGCCTACACTGGTGGAAGGCCGGGCAATCCGCCTGCATCCGCTAGTGTGTACTGCGTATAACGCCGACTTTGACGGTGACCAGATGGCCGTTCACGTACCGCTGTCATCCGAAGCACAAGCGGAAGCGCGACTGCTGATGCTCGCTGCCCAGAACATCTTGAACCCGAAAGACGGTAAGCCGGTTGTCACGCCATCACAGGATATGGTGCTCGGAAACTATTATCTGACGATGGAACGCGAAGGAGCTGTCGGAGAAGGGAAAGTATTCAGCGATATCAACGAGGCGCTGATCGCGTATCAAAATGGATATGTCCATTTGCATACCCGAATTGCGGTTGCTGCAAAATCGCTGAATAATCAAACGTTCACTGAAGAACAAAACGGCATGTTCCTGCTGACAACTGTCGGAAAACTCATTTTCAATGAGATCCTGCCGGATACATTCCCTTACATTAATGAACCGACGCAGCATAACCTTGAAAATGAAACACCGGCCATGTATTTTGTAAAACCAGGGGTGGACCTGAAAAAAGAGATTCAGTCAAGGGAACTCATTGTTCCGTTCAAAAAGAAGATTCTCGGAAATATCATCGCCGAAGTATTCAAGCGGTTTAAGATTACCGAGACTTCGAATATGCTTGACCGGATGAAGGATCTTGGCTTCAGTTACTCTACAAAAGCCGGAATTACAGTCGGTGTATCCGACATTATCGTTCTTCCTGAGAAACAGGAAATCCTGGCTGAGTCTGAAGAAAAAGTCGAAAACGTCCTGAAGCAGTTCCGCCGCGGTTTGATTACGGAGGAAGAACGCTATGACCGAATCATATCGATTTGGAGCCAGGCGAAAGACACGATCCAGGGCAAACTGATGGCGACACTCAATAAAGACAATCCGATCTTTATGATGAGTGATTCCGGTGCCCGTGGTAACGCGTCCAACTTCACCCAGCTTGCCGGTATGCGCGGACTTATGGCCAACCCGGCCGGACGGATCATCGAATTGCCGATCAGGTCCAGCTTCCGTGAAGGCCTTACCGTTCTCGAATACTTCATTTCCACGCACGGTGCGCGGAAAGGTCTTGCCGATACAGCCCTTAAGACGGCTGACTCCGGTTACCTCACCCGCCGCCTCGTCGATGTAGCGCAGGATGTCATCGTCCGTGAAGATGATTGTAATACGGACCGCGGGCTTGAAGTAGCGGCCATCAAAGAAGGCAATGAAATCATTGAACCGTTTCATGACCGGATTCTCGGACGCTATGCATTCAAGACCGTGCGCCATCCGAAGACCGGAGAAGTCATTGTTGCGCCGAATGAGCTGGTCACAGAAGATGTCGCCCGTGAAATTATTGAAGCAGGCATAGAAAATATTATCATCCGTTCAGCATTCACCTGCGATACGGAACATGGTGTCTGCAAAAAATGCTACGGCCGCAACCTGGCAACAGGCCAGCGCGTGGAAGTCGGCGAAGCTGTCGGTATCATTGCAGCCCAGTCGATCGGTGAGCCTGGAACCCAGCTGACAATGCGTACGTTCCACACAGGCGGTGTTGCCGGAGACGATATCACCCAGGGTCTTCCGCGTATCCAGGAGCTCTTTGAAGCCCGGAACCCGAAAGGCCAGGCTGTCATCACCGAAATTTACGGTACAGTCACCGGTATAAACGAAGTGAAAGAAAAATACGAGATTGTCGTGCAAAGCGATGTGGAAACTCGGACCTACACTGCACCATACGGCGCCCGCGTGAAAGTCCGCGAAGGCCAGGAAGTGATAGCCGGACAGGAACTGACAGAAGGTTCCATCGATCCGAAGGAGCTCCTGAAAATCCGCGGCATCAATGGTGTGCAGGAATACTTGCTGCGTGAAGTGCAGAAAGTATACCGGATGCAGGGTGTTGAAATCGGCGATAAGCACGTCGAAGTCATGGTCCGCCAGATGCTTCGCAAAATCCGTGTGACAGATGCCGGAGACACAGAGGTCCTTCCAGGATCACTGCTGGAAATCCACCAATTCAAAGATGCCAATAAGAAAGTGCTGCTCGGCGGCGGTAAGCCTGCAACAGGCAAGCCAGTACTGCTCGGTATCACAAAAGCATCTCTTGAAACGGATTCCTTCCTGTCCGCGGCATCATTCCAGGAAACAACAAGAGTCCTTACCGATGCTGCCATCAAAGGCAAGCGTGACGAGCTTCTCGGCTTAAAAGAGAACGTCATCATCGGTAAACTAGTACCTGCCGGAACAGGAATGCACCGTTACCGACAGGTGGAAATGGATGCACCTGAATTGGAAGTGCAAGAGGTTGAAGAAGAGAGCGAAAATCTCGTTCGATAATCTGAAAACATTTGTTGACAACCACAAGATCATAGTGATATGATATTCAAGGTGCTTTGATTAAACACCTGTTACTTTGGAGGATATGAGAATGTCTTATGAAAAAGTATCACAGGCATCCGATTTGATTGTTGGCACTAAGCAAACAATCAAAGCCATAAAAAACGGTGAAGCAACTGAAGTCATCATAGCCGAAGATGCTGATCGGCGTGTGACAAATAAAGTGCTTACCGCTGCTGAAGACCGGGGCATATCTGTTCTGAGAGTTGAATCCTCAAAGAAACTTGGGAAGGCCTGCGGGATTGAAGTTGCAGCAGCTACTGTAGCAATAAAGGGATAATATGTTTTTGCAGGGCGGGTCCGCCCGCCCTCGCAAAAACTTTGTTTTTGCCCTTTAATGAACCACCTGGATATGTGGGCTTAAAAACATAGATAGGAAGGAGGAAAACAGCATGCCAACTATTAACCAATTAGTTCGCAAGGGACGCGTTTCTAAATCCAAGAAATCAGACTCCCCTGCATTGAATAAAGGTTATAACAGCTTCAAAAAGTCTTTGACTAACCAGTCTTCACCACAAAAACGCGGTGTCTGCACACGTGTTGGTACAATGACTCCTAAGAAGCCGAACTCAGCGCTACGTAAATATGCGCGTGTTCGTTTGTCCAACGGCATCGAGGTTACAGCATACATCCCTGGAATCGGTCATAACCTCCAGGAGCACAGCGTAGTCTTGATCCGCGGCGGACGTGTGAAGGACTTGCCTGGTGTACGTTACCACATCGTTCGCGGTGCGCTTGACACTGCAGGTGTTGAGGGTCGTATGCAAGGACGTTCCAAATACGGTACAAAGCGTCCTAAAAAATAATGAATCGCTGATACAATTACACAGAGGAAGGAGTGACATCAATGCCTCGTAAAGGACCTGTAGCAAAGAGAGATGTATTGCCTGATCCAATTTACAAATCCAAGCTTGTATCCCGCTTGATCAACCGTACAATGGTAGACGGAAAGCGCGGTAAATCACAAACAATCATTTACAACGCGTTCAACCTGATTCAGGAGCGCACAGGAAATGATCCGATGGAAGTTTTCGAACAGGCGCTGAAAAACATCATGCCAGTTCTTGAAGTACGTGCCCGCCGTGTGGGTGGCGCCAACTACCAGGTGCCGGTTGAAGTTCGTCCAGAACGCCGCACGACACTTGGCCTTCGCTGGCTCGTAAATTACGCTCGCCTTCGTGGTGAAAAAACTATGGAAGAGCGTCTTGCTTACGAAATCATGGATGCTGCCAACAACACTGGCGCAGCTGTTAAGAAGCGTGAAGATACACACAAAATGGCGGAAGCGAACAAAGCATTCGCTCACTACCGCTGGTAATACCAGAAAGGCCGGAAAATCCTTCACGGATGGAAAGAGCCGAGAATACCGCCAGCCACTAGCGGCGGTTTGACCGGCTCTTTCATAGGGCCTTTTTGGCACATCATAAACCCATGGAAGGAGAAAGATTAATGCCTAGAGAGTTCTCCTTAGAAAAGACTCGTAATATTGGTATCATGGCACACATCGATGCCGGTAAAACGACGGCAACAGAACGTATCCTGTTTTATACGGGCCGTATCCATAAAATCGGCGAAACTCACGAAGGAGCTTCGCAAATGGACTGGATGGAGCAGGAGCAGGAACGTGGAATCACGATCACTTCTGCTGCCACCACTGCACAGTGGAAAGGTTACCGCATTAACATCATCGATACCCCGGGGCACGTGGACTTCACTGTTGAAGTTGAACGCTCCCTCCGTGTACTCGATGGTGCGGTTGCTGTGCTTGATGCCCAGTCCGGTGTTGAGCCTCAAACAGAAACTGTTTGGCGCCAGGCCACAACATACGGTGTACCGAGAATCGTTTTCGTAAACAAAATGGATAAAATTGGTGCGGACTTCCTTTATTCAGTCGGAACAATCAAAGACCGCCTGCAGGCAAACGCCCATGCGATCCAGCTTCCAATCGGCGCGGAAGATGAATTCGAAGGAATCATCGACCTTGTTGAAATGAAAGCTTACTTCTATGAAGACGATCTTGGCACACGTACTAAAGCCGGTGAAATTCCGGATGAGTACAAAGAACAGGCCGAAGAATATCATAATAAGCTTGTTGAAGCTGTTTCTGAGCTTGATGAAGAACTGATGATGAAATACCTCGAAGGCGAAGAGATCACAACGGATGAGCTTAAACAAGCTATCCGTACAGCGACTCTAAACATTGAGTTCTATCCGGTTCTTTGCGGCTCAGCGTTCAAGAACAAAGGTGTCCAGCTTCTATTGGATTCGGTTCTTGATTATCTCCCTGCCCCGACTGACGTTGCGGCAATCAAAGGCTTCCGTCCTGGAACAGAAGAAGAAGTGACACGCAAAGCAGACGACAACGGACCGTTTTCGGCTCTTGCTTTCAAAGTCATGACTGACCCTTATGTCGGAAAGCTTACATTCTTCCGCGTGTACTCCGGAACGCTTGATTCCGGTTCTTATGTTAGGAACTCTACGAAAGACAAGCGTGAGCGTGTCGGCCGTATCCTGCAGATGCATGCGAATCACCGTGAAGAAATCGCAACTGTTTATTCCGGTGATATTGCCGGTGCAGTTGGCTTGAAGGATACTTCCACTGGTGACACACTATGTGATGAAAAGGATCTTGTCATCCTTGAATCCATGGAATTCCCTGAGCCGGTTATCTCTGTGGCAATCGAGCCTAAGACAAAATCTGACCAGGACAAAATGGCAGTGGCGCTTGGCAAGCTTGCTGAAGAGGATCCGACATTCCGCACGGAAACAAACGTTGAGACAGGCCAAACGATCATTTCCGGAATGGGTGAACTTCACCTGGATATTATCGTCGACCGTCTTCGCCGTGAGTTCAAAGTGGAAGCAAACGTAGGTGCTCCTCAGGTTGCTTACCGCGAGACATTCCGCAAGTCTGCTAATGTCGAAGGTAAGTTCGTGCGCCAATCAGGCGGACGCGGCCAATATGGCCATGTTTGGATCAAGTTTGAGCCAAACGAAGAAGGAGCAGGCTTTGAGTTCCAAAACAAAATCGTCGGTGGTGTCGTTCCGCGTGAATACATCGCTCCGGTTGAACAGGGACTTAAAGAATCCATGGACACAGGCCCGCTTGCAGGCTATCCGATGGTTGACCTGAAGGCGACATTGTTCGATGGTTCCTACCATGATGTCGACTCCAACGAAATGGCCTTTAAAGTAGCCGCTTCCCTCGCGCTTAAAAACGCGAAAACGAAGTGTGACCCTGCACTTCTTGAGCCGGTCATGAAGGTTGAAATTGTCGTCCCTGAGGAATACATGGGTGATATCATGGGTGACGTCACTTCCCGCCGCGGACGCGTGGAAGGCATGGAAGCCCGTGGTAACGCACAGGTTGTTAAAGCGATGGTGCCGCTTGCCGAAATGTTTGGATATGCAACAGCATTGCGTTCCAATACACAGGGCCGCGGAACTTACACTATGCACTTTGACCACTATGAAGAGGTTCCGAAGTCAATCTCTGAAGAGATCATCAAAAAAAATAGCGGCCAATAATTGATTTCCAACATTTGTTCCGTTATAACTGTATTGTAAGCCTGGAGGACAGCGGGAGCTGCAGCAGCTCCCTTGAATTCCGGCTGGCAACAATAGATTACAATCTTACTTATATTAAGGTATTTAAAGGAGGAAATTACGAATGGGTAAAGAGAAGTTTGATCGTTCCAAAGCTCACGTAAACATTGGTACAATTGGACACGTTGACCATGGTAAAACTACATTGACTGCAGCAATCACAACTGTACTTCATAAGAAATCAGGTAAAGGTTCTGCAATGGCATATGACCAAATCGATGGTGCTCCAGAAGAGCGTGAGCGCGGTATCACAATCGCTACTGCACACGTAGAGTACGAAACTGAAAACCGTCACTATGCACACGTTGACTGCCCGGGCCACGCTGACTATGTTAAAAACATGATCACTGGCGCTGCGCAAATGGACGGTGCGATCCTTGTTGTATCAGCAGCTGACGGCCCTATGCCGCAAACTCGTGAGCATATCCTTCTTTCCCGTCAGGTTGGTGTACCTTTCATCGTTGTATTCCTGAACAAGACTGACATGGTAGACGATGAAGAACTTCTTGAGCTTGTAGAAATGGAAGTTCGCGATCTTCTTACTGAGTACGACTTCCCTGGTGATGATGTACCAGTAATCAAAGGTTCTGCTCTTAAAGCCCTTGAAGGCGATGCAGACTATGAAGCTAAAATCTTCGAACTTATGGATGCGGTTGATGAGTACATCCCAACTCCAGAGCGTGACACAGACAAAGACTTCATGATGCCTGTTGAGGACGTATTCTCAATCACTGGCCGTGGTACAGTTGCAACTGGCCGTGTTGAGCGTGGTAAATTGAACGTAGGTGACGAAGTTGAAATCGTAGGTCTTTCTGAAGCGCCTAAGAAGACAACTGTTACTGGTGTTGAAATGTTCCGTAAGCTTCTTGACTATGCTGAAGCTGGCGACAACATCGGCGCACTTCTTCGCGGTGTTGCACGTGATGACATCCAGCGTGGACAGGTACTTGCAAAGCCAGGTACAATCACACCGCACACTAAATTCAAAGCTGAAGTATATGTTCTTTCAAAAGAAGAAGGTGGACGTCACACTCCATTCTTCTCAAACTATCGCCCGCAGTTCTACTTCCGTACAACTGACGTAACTGGTACAATCGCCCTTCCAGAAGGCGTTGAAATGGTTATGCCTGGCGATAACGTTGAAATGACTGTAGAACTTATCTCTCCGATTGCGATCGAAGACGGTACAAAGTTCTCTATCCGTGAAGGCGGCCGTACAGTAGGCGCTGGCGTTGTTGCAACAATCATCGAGTAATAGCGGCACGGTTAAATAGTAAAAAGAGGCAGGCAATCATATGATTGCCTGCCTCTTTTCTATTTGGACACTGAATTTATGCTATAAGATTTTGTAAGGAAACAGGAAGGAAATCAGCGGGGAACTTGCGGGAACGTTAACACCAACGAGGGAAAATGACGGGGATTGGCCAGGTATTAGTGGAGCGGCCGGTTGTTTTGCTTTTGGCTGTAACTTCCCACTTTCACACCAAGCCGTTGAACTTTCAAGCGAAGACATCCCGTTTTTGTGCGCAAACGCGATTGTTTTATGCCGAAACAATCATTTCTTGCCGTATAAAGACAGCTTCAAGACAAACAGCCGCACATTTACACAGTATTCCTCCGCCCCGTTCTCACACACACACCATCCGGTCCGACATGAGCACTGCCCAACGCCCAAACTGAATAAATCCGTTTTAGAGCGCATCACTACCTGAATTTAAGAGATAAGCGCAGCCAAAAATAAACTTCTTTGCGCAAGCAAGTCCTATCCCGGCCATCAAAACTGAAAAAACAAGTCCAGCCTATTCCAAAAACAGCCGCATCCCCCTGATTGTTTCTATACCTTCTATATATTATAGTAGAAACTCGCAATTATCATAAAGCCGCCTCGATCGAACACTGCAAAGCAACCACTGCAAACCAAGCGCTCACATAAGGATGACCAGTATATTTACCTGGCTGGAATCCGCCCTCGTAAGACAACCTTAATTTTCTTGTCATCTTCCAATAGAAAGATTTGCACACGAACTTGCATTTTATCATTTCAGCCCTTATAATAGTGAAAGTGTGCAGCAAAACCATAAAAGTTTTTGTTGCATTTCCGGCCAATATTTTATATAATTGACAATGTTGGTCATTGACAGCGATGAAGTGAAAGGTTGCTGACACACCCGGCCCCTTTGCCATGGCGGGCGTTCAGGTAAATTTTCACGGAGAATGTCTATTTTAAAAATGGGCGATAAAGGAGGGAAAATAATGGCAAAAGAAAAGATTCGTATCCGCTTGAAAGCGTACGACCATCGTATTCTTGATCAGTCAGCAGAAAAAATCGTTGAGACAGCAAAGCGTTCCGGAGCAAAGGTTTCCGGTCCGATCCCGCTTCCAACTGAGAAGACTGTATACACAATCCTGCGTGCGGTTCACAAGTACAAGGATTCCCGTGAGCAGTTCGAAATGCGTACACATAAGCGTCTGATTGACATCGTCAATCCGACTCCACAGACTGTCGATTCATTAATGCGTCTTGATCTACCATCTGGTGTAGACATCGAAATCAAACTTTAATTATAAATAAAAATTGGAATATACAGGAGGTGTAACGGATGACCAAAGGAATCTTAGGTAAGAAGATCGGTATGACGCAAGTGTTTACTGAAAACGGCGAACTCGTCCCGGTAACGGTTATCGAAGCCCAGCCGAACGTTGTGCTTCAAGCGAAAACTGAAGAGGCAGACGGTTATTCCGCCGTACAGCTTGGCTTCTCTGATAAGAAGAACGCCAACAAGCCTGAAAAGGGACATGCTGAAAAAGCAAACACTGCGCCTAAGCGCTTCATTAAGGAAATCCGTAATGCAGAAGGATTGGAAACAGGCCAGGAAGTAAAGGTTGATATCTTTGCAGCTGGAGACATGATTGATGTAACAGGAACAGGGAAAGGAAAAGGTTTTGCTGGTTCCATCAAACGGCACAACCAATCCCGCGGGCCAATGAGCCACGGTTCCCGCTATCATCGTCGTCCCGGTTCTATGGGCGCTGTCGATCCGATGCATGTTTTTAAAGGTAAAGCATTGCCAGGCCGTATGGGTGGAGAGACAGTAACCATCCAAAACCTTGAAATCGTAAAAGTAGATACAGACCGTAATCTTCTTCTCGTAAAAGGCAACGTGCCTGGAGCGAAAAAGAGTTTTGTAAAAATCACCAGCGCGGTGAAAGCAGACTAATATCAGTCAAGAAAGGAGGAATACCAATGCCAAAAGTAGCATTGTTTAACCAGAGCGGCTCCCAGGTCGGCGATATCGAACTTGCCGATGCCGTATTTGGTATTGAGCCTAACCAGCATGTGTTGACTGAAGCAGTTCTCATGCAGCAAGCATCTCTGCGCCAGGGCACACACGCTGTTAAAAACCGTTCAGAAGTACGCGGCGGCGGACGCAAGCCGTGGCGCCAAAAAGGAACAGGCCGTGCGCGCCAGGGTTCCATCCGTTCACCACAATGGGTAGGCGGCGGAGTTGTTTTCGGACCAACGCCAAGAAGCTACAGCTTCAAAATGCCTAAAAAAGTACGCCGTTTGGCAATCAAATCAGCACTATCCACTAAAGTTAACGATAATGAAGTTGTTATCATGGATAGCCTGTCATTTGAAAAACCAAAAACAAAAGAACTCGCTGCAGTTCTCAAAAACCTTTCTGTAGACCGCAAGGCATTGATCGTCACTGCTGATATTGATGAGGCAGTTGAACTTTCAGCACGCAACATCCCTGGAGTAACTGTTGTTCCTTCAAATGGTGTAAGTGTCCTTGATGTTTTGAACCATGATAAGCTCATCATGACGAAAGACGCGGTTGCAAAAGTAGAGGAGGTGCTTGGATAATGAAAGACGCTCGTGATATCATTAAGCGCCCCGTGATTACAGAACGTTCCACTGAACTTATGGTTGATAAGAAGTACACGTTCGAAGTCAACCCGAAAGCGAACAAAACTGAAATCAAAGATGCGGTAGAAGCAATCTTTGGTGTGAAAGTTGAAAAAATCAACGTTCAGAACTATAAAGGCAAATTCAAGCGTATGGGCCGTTACGGCGGATATACTGCTAAGCGCAAGAAAGCTGTTGTCAAGCTTACTGAAGACAGCAAAGAACTCGAATTCTTCGAGGGAGTTTAATCCACTTTACTGTGAAGGAGGGAAACTAAATGGCGATTAAAAAGTATAAACCAACATCAAACGGCCGTCGTGGCATGACAACACTGGATTATTCAGATATCACCACAGATCAGCCGGAAAAATCATTGCTTGCACCGCTCCATAAGAAAGGCGGGCGCAATAACCAGGGTAAATTGACTACACGCCATCAAGGCGGCGGTCATAAGCGAAAGTACCGTGTAATTGACTTTAAGCGTGACAAAGATGGCATTCCAGGACGCGTTGCTACAATCGAGTACGATCCCAACCGTTCTGCCAACATCGCGCTGGTAAACTATGCAGATGGTGAGAAACGCTACATTCTCGCACCGAAAACTCTTCAGGTGGGTACGGAAATCATGTCCGGACCAGAAGCGGATATCAAAGTCGGCAACGCACTGCCGCTGCAAAATATCCCAGTCGGTACCGTCATCCACAATATCGAACTTAAGCCGGGCCGCGGAGGGCAGCTTGCACGTTCTGCAGGTGCCGAAGCACAGGTTCTCGGTAAAGAAGATAAATATGTTCTTGTACGTTTGACCTCAGGTGAAGTCCGCTTGATTCTTGGCACATGCCGTGCTACCATCGGTCAAGTGGGTAACGTTGAGCATGAACTTGTAAATGTCGGTAAAGCAGGACGCTCACGCTGGTTAGGCAAACGCCCAACAGTCCGCGGCTCTGTCATGAACCCTAACGATCACCCTCATGGTGGTGGTGAAGGACGTGCGCCAATCGGACGTAAATCACCAATGTCTCCTTGGGGCAAGCCGACACTTGGCTACAAGACACGCAAACGCAACAAACCATCTGATAAATACATTGTACGCCGTCGTAAAAAATAACGGGGTTGTCCTACGGTTCGCAAGAGCCGTAGCACAATCACGAAGGGAGGTTTCCACATGGGCCGCAGCTTAAAAAAAGGACCTTTTGTTGATGATCATCTGATGAAAAAAGTTGAGAATCTGAATGAGTCCAACAAAAAAGAAGTTATCAAAACATGGTCTCGCCGTTCTACAATTTTTCCAGAATTTATCGGGCAAACAATTGCCGTTTATGATGGACGCAAACATGTGCCTGTTTTCGTAACAGAAGATATGGTCGGACACAAACTGGGTGAGTTTGCTCCAACCCGCACATATAAAGGTCATGCCAATGATGACAAGAAAACTAGACGTTAATGAGAGGAGGCATTCCGATGCAAGCTAAGGCTGTTGCTAAAACAATCCGCGTTGCTCCTCGTAAAGTCCGCCTAGTTGTTGACCTGATTCGAGGCAAGCAAGTCGGCGAAGCGGTCGCAATCCTTCGCCACACTCCAAAAGCAGCTTCTCCAGTTGTCGAGAAAGTGTTGAAGTCTGCTATTGCAAATGCGGAGCATAACTATGAACTTAATCCTGATAACCTCGTTATCACGGAAGCTTATGTAAACGAAGGACCAACCTTGAAGCGTTTCCGTCCACGTGCTATGGGGCGCGCTAGCCAGATCAACAAACGCACGAGCCACATCACTGTTGTGGTATCAGAAAAGAAGGAGGGATAATCAGTGGGTCAAAAAGTTAATCCGGTCGGTCTGCGTATCGGTGTCATCCGTGACTGGGAGTCAAAATGGTATGCAGGTAAAGACTATGCTGATTTGCTGCATGAAGACATTAAAATTCGTGAATACATCGAAAAACGCTTGAAAGACGCTTCTGTATCCAGCGTAGAAATTGAACGTGCTGCCAACCGCGTAAACATTACCATCAATACTGGTAAGCCAGGTATGGTAATTGGGAAAGGCGGATCCGAAGTAGAATCTCTTCGTAAATCTTTGAACGCTTTAACCGGCAAGAGGGTACACATCAACATTGTGGAAGTTAAGAGAGTAGATCTTGACGCAACCCTTGTTGCTGATAATATTGCCCGCCAATTGGAAAACCGTGTTTCTTTCCGCCGTGTGCAGAAGCAGGCAATCCAGCGTGCAATGCGTTCAGGTGCCAAAGGAATCCGCACAATGGTTTCCGGACGTCTTGGCGGAGCTGACATCGCTCGTGTTGAGCATTATAGTGAAGGAACTGTACCTCTTCATACTTTGCGTGCAGATATCGATTATGGAACTGCTGAAGCAGATACCACATACGGTAAACTCGGCGTGAAAGTATGGATCTATCGTGGTGAAGTTCTTCCTACTAAAAAGCAAGACCGGGAAGGAGGAAAATAATCATGTTGATGCCTAAACGTGTAAAGTATCGTAGAGAACATCGCGGGAAAATGCGCGGCAAAGCCAAAGGCGGCACTGATGTTTCTTTCGGTGAATACGGCCTCCAGGCTGTAGAAGCTGCATGGATCACAAACCGCCAGATCGAAGCTGCCCGTATCGCGATGACCCGTTATATGAAACGTGGCGGTAAAGTATGGATTAAAATCTTTCCGCATAAGCCATATACTGCAAAACCTCTTGAAGTCCGCATGGGTTCCGGTAAAGGTGCTCCTGAGGGCTGGGTAGCCGTAGTGAAGCCAGGAAAAATCATGTTCGAAATCGCAGGTGTTTCTGAAGAAGTTGCCCGTGAAGCATTGCGTCTCGCTTCCCATAAGCTGCCAATTAAGACGAAGATCGTAAAACGCGAAGAAATTGGTGGTGAATCAAATGAAAGCTAATGAAATTCGTGAACTGACCACTGCCGAAATTGAACAAAAAGTTAAGTCCCTTAAAGAAGAACTCTTTAATCTTCGTTTCCAGCTGGCCACAGGCCAATTGGAAAACACCGCTCGCATCCGTGAAGTACGCAAGGCGATTGCGCGCATGAAAACTGTTGTCCGTGAAAGGGAACTCGGTGTCAGCCGCTAAAAACCCTTAATGTGAGAGGAGGTTTGCAGAATGGAACGCAACCAACGTAAAGTCTACACTGGGCGTGTAGTGTCCGACAAAATGGACAAAACCATTACGGTTCTCGTAGAAACCTACAAAAAGGATTCTTTGTACGGCAAGCGTGTAAAGTATTCTAAAAAGTTAAAAGCACATGATGAAAACAATACTGCGAAAATGGGCGATATTGTACGTATTATGGAAACTCGTCCCACTTCCGCGACAAAACGTTTCCGTCTTGTTGACGTGGTAGAAGAATCAGTCATCATCTAATGATGATTCGGATAAAAAAACTATTCCGAGGGGAGGTTTTGTTGTATGATTCAACAAGAAACCCGTTTAAAAGTTGCAGATAACTCTGGCGCGCGCGAATTGCTCACAATCAAAGTATTGGGTGGATCTGGACGCAAGACAGCTAATATCGGCGATGTCATCGTTGCTTCGGTAAAACAAGCAACACCAGGAGGCGTTGTCAAAAAGGGTGAAGTTGTCCGTGCTGTGATTGTACGTTCCAAGACTGGTGCACGCCGTGCAGACGGTTCTTATATCCGCTTTGATGAAAACGCAGCAGTTGTTATCCGTGAAGATAAGAGCCCAAGAGGAACTCGTATCTTCGGACCGGTTGCTCGTGAATTGCGTGAGAATGATTTCATGAAAATCGTTTCTCTTGCTCCAGAAGTACTATAATAGATGAAATTACAGGCCTTGTAAGGAGGTGCGCGTACGATGCATGTTAAAAAGGGCGACAAAGTGAAAGTGATCTCTGGTAAAGATAAGGGCAAAGAAGGCATCATTCTTGAAGCTTACCCGAAGAAAGACCGTGTCCTTGTAGAAGGCGTTAATATGGTTAAAAAACACTCCAAGCCATCTCAAATGAATCCGCAGGGCGGCATTAGCGAACAGGAAGCACCGATTCATGTTTCCAACGTCATGATGCTTGATCCAAAGAGCGGTAATCCGACTCGTGTCGGTTATAAAGTCGAGGACGGCAAGAAAGTCCGTGTGGCAAAGAAATCCGGAGAGGTTTTAGATAAATAGTTCAGCAGTGAAAGGAGGTCCGCTCAATGAACCGTTTGAAAGAAAGATACCAGAACGAAATCGTTTCAAGCATGGTAGAGAAGTTCGACTATTCTTCTGTAATGGAAGTACCGAAAATCGAAAAGATCGTAATTAACATGGGTGTAGGTGACGCTGTGCAAAATGCGAAAGCACTTGACACTGCAGTTGAAGAGCTTTCCCAGATTGCAGGGCAGAAGCCGGTTGTCACAAAAGCGAAGAAATCAATCGCTGGATTCCGTCTTCGTGAAGGAATGCCAATCGGTGCAAAAGTTACTTTGCGCGGTGAACGTATGTATGATTTCTTGGATAAGCTGATCAGTGTATCACTTCCGCGTGTCCGTGACTTCCGCGGTGTATCCAAGAAAGCATTCGACGGCCGTGGAAACTACACACTCGGCGTCAAAGAACAGCTGATCTTCCCGGAAATTGATTACGATCAAGTAAACAAAGTTCGCGGTATGGACATTGTTATCGTTACAACGGCTAACACTGACGAAGAAGCACAAGAGCTGCTTTCTCAAGTCGGCATGCCATTCCAGAAGTAATCAATATGAAGAGGAGGGAAAAGCGTGGCTAAGAAATCTATGATCGCAAAGCACAAACGCGAGAAAAAGTACAAAGTACGCGAATACACTCGCTGTGAACGCTGCGGCCGCCCGCATTCAGTAATCCGTAAATTCAAGCTTTGCCGTATTTGTTTCCGTGAACTTGCATACAAGGGTCAAATCCCTGGTGTTAAAAAAGCTAGCTGGTAAACCCGACTTAGGGAAGGAGGTAATCTATTTATGGTTATGACAGATCCAATCGCAGATATGCTGACTCGTATCCGTAATGCGAACTCAGTCCGTCACGATCAGCTGGAGATCCCGGCTTCTAAAATGAAAAGAGAAATCGCGGAGATCCTTAAACGTGAAGGCTTCGTACGTGACGTAGAATATATTGAAGACAACAAGCAGGGAATCATCCGTATTTTCCTTAAATACGGCCCGAATGAAGAGCGCATCATTACTGGTTTGAAGAAAATCAGCAAGCCTGGCCTTCGTGTATATGCGAAAGCGACAGAGGTGCCTCGCGTGCTTAACGGCCTTGGAATCGCAGTAGTTTCAACTTCTAAAGGCGTATTGACTGACAAAGAAGCCCGCCAACAAAATGCCGGCGGCGAAGTATTGGCATACATCTGGTAATAAAGAGTGAATGGAGGTGTAAGATATGTCCCGTGTCGGTAATAAAATCCTTCAAATTCCTGAAGGTGTGACAATTACAAACGACAACAACACTGTAACGGTTAAAGGCCCCAAGGGAGAATTGACTCGCACATTTCACCCTGATATGGTAATCAAACAAGAAGATGGTACGCTTACAGTTGAGCGTCCAACTGAAAATAAAGAGCACCGTGCACTTCACGGTACAACCCGCAGCCTCCTTGGCAACATGGTCGAGGGCGTAACGAACGGATATGAGCGTTCCCTTGAACTGATTGGTGTCGGTTACCGTGCTGCCAAGCAGGGAAAAAATCTTGTGTTAAGTGTCGGCTACTCACATCCGGTAGAAATGACGCCTGAAGAAGGCCTCGAAGTTGAAGTGCCTACCAACACAAAAATCATTGTTAAAGGCATCGATAAAGAGCGTGTAGGCGCACTTGCCGCCAACATCCGCGCTGTTCGCCCGCCAGAGCCGTATAAAGGCAAAGGTATCCGTTATGAAGGCGAATATGTACGTCGTAAAGAAGGTAAAACAGCGAAGTAATTCGGTTAGGTAGAAGAAAGGAGTGACACAAGTGATCACTAAGCCTGATAAGAACGCTACTCGTAAAAAGCGCCACGCGCGTGTTCGTGCGAAACTGACAGGAACTCCTGAACGCCCGCGTTTGAATGTATATCGTTCCAACAACCACATTTACGCTCAGATCATTGATGATGTGAACGCCAAAACGCTGGCAAGCGCATCTACAGTGGATAACGAGCTTAAGTTAGATGCTACAGGCAATGTTGAAGCTGCGAAACAGGTTGGCGAACTGATTGCCAAGCGTGCAGTGGAAAACGGAGTCGGCCAGGTAGTATTTGACCGCGGTGGATATCTGTATCACGGACGTGTGAAAGCATTGGCAGAAGCCGCACGTGAAGGCGGACTCGAATTTTAAAAAGAAGGAGGGATATTGATGCGTCACATCGATCCAAGCAAGTTAGACCTTGAAGAACGCGTAGTTACGATTAACCGTGTAGCGAAAGTTGTTAAAGGCGGACGCCGTTTCCGTTTTGCTGCACTGGTGGTAGTAGGGGATAAGAACGGAAACGTAGGTTTCGGAACAGGCAAAGCACAGGAAGTGCCAGAAGCCATCCGTAAAGCGATTGAGGATGCCAAGAAAAACTTGATCAGCGTACCGACAGTTGGAACTACTATTCCACACGAAATCACTGGTGAATTCGGTGCAGGAAGCGTGCTTCTTAAGCCGGCATCAGAAGGTACCGGAGTAATTGCAGGCGGACCAGTCCGTGCGGTATTGGAATTGGCCGGTATTGGCGACATTCTGTCCAAGTCATTGGGCTCCAATACACCAATCAATATGATCCGTGCCACAATGAACGGGCTACAAAATCTTAAGCGTGCAGAAGAAGTTGCGAAACTTCGCGGTAAATCTGTAGAAGAATTGTTAGGATAAGGAGGGAAATCAAATGGCTAACAAACTTGAAATCACCCTCAAACGCAGTGTAATTGGTCGTCCGCAGGACCAGCGTGTTACCGTAAAAACACTCGGCCTGCGCAAAGTCAATCAAACAGTCGTTCAAGAAGATAATCCTGCAATTCGCGGCATGATCAACAAAGTCGCTCACCTTGTTACGGTTAAGGAAGCATAAAACGAAATTAATAACGAGGAGGTGCACCAATGAAACTTCATGAGTTAAAGCCAGCAAAAGGTTCCCGCAAAGAACGCAACCGTGTCGGCCGCGGAATGGCTTCCGGTAACGGCAAAACATCAGGTAAAGGCCATAAGGGTCAGAACGCCCGTTCAGGCGGCGGCGTGAGACCAGGCTTTGAAGGTGGCCAGATGCCATTGTTCCAGCGTCTTCCGAAACGCGGTTTCACGAACATCAACCGCAAGGAATTCGCCATTGTAAACCTTGAAACGTTGAACCGTTTTGAAGAGGGTACTGAGGTAACTCCTGAGCTGCTGCTTGAAACTGGTGTCATCAGCAAGCTTCAGTCCGGAGTGAAGATCCTTGGCAACGGCAAGCTTGAGAAAAAGCTTACTGTCAAGGCTCACAAGTTCTCAGCGTCTGCCAAAGATGCTGTTGAAGCTGCCGGCGGTACAACAGAGGTGATCTAATGTTTCAAACACTCTCCAATTTTATGCGCGTGGGTGATATTAGAAATAAAATAATATTCACCCTTTTAATGCTGATTGTTTTCCGTATTGGAAGTTTCATTCCGGTACCGGGTGTCAACCCGGAAGTCCTGAGGATTCAGGATGACAGTGTTTTTGGCCTTCTGAACACATTCGGGGGCGGTGCGTTAAGCAACTTCTCCATTTTCGCAATGGGGATCATGCCTTACATCACCGCATCCATCATCGTGCAGCTTTTGCAAATGGATGTAGTGCCGAAGTTTACAGAATGGTCCAAGCAAGGTGAAGTCGGGCGCCGTAAACTGGCACAGTTCACGCGTTACTTCACAATCGCACTTGGTTTCATCCAGGCGATCGGAATGTCAATCGGTTTTAACAACCTGGCTGGCGGTCAACTGATTACCAATACCGGGTTCCAGTCTTATCTGCTGATTGCACTCGTGCTTACAGCAGGAACTGCTTTCCTGATGTGGCTCGGCGAACAGATCACCGCTAAAGGTGTCGGAAATGGTATTTCCATCCTCATCTTTGCCGGTATTGTTGCAGCCATTCCAAATGGCGTCAACCAAATATATGCGCAGCAAATTGAAGGTGCTGGGGAAGCACTTTTCATCAGAATCGTCACCGTTGCCCTTCTGCTTCTGGTAGTACTGGCTATTGTGGTTGGCGTAATCTTCTTCCAGCAAGCATTGCGTAAGATTCCGGTTCAATATGCCAAGCGTGTTGTCGGCCGTAATACGACAGGCGGGCAATCAACGCATTTGCCGCTGAAAGTCAATGCAGCGGGTGTTATCCCGGTCATCTTTGCAATTTCGTTCATCATCACACCACCGACGATCGCAAGCTTCTTCGGAAGCAATGATGTGACACTGTGGATTCAGAATACATTTGATTATACACATCCGGTGGGGATGGTTGTCTATGTCGCTTTAATTATCGCTTTCACTTACTTTTATACGTTTGTGCAAGTCAACCCGGAGCAAATGGCTGAAAACTTGAAAAAACAGGGCGGCTATATTCCTGGTATCCGTCCAGGCAAGAACACACAGACGTATGTCACAAGAATTTTGTACCGGCTTACATTCGTAGGCTCCTTCTTCCTGGCAGCCGTTGCTGTTCTTCCGATCTTTTTCATTAAGATTGCAGAATTGCCGCAGTCCGTACAAATTGGCGGAACAAGTTTGCTGATTGTTGTCGGTGTTGCACTCGAAACAATGAAGCAGCTTGAAAGCCAGCTTGTTAAGCGCCATTATAAAGGTTTTATCAAGTAAGAGGAGATTGGGAAGGATACTCTTCCCTTCACCTCAAATGGGATCGAGGGGGGAATAATCATGAACTTAGTGTTAATGGGTCTTCCCGGGGCCGGTAAAGGTACCCAGGCTGAACGCATCGTTGAAAAATACGGCGTCCCTCATATCTCGACTGGAGATATGTTCCGTGCAGCGATTAAAGAAGGAACTCCACTGGGTCTGGAAGCAAAATCCTTTATGGATAAAGGCGAACTCGTACCTGATGAAGTAACTGTTGGTATTGTTCGCGACCGTTTAGGAAAAGATGATTGCCGTAAGGGCTTTTTGTTGGATGGTTTTCCGCGCACGACAGCTCAGGCTGAAGCGCTGGAAGAACTGCTCAGTGAGCTGGAACGCCCGATAGATCACGTTATTTATATAGATGTTGATAAAGATATTTTAATGGAACGTCTAACTGGACGACGGATCTGCAAGAATTGTGGAGCAACTTATCACGTTGTGTTTAATCCACCGGCAGTAGAGGGGAAATGTGATAAGTGCGGTGGCGAGCTGTATCAACGTGAGGATGACAACGAAAAAACAGTGGCCAACCGTCTGGAAGTCAATTTGAAGCAAACGCAGCCTTTGATTGACTTCTATGAAGGAAAAGGTTATTTGAAGAAAGTGAACGGAGATCAGGATATCGATAAAGTCTTTGAAGATGTTGATTCCATTATTGGGGGAATCACTAAATGATCATTAGCAAAACCCCGCGTGAGATTGAGATAATGCGTGAAGCCGGACGAATCGTAGCCATGACGCACCAGGAACTGAAGAAGCATATCAAACCCGGCGTCACGACAAAGGAACTGGATGCCATTGCGGAAAAGATAATTCGCGAAAACGATGCAATTCCGTCATTTAAAGGGTATAATGGTTTTCCGGGAAGTGTTTGTGCATCTGTCAACGAAGAGTTGGTTCACGGCATTCCGGGTGACCGCGTACTGAAGGATGGCGATATCATCAGCCTTGATATCGGCGCCAAGTATAACGGCTACCATGGTGATTCCGCCTGGACCTACGGAGTTGGCGAGATAAGCGAGGAAAACCAGCGTCTTCTCGATGTAACGGAAGAAGCTTTATATAAAGGGCTGGCGGAAGCCAAACCGAAAGAACGGTTATCCAACATCTCACATGCGATCCAGACCTATGTAGAAGAAAATGGGTTTTCCATTGTCAAGGAATATGTAGGGCACGGAGTGGGTCAGGACCTTCATGAGGATCCTCAAATCCCCCATTATGGTCCTCCGAATAAAGGGCCGCGCTTGAAACCAGGAATGGTGCTGGCGATAGAACCAATGGTGAATGCTGGAGAGCGTTACGTCCGCACTCTGGCAGATAACTGGACTGTTGTAACAGAAGATGGTAAAATGTGTGCGCACTTTGAACATACGATTGCCATAACAGAAACCGGGTATGAGATTTTAACAAAAGCCTAAGTGAAGGTGATAATGGGTGAGTGAAACCGAGACGATGCCGCGGTTAGGGCAGTTTGTCCGTATCCTTCAAGGAAGGGATAATGGGCAGTACAGTGTCATCATCGGTATTGAAGACGAACGGATCGTTTTGCTGGCAGACGGAGACAAACGAAAATATGACCGTCCCAAGAAGAAAAACGTAAATCACCTTGAGTTAATAGATTACGTATCTCCGGAAGTTCAGAGCAGTATCCAAGAAACGGGTCGTGTGACAAACTCGAAACTCCGGTATGTGATGACGCGTTTTTTGAGCGAGCATTCGGAAGTGTTTGTCAATGAACAAGTTACTGATTTGAAGAAGGGAGAGCAACTCGATGGCGAAAGATGATGTAATTGAAGTTGAAGGAACCATCGTTGAAACATTGCCTAATGCTATGTTTAAAGTAGAGCTGGAAAACGGGCACACCGTTCTTGCTCATGTATCAGGCAAAATTCGCATGCATTTCATCCGCATTTTGCCTGGAGATAAAGTGACGGTTGAATTATCTCCATATGATTTATCACGTGGCCGGATTACGTATCGCTACAAATAGTTGCATCACTCCGTGAATGAGGAGGTAAGAAAGATGAAAGTAAGACCATCAGTAAAACCAATCTGTGAAAAATGTAAGGTTATCCGCCGTAAAGGTAAAGTAATGGTTATCTGTGAAAACCCGAAACACAAACAAAAACAAGGTTAATCTAAAAGGAGGTGCACGTCTGAATGGCACGTATTGCTGGTGTAGATATTCCGCGTGAAAAGCGCGTCGTAATCTCTCTCACATATATCTTTGGTATTGGGAAGTCAAAGGCTCAACAGATCCTGAAAGAAGCTGGTGTTTCTGAAAATACACGTGTGCGTGATTTGACTGAAGACGAATTGGGTAAAATTCGTGAAATCGTTGATACGTACAAGGTTGAAGGTGACCTTCGCCGTGAAACATCAATGAACATTAAGCGTTTGATCGAAATCGGTTCTTACCGTGGAATGCGCCATCGCCGCGGTCTTCCTGTCCGTGGGCAGGGCACAAAAAACAACGCACGTACGCGTAAGGGACCTCGCCGTACTGTAGCGAACAAGAAGAAGTAAAGGAGGTATAAAGATCATATGGCACGTAAAACAAACACACGTAAAAAGCGCGTGAAAAAGAATATTGAGTCCGGAATCGCTCATATCCGTTCCACATTCAATAACACAATCGTTACCATTACTGATACGCATGGCAACGCAATTTCCTGGTCAAGTGCCGGTTCATTAGGCTTCAAAGGATCTCGTAAATCCACTCCTTTTGCGGCACAAATGGCAGCTGAAACAGCAGCGAAAGCTTCCATCGACCATGGCATGAAAACTCTTGAGGTTACCGTTAAAGGACCAGGCGCCGGCCGTGAAGCGGCTATCCGCGCCCTTCAGGCTGCAGGCCTTGAAGTGACTGCAATCCAGGACGTAACGCCAGTTCCTCATAACGGCTGCCGCCCGCCAAAACGTCGACGCGTCTAATCATCCTGTATAGATTTTGGTACACTGTCTATACTGGGTTATGATGAAAAAGTTTCATAGAAGGTTCTAAGGGGATCATCACCAGATCCGCTGTGCACAATCGGGAACTGCAAATGGGGAATTTCGGTTAGGCTGTTACAAGGTCTAACCGGGGTTTCGACGTTTTGAAGGAGGGTTATTGAATGATCGAAATTGAGAAACCGAAAATTGAAACGGTTGATGTCAGTGATGACGGCAAGTTTGGGAAGTTTGTCATCGAACCGCTTGAACGTGGCTATGGTACCACATTAGGGAACTCCTTACGTCGTATCCTTTTATCTTCACTCCCTGGTGCCGCTGTAACATCTATTCAAATTGATGGGGTCCTTCATGAATTCTCAACAATTGAAGGTGTAGTGGAAGACGTCACTTCTATTATCTTGAACATTAAAAAACTTGCGCTTAAAATCTACTCTGATGAAGAGAAGACGATGGAAATTGACGTGAAGCGCGAAGGTCCTGTCACTGCGGCGGATGTTACGCATGACAGTGATATAGAAATCTTGAATCCGGATCTTCATATTGCGACATTGTCATCCAGCAGCGCCAACCTTCATATACGTATGACTGCCCAGAGCGGCCGCGGATATTCACCGGCTGAAGATAACAAGACGGAGGATCAGCCAATCGGCGTGATTCCAATTGATTCTATCTATACACCGGTTGCCCGTTCAACGTACCAGGTAGAAAACACTCGTGTAGGCCAGGTGTCTAATTACGATAAATTAACCCTCGATGTATGGACAGACGGAAGCATCAGGCCGGAAGAAGCCGTTTCCCTGGGTGCCAAAATCATGAATGAGCACCTTAACATCTTCATCGGCCTAACAGATGAAGCCCAAAATGCAGAAATCATGGTCGAAAAAGAAGAGGATCAAAAAGAAAAAGTTCTTGAAATGACAATTGAAGAACTGGACTTATCTGTCCGTTCATATAACTGCTTGAAGCGCGCCGGCATCAATACAGTTCAAGAGCTTTCCCATAAGTCTGAAGAGGACATGATGAAAGTCCGCAATCTTGGACGGAAATCTCTTGAAGAGGTAAAGCATAAGCTTCATGACCTGGGACTCGGACTCCGCAAGGAAGAGTAGTTCCCTGCAGGTGAGCAATGATAGATACAACGGATAGACTTTCAACAAAGGAGGGAATCTCTCATGGCATATCAAAAGCTAGGACGCACAAGTTCACAGCGGAAAGCACTTCTTCGTGACCTTGCGACAGACCTGATCATCAACGAGCGCATCGAAACAACTGAAGCGAAAGCGAAAGAGCTTAAGTCAGTTGTCGAAAAAATGATCACTCTCGGCAAGCGCGGTGACTTGCACGCACGTCGTCAAGCTGCTTCTTTCGTTCGCCTGGAAACAGCAAACGAAGAAACAGGCGAAGATGCAATCCAGAAACTGTTCGGTGATGTCGCTTCTCGTTATGAAGACCGCCAAGGCGGATACACTCGTATCATGAAGCTCGGACCTCGCCGCGGTGACGGTGCACCAATGGTTATTATCGAACTTGTGTAACACAATCATACACATGTAACGAAAAGGGCGGGACAGAAACTCATCATGGGTCTGATTCTGTGCCCTTTTTTTGTTTATCCGGCTTTTTTGCCCCCGTGCCTTAAAGGACTGCACAGGGGGGAGACAGACCTGTCGAGATTAGAAGAGAAAATCGGCACGTTTCCCCTATTTCCGGGGAAATATGTCGAAGTGGGAGAGAGACCTTCATGAATGAACTCGTTTCAGTAAAGGATGTAAGTTTCCGATATGATCGGGAAGGGAAATGGGCGGTCAAAGACGTCAGTTTTTCCGTATATGAAGGAGAGTGGCTGGCGGTTGTCGGCCATAACGGTTCCGGCAAATCAACGCTCGCCAAGCTCATGAACGGCCTGCTGCTGCCTGAAACAGGCACGGTATCCGTAGAAGGGCTGAACACTGCAAAGGAAGCCGATATAGCGGAGATCCGCCGCAGGCTGGGGGTTGTCTTCCAAAACCCCGATAATCAGTTTGTCGGGACAACAGTAAGGGATGATGTGGCTTTTGGTCTGGAAAACAACGGGGTACCGCGGGACATCATGAAACAGCGGATTCAGGAAAGCCTTGAGTCTGTCGGCATGATCGAATTTCTCGATCAAGAGCCTCACCATCTGTCAGGCGGGCAAAAGCAGCGGGTGGCTATTGCAGGCGTCATTGCCCTCAGGCCGTCAATCATGATTCTTGATGAAGCGACATCCATGCTTGACCCGCGCGGACGTCTGGAAGTCATCAATACGGTCCGTTCCCTTAATGACGCAGGCGCCATTACCGTCATTTCCATTACCCATGACCTGGAAGAAGCAGCGAAAGCGGATCGCGTGCTTGTCATGAATCAAGGTGAAGTGCATGCTGCAGGGCCAGCAGCGGATATTTTCAGCAAAGAAGAAGAATTGACCCGGATCGGGCTTGATTTGCCATTCAGTGTGAAGCTGAGTCATGAACTGTCACGGCGCGGCATTCTCAAATCAGGCCCATATCTTTCACAAGGGGAATTGGTGGATGCGTTATGGACATTAAAATCACAAACCTAGAGCACCGGTACATGCCGCGTACGCCCTTTGAACGGCTGGCTCTCCATGACGTGACGACAGATATCGCTTCAGGCACTTTCCTTGCGGTGATCGGCCATACCGGCTCGGGAAAGTCAACGCTCGTTCAGCACTTGAATGGCCTCCTGAAACCGACATCAGGCGAAATCCGTATCGGTGACACGGTCATCGCTGCAGATAAAAAGGATAAAAGCTTGAAACCTTTGCGGAAAAAGGCCGGTATTGTCTTTCAATATCCTGAACACCAGCTGTTTGATGAGACAGTGGAACGGGATGTGATGTTCGGGCCGCGCAATTTCGGTGTACCTGAAGAAAAAGCCCGCAAAAAGGCACGGGAAACCGTCTTGATGCTTGGCCTTCCGGAAGATGTATTGGACAAGTCGCCATTTGATTTGAGCGGGGGCCAAATGCGCCGTGTGGCGATAGCAGGCGTCCTGGCAATGGAGCCGCAAATTCTGATTCTCGATGAGCCGACAGCCGGCCTGGACCCAAGAGGGCGGCACGAAATCATGGAGATGTTTGCCATGCTGCATGAACAGCAGGGCCTGACGACAATCCTGGTGACACATAGCATGGAGGATGCAGCCCGATACGCCGATGAAATCGCTGTGATGGACAAAGGCACACTCCTTGCAAGGGGAACGCCGCGGGATATTTTTTCAGATCCGGAACGATTAACCGGGCTTGGCCTGGATGTACCGGAGACAACGCTGTTCGCAATGGCGCTCGAAGAAAAATTCGGCACCAGGCTTCCATATGACCGCTTCTCACTCGAAGAGACAGCGAATCTCATTGAATCGCTCATGAGAGGGGGCGATCCGGAATGATGCAGTATGCAGTCATCGGCCAATATGTGCCGGGCCATTCATTTATCCACCGCCTTGATCCGCGCGCCAAGCTGACGGTAATCTTTTTTTATGTCTTCATTGTATTTCTTGCCAACAATATATGGTCTTATCTTGCTCTTGGCGTTTTTACGGTTTTGGCTGTTGCCGCTTCCCGGATTCAGGCATCGTTCATTATGAGGGGCCTCCGCCCGATCCTCTGGATTATTTTATTTACGGTTGTCCTGCATGTCTTTATGACGAAGGAAGGCGAACTGCTGTTCAAGTACGGCTGGTTCACTGTGTATGAAGAAGGGGTCAGGCAAGCGGTTTTCATCTCGATGCGTTTTTTGTTTTTAATCATGATGACGTCGCTCCTAACGCTGACAACGACGCCGATTGACATTACAGATGGCATGGAGTCGCTGCTCGGGCCGCTCAAAAAGATCAATTTTCCGGTGCATGAATTGGCATTGATGATGTCGATTTCACTCCGTTTCATCCCCACGCTCATGCAGGAGACTGAAAAACTGATCAAGGCACAGAGCGCCCGGGGGGTCGACTTCAAACACGGGCCGATAAAAGAAAGGCTGCAGGCGATTGCGGCCCTGCTTGTCCCGCTTTTCATCAGTGCTTTCAAGCGGGCCGAGGACCTTGCGCTTGCGATGGAATCCAGAGGGTACCAGGGCGGTGAAGGCCGGACAAAACTGCGGGAATTGAAATGGTCCGGCGCTGATACGGCTTCATTGGGGTTCGTTGTTTTGCTGGGAGCAACGCTTTTATACTTAAGAAGCTGACAGGTGATGCAAATGAAGCGGATAAAATGCAAAGTTTCGTATGACGGCACCCACTTTTCCGGATATCAGGTGCAGCCGGGGGCCAGAACAGTACAGGGCGAGATTGAACGTGTGCTTACTGCGATGCACAAAGGGAATCCGGTTCGGATCACGGCCTCTGGCCGGACGGATGCCGGTGTCCATGCCCGCGGGCAGGTGTTTCATTTTGACAGCCCGCTTAACATTGAACCGGGTAAATGGAAAACGGCTCTCAATGCCCAGCTCCCTGCTGATATCGTCATTTTGGATGCAGGTGAGGCAGCACCTGACTTTCATGCACGTTTCAATGTAACCCGCAAAGAATACCGCTATCGCATTTTACGTTCTGCCGACCGCGATGTCTTCAGGCGTCATTATACGCTTTACATGCCGCATGACCTGGATCTTGCTGCCGTAAAATCAGCCATACCATATTTTATCGGCACACATGACTTCACGGCATTTTCTTCGGCAAAAGCGGATGTGGATTCAAGAGTAAGGACGATTTATGAACTGGAGCTGATTGAAGAAGCCGACGAACTCATCGTCAGGATTGCAGGGAATGGATTTTTATATAACATGGTCCGCCTCATCGTCGGCGACCTGCTGCGAGTCGGGCAGGGAAAGCTGGAGCCGGGTGATATCGGCATGATGCTGCGTGAAAAGGAACGGACACAATCAGGACTGAATGTGAGCGGGGCAGGGCTGTATTTATGGGATGTTTCTTATGACTGAGCATACGGCTTTGCCGGCAGGGATGCAGTTCTGAAAATGGAGGCAATCTAATCTTCCTTGCCAGCCCGAAAAGCGCCTGGCCGACATGTTTGGAAATGAACAGACTCAGCGATTCGGCAAAACAACGAATCCTAGTGTAACATTTCCTTGACATGGGGTTCCTATGTGTTATATTATATCCTATGGTATTGTTTTCAAGACCACGATTAGCCCCGGAAACTTAATCGTGATTGAATAAATGCACAATTGAATTTATGAACATTGAAAATTAGGAGGTACACTCACCCATGCGTACTTATATGGCAAAGCAAGCTGACATTCAACGCAAATGGTACGTTGTTGATGCAGAAGGAAAAACTTTGGGCCGCCTTTCAAGTGAAGTTGCTTCAATCCTTCGCGGAAAGCACAAGCCGACTTACACTCCACACGTTGATACTGGCGATCACGTGATCATCATCAACGCTGAAAAGATCGAACTTACCGGCAAGAAACTTACTGACAAAATGTACTATCGTCACTCAAACCACCCAGGCGGTTTGAAATCAAGAACGGCTCTTGAGATGCGTACGAAGTATCCTGAGCAAATGCTTGAACTGACTATCAAAGGCATGCTTCCAAAAGGAAGCCTCGGACGCCAAATGGCTAAGAAGCTTCACGTATATGCCGGCAGCGAGCACAATCATCAAGCACAACAACCAGAAGTTTACGAACTTCGCGGATAAGACTTAGAGGAGGGTATTAATATTGGCACAGGTACAATATAACGGTACTGGACGTCGCAAGAGCTCAGTCGCTCGCGTTCGTCTTGTTCCAGGTAACGGAACTATTGTTGTTAACGGTCGCGAATTTGAAGATTTCTTCCCACTGCCTGCAGTGCGTGAAGTTGTAAGGCAGCCGCTTGCAGTTACTGAAACTGAAGGCAGCTACGATGTACATGTAAATGTAAACGGCGGAGGCTACACTGGCCAGGCTGGCGCAGTTCGCCACGGCATCGCCCGTGCGCTTCTGCAAGCTGATCCTGAATATCGCCTGCCGCTTAAGCGCGAAGGCCTTCTTACTCGTGATGCACGCATGAAAGAGCGTAAGAAGTACGGTCTTAAAGGCGCTCGTCGTGCACCTCAGTTCTCGAAGCGTTAATTTTTATATCGCTTATCAATCCCGGTCCCATAGTGGACCGGGATTTTTTGCGTGTTAAGGAAATTATGAAAATTTTTTGCTTTGTGGATAAAAAGCGGGAAGGGAGTCATCCAGCTCCAGGCGCGCTAAGCGGGCGCCCTGCATTTTGTTCCTGTTTTGGGGATAAGGGGGCAGGTGGCGGTTTTGTGTTTTTGTTAATTGCCAGGGAAGGTTTTATAGAGGCAGGGAACTGGTTTGGCGTAATCGTTAGCGGGGTTTGGGGATGGAGGAGAGCTTGCGTGCCTTTAATCGAAAGGAGCAGATCATTATAGGAATGGAAAGAGTGTTTCCGTTCCTACTATAGAAAGGAACAGCAAACTTTGGACACGAAACTGGCTTTAACATATTGATATCGAACAGTACTGAAACCCAGCGACAGAAGCGATCCATACTACACAAACGCTTCCACCGGCCGGCCGCAACACTTTATCGGAAAGAAATGGGAGCGCCGAATCCTGTCCGCCAAGGATGAATTATGCCCTTTTGAAGGAAAATAGGGAAAAACGACAAAGGGTGAAATTCATCATGACAGTAGTGACCAACTTGAATGAAAAGCGAAGGGAAAAGCAGCGTTTTCATGAAATGAAGATGCTGAGGGAGTTATCGCTGAATGAGATCATTGCAGAAGTCACCCGGTGTTTTGAAGGCTTCATTCAGGAGGAATCCTTTTATAAAACAGCAATGGAGGACATATGCATTGATATGGCGATCGATACGTATCTAAGCGGAACAGGCTACAGCCGTTTCGGATTTTACGGTGAGCCGAAAGAGCGGGTGAGAAAGAGGGCTGAAGAGGAAATTGAGGAGATTACACGGGTACTGTATGACCATATGATGTATTACAATGCAGCGGATGATCTTGTGAGCGAATCGCTCTTTTCCGCCTGCGCCCATTTTACCGGCTACTGGTGGGAACATGGCTTTGTCATCGGCAAAAAACGATACAGCCTCCGCCTGCATTGAATAAGTTCTAATCACCCTCCTTGTCCCATATAAATGGCGTAGATGGACAGGGAGGGAATGACTGAGATGAGAAAACGGCTGAAAATGATGTATTCTTTTTTTGGAATTGCCGCCCTTTTATTTATATTTCAATATGAATTTGTTACCGAAAATTCTTGGAACACATGGAATCTCCCGTTAACAGGCAAAGTCATCATCATTGATCCGGGTCATGGCGGTCCGGATGGCGGCGCAGTCGGACAGGGGGATGTGCTTGAAAAAGGTATCGCACTGGATGTTGCGCTTGAACTGCGCGATTATCTCCAGGAAGCGGGAGCGCTTGTGAAGATGACCCGGGAGATTGATACCGACCTTGCAGGAGAAAATGTGTCGGGGTTAAGCAGGCGTAAAACAGCAGATCTGAAACATCGCGTAAAAATCATAAATGAATCAAATGCCGATTTGTTTGTGTCTGTCCATTTGAATGCCATTCCATCCTCCCGCTGGCGCGGTGCCCAGACCTTTTTCCATCCAAGCATTGATGAAAGCGAACGGGCTGCTCGTTTTATCCAGTCTGAGCTGAAGCGGAATCTGGAAAACACCAACCGGTTTGCAAAGGCGATTAATGGCATTTACGTATTGAAGCAAGCGGAAATACCGGGGGCTCTCGTGGAAGTCGGCTTCCTTTCTAACCCTCAGGAAAGAGAGCTTTTGCAGGATAAGGGATACCAGAATAAACTGGCCGCGTCCATCTATGAAGGAGTGCTCCGCTATTATACAGAGGAAGAAACACCTGAGGAATGATCGGTGAGAGATTGCTCACAGGCATACATGAACGTTCAGAGTTTATTCATTTTTCTTGAAACGCCCCTGGTGTTATCATATTAAGTATCGGGCGCTCCAAACAGGGAAATATAAGGAGTGCCGGATGTATGATATACTAAAATTTGTAACCGAATTCAAAGGGGTGGATAACATGGTAACAGAAGCACAGGCTCGTGAAATTTTACAGGAGCTGCAGGATCCGCATTTACATAAAAGTCTTGGGGAAACGAACGGAATCCAGGAAATTAAAGTCAAGGAAGAAAAAGAGCATGTCAGTGTGAAAATCGCACTGTCGCGAACGGGTACGGCAGAACAAATGACACTGCAGCAGGAAGTCGTGGACAAGCTGAAAAGTGCAGGAGCGAAAACGGTCGGAATCCGCTTTGCTGAGCTGCCGGAAGAAGAAGTTAAGAAATACCAGGCTGTTGACGAGTCCGGCAAAACAGACATTTTATCGCCGGCAAGCAAAACCCAATTCATCGCGATTGCAAGCGGCAAAGGCGGCGTCGGGAAATCAACTGTCTCCGTCAATCTCGCCATTGCACTGGCAAGGGCAGGGAAAAAAGTCGGGATTGTGGATGCTGATATATACGGTTTCAGCGTACCTGACATGATGGGTATTGCCGATAAGCCGAAAGTAAGAGGAGAAAAGATCATTCCGGTGGAACGTTTTGGAGTCAAGGTCATTTCAATGGGCTTTTTCGTCGAAGACAATGCGCCGGTCGTGTGGCGCGGCCCGATGCTTGGCAAAATGCTGAACAACTTCTTCCATGAAGTCGAGTGGGGCGATTTGGATTATTTGCTGTTAGATCTTCCTCCTGGAACAGGGGATGTGGCACTTGATGTACACACAATGCTTCCGGCTTCAAAAGAGATTATCGTAACTACACCTCATCCGACCGCTGCATTTGTTGCAGCCCGCGCAGGAGCAATGGCCATCAAGACAGAACACGAAGTTCTTGGCGTCATCGAAAACATGTCTTATTTTGAAAGCAAAGCGACAGGGGAAAAAGAATACGTATTCGGCCGGGGCGGCGGTGAGAAGCTGGCTGACGAATTAAAAACAGAGCTTCTCGGCCAATTGCCGCTTCAGCAGCCGGACTGGAATGACGATGACTTTGCGCCTTCCGTATATGATCAAGACCATCAAATCGGCAGAATATACAGCGATATCGCAGCAAAAATCATTGATGCCCTTTCTAAATAAACGAAAAAAGCACCAGAACGGTGCTTTTTTTGTTACTGTTTAAGCCAGCGGCTATCGTCATAAGTGGTGATCCCCTCCGGAAGGAAAGATCACCTTCCTGCGGGTACCCCCGCTTATGCGTACGCCGCTAAGCTGGCGCCCTGTGCTTTTGTTCTGACGCAGTGGCCCGTTGATTATAGATAAAGCAACTATGCCTCAGTCTTTCAGTCGGCGGGTTTTCATTATGGATAAAGCGAGGAAGCTGATCAGCCTCCGCCTGCTCCGCCTTCATTGTCTCCGCCGCCCTGGCCGTCGCTGCCGTCACCTTGCGATTCAGCTTGTTGAGGGCCGCCGCCCTGTTTTTGCTGGCTTGTGCCGGCTTCTTCGGCTGCTTTCATAAGAAGCTCCTGTATTTTTGCTTTGAACAGCGGGCTTTCAAACGTTTCCTGCATCAATTTTTGCAAATGCTGGCGGAATTCCTGGCCTGTCATGACGTCCATGATTTGCTTTTCCATGTCAGGGTTCTGGTAAAATTCCATCATTGCTTTTTGGTAATCAGGATCCTTCATCAGTTTTTTCAATAACTCTTCCTGCTGCTTTTGCATACTTTTCGCAAACGTTTCAGCAAATTTCGGATCCTCAAACTGCTTTTTCCAGAATTCCTGCCCTTTATTTGAAGTCAAGTTCTCCTCAATGGTCTTTTTCACAAAAGGTTGATCAAGTACCATTTGTTCTTTGACTTTTTCATCTGCAACAAGATCTTGAATAGCTTTTTTTCCTTCATCGGTTTTTAGTATGTCAACGACCATTTTCTTCGTTTCATCATAGTTAGGCTGGCTGCTGTCAGTTGCTTTAGCGGCACACCCGCCCAGCGCCAGTGCCAGTACCATAAGGAGCGGATAAATACGCCGCATAATATTTGCCCCCTTTATTGGAATCCTTACTGTTAATATGGGTTGAAGACAAAAAAATATGCACGCTTGGTGATGGAGAAAACATCCGGGAATTGATAAAATCAAATATGGAATGATAAATAGTGGGGGATATAACCGTGACAATACGTAAATGGATTTATTTGTTTTTCAGCACCTTGATTGTCGGAGGTGCGGCTGCACTTGTGACAGGTTTTGCAATTGGATTTAAAGAATATGCCGGCCTGGTGGCGTCGGGACAAATTTTGCAGATTCTATCTGTGATTGTTTGGCTGATCGGCCTCGGCTTAATGTTCAGTGTTCTCAGCCAGATGGGTTTTTTTGCTTATCTGACCGTCCATCGTTTCGGGCTGGGTCTTTTCCGCTCCGTTTCCCTTTGGAATGCGGTGCAGCTTGTCCTGATTGCTTTTGTATTATTTGACCTTATTTATTTGCGTTATACCGCTTTTGCGGAAGAGGGGGCATCGGCAGGGCCGTACTTGATCCCTGCATTTGTGCTGCTTGCCTACGGCCTGATCATCGCCTATGTAAAAATGAAGCAGACCAACAGGGGTGCATTTGTCCCTGCCTTGTTTTTCATGACAGTCGTCACCATTATTGAATGGTTTCCGGCGCTTCGCCAAAATGACCTGGAATGGATATACCTTATGCTGCTTCCGCTCTTAGCCAGCAATACCTGGCAGTTATTGCTGCTGCATCGTTTGAACGCCAAATAAAAAAGCTGGCCGGCGGGCCAGCTTTTTTTTGTCGATTAAAAGCCGGAAGGGAATCGACCAGGCGCGCGCCTTATTTGATCTCCTTGCTCTGCGCCCTGGCGTTTTCAATCATTTCGCCAACTGTAATAAAGGAGTATCCATGCTTTTTGACCCCTTTAATGATTTCGGGCAGCGCCTTTTCCGTCTGCTTGGCCGAATCGGAAGCATGCAGCAGAATGATATCGCCCCCATCGACATCCGATAAAACATTTTCTACAATCTGCTTTTTCCCAGGATTGGTCCAATCCTGGGAATTTACACTCCAATGCACAACCGAGTATCCGATTTTCTCCGCAATCGTCAAAACGTCCCCGTTAAAATCCCCATTAGGCGGCCGCAAAAGCTTCACATCCTCTATCTCAAGCTTGTTAAATACATCCTTTGCCTGCAGGATATCACGCCGCACGTTTTCTTCTTCCCAATTGGCATAGCTTTTATATTGATAGCCCATGCTTCCGATTTCATATCCTGCATCCTGGATTTTCTTCACGACATCCGGATGCTTTTCCGCCCAGGATGCCGATAAAAAAAACGTCGCCTTTTTCACATTTTCCCGCTTTAAAACATCCAGAATAGGGACCGCCCGTTCATCGCCCCAGCTGATATCAAACGTAAGCGCCACCTGTTTGCTTTTTGCCTCACCTTTGTAAATGGCTCTGGGGCCCTCCTTTGTGGAAAACACTGATTCATTCAGTGAACTCTCCACAAAAAAGAGAAAAGCGGTAAAAAAAGCGATCAATATAAGCAGCAGCAAATGCTTGAACCGGTTCCCATTGACAGCATAAAAAAAACGCATAAACTTACCCCCTTTATCTGCACAGATAGGTTTGTTTTATGTGTATGCGCGGGTATGGACAAGATATGAATGCAATTGCGAAAAGATATAAGTGAGATTTTTTTGATAAAAAATAACAAATCAGGAAACAGTATTACCAAGGAATTGGAAGAGGTGACAGAATGCTTGGTCTTTTGATTAATAAAAAAGAGGAAAAGGAAATTGAATATCTGATCAAACGAGAGATGGAAGAGATGTTGTTTGATTTTCAGGACTCAAGAATCGACATTCGGGTCAAACACTCAATGGAAGAAAGGTACCAGCTTCTTTTCCGGCTGCTCCAGCGTGTGACCCCGCCTTCCGAATACTCGAAGTATTACCGGACAAAATACCGTGATTCTGAATCCCGCTCTTAAAGAGGAGCGGGATTTACAGCGTTTATATGTCATTATGCGGAGCAGTGTTTCTATTCATAGACACGGATTGCTTTAAGTAACTGAGATGGGGGGAAGCGGCTGTCGTTAGCGGGTCCTTTTCAGCAGGAAACTCCCCGGGTGTTTCCCCGCTTATCTGGACCGATAAGCGGCCCCCTTCCTTATTTAAAGAAGCTTTTTAATTCAGCGGTGACCCGCCGGCGCAGCACGCCGGTGGGGGGTCCCGAAAGGCCTGCGGAAAGCCCGATTTTCGGTAAGGTGATTTTTTTAAAAAATTGTTGACATGCACATTCGATGATGGTATATTTTTAAACGCCGCTGAAAAAAACAGCTAAAAAGCGGCACATGGAAAACACAAAAATATGTTGACTCTAACTGGCTCACATGTTATATTATTTAAGTCGCAAGAAATTGCTCTTTGAAAACTAAACAAAAGTCAAGCGCGTCTAAAGAATTTTTTTAAGCAAGAAACAAGAGCTTTTCAAACATCTTCATTTTATCGGAGAGTT
>JAENYN010000027.1 GCA_016841765.1 Guptibacillus hwajinpoensis
ATCGAGGGCTTATCCTGGCATATCAACGCACTACTTGCTTGCATCAACGTTATCCAGTTTTCAGGGAATAACACCTGAAAAGGTTTGGGTTACACTCAAACCAAATACTTGTCCGGTGGCAACGGCGGAGAGGATATACCCGTTCCCATCCCGAACACGGAAGTCAAGCTCTCCAGCGCCGATGGTAGTTGGGGGCCGTCCCCCTGTGAGAGTAGGACGCCGCCGGGCAAACAAAAGACCAGCTGAATCGCTCAGCTGGTCTTTTTGCGTTTATTCTACCGCATAAACATCACCTGCAAAACCATTCCAGCATCGCAAAAAGTGCCAGGAATTGACCCACTGGATGACCTTCAGAGAATACCTGGCACTCCCCTTCACCAAACAACATGACTTCTCAAAGATTTTCACAAAAACCCTAAAAATCGAACGAGGCTCAAACTTTACCGTTATCATTGCTGCGTATCACCAGGCGATACAGCGAGCGATCCATCGAAACCCCAGCCTGTTCCACTGGAAAAAAAGCGATACGGATCCCGATAGATAATGTTATGTCATGAAAAGCCGAAGGTTAAGCTAAACAGATTTAAGAATAACGGCCGCAGTGTACGGTTAACCATCGAAAGTACTTTTTAGTAAGCGATACGGCCACAGCGGATGCAACAGGGCTAATCAAAATCACAGCAGATGCCCATTGGTTTGCTTTGTATCGGTGGGTGATATGCTAGTCAATACCTACCGACCTCTGATATATCGCTATGAGCCAAATCAAGATTGTTTCACCTTTAACCATAAAAACAGTAAACATTTGCAGACCATGACTCGCTCGCTATTTGTATCGGGGGGCGATATAGACATCGGCGGGGAACTGCCGACGTGAAATGTGCAGCTTGGTGGAATATGAGGAATGAGCCTGGTGCTATATGTCTTATTCTCAGTAGAAGACTTATGGTACTAATCACACTAAATTAATCTATTATATTGTATCGCCTGCCGATATAACTTGGCATAGCTGGCAGCATTCAATCTGGCCGATATGCAGTCCGATATGCAAAAGGCGATACATGTTTTGTCAGCCATGCAAAAATAATCCCGATAATCGATTATGAAAAGTGAGGATTATAGAGGATTGGACTGCTTTAAAACAGGCTTCCCCGTTATAGACAACCTTTTCTGTGCCCTTTGCGGCATTTCGTATCGCCAGGCGATATAACACTTGCAAAATCGGTGAAAAACCGGCATATTAATAGAAAAGGAGGCCCGATATGCGACACGATATACAACCAAATGAACGCTCGTATTCTTCCAAGGAAGTTGCGGAAGAATTGGGGATTGCGACCCCTACTGTCCGTAAGTATGGCCAAATTCTAGAGCGAAACGGGTATGAGTTTTTTAAAGAAGGCGATCGGCGTATATTTGTCCAGACTGATATAGAAGCGCTTATAGCGATACGCGATACGGACAAGCCCCTGGATGTTACGGCACAGGCCCTGGTGTCCAAGCAAAAAGAAAGATTGGAGGGCTCCGATGAAACGGGTGTTTCGAAACAGGATACATATGATCATTCCCTCCAGGACCCGGGCCAATTAAAAGAGTTTTTAGTGGTTTTGACCAATGAACTTGCCGCCGCCCGTGAAATGAATCTTCAGTTGAAAAAGGATGTGTCCCAGCTTCAAACAACCGTTTCCCGTCTTCAGCAGGATCATCATGCCATCAGTTCCGGTATTGGGAATTCAGCCCAAAAAACGAATGCCAAAATTGAAAAGTTAACTCAGCAGCATAAAGCCCAATATGATACATTGCTTGAACAGGAAAAACAAAAAAGCGAATTTTTACAGAATGAACTGCATGAATTACGGGAAGAGCAGAAGAAAGAATGGCGTGCGCAAAATGATTTCAATAAGCGGTTGGAAGAAGCTGTGCAAAAACGTAAAGGGAATTGGGATTGGCTGTTTTCCATGTTCCGTAAATAGCGTTATGTGTTTACGCTTGGGTCTTAAGTGATTCAAGTGTTTTTTGTTGTATTTCCGGGAGGCCCAGGTTTGAAACGGCATAAGAAAAGGAACCTCCGGAGGACGGAAAGTTCCTTTTTAATTTGCCATTCAAGAAGCTTTTGCCTGTCTATTCCCCAACAATTACAGCATCCTGCTTCATAGCATCTGTTACTTCAATGCCCTGGTCTGCGGCCCCCTTCTTATTGATCATTAAATCGAGGGTCTCGGGGTATTCGACCGGAATGTCAGCAGGCGCTTTGCCGTTTAGCACGTCGACTGCCATTTCTCCGGTACGGTAGCCGAGGTCATGGTATTCAAAGCCGAAACCGGCAAATCCGCCGCGTTCAACAGAGTCAGCCTCACCGACAAACAGCGGGATATCTTTTTCATTGGCGATTCCGATAACGGATTCAAGGCCTGCCACCACTGTATTGTCTTTCGGGATGTAGAGGACATCGACACGGCCGATAAGCGATTGCGCTGCCTGTTTCACCTCTGAGGTCGTAGCGACAGTCGCCTCCACAGATTGAAGGCCGAGCCCTTCCATAGACTTTTTGGCATTTTCCACGTTTACTCTGGAGTTTTGTTCCCCGGAATTATAAATGATGCCCACTTTCTTTGCATCAGGGAAAAATTCTGAGATTGATTTCATTGTATTTTTGATGGCATCCGGGTGTGTGTCTGATGTTCCTGTAGCATTTCCACCCGGGCTGTCAAAGCTTTTGACAAGTTCAGCACCGACAGGGTCCGTGATTGCTGTAAAGAGGATGGGAATTGTTGTTGTGGAACTGAGTGCTGCCTGGGCGCTCGGTGTTGAGATAGCGAAAATCAAATCAACGTCATCACCAGCAAATTTTTGGGCAATTGATTGGTTATTGCTCATGTCACCCTGGGCAAGCTGGGTATCAAGCTTAAGGTTGACGCCTTCTTCATAACCATTGTCTTTCAATGCTTTTATAAACCCTTCCCTTGCTGCATCAAGTGATGGATGTTCAACAATTTGCGTAATGCCGATTGTAACGGATTCTTTCGCGTCTGTCTTTGCCCCCGCTGTTTTCGTTTCCCCATCTGTTTCCTTGCTGGCCGACGAACCGCATGCTGCCATTACAATTAATACACTTACCAATAAAACGAACCCAGCCAATAATCTTTTCATCCAATCCCCCATTTATTTAAAAATTAAAAAATTTCTGATATTTATTATAATGCGAAACATGTCCAACATGCAATAACAAATTGTGGCTTTTTCATTTTGATAGAGACGGTTTATTCTTAAATTATGGAAGAGTAATAGCAAACGAGGTGATTTCCCGGTATCCGCTCGCCAGGGATTCAAAAACAGCATTCATTTATGCTTCCGGTTACTTTTACAGTGAGAAAAATGAGGTGGTATTTTGGGGAGTCTTGTATACCTGTGCTTTATTATAAAATTTTAATGTAGCCGATGTAACAAGCAGGTGGCATATAGAATGAATGGACAATGGTTATGATAAAACCTTTATAAAAGGAAGGGCAGCGTGAGGATGTTTTATCCGTCGGCCCGGAAGATTTTATTTGTTTTTCCAGCAGAGACAAACAAAATCATTCAATCTCTTCATATAATAAGTATCAGCCGGAAAGGAATCAACTTTTCTATTAAAATATGTATAGATGGGGTCGTATCGGGCAATGCTTGTAATACGGAGGTGGAGGAGATGGGTTCTTATATGGCAAATAAAACCGGGGAAACATGTGTTGTCTGTGAAGAGCCGAAAGCGAACGGTATTCATCTATATACTCGGTTCATTTGCAGGGAATGCGAAAGAGAAATGGTAAAGACAGATACGAGTGACGAGAGGTATCATTTTTATTTGAAACAGTTAAAAAAGGTTCTTCAGCCCGAGCAATATTCATAGTTTGAAAGAATAAGCCCGACTTGATGCAACCTGGCAACATGCAAGCTTCATGTTATAGATAAAAAGAATTCGTTTCTGTGAATAGGCAGTTCGGATAAAGAGGAGAAATTGAAAAAATAGATGAAATAACAAAAATGCGCATAGTTAGCATCATAAAAAATAAACAGTAAACAAAAACACCTGGATGCAAAAACCAGGTGTTTTTGTTTTTATATTTGTTTTTTCAACGAAACAGACCTGCTTTCTTTATGAAAGGCTCTGTTAACGTTCAATGTTGATATTCACAAGTATAGTTTTATAACTTCAAACCGTTAAACTAGATCACCTGACGTTTGACGGATTATCAACAATAACTTTTAATAAAGCCTTAAGAAAAAAACTTGTAAACGATAGCAGGACGAACCCGGTATTCCAGGGAGCTTTTGTCCCTGAAATGATTAAGCCGGTTTCAGGATTGGCTACCTGCATACAAGGCGGCTGCTTCTTGTTATAATAAAGGGAAACGATTGAAAGTGAGATTTTTTTATGAATAAATCTTTACCGCTTTTTGCCGCACTGCAGCAGCATGACAGAAGGCATCCGGTTTCCTTCCATGTCCCCGGCCATAAATATGGGGAGGTGTTCCCCGAGGCGGGAGAGGGTTACTTTGCAAATGTGCTGAAGTTGGATGCGACCGAGCTTCCCGGCCTTGATGATTTGCATGATCCGGATGGGCCGATTCAGGAAGCCCGGGAACTTGCCGCCGCTTTTTATGGTGCCGATGAAACGTTTTTCCTTGTTAATGGGACAACCGCCGGGAATTTAGCAATGATTTCGGCGGTCTGCAGCGAGGATGATGTCGTTCTGGTTCAGCGGAACAGCCATAAGTCGGTCATGAATGGGTTGCAGCTTGCCGGTGCCAGGCCGGTTTTTCTGGTTCCTGAAACCGAGCGGCGCACGATGACAGCAGGCAAGGTGGATGCAGAAGTGGTGAAGGAAGCGATCAGGCGCTATCCAGATGCAAAGGCACTGATTTTAACCCATCCGAATTACTATGGGCTGGCATGGGACCTTGAAGACGTGATAGCCGCCGCTCATGGCAGCAACATACCGGTGCTTGTCGACGAGGCGCATGGCGCTCATTTTGGCATCGGGTCCCCTTTCCCGGATTCAGCTCTCCGGTACGGGGCGGACGTCGTTGTCCAATCAGCCCATAAGACATTGCCTGCTATGACGATGGCTTCTTTTTTACATGTACAGGGAGAGCTGGTCAACAGGGACAAACTTGCCCATTACCTGGCAATGCTGCAATCAAGCAGTCCGTCCTATCCGTTGATGGCATCGCTCGATCTGGCGAGATATTATATTGAAAAAACGAAACCGCATGCAGAAGCCGTGGCAGAACGAAGTAGGGTGTTCAGGGAAACACTCGGCAAATCTTCTTTGCTGGAAATCCCCGGCCCCATAGAAGGCTACACACAAGATCCGCTGAAGGTCACCCTGCAGCCTGCCGGCAATCTTTCGGGTTATATGCTTCGTGATCTTCTTGCTGAACACGGCATCTTTGCAGAGCTTGCCGATCCATTGAATGTGCTGCTCGTCCTTCCGCTTGCCGGTGACTATCCGGCAGAGGAAATGGCGGAGCGCATTATCGCATCGATATCCGGTACAAGAAGCGACCCTGATGGGCAATCAGCCGGTTTCAAGCAGTACATGAAGGCTGGCCGGATAACGGAGTTGCCGTATTCCTATCATGAATTGAAAAAATTCGAAGCGGAGCGGATCAGCTTGTCACAGGCACAGGGGCGCATCGCAGCTGAACCTGTCATTCCATATCCGCCGGGCATCCCGCTGCTGCAGACCGGTGAACAAATCACCGGAGTCCATTATAATGAAGTAAAGGAATATGCGGCACAGGGCACAAAGTTCCAGGCAAAATACCATCCGCTCGCTGACGGAATATTGGTATACAGCATAAAATAGAGAAGACAGCTAAAGGAGAATCGTTGTGAGAGGGTTATTTATTACATTTGAGGGTCCTGATGGGGCCGGCAAATCGACCCAGATAAAGAAACTGGCAAGTTATCTGGAAGAAGAGGGCATTCCATTTTTATTTACGAGAGAACCGGGCGGAACGGACATCAGTGACAGGATCCGTTCGCTGCTCCTCGATCCTGACCATACGGAAATGAAAAATGAAACAGAGGCGCTTTTATATGCGGCATCACGTGCCCAGCATGTGCGGGAAAAAATCGTCCCGGCTGTGGAAGAGGGTAAGGTGGTGCTTTGCGACCGGTTTGTAGATGCATCAATCGCCTATCAGGGATATGGGCTTGGCATCAATTTGGACCAGATCAAACAGATCAATAAGTTTGCGACAGGCGGCGTATCACCTGATCGTACGTACATGATAGATGTGCCGGCAGAAGAAGGAAAAAAACGGCTCATTGAACGATCGTCCGGCCAGGAAGGGATGGACCGGATCGAGCAGAAACAGCTTGATTATCATGAACGGGTCCGTAAAGGATTTCACGCCATCTACCGCGAAAATGAAAATCGAATCGCCCTTATTGACGGAGTCCGGCCGGTGGAAGAAATTTTTGCGGAGATCAGGGAAGATTTTACCCGGATCCTGGATTCCCATTCCAATTCCTAACGAAAGGATGAATGGCATGAAAGTGGTTATGGCAGTCGTGCAGGATAAAGACAGCAATCGGTTATCGGATGCCCTGGTGGACAAAAATTACCGTGCCACCAAGCTTGCGAGTACCGGAGGATTTTTACGGGCGGGCAACACAACGTTCATTATTGGTGTAAAAGATGAGGAAGTGGATGATGTGCTGGGCCTCATCAAAGAAAACTGTTCACACCGAAACCAGCTTGTCGCACCGGTTTCACCGATGGGCGGAAATGCGGATTCATACGTTCCGTATCCGGTCGAAGTCGAGGTCGGCGGAGCGACGGTGTTTGTAGTTCCTGTTGAACAGTTCCACCAATTTTAATTTAAAAAAAGGCTGTAATAGTAACAGGGATATGGGCTGGCGGTGTGCAAACGTTCCGGCAGGAATAGGGATTCAGCGGCCTTTCCCGGAATGGGAGCCGGTTTTCCTGTCGAACATCCTGAGCATAATTTATTGATATCATTTTCAGGATAGCCTTCAACAAAGGGGAAGTTCAAACTTGAAAATCAATCATGAACTAAGGCCAAGGCTGGAAAATAACCGCACGGAAGTGAACAGGCAGCAGACCTCCTCCGTTTCTTTCGGAAAGTATGTTGAAAATCAAGGGGAAAAGCTGAGAGTTGAACAGCTCCATTCACTGATGGCGGGAATTGAAAATCAGGGTGAACGGCTTATGCGCTCGCGTAATTTCCAAGATTTGGCCCGCTATAAAAATATGGTTAAGCAGTTTCTGAAAGAGGCGGTCAATTCCGGTCTTGATTTGAAAAAGTCCAGCAGCTGGAACGGCCAGGGGCACAGGACGCTCACCATCGTTGAACAGGTGGATGAGCAGCTTTCAGCCCTGACGGATGAAGTGCTGATGAAAGAACATAAATCGATTGATCTGCTTGACCGCATCGGTGAAATCAAGGGACTTTTAGTGAACTTATATACGTAAGAGAGTGATCAGACATGCCGACATGGGAAAAATTAAGTGAACAGCAGCCGACGGTAGTCAAAATGGTTTCCAATAGCTTAACAAAAGATCGGATCGCCCACGCTTATTTGCTTGAAGGAGGGCGCGGCACAGGGAAACAGGCTGTTGCTTCGCAGCTGGCCAAAAGCCTTTTCTGCAAACAGAAGAATGGAAAGCAGGAACCATGTGGCACCTGTGCGGATTGCCGGAGAATCGACTCCGGGAACCATCCGGATGTCCATTTCATTGAACCCGACGGCCAATCCATCAAGATTGACCAGATCCGCCAGCTCCAGAAGGAATTTGCCTACACAGGAATGGAATCAAATAAAAAGGTATATATTTTGAAGCATGCCGACAAGATGACGGTGCAGGCGGCCAACAGTTTATTGAAATTTTTGGAAGAACCGAGTAAAATGACAGTGGCACTTCTTTTAACAGAGAATGTTCATCGCATGCTTGATACAATCATTTCCAGATGCCAGGTCCTTTCATTCCGTCCATTGCCTCCGGAAGGACTCGAGCAGGTGCTGGAACAAGCGGGGAATTCCCGTCCGATTGCCAGGGTGGCTGCTGCGCTGGTCAGCGATCTGGCCGAGGCGGAACATCTCGTCCATGATGAATGGTTTGTACAAGCACGTGCGATAGTGATACAATTAAATGAGGTCTTTTTACAGAGGCCCCATCAAGCATTGCTGTTTATCCAGAATAATTGGCTGCAGCATTTCAAAGATAAAGAGCAGCAGGACCGAGGCCTTGACTTGCTGCTTTTATGGTATAAAGATTTACTGTACGTACAGATCGGCGAAGAGCAACGGATCATTTATGATGATCAGCTCGATCTGCTGAAACAACAGGCTCTGCGCTCATCGCAAAAGCGGATAACCGACCAGATGACTGCTGTACTCGAGGCGAAACGACGCCTGGGTGCGAACATGAATCCACAGCTTTTGATGGAACAGCTCGTGCTCAGGCTGCAGGAGGGATAATGCTTTGTACGAAGTTGTGGGAGTCCGTTTTAAAAAAGCGGGAAAAATTTATTATTTTGACCCTGCAGATCTTCCTGTTTCAGCCGGTGACTTTGTAATCGTGGAGACAGTCAGAGGAATCGAATACGGCAAAGTGGTAATCGATAGGAAAAAAGTCGATGAAAATGATATCGTCCTTCCACTGAAGAAAGTCATCCGTATTGCTGACCAGAAAGATCAGCTGGCGGTTAAAGACAACAAGGACGCTGCAGAAGAGGCGTTTAACATTTGCGTCAAAAAAATCGATGAGCATAAACTGGAAATGAAACTCGTCGATGTTGAGTATACATTTGACCGGAACAAGGTGATTTTTTACTTCACGGCTGATGGCCGTGTCGATTTCCGTGAACTGGTCAAAGACCTTGCATCCATTTTCCGGACCCGGATCGAGCTTCGGCAAATCGGGGTGAGGGATGAAGCGAAAATGCTCGGCGGTATCGGGCCATGCGGCAGAATGCTTTGCTGTTCCACGTTCCTTGGTGATTTCGAGCCGGTCTCAATCAAAATGGCCAAAGACCAGAATTTATCGTTGAATCCGACGAAAATCTCAGGGCTGTGCGGCCGCTTGATGTGCTGCTTGAAATACGAAAACGATACGTACGAAACAGCCAAGAAGGAGTTGCCTGATGTCGGGCAAAAAATTGACACGCCACAGGGTACAGGCCGGGTGACCGGGCTGAACATCTTGGAACGGCTTGTCCGGATTGAGCTTGCAGAGCAAGAACGCACGATTGAATATACGCTTGATGAGTTAATCAAAGAAGGGGCAGTATCCACCCAATCGACGGAATAACAAGGTGGGGTTATCGTGGACAGAAAAGAAATTTTCGATCAAGTAAGCAATATGGAGGAACAGATCGGCCATCTTTATAAGCAGCTGGGCGCCTTGAAACAGCAGCTGGCCGAAACCATTGAAGAGAACCAGCATCTTAGAATGGAAAATGAAAACCTCCGCAAAAGGCTTGATCCACCGCAGGAAAAGAAAGCTCCAAAGAAAAAATCAGGCCGTAAGGGGACAAAACAGCCTGGTATCGGTGAAGGGTATGACAACCTGGCCCGACTTTACCAGGAAGGCTTCCACATTTGCAACCTCCACTATGGAAGCGTCCGCAAAGAAGGAGACTGCCTGTTTTGCCTTTCCTTTCTGAATAAACAATGAACAGCGTCAGCCCTTTCGGAACCGGAAGGGCTTTTTTTAATGGAGCGATTGCCTGGCAATTGCCAGGCAATCATTATTTCAAGAAAACATACCCGCAACAGAGCGTTCGAAGACGGTACTTGTTTTGTGTATAATGACAGAAAGAAGTATGCACCGCTGAAAGGACGAATACATGATGGTTACGCTATATGATGATGAACGGCTTGATTATCTGCTTGCCGATGAAACGATGCGGATCATTCAAAGCCCGTCGGTTTTTGCATTTTCGCTGGATGCTGTATTGCTGTCACATTTTGCTTACGTGCCGATCCAGAAGGGGAACTTGATTGACCTGTGTACAGGCAATGGCGTCATTCCGCTCTTTTTAAGCAAACGGACAAAAGGAAAAGTTACCGGTGTGGAGCTGCAGGAGCGGATTTACAGCATGGCGGTCAGGAGCATTGAATTCAATGGCCTTTCCGACAGGCTGCATATGATCCACGGCGACATAAAAGATATGCCGGCGAAGCTTGGCCACGGCAAATATGATATCGTGACCTGCAATCCGCCGTATTTCCCGACGCCGGGAAAAAATGAACATAATGAAAACATGCATCTGGCCATTGCCAGGCATGAAATAACGCTTGCTCTTGAGGATGTTGTCAAAGTGAGCAGCCAGCTGCTGCGGACAGGCGGGAAGGCGGCATTTGTCCACCGGCCGGGCCGGCTGGCGGAATTGATGGATCTCATGCGCAACTATAAAATCGAACCGAAGCGGGTTCAATTCGTCCATCCGAAAGCGGGAAAGGAAGCGAATATGCTGCTTGTCGAAGGGACAAAAGGCGGCAAGCCGGATGTAAAGGTGCTCCCTCCTATTACGGTATATAAGGAAAACAATGAATATACGGACGAAGTGCAGGAGATTTTGTATGGAAAACAGTAAAGCCCACGTTGTCTATATTCTCGAATGCAGTGATAAAACGTATTACACTGGCTATACAAACGATCTTGAAAAACGGATCGCAAAGCACCAAACCGGAAAAGGCGCAAAATATACAAGAGGAAGGTCGCCGCTGAAACTTATGTATGCGAAAGGGTTTGCGACCAAGGAAGAAGCGATGAAGGAAGAATACCGCATCAAGAGGCTTCCGAGAAAAGAGAAGGAAAAACTGATTGTTAAAGGAGAAGATTGATCGTGTGGCAGCAGCAAAGCTATCGGGATAGTGACAGAGGCAGTCTTTACCTCGTTCCCACCCCAATTGGAAACCTGGAAGATATGACTTACCGCGCAGTAAAAGTGCTCCAGGACGCAGACTTGATCGCAGCAGAAGACACACGGCATACAAGAAAGTTATGCAATGCGTTTGAAATTACGGCGCCTGTCGTTAGTTATCATGAGCATAACAAAGAAAAGAGCGGCATCCGGCTCATTCAGGATCTTAAGGAAGGAAAAACGGTTGCCCTCGTCAGTGATGCCGGGATGCCGAGCATTTCCGATCCCGGCTATGAGCTTGTCCAGGCGGCACTCGAGGAACAGCTTGCGGTCATTCCGCTCCCGGGCGCAAACGCCGCTCTCACTGCCTTGATCGCTTCGGGATTGAAGCCGCAGCCATTTTACTTTTTCGGGTTTTTGAATCGGAATAAAAAAGAGCGGCGCCAGCAGCTGGAGAGCCTGAGCCGCATGGAAGACACGATCATTTTTTACGAGGCTCCGCACCGCCTAAAGGACACATTGCAGGATATCGAACGTGTCCTCGGTAACCGCAGGGTCGTGCTATCGCGGGAACTGACCAAAAAATTTGAAGAATTCATAAGGGGCACGGTGCAGGAAGCACTGGAATGGGCGGATGCAAACGAAGTGCGCGGCGAGTTTTGTGTGCTTGTCGAAGGCGGTGAAAAAGGCAGCGGGGAAGAACCGGCCTGGTGGGAACCTCTTTCAGTCATTGAACACGTCGATCATTACATTTCAGAAGGAGGCCTCAAGCCGAAAGCGGCCGTCAAAAAAGCCGCCGAAGATAGGGACATGCCTAAGCGTGAAGTGTACCACATGTATCATGTTGAAAATGAGCGGTGAGACATGCAGGGTGTAAGCGTTGGGCGGAAATCATAATCGTAAATGGCTTTGCTTCAGGGAATGATTCTGCTGATAAAAGAAAAAAGTTTTAACACTTCAATAAAGCCAAAGAAAAAATCCTGCCGTTATCCGGCAGGATTTTGTCATACATTACGCTTTTTGCATGCTGTCTTTCAGTTCGTTCATGATCTGTTCAGCGCCTTCTTTGCTCAGGATGATCTTTCCGCCTGCAAGTGAAATGTTCTCATCGGAAACTTCACCAGTTACAGCACAAGTCATGTTTGGCTTGTACTTTTTCAGGATGATGCGATCATCGTCCACATAAATTTCCAATGCGTCTTTTTCTGCGATTCCCAGTGTGCGGCGCAGTTCGATCGGAATTACCACACGGCCAAGTTCATCAACTTTACGTACGATACCTGTAGATTTCATTTTGTTTCTCCTCCACCATAAAGCTTTTTTTAATTCGTCATGTTTCGACATCTCTAATCTGCCTTTATCATACCAGTGTTTCCCAAAGAAATCAATTAATTTGTTATACAGAATGTGTTAGATTACATAAAAATTGTATATAATGTTTTGAAAACCATTGAGAAACCGGCAGAAGGCCTGCAAGAAAAAGGATAACCAGTTCAAATTAGTATGATTTGAAAAGTATTGGGTTGGAAAAATCCGTATGAGGCCACTTTTTATTATAGCTTTATTTCGACAAATTTCTACATATATATTCGACAAAGGGTGTTCCTTTTTATGGATAAGTTTTAAAAAAACAGTAAAAAATTTTCGCCCCTTGACAATAAAAAGGCGGATTAGGTATATTTTGTTGAAAAAAGAGGGTAAAATGAAGGCGAAATGGGCTGCGGATTTTTTTCAGATGCCTGCACAACGAGTGTGGGCTTTTGGCATTTCGCCAACCTGTGATGATTCAGGATTCACCTTCCAGTATGATAAAATGGAAGAAGTGTGGAATTGCAACTGAATAAAGGGTAAGGAGGAACGTTCATGGCTGAAGAGAAGAAAACATTTTATCTGACAACGCCTATTTATTATCCGAGTGACAAATTACATATCGGACATGCATATACAACGGTGGCCGGGGATGCGATGGCCCGCTATAAGAGGCTGCGCGGCTATGATGTGATGTATCTGACCGGAACAGATGAACATGGACAAAAAATCCAGCGGAAAGCAGGGGAAAAAGGGGTGACTCCGCAACAGTTCGTGGACGACGTAGTCGCCGGCATCCAGGATTTATGGAAGAAACTCGATATATCCTATGATGACTTCATCCGGACGACAGAAGAACGCCACAAGCAGGTTGTGGAAAAAATATTCAAACAGCTCGAAGATCAGGGCGATATCTACCTGGATCAATATGAAGGCTGGTACTGTACGCCATGTGAATCATTCTTTACAGACAGGCAGTTGAATGAAGGCAGCTGTCCTGACTGCGGCCGGCCGGTTGAAAAGGTGAAGGAAGAGTCCTATTTTTTCAAGATGAGCAAGTATGCCGACCGCCTGCTCGAATACTACGAGGAAAACCCGGATTTCATCCAGCCGGAATCCCGAAAGAATGAAATGATCAACAACTTCATTAAGCCGGGTCTTGAGGATCTGGCTGTTTCCCGCACGACATTTGACTGGGGCGTAAAAGTGCCCGGCAATCCGAAGCATGTCATCTATGTCTGGGTCGATGCGCTCTCCAACTATATTACTGCACTTGGTTACGGCACTGAAAATGATGAAAAATATCAAAAGTATTGGCCTGCAGACGTGCATTTGATTGGCAAGGAAATTGTCCGTTTCCATACGATTTACTGGCCGATCATGCTGATGGCACTGGACCTGCCGCTTCCGAAAAAGGTATTTGCCCATGGCTGGCTGCTGATGAAAGACGGCAAAATGTCCAAATCGAAAGGAAACGTGATTGACCCGATTTCCTTGATTGACCGGTACGGACTTGATTCGCTCCGCTATTACTTGCTGAGGGAAGTGCCATTCGGTTCAGACGGCGTCTTCACGCCGGAAGGGTTTGTCGAACGGATCAATTATGATCTCGCGAACGATCTCGGCAATCTTGTCAACCGGACCGTTGCCATGATCGATAAGTACTTTGATGGTAAGATTCCGTCATATACCGGATCGGAAACTCCGTTTGATGATTCACTTGTCGAATTGAACAATGCAACCGTTGAAAAAGTGGAAGATGCCATGGAAAACATGGAGTTTTCAATTGCGCTCTCGGCGATATGGCAGCTTGTAAGCCGAACGAACAAGTATATTGATGAAACAATGCCATGGGCGCTTGCGAAAGACGAACACGAAAAAGACCAGCTTGCGTCGGTAATGGTTCATCTGGCTGAATCCATCCGCCACATCGCCATCATGCTGCAGCCATTCTTGACACGGGCTCCACAGGAAATCTTCAGGCAGCTCGGCATTGCGGGCGGGGAAGCGACTGCATGGGATAGGCTTTATTCATTCAGCGCCATTCCGCAGGGCACCGTTGTCCAAAAAGGCGAACCGATCTTCCCGCGCCTTGAAGTCGATAAAGAAGTGGAGGCCATTAAAAGCGATATGCAAAATACAGCGCCGAAACCTTCGCCAGAAAAGAAAAAAGAGGAAGAGCCGGAAGAGCAGGCAGCAGAAATCACCATTGATGATTTTGCAAAAGTGGACCTCCGTGTAGCCGAAGTGATCGGAGCCGAAAAAGTGAAAAAAGCGGATAAACTTCTGAAAATCCAGCTTGATCTCGGCTACGAAAAACGCCAGGTCGTCTCCGGCATTGCAAAATACTATACACCTGATGAACTAGTCGGCAAAAAGGTGATCGTCGTAGCCAACCTGAAACCGGTCAAGCTGCGCGGTGAACTGTCGGAAGGCATGATTCTCGCCGGAGAAAAAGACGACAGCCTGTCGCTCGCCTCAGTCGACCAAAACCTTCCAAATGGTTCAAAAGTCAAATAACTTTTCAAACCATTGAAAACCCGTTAAGATTGAAGAAATCCCTTTCATGGGATTTCTTTTTTTGGTTCAAAATGATTCCATTCGCATGTTTGCATACCTGTATTTGTGGAATATGGGGATGTGACAAACAATACAGCGCTGTAACAAAAATGTAAAGTGACCGTTACCTTGTAAAATTTTTTTCTGCTATACTGAGGTGGTACCGGGAGAAAAGGCTCATTTCCTTATTTTTCCATAATCCAAAAGAAGGAGTTTTTCCCTATCGCGGTGCTGCAAAAAAGGAGTTTTCAGGATGTTATTTGATACACATACCCATTTGAATGCAGAGCAGTTTGATGATGATCGCCAGGAAGTGATTCAGCGTGCCCTTGATGCAGGGGTATCGCGCATGGTTGTCGTCGGATTTGACCGCAAAACCATTCCGGAAGCGATTGAGATGGCGGAAACGCATGATTTCATTTATGCTGCCGTGGGCTGGCATCCGGTGGACGCCATTGATATGACAGATGAAGACTTTGTTCAAATTGAAAAACTGGCTGATCATCCAAGAGTGGTTGCCATCGGGGAAATCGGGCTCGACTATCATTGGGATAAGTCGCCGAAAGATGTGCAGCAGGAAGTGTTCAGGAGGCAAATCCGCCTGGCACGCAAGGTGAAACTGCCGATCGTTATACATAATCGTGATGCAACACAAGATGTGATTGACATACTTAAGGAAGAAAACGCCGCAGAGGTCGGAGGCATTATGCACTGCTTCAGCGGCAGCCCGGAAATCGCCCGGGAAGCTGTGGAAATGAATTTTTACATTTCGCTGGGCGGGCCGGTCACATTCAAAAACGCAAAAAAACCGAAAGAAGTAGCTGTAGACATTCCGCTTGAACGGCTTCTGGTCGAAACAGATTGCCCGTATCTAGCCCCTCATCCAAACAGGGGAAAGCGGAATGAACCGGCATATGTGAAGCTGGTTGCTGAACAAATTGCCGATCTGAAAGGACTTTCTTACGAAGAAGTGGCGAAAAAAACGTCCGACAATGCCAGACATCTTTTTGGTATTTGACGGAAAGGTTTTTGTCGTTTGGCCTCGGGATTCCGCTAAAAAAGGAAGTGAAAGCGGTGTTCTAACCGCTTGACTGCCTTCATACGATAAAGTTGTCGATGATTTTTTGTTGCCATGCAGAGCTTTTTCAGCATAATGGGACATAGGCGGGAGACAGGAAGTACAACAGGGCTCAGTTGATCATTCATTCGGTATGCAGAGGAGGGCGTAGCATGTTCAAAAGCATGAGAGAAAAGAAGTTCCGACCCGGAAACGGGAAAAAAATCGGAATCATCGCCGCAATCTCAGTGGCACTTCTGGCAGTATTCGCTTTTTTCTCCTACGAAGTAACAAAAGCTTCTGTCACACTGGTGATTGACGGGGAAAAACAAACAATTCGAACTCATGCTCAAAGTGTTGAAGAACTGCTTACTGAGCAAAGTATCGATTTCAAGGAACATGATTTAATTGTTCCTGCAGGCAACACAGAACTCTCCAACAACATGGAAGTCACGTATGAACGGGCGGTACCTGCTACGGTCATACAGGACGGGATTGAAAAGGATGTTTACACGACTGCGGATACGGTTTCCGACCTGTTTAAGGAACTCAAGATCGAAGTGGGCGAGCATGATAAACTTAGCCCTGCACTCGATACAGCCCTGACAGCAGATATGGAAATTTCTCTGCAAAAAGCCTTCCAGGTCGCTTTCCATGATGGAAACGAAAAGAAGGAAGCCTGGACCACTTCGACTACGGTCGCTGACTTTTTGAAACAGCATGATGTAAAACTCAATGAACTCGACAAAGTGAAACCTGCAAAAGATCAACTGATCTCCAAGGATACGACTGTCAAAATCATCCGAGTAGAAAAGGTCACCGATGTAGTGGAAGAGCCAGTGGATTATGCGGTTGTCACCCGCAAAGATGAAAACCTGAAAAAAGGCAAAGAAAAAGTACTGGAATCCGGTGAAAAAGGCAAAGTCGAAAAGCATTATGAAGTGGTTTTGGAAAACGGAAAAGAAGTTTCCAGAAAGCTTGTCAAAACAGATACCGTCAAGGAAAGCAAGGACCGGATTGTCGCGGTCGGGACGAAAGTGATCAGCAAACCGGTTTCCCGCGGCACTGATTATAAGCAAACGAGTACTTCAAAAAGCACTGCACCTTCCGGTAATTCGTTTTATGTAAGCAGTACTGCCTATACAGCTTCTTGCAATGGCTGTTCCGGTGTTACCGCGACCGGCATCAATTTAAAATCGAATCCGAATGCAAAGGTCATTGCCGTCGACCCGAGTGTCATCCCGCTTGGCACGAGAGTATATGTTGAAGGATACGGCTATGCGACTGCCGCTGACACAGGCGGTGCCATCAAAGGCCATAAAATCGATGTGTTCTTCTCATCAAAGTCCCACGCATACAGCTGGGGAAGAAGAACGGTCAAAGTGACAATATTAAAGTAAAAGTAACCGGGCACAGGGGATTATACCCCCTGTGCTTCTTTAATGGACTCTGCGGCCAAACAGGTTTGGCCAGTTTTTTCATTCTATTGAATTCCGTTATAATAAAGGGCAAAGCAAAAGCTTTCAATAGTATAGACGAAGGAAAGAGCATAATTGTTTCAATTTTTGGAGGAAAAAATGAAAATTAAAGAAATTATCGTGGTTGAAGGAAAAGATGACACCGCTGCTATCAAAAGAGCGGTTGATGCCGATACGATTGAAACGAACGGATCTGCTGTCAATGCGGTTACACTGGAAAAAATCAAGCATGCCCAGGAAAAGCGGGGCGTGATCATTTTTACAGATCCTGATTTTCCGGGTGGCCGGATTCGAACAATCGTATCTCAGAACGTGCCGGGATGCAAGCATGCATTCCTGCCGAAACGGGAGGCGCTGGCCAAAAAGGGCAGGGGGCTCGGTATCGAACACGCCAGCCCTCAGGCGATACGGCAGGCGCTCGCCAACATCCATGAGGAAATGGATGAGCAGGAAGAGGAAATCCCATGGAGTGACCTTGTGCAGGCCGGCTTGATTGGCGGCCCGCATGCGAAAGCCAGGAGGGAAAAGCTTGGTGAACGGCTTAGAATCGGGTATACGAACGGAAAGCAGCTTCATAAAAAACTGCTGATGTTCCAGATTTCCCGCCAGGACTTTATCCTGGCCCTTGAGAGCATATTACAGGAGGAAGATCATGACTAAAGACATCGCAACACCGATACGGACAAAAGAAATCCTGGAGAAGTTCGGCTTTTCCTTTAAAAAAAGTCTCGGGCAAAACTTTCTGATCGACCCGAATATCCTTAAGAAAATTGTCCGTCAGGCTGGATTAACGCAGACAAGCGCTGCAATTGAAATCGGGCCGGGCATCGGCGCTCTCACTGAGCAGCTGGCCAGGACGGCAGGCAAAGTGGTGGCGTTCGAAATCGATCAGCGGCTGCTCCCGATTCTTGACGAAACGCTTGCCCCTTACGAAAATGCAACAGTCATTCATAAAGATGTACTGAAAGCGGACGTAGGGCGGATCATTGAAGAGGAATTGGCGGGTTATGAAGATATTTGGGTTGTCGCCAATCTGCCGTACTATGTCACAACACCGATTTTGATGAAACTGCTTGAGGAAGATTTACCGATCAAAGGAATTGTCGTCATGATTCAGAAGGAAGTGGCTGACCGGATAGCAGCCCGCCCTGGCACGAAAGATTACGGATCGCTTTCGATTGCGGTTCAATACTATACCGAAGCGGAAACAACTGTGACGGTCCCGAAAACCGTTTTTGTCCCGCAGCCTAACGTCGATTCTGCCGTTTTACGGTTGACAAAACGGACCCAGCCTCCGGTTGATGTGAAGGATGAGGCCCTGTTTTTCTCGGTTGTAAGGGCATCATTTGCCCAGCGCCGTAAGACGATTTTGAACAACCTGGGACACAACCTCTCGGATCTTTTTGATAAACAGGCAGTGGCTGAAAGCCTGGAAGCTGCGGGTATCGACCCAAAAAGACGCGGAGAAACCTTGTCAATAGAGGAATATGGGCGGCTGAGCAACGTTTTATATGAAAGAATGCAGTGATTCCTGAAATAAACTGAATCGCTTTTCCCTCACCAGCCAATTTGCCCGCAGCAATTCGTGTCACCATTTTCCCCCGATTCCCATAGGCTATTGTGAAGGTGGTTGGAGAAAGGGGGAATACTCTATGCTTATACAAGTCGGAGACATTGTGGGCAGAAAATCTTACGGCTGTGATTTGTTGTTCCGCGTTATTCAAGTCCTGGAAAAAGATGAAGAAAAACTTGCCATTCTCGTCGGGGAGGAAGTCCGATTGGAAGCAGATGCGCCAATAGACGATCTGGTCACCATCACGGACGATGAATTGAAAAAGCGGCAAAGAGAAGCGAGAGAACGGGAGGATACGTCTCTCCGCCTCTTCCGCCAGGACCATCACACATTAAGGGAAAAAAGCGAGTATTACGCAACAGCGGGCTATAACAGTGACAGCAGAAACTATTTTCAACTGCCGGGGCGTGTCCTGCACCTTGACGGGGACGCCCTTTACTTAAAAAAATGTATGGAATTGTACAGGAAACTGAATGTTCCTGTTTACAGCGTTTATAGCGATGAAAAAGAAATGCCGGAGAAGATTGAGGAGCTGATCGACAAAGTCCGGCCGGATATCCTTGTCATCACCGGGCACGATGCCTATTTGCCGGCAAAGGGATCACCGGACGAGTTAAGGGCATATCGCCATTCAAGGCAATTTGCCCAAACTGTAAAAGCAGCCAGGCGAAAAGTTCCCCATCTCGACCAGCTGGTCATTTTTGCCGGTGCCTGCCAGTCCCATTTCGAATCACTGATCAGGGCGGGGGCGAACTTCGCCAGCTCCCCGTCCCGCGTCAACATCCATGCGCTTGATCCCGTATATGTTGTCGCCAAATTAAGCTACACCCCTTTTATGGACCGCATCAATGTTTGGGATGTGCTCCGCAACACGCTGACAGGCGAGAAAGGGCTGGGCGGCATCGAAACAAGAGGGCTCCTCCGCACGGGCATGCCCTACAAACAGCCTCAGGAAACAGAAACAGAAACCGAGAACGAAGCCGAAGTCGATGTGTAAGCCTTTAACTCATGTTGAAGGCTTTTTTCCATACAGGAGAGTATAAGTTGTCAGCATGGAAGTATTTTGACGCAGCTGCCAATTTTAAGAATATAGATAAGGGTGAGCTACATCTCTGTCTTCGCCTAAAGGCTCGACAATCGGTGAGATTGCTTTATTAGTGCCAGGCAATTGCCTGGCACTCCAAATCGGAATATTCGCGATTGGCAGGAATCGGTTTTGGCGGCAGGATTGCCGCGGCGTTAAAACTGTATGAATGCTTTACGCGGTCTGTTATATATAAGGGCGTTTTGCAAATTATGGCGAAAAAGATCATAATAGCAATTATCGATTACATATTTTTAACACTTTGAGGAAAACTAAAAAAAGATTGGCAAACGGGCAATAAACACATTGACATTCAATTTGTTTACTTGCTATAATATAAAATTTATTTGACTCATATTTCCAAAGGTGTTATAATGGAGTTCAGTGAGGTGGAGTGAAATTGGGTAAAAATATTGCTGAAATCAAAAGTTCGTTGGATCAGAATTTGGGCAAGCGATTAACGTTAAAAGCGAATGGCGGGCGCCGCAAGACCATTGAACGTTCAGGAGTTTTAGCTGAGACATACCCGGCAGTTTTCATCGTTGAGCTTGACCAAAATCAAAATGCATTTGAACGTGTTTCATACAGTTATGCAGATGTATTAACTGAGACTGTGGAATTGAGATTTCAATGAACACCAGGAACGGCATAAAGCGGGCAGCGGACTGAACAGTTTGCTGCTTTTTTTTGTTGGTAAGGGATTTATAAAATTTTTGCGGTAAGGATAACAAGCCAGAGAAGAGTCTTCCAGCTCAGGTGTCAGCGACTATCGTCATAAGCGGGCGCCTTGCGCTTTTGTTCCCGTATATGAGTATAAATTGCCAGCAAGGGAGTAATTCGACGAACCTGGAAATTTGCCGTAACAAATTGACGGTATACATAGTAAGCCCCTTCCTTTTTCATACTATGAATGTCGCAGCAGTAAAGAAAGGAGTCCTCGGAATGGGCAGACGAAGAGGAATGATGTCAGACCGATTCAAAGTGGAACTGGCCAAAGATCTTGGTTTTTACGAAACAGTCCAGCAGGATGGTTGGGGCGGCATCCGGTCAAGGGATGCCGGCAATATGGTGAAACGTGCCATTGAATTGGCCCAGCAGCAGCTTGCGGACCAGCAGCGACATCAGTAAGAAAAAGGAACCGGAGCAGCAATGCTCCGGTTTTTTAGTTGTTAATGAAATTTTAAAATTTTAGCGTTGCGGATAAAAAGCGGGAAAGGAGTTATCAAGCTCCAGGAGCCAGCAGCTTGATCATAAGCGGTGATTCCCTTCGGAAGGAAAGAGCACCTTCCTGGAGAAGCCCGCTTTCCAGGCACCTTGCGTTTTTAAGGAAGGGCTGGCAAGGCAATTTTCCAGTGGTGGAATGAAAAAAAGCAGAAAAAGGCCAATTGATCGCTGTGATATGTCAGCTCTTTCCTGCTTTCATGTAAACATCACTGCAGTTTATGATAAAATACGGAGGGAATGGAAGTTATAAAGTAGGTGAGTGCGGATGAATACGATAGAAGTGAAAGCGCCGGCAAAGATTAATCTTGCCCTTGATGTATTACATAAACGTGATGACGGTTACCATGAAGTGCGGATGGTGATGACGACAGTTGACCTGGCTGACAGGCTGGTGCTCAAGCTGGCCGAAGAAAATAAAATCACCGTTACCTCACAGAACAGGTTTGTTCCGAGTGATGAACGCAATTTGGCTTACCAGGCGGCCAAGCTGCTCAAAGACAGGTTTGGCCTCACAAAAGGTGTTGAGATTACGATTGAAAAAAACATACCGGTGGCGGCCGGGCTTGCCGGCGGAAGCAGTGACGCAGCTGCGGCATTGAGAGGATTGAACAAGCTCTGGGACTTGCGCTTGAGCCTTGATGAGTTGGCTGCCCTTGGTGCTGAAATCGGATCAGATGTATCGTTTTGCGTATACGGGGGTACGGCACTGGCTGAAGGACGCGGTGAAAAAATCACTGAGCTTCCGGCTCCGCCGCCGTTTTGGGTGGTGCTCGCCAAACCACAAAAAGGTGTTTCGACAGCCGATGTATACGGCAAACTTAAGCTCGATGGCATTGAACATCCTGATATTGAGGCTATGATTTCAGCGATTGATAACCAGGATTTCAAGCAAATATGTGCAAACGTGGGGAATGTCCTGGAAAGCGTTACCCTGAAGCTGCATCCTGAAGTCAAGCAAATAAAAGACAGGATGGTGCTGACTGGTGCAGATGCTGTTTTGATGAGCGGCAGCGGCCCGACCGTATTCGCCCTCATCCATCATGAAACGAAAGTTCAGCGTGTGTACAACAGCCTGCGGGGCTTTTGCGAACAAGTATATGCAGTCCGGTTGATCGGGGAACGGACTTCTCTTGAATAAATCCGTACAAAAATGATATATTAGGTTTAAATTATTCGGATTTTGGAGGTTGCAGCATGAAAATAAAACGGAGCGGCAGACTTGTTGGCATGACCAGGTACTTGCTTGAGAACCCGCATACTCTTGTACCGTTACCCTATTTTGCAGAACAGTATAAAGCGGCGAAATCCTCTATCAGTGAAGATTTGACTATTGTGAAAGAAGTTTTTGAAGAACAGGGGACAGGGAAGCTGATGACGACTGCCGGGGCGGCTGGCGGGGTCATGTTTATTCCTTCTGTTTCACCGGGTGAAGCAAAAGCGATTATCGCCGATCTTGTTAATCGGATTGCCGATCCTGCCAGGCTGCTACCGGGCGGTTATTTATACCTGACTGATATTCTTGGTCATCCGCGCACTGTCAATGAAATCGGGCGGCTGTTTGCGGCAGTGTTCGCTGACCGCAAAATTGATGTCGTCATGACCGTGGCGACAAAAGGGATTCCCCTGGCATATGCCGTTGCCGATCATATGAATGTTCCGGTCGTCATCGTCAGGAGAGACAGCAAAGTGACGGAAGGCTCAACAGTCAGTATCAATTATGTATCCGGTTCAACCGGGCGGATCCAGACAATGGTGCTGGCCAAAAGGAGTCTGAAAAACGGATCGAGCGTCCTGATTATCGATGATTTTATGAAAGCAGGCGGCACGATAAACGGAATGGTCAATCTGCTTCAGGAATTTGAAGCTGAGGTGGCTGGAATCGGAGTACTGGTGGAAGCTGAAGATGTGGAAGAGCGGCTGGTCGATGAATACACCTCTCTTGTCCAGTTAGCCGGAGTGGACGTTAAACAGAAAAAAATCAACGCGGAAGAAGGAAATTACTTTCGCTTTCTTGAAAATGCACTTCAGGAAAAAAAGGAGGATAAAGAATGAAAATCATTGAAACGGCATCGGCACCGCAAGCCATTGGCCCTTATTCACAAGGCGTCATCGTGAACAACATGCTATACAGTTCCGGGCAAATCGGCCTCACCCCCGAAGGAATCATGGCGGGTGATACCGTAGAGGAACAGGCCCGCCAGGTATTCGCAAATCTGGATGCCATTCTTAAAGAGGCCGGTTCAAGCCGGGAAAGTGTTGTAAAAGTGACCGTCTATATTAAAAATATGGCTGATTTTCCGCTTGTCAATGAGATTTATGGGGAGTTTTTTAATGACCATCTTCCGGCCCGGTCAACGGTGGAGGTTGCTGCACTTCCGAAAAATGCGCTGGTAGAGATGGACATCATTTCCCTGGTTAAATAATCGGGGGTTTACATAGGTTAAAGGTCTTATATTCGGTCTGTAATATTAATCGGGAAGAGGATTTAGACTCAAATTATCGGAGTTTTCGTCTATTTTGTGGCGGGTTTCCATCTTTTCTTGATAAATTTTTGAAAAAAGAAGGAATTGACGTAAATTGTGTTGAATAATTGGCAATAAGTTTTTATATAGGGAAAAGGTGGTGAATACAAGTGGAAGTGACCGACGTGAGATTACGCCGCGTGAATACCGAAGGGAGAATGAGAGCGATTGCATCCATTACCCTCGATCATGAATTTGTCGTTCACGACATCAGGGTAATTGACGGCAACAACGGCCTTTTCGTGGCTATGCCGAGCAAGCGCACGCCGGATGGTGAATTCAGGGATATTGCCCATCCGATCAATTCGAATACCCGTGGAAAAATTCAAGATGCCGTATTGGCTGAGTATCACCGTGCAGGTGAAGAAGAAGTGGAGTACGAAGAAGCCGGTGCATCTTAAATGATTAATTAAATGACAACAGAGGTCTGACGGCAGTCAGGCCTTTTTTATATGGAAAAATTTTATATTTCACGTTACATATTCCCTTTGTGTTGAAATTTGAAACTGCAGAATTGTTTTTAGGCAGGGGTGTTGTTTATTTTAGTGCCAGGCATTCTCTGAAGGTCATCCAGCGGGCCAATGCCTGGCACTGTTTTCGGATGTTTGTTTGGTGTATGGGATTATTTAGCAGTTGCTGAAAGATGTTGTGTATTTTAGTGCCAGGCATTCTTTGAAGGTCATCCAGCGGGTCAATGCCTGGCGCTGTTTTTGTATGTTTGTTTGCGGTTTGAATAGATTTTCATTTACTGAAAGCCAGGGTTTTTGGAACTGTTTGACAGCGGGGTTTGAATCCTTGAAAAGGGCTCGTTTTTAAGATATATTCGTAATGGACAATTGACAAAAGGTTGGAGGCTACTAATGATAAATCGATATGCTGTCATTCTGGCTGCCGGACAGGGTACGAGAATGAAGTCGAAATTGTATAAGGTGCTTCACCCTGTTTGCGGAAAGCCGATGGTTGAACATGTTGTTGACCAGGTATCAAAGATGGAGCTTGAAAAAATCGTCACTATAATTGGCCACGGAGCGGAAAAAGTGAAATCGCAGCTTGGCGATCGTTCGGAGTACGCCTTGCAGGAAGAACAGTTAGGCACAGCGCATGCAGTCATGCAAGCTGAGCCGGTTCTCGACGGAAAAGAAGGGGTCACCCTGGTCGTATGCGGTGATACGCCGCTTGTAACTTCTGAAACGATGGAAGCGCTTCTAAAACGCCATGAAGAGACAGGGGCGAAAGCGACCATTCTTACGGCTGAACCTGAAGATGCGACCGGGTACGGGCGCATTATCCGCAATGATGAAGGAAATGTGGAGCGGATTGTTGAGCATAAGGATGCATCGGAAGAAGAACGAAGAGTGAAAGAGATCAATACAGGTACGTATTGCTTTGATAACAAGGTGCTGTTTGACCTTCTGAAGGAAGTCGATAACGATAACGTCCAGGGTGAGTATTACCTGCCGGATGTCATTGAGTTGCTGAAAAAACAGGGTGAAGTCGTAACAGCTTACCAGACGCCCGACTTTGATGAAACGCTCGGTGTGAATGACCGGGTTGCCCTTTCGAAAGCGGAAACAATCATGAAGAAAAGGATTAATGAGCAGCATATGAGAAACGGGGTCACGATTATTGATCCTGCCAATACGTATATTTCCCCGGCAGCGGAAATCGGCCGGGATACTGTATTGCAGCCGGGAACAGTCATTAACGGGAATACAGTGATCGGTGAAGATTGCGAGATTGGGCCGAACACTGAAATCACCGATTGCGCAATCGGTGATGAGACGGTCATCCGCCAGTCTGCCGCCTATGACAGTAAGATTGGGAGCAGGGTGAACATAGGGCCATTCGCCCACATCCGCCCCGCTTCGGATATCGGCGATGAAGTGAAGATCGGCAATTTTGTTGAAGTGAAAAAAGCGAGCTTCGGTAAAGGAAGCAAAGCGTCCCACTTAAGCTATATCGGCGATGCGAAAGTTGGGGAAGATGTCAATATCGGCTGCGGATCGATCACCGTGAACTATGACGGCAAGAACAAACATTTGACTGTCATTGAAGATGGGGCCTTTATCGGCTGTAATTCCAATCTTGTCGCTCCGGTCACAGTCGGCGAAAATGCGTTTGTCGCTGCCGGTTCCACAATTACAAAAGATGTACCGGGCAAGGCACTGTCCATTGCCAGGGCAAGGCAAACAAATAAAGAAGGATATGCTGACCGGCTGAAATGAGCTGCTGCAGTTTTAAATAAAGTAATGGAGGGTCATGAACGAATGTCAAATCAATATGGTGATTCAAACTTAAAGGTGTTTTCGTTGAACTCCAATCCGCGCCTTGCTGAGGAAATCGTCAATCATATCGGGGTCGAAATGGGCAAGTGTACTGTCAAGCGATTCAGCGATGGGGAAATCCAGATCAATATTGAAGAAAGTATCCGCGGCTGCGATGTCTATGTCATCCAATCCACATCCTCGCCGGTGAATGAACACATCATGGAACTGCTCATCATGATCGATGCATTGAAGCGCGCCTCGGCCAAATCAATCAATGTGGTCATCCCATATTACGGCTATGCCCGCCAGGACCGGAAAGCAAGAGCGCGTGAACCGATCACTGCCAAGCTTGTCGCAAACCTGCTGGAAACTGCCGGTGCGTCACGTGTCATCACGCTTGACCTGCATGCCCCGCAAATCCAGGGCTTCTTTGATATTCCGATTGACCATCTTGTCGGTGTTCCGATTTTATCCGACTTCTTCAAAAGCAAGAATTTCGATGATATTGTCATCGTTTCACCTGATCATGGCGGCGTGACGCGCGCCCGCAAGATGGCAGATCGCCTGAAAGCGCCGATTGCGATTATTGACAAGCGCCGTCCGCGGCCGAATGTTGCGGAAGTCATGAATATTGTCGGTAATGTTGAAGGCAGGACGGCAATTCTGATTGATGATATCATCGACACAGCGGGAACAATCACTCTTGCTGCCAATGCATTGATTGAAAACGGGGCGAAGGAAGTTTATGCAAGCTGTACGCATCCGGTTTTATCAGGGCCGGCTATTGAGCGGATCGAGAACTCAAACATCAAGGAGCTTGTCATCACAAACTCCATCCCTCTTCCAGAGGACAAGCGCATCGATAAGATTACAGAGCTGTCCGTTGCGCCGCTGATCAGTGAAGCGATCATCCGTGTTCATGAGGAGCAGTCTGTCAGCACCCTTTTTGATTAATGCCTGGATGTTTGTTTTGCCCCGATATATGATGGGTTGAGATGAAGGATGTTACGAAACGGGCACGTTTTTCGCATTTCTTTTTAACTTGCCTGTTTAGTGCCTTTTCTTAATGGGTAAAGATATAGATAGAGTTTCGTGAGTTTCTATATCATAAGGAAGGTGATGCAACATGGCAGTAATATTACATGCTAAAAAACGCGACAACCTGAATCACTCAACAACAAGAAAGCTGCGTGATGAGGGGAACTTCCCTGCAGTTGTATACGGATACAAAACAGAAAACAAGACGATTTACATCAACTATGCAGACTTTATCAAGACAATCAGGGAGGCGGGAAGAAACGGGATACTGGACCTCCAGGTTGAGGGCGAAAACAGCAAGCTTTCCGTTATGCTCCAGGAATATCAGACAGAACCGATCAAGGATGAAATCCTGCATGCAGACTTTATTGCGGTTAACTTGAAAGAAGAGGTTGAAGTGGAAGTGCCGGTCCACCTTGCAGGCGAATCCGCCGGTGCCAAAGAGGGCGGCGTCATCCAGCATACCCTGCATAATCTTAATGTGCGTGCCCTTCCTTCAGATTTGCCGGAATATCTCGAGCTTGATGTATCCGAGCTTGAAATCGGGGATGCGTTACAGGTCCAAGACCTGAAAAAAGACGGAAAATATGAGATTCTTGATGAACCGGAATCCACAATCGTCACCGTTCTTCCTCCGCAGAAGCCGGAAGAGGAAGAAGCTGAAGATGCAGAAAAGGAAACAGAAGCAGAGGAAGAATCGAGCGGACAGCCGGCTGAAGCCAAGGAAGATGCTCAGCAGGAAGATGTTACAGAAGAAGATGAGTAAACAGCAAAGGCGTAACCTTTCGGGTTACGTCTTTTTACACTTTATGAAACGGGTGATAAATGCCTTCCCAAAGAGGAAGACGAAAGATACAGCAGGACCGGAAGAAAGAGAGGAAACAAGTGTGAAGTTAATCATTGGGTTGGGGAATCCGGGGAGCAAATATGAAAAAACAAGGCACAATGTCGGATTCCGGGTAATTGACGAATTGTCGGACCGGCTTTCAATTCCGCTTGATAAACAAAAATTCAAGGGAATATACGGAGCGGGCATGATCGGATCCGAAAAGGTATTCTTATTGAAACCATTGACTTATATGAATTTATCAGGCGAGTCGGTGAGGCCGCTTATGGATTATTATCAAATTGACGTTGATGAAATAATCGTCATCTATGATGATTTGGATTTGCCAGCCGGAAAGATCCGTCTTCGGACAAAAGGAAGTGCTGGCGGCCACAATGGCATGAAATCGATAATCCAGCATCTTGGCACTCCGGAATTCAACCGTATCCGCCTCGGCATCGACCGCCCTAAAAACGGCATGACGATCGTAAACTATGTTCTGGGAAGCTTTACAGAAGAGGAAGCCCCGCTAATAGAAGACTCAGTCAAGCGCAGTGCCGATGCTTGTGAAAACTGGATCTCACAGCCGTTCACCGAAGTCATGAATACATTCAATAAATGAATATATGAACCCTTACCAGGCAATACTAGTGCCATATTTTAAAAAGGCCCGGTTCGGCAGGATAATTGCTTCCTCACAAACCGCGTCTGAAAGCAACTATAAGCGCGACAATTAAAAGTGGGCACACTATTGTCAGGAGGGTTTTTTCCATGGCTATCAAATACTATTGCCGCCATTGCGGAACTGAAATCGGGACCATTGACCGGCGTGAAGTCAGCAGTGAGCAGCTCGGTTTTGATCACTTATCAAACGACGAAAGAGCGGAGATGATCCGCTATTTGTCCAACGGAGATGTCCATGTGAATACAATTTGCGAAAATTGCCAGGAAACGCTTGAACGAAACCCGGATTATCATCAATGGCATACATTTATTCAGTAGTTTCAGGAAAACGGCGGTTTGCATTTTTGTGGAGGGACGCTTTGGCCCCAATAGGCCAGAGCATTTTTCTGTTTCTTAGTTTAAGGAAATAATGGATATCGGTCTATGCATAAACATAAAATAGGTAACCCGATGCTGAAGGAACTTACCGGATGTAACCGGGTTTTCAGGGGTATAGTGGAGGAGGAATCATCTTTGAGAGGATTGCAGCACTATTTTTTAAACAGCAATGATGCCCAGTCCATCATGAATGGATTCAACGAAGGCCTCAGGGAACAGCTTGCTGCAGGTCTTACCGGAGCAGCCCGCCCATTATTGCTGGCATCGCTGTATAAGTCGACAAACCGACCGCAGCTTGTTGTGACGCACAACCTATTTCAGGCCCAGAAAATTTATGACGACCTGGCCGAATTGGTAGGGGAAGATGACGTTTATCTTTATCCGGTAAATGAACTGATTGCTTCCGAAATTGCGGTGGCGAGCCCCGAATTGAAAGGTCAGCGAATTGAGGCGCTCAATTTTTGGGCGGAACATGACAGGGGGATAGTCATCGCGCCGGTAGCGGGGCTCAGACGGATGCTCCCGCCAAAGCCGGTCTGGAAATACAGCCAGCTTGATTTTGTTGTAGGTGAAGAGATCGATGTGGATGACTACCTTGAAAAGCTGATCCATATGGGCTATGAACGAACAGGTATGGTATCGGCGCCAGGCGAATTCAGCATGAGAGGCGGTATAATTGATGTCTATCCGTTGACAGAAGTGATGCCGCTTCGCATTGAGCTTTTTGATACGGAAGTGGATTCAATCCGTTACTTCAGCGTTGAAGATCAACGGTCACAGGATAAAACGGAGGCAGTGAGAATCGGGCCGGCGACGGAAGTGCTGCTTTACAATGAAGAGTTCAAGCGGGGCGCTTCCAGGCTCGAAGAAGAACTTTCAAACACTTTGAAAAAGGTGAAAGACGGATCTGTCAAAGAGCAGATGGCCGAGAATATCTCTTCCGAAATCGACCAATTGAAAAATGGCCAAACGTTTGAACAGATTTTCAAATACATGGGCCTTTTCTATAAAAAAACTGAAAGTTTACTAGATTATTTGCCCGAAAATGGCCTGGTGATGATGGATGAAATTTCCCGGATTCATGAAACCTCATCCACACTGGATAAAGAGGAAGCGGACTGGCATACATCACTGCTGCAGATTGGCGAAATCGTCTCAGACCTTCAACTGTCGCACCACCTTGGCGACTTATTGCAGAAAACGGTTAAGCCGCGCCTGTACCTGTCTTTGTTTTTAAAACACGTACCGCATACGAATCCGCAAAATATCATCAATTTCATGTGCAGGTCGATGCAGAACTTCCATGGCCAAATGCATGTGCTGAAAGGTGAATTGGAGCGGTGGAAGCACAGCGGCTATCGGGTCATTTTTCTTGCGGCGGATGAAAAGCGCGTCGAAAAGCTGCAGTCTGTTTTGGATGATTACGATATTGAGGCAGGCATACTTGAAAGGGATGCTGAAATACCGGGGGCCGGGCAGTTCATCACGGAGGCTGATCTGTCCGCGGGATTTGAGCTTCCCGGGATCAAACTTGCCGTCATTACGGAAGAAGAACTGTTCAAAAAGAAATCAAAAAAGCCGAAACGTCGGCAAAAGCTGTCCAATGCCGAGCGGATCAAAAGCTATTCAGAGCTTAAGGTCGGCGATTATGTCGTGCACGTCAACCACGGGATCGGCAAGTACCTTGGCATTGAAACCCTTGAAATTAATGGCATCCATAAGGATTATCTCCATGTGAAATACTCCGGCAATGATAAGCTCTATGTGCCGGTTGAACAAATTGACCAGGTCCAGAAGTATGTCGGGTCAGAAGGGAAAGAACCGAAAGTATACAAACTGGGCGGAACGGAATGGAAGAAAGTCAAAAGCCGGGTCCAATCATCAGTGCAGGATATTGCGGATGATCTCATTAAACTGTATGCCGAGCGGGAATCGACGCCAGGTTACGGTTTCAGTGAAGACACCGAGGAACAGCGGCAATTCGAATCGGCTTTCCCTTATCAGGAAACGGAAGACCAGCTCAGGACTATCCAGGAAATTAAAGAAGATATGGAAAAACCGAAACCGATGGACCGGCTCCTTTGCGGAGATGTCGGATACGGGAAAACGGAGGTCGCAATAAGGGCTGCGTTCAAGGCGATTATGGAAGGGAAACAGGTGGCTTTCCTTGTGCCGACGACAATCCTGGCACAACAGCATTTTGAGACAATCAGCGAACGGTTCCAGGACCATGCCATCAATATCGGCCTGCTCAGCCGTTTCCGGACGCGGAAACAGCAAAATGAAACGATCAAAGGCCTGAAGGCCGGTACAGTCGATATCGTCATTGGGACACACCGCTTGCTTTCAAAAGACTTGAAGTTCAGGGATCTTGGCCTGCTCATCATTGATGAAGAACAGCGCTTTGGTGTGACGCATAAGGAAAAAATCAAGCAGATGCGCGCCAATGTCGATGTCCTTACACTAACAGCAACACCGATTCCAAGGACGCTCCATATGTCGATGCTTGGCGTGCGCGACCTTTCTGTCATCGAAACCCCGCCGGAAAACCGTTTTCCGGTCCAGACGTATGTGGTCGAATATAACGGAGCCCTTGTAAGGGAAGCAATCGAACGGGAAATGGGCCGCGGCGGCCAGGTGTACTTCCTATATAACCGTGTCGAGGATATCGAGCGGAAAGCGGAAGAGATCTCGATGCTGGTGCCTGAAGCCCGTGTCACCTTCGCCCACGGAAAAATGAATGAATCCGAGCTTGAAGCGGTCATGATCGACTTCCTGGAAGGCCACTATGATGTGCTGGTCAGCACGACGATCATTGAAACGGGTGTTGATATCCCGAACGTCAATACGCTTATCGTCAGTAATGCCGATAAAATGGGCTTATCCCAGCTTTACCAGCTGCGCGGGCGTGTCGGAAGGTCTAACCGGGTCGCTTATGCCTATTTCACCTACCAGCGTGATAAAGTGCTGAACGAGGTGGCGGAAAAGCGCCTGCAATCAATAAAAGAATTCACAGAGCTGGGTTCCGGCTTCAAAATCGCCATGCGCGACCTTTCCATCCGCGGGGCGGGAAACATTCTGGGAGCCGAACAGCACGGTTTCATCGACTCGGTCGGTTTCGACCTGTATTCCCAGATGCTGAAGGAAGCAATCGAGGAACGGAAGCTGGAAAAATCAGATAAGCCGGTGGAAAAACCGATCGATATCGACATGAACCTGGAACTCGATGCTTACATCCCTGAGGAATACATCAAGGATGAGCAGCAAAAGATTGATATGTATAAACGGTTCCGGAATGCGGATACCGTTGAGGATGTCGACGATCTTCAGGAAGAAATGATCGACCGGTTCGGTGACTACCCTGAGGAAGTGAATTATCTCTTTTACGTCACGCGGTTCCGCCTTCTGATGAAAAAAGAGCGGGTTGAACTGCTGGCCCGGAAAAAGCAGGAGATCGAGCTTAGAATCTCCGAAGAAGCAAGTGACAATATCGACGGGGCCAAACTGTTCGAAATGGCCAATGACATGGGCAATCATGTAAGGCTTGGGACAGAGGGCAAGAAACTGAAAGTCATCATCAATACCCGAAAAATGGAGATAGACGAACAACTATCCCAAATCGACCATGTTCTCCGGCAGCTGGATGAAGTCAAACGGGAAAAAGTCAGTTCATGACTGGATTAGAAACCTGATAAGGCGCTTTCTTGTTGCTGTCTTAGTTAAAATTTGCCTCTAATATGAATAGAACCTAAAACGTGTAAGATACTATAGGCAAGAAAAATGGTGATTTCTTCATTTGAAGGACAAGTTCAGCCCAATCACCAAAATTACACAATGAGATGAAAGTGAGGCAGCTAAGATTATGAAAGCAACAGGAATAGTTCGTCGAATTGATGATTTAGGCAGGGTTGTCATTCCGAAAGAAATTCGCAGGACACTTCGGATTCGGGAAGGTGACCCGCTGGAGATTTACGTGGACCGTGACGGAGAGGTCATCTTGAAGAAATATTCTCCAATCAGTGAACTGAGCGACTTTGCCAGAGAGTATGCTGATGCCCTTTATGACAGCCTTGGCCATACCGTTCTCATTTCCGACCGCGATACCTTCATATCCGTATCCGGGGGATCAAAAAAGGAATTCTTGAATAGGGCAATCGGCCCGACTATTGAAAGGGCGATAGAGAACCGGGCCCCCCAGTTTGAATCCTCTGAAAAGGAAGTCGAATTAATTGACGGCATTGAAGAGGCGATTGCTTCTTTCGTTCTTCAGCCTATCATTGCCAACGGCGATCCGATTGGAGCTGTCGTCATTTTAACGAGGGGTGACAAACCACTCGGTGAGGTGGAACAAAAATCGGCCCAAACAGCTGCGGCGTTTCTTGCCCGGCAAATGGAACAGTAAGAATAGCGTCAGAACACAGCGGGCGCTCCTGCCCGCAAGAGACAGGTTGTTATTCGTGCCTAAAAACAGCTTTGCATCGCTGAAAAAGTCACGCAACCCGGCTATCCGTGTCATCAAAGACGTTACACAACACCAGAGAAGTCACGGGTTATGCTCTTGAGGCATAGTTTTAAAAAGGGGTATCACACCATAATGGTTTGATATTCCTTTTTTTACTATATAGATAAATTGTCAGCAAGGGAGTAATCCGATGCAGCTGCCAATTTTAAGAATATAGACAAGGACAGCTGTGACTTCGCCTAAAGGCTCGCCAATCGGCGAGTTTTCTTAAATTGATACAAAAAAAGCTGGTTTGGATTGCCTGGCAATTCCCTGGCATTTAAAATGGCAGCGGGAATAAAGCGGAAACGGGGGAAACGGGCGGGACCGTCCGAAGAAAAAGGGTGTTATGGTATAATACATCCTGCAAGTATTGGCTGAGGAGGAAAAATTAGTTGAATCCGGACGATAACCTTCGGCAGCGTGCCGGGATTTGGCGGGGGGCTGCCATATTGGCGGCGGCAGGCCTGCTGGCCAAGGTTTTAAGTGCTGCTTATCGAATACCTTATCAGAATATTACCGGAGATATCGGTTTTTATATTTACCAGCAGGTTTATCCGTTTTATGGAATCGCGCTTGCGTTTGCCCTGTACGGATTCCCGGCTGTTCTTTCCAAATTGGTGGCGGAAGAAAATGAGAAAAAGGGCGGGGAAGGAATTCCTGGCCTGATCGTTCGCGCCTTCACACTCCTTTTCGGTTTTGGATTGCTGCTGTTTCTGATCCTGTATGCCGGGGCAGAACCGCTTGCCCGCTGGATGGGTGATCCGCAGTTGGAGCTTCCGGTCAGAACCGTGGCCTTTTCCTTTTTTCTCATGCCGTTTTTGGCGATTTACCGCGGCTATTATCAAGGGCACGGCAACATGGTGCCGACAGCCGTTTCACAGGTAACCGAACAGGCTGTGAGGGTTTCTGCGATTTTGTTGTTTGCTTACGTGCTGATCACCAACGGATACAGTGTATATATGGCGGGTGCCGGGGCTGTGTTCGGGTCTGTAGCCGGCGGCTTTGCAGCACTGCTTTTTTTAGTCCTGTTCAGGCTGAAAAAAGGGAGACAACCGCCATTGTTAATGGGCAGTGCCCGGCAGCGAAAGAAGTCGCCGGAAAAGCGGGGAATTCTTGTGAAAGCACTGCTCGTAAACGGCCTGCTTTTGAGTATTAGTCATTTATTCCTTGTCCTCCTGCAATTTGCCGACTCGATGACACTTGTCAAAGGGTTGCTTGCCGCAGGTGTTGACAGTCAGGCTGCCAAGGAATTAAAAGGTGTGTATGACAGGGGGTTCCCGCTGATCCAGCTTGCGACTGTCTTTGCAACCTCGTTATCGCTGGCGCTTGTGCCGTTTGTATCATCGGCAAGGGCTAAGGGCAAGATGGAAGAGGTGAAGGAAAAGACGGAATTGGCACTCAGGGTCGGCCTGATGGTGGGGGCCGGCGCTGCAGCTGGTCTCTGGCTTATTCTTGAACCGGCAAATATCATGCTTTTTGAAAACAATGCCGGTGAGCAGACGTTAAAAATGTTGAGCCTGTCGATTATTTTCAGCTCTGTTGCCATAACACTTTCATCCGTCTTGCAGGGTCTTGGCCATTTTAATATTCCGGCAGTAAGTGCCGCCGGCGGTTTTCTCATAAAATGGGCGGGAAACATGGTCCTTGTCCCCCGTTTTGGCACTGAGGGGGCTGCGGCGGCTACGGTCATCGCTTTTATCGTAATTGCACTCATCAATGCTTTTATTCTCATGAACTTTATAAGGAGCAGGCTCGTTGCCCCCGTTTCCTTTTTGAAAATTGCAGGAGCAGTTGGCGGGATGGCCGCAGTGCTGGCAATCCTCAACGGACTGTTCGGGCTTTTAGATTTGATGACAAAAGCGGGAAGAGAAGGGGCGGCTATACAGGCTCTTTTTGAAACAGCCGCCGGCGGGTTTGTGTTCTTATGGCTTATTATGCTTACCGGACTCTTTTCTCAAGAAGAGCTTGAACTGCTGCCAGGCGGCAACAGGCTGGCAGCAATCCATCAAAAGATGCAAAGGGGGAGGAAATAATGGCAAGGACAATATCCGTTGCCGGTCTTGGGGCCGGCGATGCTGACCAATTGACAGTGGGAATCTATAAATTGCTGACGGCTTCCGAGCACTTATTTTTACGGACAAAGGAGCATCCCGCCGTACAGGTGCTTGAGCAGGAAGGTGTTTCGTTCGCCTCCTTCGATAAGATTTATGAACAAAACCGCGGGTTTGCGGGTGTTTATCGGGAAATAGTGGACCGCCTTTTTGCCGCGGCGGAAGGAAAAGATATTGTCTATGCTGTACCCGGCCATCCGCTCGTTGCTGAAAAAACTGTACAAATGCTGTTAGAGGAAGCCGGGGAAAGAGGAATCCATGTCGATATTGCCGGCGGGCAAAGTTTCCTTGACCCGATGTTTGCTTCGCTTGGGATCGATCCGGTTGAGGGATTCCAGCTTCTTGATGCGACCGACTTTAAGCCGCATCTTGTCCAGATGGAACAGCATGTGATCGTTACACAGGTCTATGATGTGTTCACAGCATCCGAGGTCAAATTAAGCCTCATGGAAAAATATCCGGATGACTACGAAGTCGTGCTGGTTACCGCAGCCGGGAGCAGCAGTGAACGGATCAAAAGGCTTCCTCTGTTCGAACTCGATCGGGAAGCGAAGGTCGATAACCTGACGAGTGTCTATGTTCCGCCGGTCCAGGAAGAGGAGCTCCTCTACGGTGAATTTTCCAAACTCCGTGAAGTGATAGCGACATTGAGAGGGCCGGATGGCTGCCCGTGGGATAAAAAGCAAACCCACAAATCGCTGAAAAAATATCTTGTTGAAGAAACCTATGAGGTTCTTGATGCGATAGACGGCGGGGATGTGGACCTTCTAGCCGACGAACTGGGTGATGTTTTGCTGCAGGTGATGCTGCACGCTCAAATCGGCGAAGATGAAGGCGGGTTCTCGATCCGTGATGTCGTTTTGGCGCTCAATTCAAAAATGATCCGGCGCCATCCCCACGTTTTCGGGGAAACGACCGCTGAAAGTGCCGAGGCAGTTGTTCGGAATTGGGAGGAAATTAAAAAGGAAGAAAAAGGGGAAGGCTTCCGCGAGTCCCTTCTTGATGGTATTCCCAAAGGGCTGCCAGGATTATACCGGGCATATGAGCTGCAGAAAAAGGCGGCAAAAGTAGGTTTCGATTGGGATACACAGGAGCCTATTTGGGAAAAGATCAGTGAGGAAACAGAAGAATTCCGTACGGAGATCCGGTCAGGAAACAGCCGGGAAGCAGAAAAGGAATTCGGCGACCTATTGTTTGCCCTTGTCAACCTTGCCAGGTATTATAAAATTGATCCGGAAGATGCGCTGCGCATGACGAATGAGAAATTTGCACGGCGTTTCCGGTTTATTGAAGAATCGGCAGCTGAAAAAGGCAAAGCCCTTGAGAAAATGTCCCTGGAAGAAATGGATAAGTACTGGAATGAAGCAAAAACAAAAGGATATTAAGAATAGAAAGAAGTGGTGAACCATGCGGCTTGATAAGTTTTTGAAAGTGTCCCGCCTCATAAAAAGACGGACGCTTGCCAAAGAGGTGGCCGATCAGGGAAGGATTACAATTAACGGCCAGAAAGGGAAAGCAAGCGCAGATGTGAAAGTCGGCGATGAACTGGCTATCAAGTTCGGGCAGAAGACGGTAACCGTAAAAGTCGAAAGCCTGCGCGAAACGACCAGGAAAGACGAAGCATCCCAGCTGTACACCGTCCTGAAAGAAGAGCGGAATGAACAGGAAAGGCCTGAATTTTAGGAACAGGCCGGGTTTTGGCGTTCAAATGTTTTCCATAGCATGTAAATCTAAAAACAATCAAACCACATCGAAAACGGCCAGAGCTTTGAACTGCTGGCCGTTTTTTAAATGGCTTCGTTCCATTAAAGCGCCCTTAGCGGAAAAGCCTGTTCATAAACTGCACGTCGAGCGGGAATCTAGGCTGCAGAGATTCGCTTTCCGGGGAACGGAACGGACAACATACAGAAATTACAACTTCTTTTTCTAAAGGCTGTGTTAAAGCTCAATGTTGATTTTTTACACTAGTTGATTGGAGTGGAAGGTGCGAGACTCCGGCGGGACTAGCGGGACAGGTGAGACCCCACAGGACATTGAATAAGCTTCTTCGAATTGACACCGCACGAAGAAAATTGGGTTTTATTTTCGAGGAGCGAGCGACGAGGAAAGCGAGTACCTACAACGGAAATCAACACAGGCGTTTAACGAGCCTTTTTAAATTGGCGCTTCCTTTGATTCAGGCTTTTGATGCTGCCTTTTTTTCATTACATTTACATTTCAGCGATTACAAAAGATTTAAATAAGACTCATCTGGCACTAACGGACCTTTTCGCTTTCCAAATTGTTTACTATTATTTTCAATATAAGCCAATAAATCATAAAAAAGCGGTACGGCTATGCCGATAATAAAATTGAAGACTTGCAGGGTGATAGCTTGTTCTATTCTCACCCCCCTTTTCATAAAAATAACATTGAGAAGAGGGGGATGATTATGGACCGTTACTATGACAATAACTCGGTGTACAATCCGAAAACACAGGATCACGATGTGGTCATGCGCGGACGAAAAACACTCGAAATAACCGGAGTCAAACAAGTCGAAAGCTTTGATAACGAAGAATTCCTTTTAGAAACCGTCATGGGCTTCCTGTCCATCCGCGGAGCGAACCTGCAAATGAAAAACCTTGATGTCGACAAGGGGATCGTTTCGATCAAAGGAAGGATTTATGACCTCGCCTATCTGGATGAACAAAACGCGGAGAAGGCTAAAGGATTCTTTAGCAAGCTTTTTAAATGAGCCTTACCGTTCAATTTTCTACCATGTTTGCCATGGCTCTGACCGGGGTATGGATAGGTGCAGGTTTTGATACGTTCAACCGTTTTTTGCAGCGGAACAAACGCAAGCGCTGGTTTGTTTTTTGCAACGATATATTATTCTGGGTCGTCCAGGCCCTTATTGTATTTTTTGTTCTTTTTACAGTAAATGAAGGGGAGCTCAGATTTTACATCTTTGCTGCTCTTCTTTGTGGTTATGCTGCCTACCAGGCATTGATGAAGCGGCTTTTTATGAATCTGTTGGAGAAAATGATTTCGTTTGGCGAGCGCATCATTTCGATTACGGTCTCCATGTACACCGTTTTAGTGGCCAGGCCGGTGCAATGGCTGGCACAGGCTATTGTCGCCATTTTCCTTTTTTTCCTGCATATTGTCGGAGCGGTTATATTGTTTTTGTTGAAAGTGATCGTAACGCCGTTGAAATGGTCGAAAGTCCTGGTTTGGCGGCTCACCCCTGTAAAAATAAAGAAAATTATTCGTTCTTTGGCAGGAAACGCTGGTAAAATAAAGAATAGGTTAAAGAAAATAACAGGCAAGTTTCGAAGATAGGAGGACATGAGATCCCATGGGCGGACCAAAGCACAACGTATCAAAAATAGAATCAACCTATGTGAAACAACACGAATATGCAGAAAAGCGCGCCCTCCGCAGGAGAAAAGGGTTGGTGAGAAGGCTTGTGTTGTTTGGCATTTTCGTCTCCATAATCTCTTTTGCCGTCATATCCACACTCATCTCTCAAGCTGAAGCCTTGAATGAAAAGAAAAAAGAGAAAGCGCAGCTTGAAGAGAAGCTCTCCACTCTTAAAGGAGAACAGGATAATCTAAAAGAAGAAATCAGGAAATTAAATGATGAAGATTACATTATCAAAATCGCCCGCAGGGATTATTTCCTGTCAAACGATGGAGAGGTCATATTCAAGCTGCCTGACTAAATGCCGCCTTATTGACACTTTATTTCCTGAATGAGTATAATAAGAGAAACTGATTACTTTTCAAAACTTAAGGAGGAGCATTTTTTTTATGTCAATCGAAGTAGGCAGCAAGTTACAGGGTAAGGTTACGGGCATTACTAATTTCGGTGCTTTTGTGGAGCTGCCGGGAGGGTCGACTGGCCTTGTGCACATCAGTGAAGTCGCAGACAACTATGTAAAAGACATCAATGATCACTTGAAAGTCGGCGAAACTGTAGAAGTGAAGGTCATCAATGTTGAAAAGGACGGTAAAATCGGCCTATCCATCAAACGCGCCAAAGCACCGGAGAAAAGGGAAACATCAAGACGCCCACAGCGTCCGCGTCAAAATTTCGAATCATTTGAGCAAAAGATGAACCGTTTCCTCAAAGACAGCGAAGACCGGCTTTCATCTTTGAAAAAGCATACAGAATCAAGACGCGGCGGAAAAGGCTCGAAACGAGGCTGACTTGCTGCTGACGGCATATGCTATTTCACTAATAAATAAGCACCCTTTTCCGGGGTGCTTTTTCTATTCGGGCCCAGTGAAATGGATGCCGGCCAGGCAATCGGGACAAACCGGCATTTACTTTAAGTTTGGGTATTGACAACAAATATAGATTTTTGTACTATATATTTTGTGCTTATCGACAAAATGCATGGCGGTGTAGCTCAGCTGGCTAGAGCGTACGGTTCATACCCGTGAGGTCGGGGGTTCGATCCCCTCCGCCGCTACCATATACGGCCCCTTGGTCAAGTGGTTAAGACACCGCCCTTTCACGGCGGTAACAGGGGTTCGAATCCCCTAGGGGTCATCACAAAATGCCTGGCAATTGCCAGGCATTTTTATGTCATATATGAAAATAAATATTGTCAGCGAGGGAGCATGTCGGTATAGCTGCCAATTTTATGAATATAAGATATGGGCAACTGCGCCTCTGTCTCCGCCTAAAGGCTCGCCAATCGGCGAGTTTTCTGTATGTTTAAAAATGGAGAGAGTTGTTTTTCAGTGCTTTCTTTTTCATGCTTTTGAAAAGCACATGGGTTGTTATGGCTGCATTGCAGATGAAAAAGGGCAGGTAAAACGGGATTCCTGCTGATAATTCGATCGCAAAGAAAGCCGGGACCGATTGCAGCAAAGCATGCTGAACAGTATAGGCGACAGTGAACATGATCGGGTAAAAGGCAAAAGCGGCAATGATGACATTCGCATGGATTTCTTCGGGGATTTCGGGATCCAAATTCCCTGCCGGCCGGTCATGTCCATCGTTTCCCTGTATGGCGGCTTTGTACCTTAAATAAAAATAAGGAATCAGAAGGACAGCAGCCCAATAAAAATATGTATGAGATGAACTGAAGTCAAAAAACGCCGCCTCCGGGATAAACATCCCGTGTAGCAAATAAATAATCAGAAAATAGGCCGCCGTGCCGCTTATGGCCCCAATAATCTTCCTGAATGATTTCAACCCCCATCCCTCCTCTGTATATCTATTTCTATTTTATTACCTTTCTGCCGCGCTGTCCCCCTATTTTATGACATTTCATGGGAGCGGCCGGAGTAAAATGTTTAGGAATGTCCTCGCAGGCATTATCTTTGTCGAGTTAATTAAAACAAGAATCAATTATTGACAAGATTGCGAAAATTGTGTGACCTTGCCTTGAAGGGCCAGGAAGCTATGTCCGGCAAAAGGTTAATCGCCATCCGCCGGATGGGAATACGAACACCCATTTGCAATCTACTGAAACATAGAAAAACAGAACCTTGTTTAAAAGGTAGGGAGATTGGCAGGTTCAACGGAAACCCGTCGAAGAGTTTTTGTTTTTCAGCAGGCGGTTTGACAAAAAGATGGAAAAGCCTGTGATTAAATGGAAACCAACACAGAAAAAAATGTTGGGGTGGTGCTAACAATGGAAAAAGCGGAAAAGCAGTTTTTTGAACCGCTTGTAGGTTTAGGTGTTGCGAAGAGGTCACAGATGCTGGCGGAGAAAATAGCCAAAGGGACAGAACGCAAGCTGGTGGAGGTCTTTATCCAAAAAGGGCTTTTGATGATGTTGATCAGCTTTTTGCTTGGACGGGCAGTCGTCTTGTCTGATATCACGCCGTTCGCCCTGCCATTTTTTGCGGCTGTTTTCATGTCCAGGAGGGATAAGAGCCTGTATGTGATGCTGGCACTTGTCATTGGGGCGGTCACAAGTTCGTATACGACCGTCGTATATACTGCGGGTTCGATTGTATTGTTTCTGGCAGCATTCGGCGGGCTGGTGAAATCGGCTGACACCCGGCTGAAGCTCCTGCCGTACTTCGTCTTTTTCTCGGGAATGTCGATCCGGCTTCTCATAACGTATACCGTTGCAGGGGGCTTGACAGAGCTGGACTTGATGATGGCCGGGGTCGAATCGGGATTGAGCCTGATCCTGACGATGATTTTCCTGCAAAGCATGCCGCTTTTATCCATAAAAAAGCGCCGGCAGGCATTAAAGAATGAAGAAATCATTTGTTTTATCATATTACTTGCTTCCGTCATGTCGGGAACTATCGGCTGGCAGGTGATGGACATGTCCGTCGAGCATATTCTTTCCCGCTACCTTGTCCTGCTGTTCGCTTTTCTCGGCGGGGCGGCGATTGGAGCGACGGTAGGTGTTGTCACCGGTTTGATCATGAGCCTTGCCGATGTGACCAGTTTATATCAAATCAGCCTTCTTGCCTTTTCGGGTCTGTTGGGCGGTTTGCTGAAGGATGGCAAAAAAATCGGCGTAGGCTTTGGGTTGATGATCGGAACGGTATTAATCAGTCTGTATAACCAGGACGGAACCGCGCTCTCTTCCGGGCTTATGGAATCAGGAGCTGCTTTTGCCCTGTTTTTATTGACCCCTAAAGGGTTTATCCTGCAATTGTCGCGATTCATTCCCGGAACCCAGGAGTATGCAAATGAGCAGCAGCAATACTTACGTAAAGTGAGAGACGTGACGGCGGGCCGGGTCGAGCAATTTTCCAACCTTTTCAAAACGCTGTCTGATAGCTTCACTCAGCCGGGCGGGGAGCCTAAAGACGAAACAAGCGAAAAGGAAGTTGATTATTTCCTGAGCAATGTCACCGAAAAGACATGCCAGACGTGTTACAAGAAAGAAACGTGCTGGACGAGGAACTTTACTCAAACATATGACCTTATGAAGGAAACTATGCAAGAAAGTGAAAAAGGCGAGCTGGAATCAAACCGGCAGCTTATGAAAGAGTGGGACAGCCATTGCGTAAAACCGATGCGAGTCATCGATAAAATAAATCAGGAGCTCAACTATTACCACGCCAACCAGAAACTTAAAAAACAGGTGCTGGAAAGCAGAAAGCTGGTGGCCGACCAGCTGATGGGTATTTCCAGGGTAATGGGAGACTTCGCCGAAGAGATCAAGAAAGAAAGAGAAAACCATTACATCCAGGAAGAACAGATTTATGAATCACTTGAATCTCTCGGTATGGAAATCAACCAGATTGATATTTTCAATCTGGAGGAAGGGGATGTTGATATCGAAATCAGCATACCCCATTGCAACGGGACCGGGGTCGGAGAGAAAATTATCGCCCCGCTTCTTTCAGATATATTAGGAGAAACCATCATTGTGAAAAAGGAGGATTGTGCACCTTTTCCTGCCGGCCAATGCCAGCTTACGCTAGGTTCGGCAAGAACATTTGTGGTTGAACCCGGAGTTGCCTGTGCCGCAATGGGGGGTGGATGGGTGTCGGGTGACAGCTATTCAACAATGGAAATCGGAGGCGGTAAGTATGCAGCAGCGATAAGTGACGGGATGGGCAACGGGGAGCGGGCCCATATCGAGAGTCACGAAACGATTAAGCTCCTGCAAAAAATTCTTCAGTCAGGCATCGAAGAGCGGGTCGCCATCAAGTCGATCAATTCGATCCTTGCCTTGCGAACGACCGATGAAATTTTTTCAACGCTTGACCTTGCTGTCATCGACCTCCAGGACGCATCGGCCAAATTCCTGAAAATCGGCTCGACGCCAAGCTTCATCAAACGGGGGAGTAAAGTGATGAAAATCGAAGCGAGCAATTTGCCGATTGGGATGATACATGAATTTGAGGTCGATATGGTCAGTGAGCAGCTCAAGGCGGAAGATCTGCTGATCATGATGAGCGACGGCATATTTGAAGGCCCGAAAAACATAGAGAATGTCGACTTCTGGCTGAAACGGAAAATCGGGGAGTTAAAAACAGATGATCCGCAGGAGATTGCGGACCTCCTGCTTGAAGAGGTGATCAGGACGAAAGAAGGCAATATTGATGACGACATGACGGTAGTCGTCGCAAAAATCAAGCGCAATATTCCGAAATGGGCATCCATTCCGGCGTATAACAAGATCAATCTTTATCGAAAAAAAGCCCAGTAAGACCTCCTGACATGGGTATGGCTTCTAAGGTGTCACCTCCCTTGCCGTACAGCAGTGTAAAATTTTTGCATAATATGCGGCCAGTCCGGGGACAAAAGTATATTTCCTTTCCTCTGCGTCAACAATGGATGCAAAGAGGAGGTTCAGAGGATGAGGAAAGGAACGTTAAAACAAATTTTACTGATAACGGATGGCCATTCAAATCAGGGCGAGGATCCTGCAGCAGCAGCGGCATTTGCCCGTGAGCAGGGGATCACCGTCAATGTGATCGGGGTGCTTGAGCGTGATTCCATGAGTGAGGAAGGCATAAAAGAAATTGAAGACATCTCCATGTCAGGTGGAGGCGTAAGCCAGGTTGTATATGCGGAAAAACTGTCCCAGACTGTGCAAATGGTGACAAGAAAAGCAATGACCCAGACGCTTCAGGGGGTGATTAACCAGGAATTGAAACAAATCCTTGGAAAATCGCAATCGATGGAAGAATTGCCGCCTGAACAGCGCGGCGAAGTGATGGAGGTGGTTGATGAACTCGGAGAAACCGTCAGCCTTGAGGTGGTCGTGCTTGTCGATACGAGCGCAAGCATGAGAGAGAAACTCCCGACTGTTAAAGAAGCCCTTTTAGACCTCTCGATAAGTCTGAATGCAAGAATGGGATCCAATCGATTTGCTGTCTATGCATTTCCCGGGAAAAGAAAGGATGTTGAGAAACTTCTTGACTGGACTCCCAGCCTGGACAGCCTGTCAAAAGTGTACCCCAAGCTTGCTTCAGGGGGCATAACGCCAACCGGACCGGCAATAAAAGAGGCAACAGCCCTCTTTAACAGCAGAAAATCAAAAAGGGGTTTCCTCTCTGATGAAGAATCCAGCATCGAAGAATCCGGCCTATGAATTGACACCCGGCACGATTCTGCATGGGAAATGGCACGGCAACACCTACCGTGTCATCAAAAAGATCGGATCGGGCGCAACCGGCACCGTCTATCTGGTTGCGGACCGCCAGGGGCATGGGGCATTGAAAATCAGTGAGAACGGAATGTCCATTACATCGGAGGTGAACGTTCTTAAAAAGTTTTCCCGGGTCCAGGGCCAGCCCCTTGGACCTTCTTTGCTTGATGTCGATGACTGGCAGGCTGGAAAAGGGGGGACTTATCCGTTTTATGTGATGGAATATATCCAGGGGACCGGTTTTTTTCCTTTTATCCGTGCAAAAGGGATGGAATGGGTGCCGATTTTTATGATGCAGCTGCTTGGCCACCTGCAATTCCTTCATGATAATGGCTGGGTATTCGGGGACTTGAAACCGGAAAATACCGTCATTACGATGAATCCGCCCAGGTTGCGTTTGATTGACGTGGGGGGCACAACACTTATCGGCCGTTCAATCAAAGAATATACCGAGTTTTTCGATAGGGGATACTGGGGTCTCGGCAGCCGCAGGGCTGAACCGTCATACGATCTGTTTTCCGCTGCCATGTTTTTTGTGAATGCAGCCTATCCTTCCCGTTTCACCCGTAAAGAAGGAGGGCTTGCCCAGCTTCGGCCGCTCATTATGAACAACGCCGAACTGCGCACGTTTTCAGGTGTCCTGCTGCAAGCGCTGGAAGCAAAATATTCCAGCGCGGCGGAAATGAAAGATGACCTGATTGATGCGGCAAAGAAAAAAGAGGCGAAAAACCGGCCGCAAGAAAGAGCGGTCCCCGCAAACAGCAGCCGGGCGTCACGCTCCAGAACAACCAAACAGCAAGCGAAGAAAAATTCAACCCCAAAACACTCGGGCGGAAAAAAATCACTTGCCGCCCATGTGTTTGAAGCTGTGCTGCTTTTCATCCTGTTATTTATCGTTTATTTTATGTATTTGCTTGTATGAATTGAAAAGAGTGCCCGGCAGCCTGAAAAGAAGCTGCTGCCGGAGCTCAAGGAAGACGCAGGACAGGCTGGAGGACTACTCAGCGTTCAGCCTGCAGGACATTGAGTGATTTTCTTCTAATAGGAACCGCACGAGATTTGGGGAACGGTCACTTCCACTGCAATCAACCGTGAAATCCTATGGGCATCTGACACCGATGGGATCCGCTTGCAGAAAGGGCCATGCGGTTTACTGTCAAAATTGCTGTATTTTAACGAAAGAAACGCTGCCTTTGCGCAAGCGGCTTCCATCGGGTAGGATGAAAGAAGAGTGATCATATTTTAGCCAAGCAGGCTGCTTGCGTAAGTGGGGTAGAAGACGATATGCGTGACAAAGTCTATTCGTTCATTGAAAAACACCAGCTCCTTTTTCCGGGAGCAATGGTCGTCGCAGGCGTTTCCGGAGGCCCCGACTCACTTGCCCTCCTCCACTTTTTGAATCGGGAAAAAGACAGGCTGAACTTGACTGTGATCGCCGCCCATGTCGATCACATGTTCCGCGGTGAAGAATCTTATGAAGACCTCTTGTTTGTTGAAAAGTTTTGCGGAAAATTATCGATTCCTTTTGAAGGAAAAAGGATAAATGTTCCCGAATATCAGAAGAAGTACAACCTTGGTGTTCAAGAGGCGGCCCGCCAATGCCGTTTTGCTTTTTTCAATGAGGTTATGGATACATATCATGCGGATTTTCTGGCGCTTGCCCACCACGGGGACGACCAGATTGAAACGATGCTGATGCGGCAGGTCAGAGGCGGATACGGAATGAGCCTCGCCGGCATGCAGCCCAGGAGAAAACTGGAGAGAGGGGAAGTGATCCGTCCGTTTTTAAGTGTGACAAAATCGGAAATTCAACACTATTGCTCGGAAAATGGCCTTCATCCCAGAATCGACCCCACAAATGAAAAAGATACATATGCGAGGAACAGGTTCCGCCATCACGTCCTTCCGTTCTTAAAGGAAGAGAACCCGCGTGTCCATGAAAGGTACCAGCACTTAAGCGAGGCCTGGACTGAAGATAATGCTTACCTGGAAAAGCTTGCCCGGACGGAGCTGGACAGCGTCCTGCTGCAGCAAAAAAACAACAGTACCCGCATCTCGATTAAGGCGCTTTCATTATTGCCTTTGCCTTTACAAAGAAGAGTGATTCATCTAATATTAAACTATCTTTATCGGAGTATACCGGCTTCTTTGTCATCGGTACATATCGAACAACTGCTGAATTTGCTCGAAAGTGAACATCCATCAGGGACCCTTCACTTCCCGGAAAGCCTTTTTGCAGTCCGCTCTTATGATGAATGTTATTTTACATTCCGTGATGAAAAACGGGAAGAGTATGAATATGTTCTTCATGTACCGGAAGAGGTTTCGTTGCCTGACGGTTCCTCAATCTCCAGCTTCCACACATACGACTTCCCACATGGGCATCAGGATGAAAATGTCTTTGTTTGCGAAGCTGATTCCGTCAAACTCCCTTTACTCGTCCGGAATCGCCGCAACGGAGACCGTATGTCGGTTTATGGTATGAAAGGAACCAAAAAGCTGAAAGATATCTTCATCGACCAAAAAATTCCGATTGAAAAACGGAACCGCTGGCCGGTGGTGACTGATTCAGAAGGAACGATACTCTGGCTTCCGCAGCTGAAAAAATCTGCGTTTGCAGAAATGGATAGAAGGAAACAAGAATATATAGTCATTCAGTATAGTTCAGAAGCGACATCATCCAGGAGGGGCAGAAATAATGCATAACGAAATTGAGAAAGTGCTCATTTCCGAAGAGGAAATTCAAAAAAAAGTCAACGAATTGGCGGAGGAGCTGTCAACGGAATATAAAGACCGCTTTCCGCTGGCAATCGGCGTACTGAAAGGGGCTATGCCTTTCATGGCAGACCTGCTGAAGCGCATGGACATCCATCTGGAAATGGACTTCATGGATGTATCCAGCTACGGCAACTCTACAGTTTCCTCCGGAGAGGTCAAAATTGTAAAGGACTTGAATACCCCTGTCGATGGGCGTGATATTGTCATTATCGAAGATATTATCGACAGCGGCTTGACGTTGAGTTATCTTGTCGAGCTTTTCCGTCATCGCCGGGCGAAGTCGATTAAAATCGTCACCCTGCTCGATAAGCCGAGCGGACGCAAAAGCGACGTGAAAGCAGATCTGGTCGGCTTCAACGTTCCCGATGAGTTTGTGGTCGGATATGGGCTGGATTACGCGGAGCGTTACCGCAACCTGCCGTACATTGGTGTTTTGAAGCCGGAAATTTATACAAATTAATTAGTTGAGTCCGGCAGTTTATTTATGGTACTATTTACTATAGTTTGTCCGCTCTTAGGAGGAGGTAAGGAATGAATCGTATCTTCCGGAATACAATATTCTATTTATTAATATTTTTGGTTGTAATCGGTGTTGTAAGCTTTTTTAACGGATCAAACCAACAAACAGAACCGATGGCTTACGACCAATTTCTTTCTAAATTGGAACAGGGTGATGTGAAGTCCATCTCGCTGCAGCCTGAACGTGGCGTATATGCCATTAAGGGCCAGTTGTCCGACTATGGGGAAGATGAATATTTTCTCACATACGGCCCGGACAGCGAACAGTTCATGACAAGGATCACTGACGCTGTCCAGCAGTCGAAAGTGGAAATCAAGCCTGCTGAAGAAACCAGCGGCTGGGTAACCTTTTTCACATCAATCATTCCATTTGTCATTATCTTTATTTTGTTCTTCTTCTTGCTGAACCAGGCTCAGGGCGGCGGCGGCCGTGTCATGAACTTCGGGAAAAGCAAGGCGAAGCTCTATAGTGAGGATAAGAAAAAAGTCCGGTTCAAAGATGTGGCCGGTGCAGATGAAGAGAAACAGGAGCTCGTCGAAGTCGTCGATTTCCTGAAAGACCCGCGCAAGTTTTCACAGCTTGGTGCCCGAATTCCTAAAGGTGTCCTTCTCGTAGGCCCTCCAGGAACCGGTAAAACATTGCTTGCCCGTGCGGTTGCAGGGGAAGCTGGCGTGCCTTTCTTCTCAATCAGCGGCTCCGACTTCGTTGAAATGTTTGTCGGTGTCGGTGCATCCCGTGTGCGCGACCTGTTTGAGAATGCGAAAAAGAATTCACCGTGTATCATTTTCATTGATGAAATTGATGCGGTCGGACGCCAGCGCGGCGCCGGTCTCGGCGGCGGCCATGATGAACGCGAACAGACGCTGAACCAATTGCTTGTAGAGATGGATGGCTTCGGTGCAAACGAAGGCATCATCATAATCGCAGCGACAAACCGTCCGGATATCCTGGACCCGGCCCTGCTTCGTCCCGGCCGTTTTGACAGGCAGATCCCTGTCGGCCGTCCAGACGTAAAAGGCCGTGAAGAAGTATTGAAAGTCCATGCGCAAAACAAGCCGCTGGATGATTCTGTTGATTTGAAAACAATTGCCATGCGCACACCTGGTTTCTCAGGCGCTGACCTTGAGAACCTGTTAAACGAAGCAGCACTTGTCGCTGCACGTTCGAACAAAGATAAAGTGGATATGGATGATGTCGAAGAAGCGATTGACAGGGTCATTGCCGGACCTGCCAAGAAAAGCCGCGTCATTTCCCAGAAAGAACGGAATATCGTCGCTTATCACGAAGCGGGCCATACCATTATCGGGGTCATGCTTGAAGATGCCGATATGGTCCACAAGGTGACCATCGTTCCGCGCGGCCAGGCTGGCGGATACGCTGTCATGCTTCCGAAAGAAGACCGTTACTTCATGACCAAGCCGGAGCTTCTCGATAAAATCACAGGGCTTCTCGGCGGACGCGTCGCTGAAGAGATTGTGTTCGGCGAAGTAAGTACGGGAGCACACAACGACTTCCAGAAAGCTACGAATATCGCCCGCAAGATGGTTACTGAATACGGCATGAGCGACAAGCTCGGCCCGATGCAGTTCGGCCATCCGCAGGAGCAGGTATTCCTTGGCCGTGACATAAACAGCGATCCGAATTACAGTGATCAAATCGCTTATGAAATCGACCTTGAGATCCAGCGTATTATCAGTGAGTCCTATGAACGGGCGCGCCACATCATTGAAGAACATCGCGACAAGCATACGCTGATCGCCAAAACACTTCTTGAAGTTGAAACGCTGGATGCCCAGCAAATCAAACATCTCGTCGACCACGGCACACTGCCTGACAGAGATTACAGCGCAGATGGGAACGGCACAGACAAAGAGCCTGCATCCTATGAAGATGTAAAAGTGAATATCAATTCCAAATCCGATAAAGAGGATGAGGAAAACGATAATCAAAATAAGGAATAAAATGAATAGGGATGCATGCAGGTAGAAAGTTTCATGGACCCAGCATAATCCCACCAAATTTCGCATGTGGTTTCGTAATTGAAATCACATGCGTTTTTGTTTACTGCGTCCATTTTCTTTTCGTTTTCATAAAACATTATTCACATAATGAAAAAAACAGGCTTTGAGAGCAAGAATAAATCGGAAAATAAATCTAAAAAGTATAAACCGTTTATTCACCAATCGATTCCGCCGGAGAGCTTCGCTGGGGTCCCGGCTGTTCTGTGCTATACCATGTAAAGATCGACTACTCATTATTCCTTGTGAGAATTTTGGTATCATAACTGAGTGGATTGGAGCGGAAGGCATTCGACTCCAGCGGGAATAGCGAACAGGGGAGACCCCGCAGGCGCGAACAGCGCCGAGGAGGCTCCCCGATCGCCCCGCGGAAAGCGAATGCCTGCAGCGGAAAGGAACGGACAAGGTCTGGCATAGATCAATAAACGGTGCGTTTGTTTACTAACTTGACAGCGTAAAAAAGAGTTTAGGAACAAAGCTTCTTTTATTAAGCAATGTGATAAAAAATAATTAATATAAGATTTTGCACAGGGCTGAAATACGCTACCATGCAGGCATCCATTTTCACCATGGACTGCAAGCTGGCAAGGGTATTGCATTCTAACTGGTGCTGTGCTTCAGGATAGTATAAAATGACATATGTAATCTTGTTAGGCTGTCCATCCGACAGTCAGCGGGATAACATATAACTTCCGATAACCTAAAAGCAAGAATGGCACTGGCCATATATTTTAAAGGTAAGTGGTGATAATTGTGATTTTTGTGCTGGATGTAGGGAATACAAATACTGTCCTTGGCGTATACGAGGGCGATTACTTGAAGTATCACTGGCGGATCGAAACAAGCCGCAACAAGACAGAAGACGAATACGGGATGATCATGAAATCCCTTCTTGAACATGTCGGCCTGACATTTGCCGACATTGAAGGGGCGATCATTTCTTCTGTTGTGCCGCCGATCATGTTTTCGCTTGAACGGATGTTTGATAAATACTTTCATGTCAAGCCGCTGATTGTCGGGCCGGGCATCAAGACCGGTCTGAATATCAAATATGATAATCCGAAAGAAGTCGGTGCCGACCGGATTGTCAATGCGGTGGCCGGCATCCATTATTACGGGGCGCCGCTGATCATCGTCGATTTCGGCACGGCGACAACGTACTGCTCGATCAACGAAGACAAACACTATATGGGCGGCCTGATTGCCCCCGGCATTAATATCTCAACTGAAGCCCTCTATTCACGGGCTGCAAAACTGCCGCGCATCGAAATCCAAAGGCCGGCGGCCATTGTCGGCAAAAATACGGTGACCGCCATGCAGTCCGGCATTTATTATGGATATGTCGGCCAGGTGGACGGAATTGTCTCCCGAATGAAAAAACAGTCCGCACGAACGCCTAAAGTCATTGCTACAGGCGGACTTGCATCTTTAATTGCCGAAGAATCGGACACAATTGATTTAGTCGATAAATTTTTGACGTTAAAAGGACTGCATTTGATTTATATGCGGAACAGCAGTCCTGCTGCAGCTGAGAAAGGAGAAATTTGATGAGCAGTGATTATTTAGTGAGGGCCCTGGCATTTGACGGCCAAATCAGAGCTTACGCTGCGCGGACAACAGAGACGATTTCCGAAGCGCAGCGCCGCCATCAGTCATGGCCGACAGCATCCGCGGCACTGGGCCGTACCATGACTGCTTCGGCCATGCTTGGTGCCATGTTAAAAGGAAATGATAAAATCACCGTGAAAGTGGAAGGCGGCGGCCCGGTTGGGGTCATCGTCGTCGATGCGAACGGTAAAGGGGAAGTCCGCGGTTATGTCACAAATCCGCAGACGCATTTTGATTTGAACGAACACGGAAAACTTGATGTAGCAAGGGCTGTCGGAACCGCCGGCACACTTTCCGTCGTAAAAGATGTCGGCATGCGTGATTACTTTACCGGGCAGGTGCCGCTTGTTTCGGGAGAACTGGGTGAAGACTTTACGTATTATCTCGTATCGTCCGAGCAGGTGCCTTCCTCCGTCGGTGTCGGTGTCCTCGTCAATCCTGATAATACGATACTGGCAGCCGGCGGGTTTATCATCCAGGTGATGCCGGGTGCCGGTGAAGAAACGATTACATTCCTCGAAAAGAGGATTCAGTCGCTTCCGGCTGTTTCGACCATGATCAAGGAGGGGCTGACTCCGGAAGGGTTGCTGTACCGAGTGCTTGGCGAGGAAAGTGTCAAAGTTCTTGACTCTCTTCCTGTCACTTTTGAATGCGGCTGTTCAGAAGAACGCCTTTCAAACGCCATTATTGGACTAGGCTCAGAGGAAATTGAAGATATGATCGAAGAAGATGGGGAAGCAGAAGCCTTTTGCCATTTTTGCAACGAACGCTATCATTTTAACAAAGACGAGCTGACTTCTTTATTGGAAGAGAGCAAGCAAAGGGAAACTGAATAGACTGGGGAGAAGTTCTTTGAAACAGAGGGGTTTATGGGTGCTGGTCATCCTGCTGGCGGCAAGCAACCTGGCAACAGGATATATGTGGTGGGACAATACAAGCAGCAATGCAGTACACACCGGAGCCGAAGGAACAGATGAAAAAGCAGGTGCCGGGATTGTAAAAGCCGAAACGGTTGCAAAAGTAGGCGAAGAACAAATCAGCCGGGAAGCCTGGGTGGAAGATCTCGTTTCCCTTTACGGCCGTGAGCGCCTTCGTGAGCTGGTCAACCGTAAAGTTGTCCGCAGCATGGCCGAAAAAGAAGGAATCACCATTTCGGAAAAAGTGCTGGACCAGGAGCTGAAGCTTTTAGACCAAATGTATCAAAATGATTTTGGCGACACCCCTATTGAAGGGGATCGGCCGAATGAAAAAGAAAGGCGCAGCCAGGTGGAATATGCCCTTTTGCTGGAAGAGCTGCTGACAAAAGATGTTGTTGTTTCCGTAGAAGAAATGAAAAACTATTATGAGGCTAATAAAGACCTTTTTACCATTCCAGCCGGTTATAAATTGTCCCATATCACTGTGCCGACTGCTGAGGAAGCTAAAGCAGTCGCTGAAGAGCTGAAGGGCGGCTCAAGCTTTGATGCACTGGCGATGGAACGGTCGACGGATGAATTCACAGCGGCCCAGGGCGGAACCCTTGGCTTTATCCCGCTTGACAGCGGGCTTGTGCCGGACCGTTACTTTGAAACGGCAGAAAATCTCGAAGAAGGAGCAATCAGCGATCCGCTTGAAACAGAGGATGGTTTTGCCGTCATCAAGCTCCATCAAAAAAGTGATGGGACCACATACACTTTTGAAGATGTAAAAGGACAAATCCGCCGGCAAATCGCCATGAGCCAGATTGACGGGGATTTTTCACCGGAAATCTTTTGGGAAGAAGCGAATGTAAGCTGGATTTATGAATAAGAATGAATGGGGGGCGCTATGCCCCCTTTTGCATACCAAAAAATAAACAAGTTGAACGCCCCGGATTAGACAGTAAAAAATTGACGGTATGCACCTTTTCTGTTACATTTAATATAATACCAATAAAAATACTCGGGATTAAGAGGTGACAGGATGAGAGTTGCAAATTCGATAACAGAGTTAATCGGCAACACACCGGTTGTAAAGTTGAACAGGCTGACGGATGAAAATAGCGCAGATGTCTATTTGAAATTGGAATACATGAATCCGGGCAGCAGTGTGAAAGACAGGATTGCCCTGGCGATGATTGAAGCGGCTGAAAAAGACGGCAAGCTCAAAGCGGGCGACACAATCATTGAGCCGACTAGCGGCAATACCGGCATTGGCCTTGCGATGGTCGCTGCCGCAAAAGGAATCAATGCCATTTTTGTCATGCCCGATACGATGAGCATGGAGCGCCGGAATTTGCTTAAAGCATACGGCGCGAAACTTGTTCTCACACCTGGCAGCGAAGGGATGGGCGGAGCGATCAGGAAAGCGAAAGAACTCGCTGAGGAAAAAGGGTATTTTATGCCGCAGCAGTTCGAGAATCCGGCCAATCCGGCCATTCATAAAAACACGACAGCCCGTGAAATTGTCGAGCAGATGGGCGACAGCCTGGACGCGTTCATTTCCGGTGTCGGAACCGGCGGAACGATCTCCGGTGTCGGTGAGGTACTGAAAGAAACGTATAAGGATGTCAAAATAATTGCCCTCGAGCCGAGTGCGTCACCGGTTTTATCCGGCGGCGATCCGGGTCCGCACAAAATCCAGGGAATCGGCGCAGGTTTTGTGCCCGATACGCTGAACACGGATGTTTACGACGAAGTGATGAAAATTGATAATGATGAATCATTTGAATGGGCGCGGCGCGCGGCCAGAGAAGAAGGCATTCTCGGCGGCATCTCTTCCGGCGCTGCCATTTCCGCAGCCATCAAGGTCGCGAAAAAACTCGGCAAAGGAAAGAAAGTACTTGCAATCATACCAAGTAACGGGGAGCGTTACTTGAGCACGCCGCTATATCAGTTTGATGAGGAGTAAGGAATCATGCAGTCCGGCTATAGCCGGGCTGTTTTTTTGTTTCTTTTGGGGTAAGGGAGTTGTTATACGGATAAGTCCAGTGAAGCAGGGACAGCTATACAGAGGAGGCAGGGGGTGGGAACCAGAGCGCTTTGGCGTGAAAGGACCAGGTTATGGCGTGAATGCGGTGGTGAACGGCGTGATACGAATCGTCTGGCGTGAAAAAAGAGGGGTTTGGCATGAAAAGAGACGATTATCGCGTGAAACCAGTATCCGTTAGCGTGAAAACTAGAATACATGGCGTGAAAAGCGGCAATTGGCCGAATCCTTACAAATATCCCGCGTGAATAGTGGAAGATTTGGCGTGAATCAGTGTCCGCACGGCGTGAATAGGGCGCAAAAACGACATAGCCATAACTCCAAAAGCAAAAACTCACTCTTTTTACCCCTACAAAATCAACCGACTCCTCATCAACAACAAACGACACTGCCCCGGAAAATTGTTTGGGATATCGTTTTTCCCGCCGCTCCCTTATAATAAAAAACATGAGATGTTACAGGAGTGTGAACAATGAACAAACCAGAAGCTGTTGCTTACGAGGCGATTCCGTTTGAACAGGAAAATGTTTTTTTATCATATAAAGCACTTGCCAAAGGAAAACCATATTCGATGATCTTAGAAAGCGGCCAGCGCGGAAATTATACAATTGTCGGGCTTGAGCCGGAAGCTGTCCTGAAAGGAAAAGACGGTAAATTAACAATAAGCCGTAACGGAACAGTGACAACGGTAGAAGGTGATGTCCTTTCCTCAATGAAAACATTCATGGGGCAGTTTGATGAAGCGCCGCTACCCGGCCTGCCTGATTTTCAGGGTGGTGCCAGCGGTTTCTTGAGTTACGACTACGTGCGGGAAATCGAAGAGCTGCCATCCGTTAGCACCGATGACCTCAAAACACCCGATCTGTATTTTGCGGTTTACCGTGATGTGTTCGTATATGATTATCATGAAAAGAGGCTATATCTTATTGCACGGGCGGACACACGCCAAAAAGCGGAGGAAAAAGCGGCAGCATACAAAACGATGTGGATGGACGTCCCTTCTGCTCTAGAAACCGAAAACGGACCAGAAACCCTTCCGGCAGATCATTCTCTTTCTGTTTCGATGGACGAAGCTGCCTTTATGGATGCCGTTGAAGCTGTCCAGGAATACATAAGGTCAGGTGACGTTTTTCAGGTGAATCTTTCTGTCCGCCAGACACAGCCGCTGTCGACAGAACCGCTGGCAATCTATGAAGAACTGAGAAAGCTTAATCCATCGCCGTATATGGGCTATTTGCATTTTCCAGAGTTCCAGCTCGTTAGCGGTTCCCCGGAGCTGCTCGTGAAGAAAAAGGGGTCGTCCGTCAGCACACGCCCGATTGCCGGGACAAGATCCCGCGGCAAAACGGAAGAAGAAGATTACTCGCTTGCATCCGAATTGATCAACAATGAAAAGGAGCGGGCCGAGCATGTCATGCTTGTCGACCTGGAGCGGAATGACCTCGGCAAAGTATGCCGCTACGGGACCGTGGCGGTTGATGAGTTTATGACGATTGAGCGGTATTCCCATGTCATGCATATCGTCTCCAATGTGACCGGGGAGCTTTCCGGCGGTTATGACGGTTATGACCTGATCCGAGCGGCGTTTCCGGGCGGAACAATCACGGGTGCTCCGAAAGTGCGGACAATGGAGATTATCGAAGAGCTTGAGCCTGTCCGCCGCGGCGTGTATACCGGTTCGATCGGGTGGATCGGGTTTTCAGGCGACCTGGAAATGAATATCACAATCAGGACGCTTATCGCAAAGGATGGACAGGCCCATGTCCAGGCAGGAGCGGGAATTGTCATCGATTCCAACCCGAAACATGAATACAAGGAATCGCTTAAAAAGGCAAAAGCGCTCTGGGCTGCGAAACAGCAGAGCGAACAGCAGGAAAGGGGCAGCAGCTTATGATTCTGATGATCGATAACTATGATTCGTTTACGTATAATCTCGTCCAATATCTCGGTGAACTAGGAGAAGAGGTCGTTGTCAGGCGCAATGACAAAATAAGCATCCGCGAAATCGAGAATCTGTCCCCTGATGTGATTGTCATTTCTCCGGGACCGTGCACACCTAATGAAGCGGGGGTCAGCCTTGATGCCATCAGCCATTTTGCCGGGACGATTCCGATTTTCGGCGTCTGCCTCGGCCATCAGTCGATTGCCCAGGCTTTTGGGGGAGAGGTCGTCCGTTCAGGGCGCTTAATGCATGGAAAAACATCACCGGTATATCATGACGGCAAAACGATTTTTGAAAACATGGCCAGTCCGTTTCAAGCGACGCGATATCACTCGCTAATTGTGAATCCGGAATCGCTTCCTGATTGCTTTGAAATCTCGGCCTGGACGGAAGATGGGGAAATCATGGCAATCCGCCATAAAACACTGGCAGCTGAAGGGGTGCAGTTCCATCCTGAATCGGTCATTACAGAAAACGGCATCGAATTGCTGCGGTCTTTTGTGTCCCGGCATTCTCCAGGGAGCAAGCTATTATGCACATCTTCCTGAATGGGGATATCCTTCCTGAAGAAAGGGCGTCCATTTCCCCGTTTGATCATGGATATATGTACGGACTTGGCCTGTTTGAAACATTCCCTGTCTACGAAGGCGTCCCGTTTTTACTGGATGATCACCTTGAGCGCCTTAACAGGGGACTTAGTGAACTGGGCATCATGTTACAATGGAGCCGTGAACAAATCATCAGAGACCTCAACCGGCTCCTTGACGCCAACGGCCTTAAGCATGCATATGTGCGCCTGAATGTTTCGGCCGGGAACGCGGCGGTCGGATTGCAGACAGAACCCTATCGGGAGCCGACACGAATCATTTATATAAAACCGCTCAATCCTGAATCAGGCATACAAGAAAAAAGCGCAGTTTTCCTGGAAACGAAACGCAACACACCAGAGGGAAAAAGCAGACTTAAATCCCATCACTACTTGAACAACATTCTCGCTAAACGGGAAATCGGGGGAAATCCCGGAATCGAAGGGATTTTCCTTACTGAGAATGGCTTTTTGGCAGAAGGCATCGTCTCCAATCTTTTTTGGATGAAAGGTGGACAGCTTTACACACCTGCCGTTGAAACCGGCATCCTGGCCGGAATCATGCGGGAATTTGTACTAGCACTCGCCCGCCGGTCCGGCATCACGGCAGAGGAAGGGTTTTACCGAAAAGAAGAGCTGCTGGATAGTGATGAAGCATTTATAACAAATTCCATCCAGGGAATTGTCCCGCTTAAGAAAATCGGGACTGTCGAGATGCCCGGAAAACGCGGGGCAGCTGCACTGGATTTTCACCAAAGCTATATCAAGGCCAGAACCAATCTCTGGTCAATCAATGATTTACAGAGCGGAGGGTGGACCAAGTGAAACTAACAATCGGGGAAAAGGAATACAACCTTGCGGAAAAGACGCTGATCATGGGGATTGTTAATGTAACGCCGGACTCGTTTTCGGACGGGGGCCGTTATAACGATCTCAGCAGTGCGATTGAACATGCCCGCAAACTCGTTGCGGACGGGGCTGACATCCTTGATATCGGCGGGGAATCTACGAGGCCGGGGCATGAAAAGGTTTCCGAAGAAGAAGAGCTGGAACGCGTCATTCCGGTAATCGAGGCGATTTCCAGCCAGGTCGATGCGCCGATTTCAATCGATACTTACAAAGCGGAAGTCGCCTGGCAAGCCGTTGCTGCCGGTGCCAGCATGATCAATGACGTCTGGGGGGCAAAAGCCGACCCTAACATGGCTTCTGTCATGGCGAGAGCGGGAGTGCCCGTTATTTTGATGCACAACCGGGAAAACATGGATTACACGGATGTGATGACGGATATGCTGGCAGACTTGCAAGAAAGCATCGGCCTCGTAAAAGAAGCCGGTGTCAAAGACGGCAATATCATCCTTGACCCGGGCATCGGGTTTGCCAAAACATTTGAGCATAACCTGCTTGTGATGAGGAGGCTGGAGGAACTGAAGACGCTCGGCTATCCGCTTTTGCTCGGCACTTCCCGAAAACGATTTATCGGAACTGTTCTCGATCTGCCGACAGAAGAAAGGGTCGAAGGAACAGGGGCGACAACCTGCCTTGGCATTCAAAAAGGCTGCAGCATTATACGCGTCCATGATGTGAAAGAAAACGCCCGAATGGCAAAAATGATGGATGCGATGATCGGAAAATCGTTTTCTCTTTACAAGGACACCAAATGATCTGCTGAGTGGATGAATACTGCAAATGAGAGGTGAATGGGATGGATAAAATATATGTGAATCGGATGGGTTTTTACGGCTATCACGGCGTTTTCGCCGAAGAAAATAAACTGGGGCAGCGTTTTTATGTCGATCTCGTGCTTGAAATGGATTTGACACCGGCGAGTAAAACCGATGATCTGGAGGAAACCGTCAATTATGCTGACATTTATGAAAAAGTGAAAGCAATTGTCGAGGGTCCGCCCCGTAAACTGGTGGAAACCGTTGCCGAGGACATCGCTGCTGCGATCCTCGAATCGTTTGCGCCCGTTCAGATTTGCACTGTCAAGGTAATAAAGCCTGATCCTCCGATTAACGGTCATTATGACTCGGTCGCGATCGAAATGACGAGGGCACGGCAATGACGGAGTCTTCAGCTTATATCGCCCTCGGATCGAATGTCGGCGACCGTGCCGGCTTTTTACAGCAGGCCCTGCGAAAGATCGACAAAACAGAAGGCATCACGATTACCGGGACATCCTCCATCTATGAAACAGATCCGGTCGGCTACACGGACCAGGGCCGTTTCTTGAATATGGCCATTCAAGTGGTGACCGATCTCACGCCGTTCCAATTGTTGGATAGGCTTCTTCAAATCGAGCAGGAAAGCGGGAGAACGAGAGATGTCAGATGGGGCCCGCGCACATTAGACCTTGACATTTTGCTCTATAACCAAGAAAATATTGAAACAGAGCGGTTGATCATTCCACATCCGCGGATGACCGGCCGGGCTTTTGTCATGATTCCATTAGTCGAAATCGATCCGAATGTCCGCATACCGGCTATTGAACAATCGCTGCCGGCATTGATCGATGAACTGCCAGATAAAGAAGGAGTACACATATGGAAGCAGAAAAATGGGGCCGCAGAATACGGGCTTTTCGAAAGCTGAAAGGCTATACACAGGAAGAATTTGCAAAGGAAACCGGCATTTCCCTTTCCATATTTGGAGAAATCGAAAGAGGAAATCGCAAGCCTTCATCCCAAACGTTGCTTCTCATATCCGAAAAACTGGGTGTGCCGGTAGACGAATTGACGCCTGATTAAAAATGAAAGAGGTGAAGACCATGTTCAAAATCGGCGATATCGAACTGAAAAACCGAGTCGTACTCGCACCGATGGCTGGTGTTTGCAACTCGGCATTCCGCCTGACCGTCAAAGAGTTCGGGGCAGGGCTTGTCTGTGCCGAAATGGTGAGTGACAAGGGGATTCTGTTCAATAACGAAAAAACGATGAACATGCTTTATATAGATGAGCGGGAAAAACCGCTGAGCCTGCAGATTTTCGGCGGGGAAAAAGACACACTGGTCGAGGCTGCCAAATTCGTGGATAAAAACACAACAGCCGATATTATCGATATAAACATGGGGTGCCCGGTCCCGAAAATCACCAAATGTGATGCCGGATCTAAATGGCTGCTGCAGCCTGAAAAAATCTATGAACTCGTTTCCGAGGTCGTCGATGCCGTCGACAAGCCGGTGACAGTGAAAATGAGGATGGGTTGGGATGACAAAACAATCTATGCCATCGAAAACGCCCGCGCCGTTGAACGGGCAGGCGGAAAAGCCGTATCCCTTCATGGCCGCACACGCGTCCAGATGTATGAAGGGCAAGCCAATTGGAATATCCTCAAAGACGTCAAAGAAGCAGTAAGCATTCCGGTCATCGGAAACGGTGATGTAAATACACCGCAGGATGCCAAGCGCATGCTCGATACAACCGGAGTCGACGGCGTCATGATCGGAAGGGCTGCACTCGGCAACCCATGGATGATATACCGGACGGTCAAGTTCCTTGAAACAGGAGAACTCATCGATGAACCGACCGCCCGTGAAAAAATTGATGTATGCATCCTTCATATGGACCGCCTGATTGATTTGAAGAACGAGCATGTTGCCGTTATGGAAATGCGCAAGCACGCAGCCTGGTACTTGAAGGGACTGCGCGGCAACGCAAAAGTCCGCAACAAAATCAATGAATGCAGCACAAGAGAAGAAATTGTCGATCTTCTGAACGGCTATGTTGAAAAGGTCGAAGCGGAACAGGCGGACATCCAGGCCGGGTAAGGGAATCGTTTGACAGCCGGCCTGCGCTAGCCTATAATACCCATATTGATTGTCGGATTTTATACTGCCAGGAGACTGGCAGTTTTGTTCGTTTTAGAATAACCCAGCTGTAAATAACTGTCCAAAAGACCACTAGCCTTTTGGTCATTTTCCACAACTAATAATTGGAGATGATGTCATGAGTCATGAAGAATTAAATGACCAGCTGCGTGTCCGCAGGGAAAAAATGGACCACCTCCGGGAAATGGGGATCGACCCGTTCGGACGCCGCTTCCAGCCGTCCCATCACAGCCTCGAACTTCAAAAGGAATATGGGGATGTCTCAAAAGAAGATCTGGAAGAAAAAGAAATCCAGGTATCTGTTGCGGGCCGGGTGATGACAAAGCGCGGCAAAGGGAAAGCAGGCTTTGCCCATATCCAGGATCTGACCGGCCAAATCCAGCTGTATGTCAGAAAAGACCGACTTGGCGAAGAAAGATATGATGTGTTCACCAATAATACCGACCTTGGTGACATCGTCGGCGTTACCGGCACACTCTTCAAAACGAAAGTCGGCGAACTTTCCATTAAAGTGGATACGTTCGAAATGCTGTCCAAATCATTGAAGCCGCTGCCGGAAAAGTTCCACGGCTTGAAAGATGTCGAACAAAGATACCGCCAGCGTTACCTTGATCTCATTACGAACATGGAAAGCCGTGAAACGTTCATCCTTCGGAGCAAGATTCTGCAATCGATGCGTCGTTACCTTGACGACAGAGGCTACCTTGAAGTCGAAACACCAATGATGCACTCGATTCCAGGCGGAGCTTCGGCACGCCCGTTCATTACACACCATAATGCACTCGATATGCAGCTCTATATGCGTATTGCGATTGAACTTCATCTGAAACGGCTGATTGTCGGCGGCCTTGAAAAAGTGTATGAAATCGGCCGGGTCTTCCGGAATGAAGGGGTTTCCACCCGCCACAATCCGGAGTTTACCATGATCGAGCTTTATGAAGCATATGCTGACTTCAACGATATCATGGAACTCACTGAAAACTTGATTGCCCATATTGCTGAGGATGTTCTGGGTTCAATGACTGTTGTTTATGATGGACAGGAAATCAACCTGAAGCCGAAATGGGCCCGCCTCCATATGGTTGACGCAATAAAAGAAGAAACAGGAGTCGACTTCTGGCTGCAAATGAGTGATGATGAAGCGCGTGCACTTGCGAAAGAGCACGGGGTCGAAATTAAGGATACGATGACATTCGGCCACATCGTCAACGAATTCTTTGAACAAAAAATTGAGGAAAAGCTTATCCAGCCTACTTTCGTATATGGGCATCCGGTTGAGATTTCCCCGCTTGCCAGAAAAAATGAAGAAGATCCACGCTTCACCGACCGTTTCGAGCTGTTTATTGTCGGCCGTGAGCATGCCAATGCCTTTACTGAGCTTAATGATCCGATCGACCAGCGCGAACGTTTTGAAGCACAGTTGAAAGAACGGGAAGAAGGAAATGATGAAGCACATATGATGGACGAGGATTTCCTTGAATCCCTGGAATACGGGATGCCTCCAACAGGCGGACTGGGAATCGGCATTGACCGTCTTGTCATGCTGCTGACCAATTCCCCTTCCATTCGGGATGTATTGCTATTCCCGCAAATGAGGCATCGCGACTCGTGATGGAAAAGGCCCGCCGGTTAAGGCGGGCTTTTTGGTGTCTGATTGTCACGTTATAAAAATCAGTCCGATGAATGTGGTATTACATTGTTCGATTAACAGGACGTGATCTGGAAGAGTTTTAGTAAAGCATTAAGGTATTCTTGGATAACATTATTTTAAATTCAGCCTTGCATTCAGCAGCGGGTCGTGTTAAATTAGTATTCGCTGCTAAATTGCCGGGTTGCCTGGCAAGCCGCAGCAGATGAAAAAAGTGTTGACTTTATATGGTCAGCGTGGTATATTAATAAAGTCGCTATTAAAGCGACGGCAACGAAATTGTTCTTTGAAAACTAAACAAAAGTCAAGCGCGTCTAAAGAATTTT
>JAENYN010000028.1 GCA_016841765.1 Guptibacillus hwajinpoensis
GTGAATTAGCGAGCATTCGTGAGAAAAGTGTATTTAACTGAGGGAGTTGAATAAGATAAAATGTTTATATCGTTAATACAGGTCACCTAACGTTTAACGGATTATCGAAAGTAACCTTCACCAAATCCTCACAATAAAAAAACGGCAGATCCCAATTTATCCGGGATGCCGCCGCGTGGAAGGTTTATCCGAAAACGATCAATACAATGGTTATTGCCGCTAAAAGCCCGATCAAATCAGCAATCAGGCCTACCTTAAGGGAGTCCCCTATTCTTTTTATGCCGACCGCTCCAAAATAAACAGTCAGGATGTAAAGGGTCGTATCAGTACTCCCCTGCATTGTCGAAGCCATTCTTCCGATAAGCGAGTCAGGTCCGTAAGTGGCGATCAGGTCACTTGTCAACCCAAGGGCAGCCGTACCTGATATCGGCCGCAGCATCGCCAAGGGCACGATTTCAGCCGGGACTCCTGCCGCCTGAAGCAGGGGCTGAACAAGATTGATCAGAAAATCAAGCGCTCCCGAAGCACGGAGAATGGAAATGGCTACAAGCATGCCGACCAGGAAAGGAATGATTGAAAACGCAATAGACAAGCCTTCTTTTCCGCCTTCTGCAAATACTTCGTACACAGGCACCCGCTTCCATGTCCCATAAAGTAAAATGAATCCGATAATGGCAGGTATCAGCCATAGGGAAAGGCTTGAAATGGCAGTCAATCCCGATTCCCCCCTCGTTTTACACGCCTGTGATAAAAATAGCGATCCACAAGTATGGCTCCCATTGTCGAGCATGCCGTTGCTATGACGGTCGTCCCGACGATTTCAGCGGGGGCTGCCGAACCGTAATTCAGCCTGATGGCGATGACGGTTGTCGGCACAAGAGTAAGGCTTGACGTATTGATTGCAAGAAAGGTGATCATGGAACGTGTCGCTTCCTCTTTACCATCATTCAACTGTTTCATTTGCTCCATTGCCTTTATGCCGACAGGAGTCGCTGCATTACCAAGCCCGAACATATTCGCAATCATGTTTGACAGAATATATCCCGCTGCGGGGTGGTCAGCCGGGATATCCGGAAAAAGCTTCATCACCACCGGCTTGAACAGGGCGGCCAGCCTTGCGAGCAGCCCAGCTTCTTCAGCAATTTTCATCAGACCGAGCCAAAATACAAGGACGCTGATCAAACCGATGCAAATTGCAACCGCTTCTTTCGCACCGGTGAAAACGGCCTTATTGACTTCTTCCAGGCTACCGGACACCATAGCGAACAAGATGCCGAATACCGTCATGCCGACCCATATGATGTTAACCATAGTGAATGGCTCCGTTCATGGAAAAAAGGGATTTGGTGAACGCTTCCCACCAGGTCGGCTTCACTTTCTCTGCCGTATAGTATACCGGTATGGATAAGATTTTTTCTTTTTCGATATAAACAGTCAGCTTCCCGGCTTTGATTTCCGTTTCTGATTTTTCCCAGCTTTTATCATAATCTGAACGGAGGCTGACCGAGACACTCAGTTTTTCCTTCTCTTCTTCTGTCAGGGGATATGTAAGATCCCTTTTAACCAGGACATGCCCCTTATAAAACGGGTTTTCAACACCATCGAGCCCTCCGCTTTCGGCGATCCTGTAAAGCTTATATTCCTTAAATCCCCAGTTGAAAAGATTTATATGGTCCTGCCAGTCGTCCGGGGCGTTAATTGTTACACAAATTAAGTCGCTGCCTTTTTTAGTTGCGGTGGACACGAGTGTCCGTCCCGCCCGTTTCGTATATCCTGTTTTCCCTCCAGTGGAATACTCGTACATCCCGGTCACAAGTTTATTTTTGTTTTTCCACTTTCTGTCCCATTCTTCGTTCGGATTTGGTGCAGTATGCCTGATCGTGCCGGAAATTTTCCGGTATCGTTTATTTTTCATGGCATATTTCGTAAGAAGCGCCATATCATATGCCGTCGAATAATGATCTTCATGGTCGTCAAGACCGTGCGGGTTTGAAAAAACGGTGTTTGTCATTCCGATTTGTGCCGCTTTTTCGTTCATCAGGTGTGTAAAGCCCTCGACACTGCCGCCCACCATTTCAGCAATCGCGACTGCTGCGTCATTTCCGGATCTGAGCATGAGCCCGTATACAAGGTCTTCGAGTTTTATTTTCTCCCCTTCCTGCAAGTAAATGGAAGACCCTTCCGTATATACAGCCCTTTTTGACACTTTTGTTTTTTCATCAAGTTTTCCTGATTCGATTGCAAGGATTGCTGTCATGATTTTCGTGATGCTTGCAATCCTCATTTTTTCATGGGCATTTTTTGCAAACATCACCCGGCCGCTGGATTGTTCCATCAGCACAGTTGCCTCCGCAGACACTGAAGGTGCAGCCGCAGTCCTGGCCGGTCCCATCATAACACCAAGCCCCAAAACGGCCGCCAGCAGAACAGGTATTCCTTTTCTCAAAATATGCATTCAACCCCCGCCTTAATCCTTGGACTATTGATACAAGTTTATGCAGGGACAGGCGTTATATGATTATAAAGAAAAGCGGAAGGCGACGTTTAGCGGCGTACGCATAAGCGGGGGTACCCGCAGGAAGGCGCCCTTTCCTTCCGGAGGGGATCACCGCTTATGACGATAGCCGCTGGCGCCTGCAGCTGGACAAATCAAAAGCGGAAGGCGACGTTTAGCGGCGTACGCATAAGCGTCGGAGAAGCTGCAGAAAGTGTTCTTTCCTTCCGGATTGGACGATTCTCTGAAGCTGCAAAAAAGCAAAAGCCCACTTCAGTGCGAAATGGACTTTTGCTTTTCATTATTTGCTATTTTGCCGCTCTTAGCGGGCTCTGCCTGTGATTAGAGGGAGTTTTCCTGGCGCTTTGCCTGCAGCATTTTCGTTTTATAATCCGTTTCGTAATATTCAAGTTCTTCGCGCATCTCCTGGAATTCCCCTTCCAAGTCTGCCATCAGCTTTTTCAGTGAGGCAGGGGCATGTTCCGAAAAAGATATGGAGTTTTTGCCCGTATATGCGGCCCGGCTGTTTTCAGACCAGAGATCGGAGCGCGGGGAGAAAAACTCCTCGATTACCGTATGATAAATCCAATAAAGGGTCTTTTCGGCTGCTGCTTTCCGGAATGATTCGTCCTTTAATACGACAGAACACGCATCAAGCCCTTCCTCTACGAACACGTGCAGCCTTCTGATGCTGCTCAATAGCCCCCGATAATAATCCGGGTCGCCGGCAGGGTCTTCTTCAACCAGCTGGCGGAGAGTTATGTCATTTAAATAGTTTTCCATTTTTGTTGAAACACGTTCCAGAAATAATCTGGCCTGCTCACTCTGTGACTGCACCATACTGTTTCCCATTTCATTTCCTCCATTCTCTTTTGGCTCTGACTGCTGATGTCTGCTGGTTACGGCTGTTTCAGAGCGGCCATTGGAGATTGCAGATCGTATTCCCCTTTTGCAGCCAGCGTCTTGAAAAGTTCTTCGACAAGTTTGAAATCAATGTTCTTGAACAGTTTCGCATATTCTTTCTCATCATTTATGTAAATCCTTTTTTTATGCCTGTTCGCCGGATCGGAAATCAAAGCGGCAAGTCCGGCAACGTCTTTCAAAAACACTTCCCTGTCTCCCGCCTTGAAAAGCGGATTCGTTCCATAAGGCGTGAAATCGGCGAAATGTTCATCAAAAAACCGGACATATAAGAGATGGAACGTTTTTTCTTCTTCCTCATCCATAAATGTCACTTCAGATCTGTTAAACATATCTTCAGAAGTATTCGGCTTAGCTTTTTCCAGTTCATATCCCTGGCATTCTCTAATAATCACCGTTCTTCCCCCCCACACGTTAAAAGTTGCAGCCTCCCGAATAAGGAGCCTTATTCTTTAATTTGGCTATTCAGCCTGTTCTTCCTCTTTTTCACCGACAGTTTCTTTAAATTTTTCGAAGAAAAGATCTGCTTCCTTCTCAATTTCCTGATCATCGACCCCCTCAGGAAGCGGCGGAAGTTCTTCAATCGATTTCAAGCCGAAATACTCGAGGAACTCCCTTGTCGTCGCATACAGGATAGCCCGGCCGGTGCCTTCTGCCCTGCCTGCCTGTTTAATCAAGGTCTTAGACATCAGTGTCTGGAGCGGCCTTTCTGTCTTCACGCCGCGGATATCTTCAATTTCAGCCCGGGTGACCGGCTGCCTGTAGGCAACAATAGCCAGTGTTTCCATCGCTGCCTGTGAAAGGCCTGCGGACGAGGGCGACTGAACAAGGCGGCGATAGTAGTCCGCATGTTCAGGTTTGGTTGTGAACTGATATACACCTGCAACTTCCGTTATCATTAGGCCGCGTCCCTCTTCATATTCCTTCTTCAGGCCTTCCGTCAGTTCAGCTGCTTCATTTTCCGTTATTTCAAGGACTTCTGCTATTTCTTTCAGCTGTATGCCTTCATTGCCGGAAACATATAAAAGCCCCTCAATAATTGCTTTTTGTTCCTGGTCATCCATTTATACTCTTCCCTTCATCTCTGCTGCCGTATACCCAGATTTCAGAAAAGTTCCGATCCTGTTCGCAGTGGATTTTTTTCATTTTCAAAAGTTCCAGTACAGCTAGGAATGTCACTACGATTTGTTCACGGTCATCTTTCGGGAACAGATCGGTGAACGGCTTTCTGCCTTTCCAATTTTGCAGGTCGGCGACAATCTCATCCATTCTGGCCTCGATCGGAATTTCCTGCCGATTGATTTTCGTCTGCACAGGCTTTTTTGCCTGCTTGCGCTTCAGCATTTTTTGCAGCGCTCCGATCATATCATAGAGGTTGACATCAAGTGAGGCAGGAGTGGATTCTTCTTGTGCAAACTCCTGGAAATCGGCATGGTCCTTCGTATAAACCAAACTTCTTTCTGCTTCCCTTTGTTTAAGCACACCCGCCGCTTCTTTGAACTTTCTGTATTCAACCAGCCTGTTAATTAACTCATCCCTCGGATCTCCTTCTTCTTCATACAGTTCTGCATCCAATTGTGCCGGCTCCTGTTTCGGAAGCAGCATACGGCTTTTTATGGCAAGGAGTGTTGCAGCCATCACCAGATACTCACTGGCAATGTCAAGTTCCAGCTCTTGCATAGCATGGATAAATCCCATATATTGATCAGTTATTTCAGCAACCGGTATATCATAAATGTCGATTTCAAACCGGTTGATCAAATGCAGCAGCAGATCCAGCGGACCTTCAAACGCATCAATTTTGACACTGTATTTCACATTCATCCCACCAAAATAATCAAAAATATTCAACAGTCGAAGAGGAAGTTCATTCACTCATTTACTTTACCAGAGAAACGCGAACCGGGCTATCCTGTATTTGAAAACAGATCCTCGCCATCTCTACAAACATCGGAAAACAAATAGAACAGACCGGCAGCCTGTTCAAGGATAGGGCGTTTATGGATGAGAAAGCCAGCCTTTAATAGTGATCCATTCCCGATAGGCCAAAATATTGAAGCACATCCCGCCTAAATAACTCAAATCACTATTTAACAATGGCTGTTAAAAATTATTTTTCCTTATGAACTTATAGGTTCAAGTCCGAAAATCATGAATAACGAGAAAAACAAACAGACCAAAACATATGTGATTTGGCCGGTGATTCGCGGCTGTATGGTTTGTTTCCCCACCGATCATAACTGCTTGCTTTCATTGCTTCAGCTTTTATATCCTTCAAAAAGCTTCCCGTCCCAGGGCTCCAGAATCTTCTCCGTAAATGACGATAGCTTTTCTTTATTACCGGTTTGATAAAAGTGTTGAAATGCCGCGGTGAACTCTTCTGCAAGCTCAGTATCGTAATTTCGGAGAGAACGGATCATCCATTTTCCGAATCCTGTCCACTGGCGGTTGGTCCGCAATATGAATTCGTGAAGGATGTTTGCAAGTTGTCCGGCTGTAAATATATTTTCAGCTCCGTCTTCGGAGCCTTCGAGATCATCAAGAAGTTCGGTAATCAAATAACGGGCATTATCCATTTGGCTCTGTGTCCAGGCAGGGGGGCCTTCGGCCAGCCTGCTCTTCGCTTCTTCCTTTATCCTTTTAGCTGAGCCGTCCGTATCTTTCAAAATGACGCCATCCGCACACATCCTCGGCAAATATGGGATGCCGAGCATACAATCACTTTCGAAAAATATCTGGAATGAATTCTTGCCGTATAAAAACACTTCAATGGGCCATTCATACTTAAAAAAGCACTGGCGTCGATGCCCGGGCTCTTCCTCACCGATAATCACAATATCAAGATCGGATGTAAAAGTCTGATCTCCCCTGACAGTACTTCCTGCCAGAAAGGCGGCTGCACATTCCGGAAAATACCGATTGATGAATAGCAAGGCAGCTGCTTCCGGTGAAAATCTCATATGGCTGGCGCCTCCTTTACATTCTGTTCATCCTATCCTATGCACACACAGCGGCCATCATTTCAAAAACAGTCAAAACAATTCTTTCTGATGACGGGAATATGATAAACTGATACAAATAAATGGACAGATAAAGGCGGGATCTATGTGAAGCAATATCCGGAACCTTACCTCAAATTTCTGCTGGAGTTCCATGGCACCCGGGATTATTTTGAATGCCATGAGATCTTGGAGGAAGAATGGAAAAAAGAATCTCGGCCCGCATGGCAAAACGTATGGGAGGGACTGATAAAAGTCGCCGTCAGCCTTTATCATCAAAGGCGCGGGAATTACGGCGGCTCCGGGCGGCTGATGAAAAAAGCAATCCAGCTGCTCAAGGAGAGACCAGGTGAGCTCCGGCAGCTTGCAATCGATTATGAAGAGCTTTACAAAATGTTGGCTGAACGGCTCGGCCAAATCGGCCAAAACGTCCCTTATGAAAGTATGCAGCTCCCGCTGACAGATGAACATCTCATCGAGCACTGCAAACACCTGTGCGGACAGCAGGGCTATACATGGTGCGGTCAGAGTGACCTTGCAGACAAGATGCTCATCCACCGTCACGCACTGCGGGACCGTCGAGACGTCATATCCGAACGGAAACGCCAGCTTGAACTGAAAAAAGGCCGGCGGCAAAGCGACTGAACAAACATTTGTCCTCATTTCACCTTAGCTAAATATGCAGCAATCAGCTATTATTGAAAACCCCGCTTTAGGTGCAAAAATCGGCCGGAACGGACAAAACAAACAAAAAAACGATACCGCCATTATAAAAAACCCGCAATGCGGGTTTTTTGCAAGCTAAGGAGGAATGCCGCTTTTGAAAGGGATTCTCCGACTTTTCTCATTTTTTGGTTCTTCAGGCAGACTAACTGCTCTTGTCAGGATGCTGACTGAACTTCGTTATGTTGACAGCAGTGTCAGCTTTCTTCCCTGCCGACAATTTCTTCGAAGCGCTGCAGAAATCCTGCCGTATGTTTATTCGCTTTCAGCTCCTGGTCGTCATCCAGATAATCAAGTAAGGAATCAATCATTTTTGATGCGATTCCCTGGCCGCGATGGGAAGGATTTACGCAAACGTGCTTCAGCTCCACTTCCCCGTTATCTTTTTCTTCAATGCCGGTTATGCCGATTATATCATCTTCTTTCCACAAAAAAAGCTGCCAGTCTTCATCTTCTTCATACTTCTTCATCGTTTCCTGAAGTTTTTTCAAGTCCTTTTCGGTTGGCATGAACGACAGCAATCCCATCGCTATCTTTTCATAACTTTTCTTATATCGAATAAGCATGTTTACCCCTCATTATAACCGTAATTATGAAAAAAGACGGCCGGCAAGTGCCAGAAGCATGATGACTGCCACGATGACCGTCACTGTCAGCAGCACCTTTTCCTGTTTTTTACCGGGATCCATAAATACCACTCCATCTTTTCCATGATTGATGTATTTTAACATATTATAAAAGCACAACTGAAAAAAATGCAACGATTCTCAAATGTTTTTAGGAATGCATCTTTCGTATCACAAAGTTACTGGAGCGTTTTTCCGCAATCAAGCCTTTTTACCCTATTTGGATAACAATGAAACCGCTTATGACAGATTAAGATTCGGTGCGATGAATTTCCAGTACACAACTCCCCACACGAGTGCGAAAAGGAGCAGCAAGATAAGCAGCGTCATATTTCTCGATTTCATCTGTTCCCCTCCCAAATTGACAGCTTTCCCCGAATAACTCTTTCAGGACTCTATGTGCTATAATAATATCTCTATCACATAAGAGCAAATAACAGGTAAAAGGAGCGAGTATTTTGAAACCTGTAAATCGTTTTGCATTGTCCTTTATGATATTTCTTGCAGCGGTCACCGCCGGACCCGGATCCTTTGTGTATGCCGATGCGGCTGAAGGTGATATCATCATCACACTTGGTGAAGACCTTTCAGAGCAGCAGCGGGAAGATATTCTTAATGAAATGGAAGCGCCTGATAATCCGGAAATCGTGACCGTAACCAATGAAGAAGAGCATCAATACCTGGGGAATTATATTTCCAAAGCCCAAATCGGCTCCCGCGCCCTTTCTTCATCGAAAATAACAATCGGCAAGAAGGGGTCTGGCCTTGTCATTGAGACGCACAATATCAATTGGGTTACAAAAGAAATGTATGCTAATGCCCTGACAACCGCCGGAGTGAAGGATGCCGATATCTATGTCACTGCGCCGATGGATGTATCCGGAACAGCGGCGCTGACAGGAATCATCAAAGCATATGAAATATCATCAGATATCACGATCACTGAACAGCAAAAGCAAGTCGCGAATGAAGAAATGGTAACAACTGCTGAACTCGGCGATAAAGTCGGAGCAGACAAAGCAGCAGAGCTGATGACAAACATCAAAGAAAAAATTGCTGAAAACAAACCGGAAACGGACGCTGAAATGAGATCGCTGATCGAGAATGCGGCTAATGAACTTGGAATCACTCTCAGTGAAGCAGAGCTTGACAGCCTTGTTGAGTTGTTCAACAAAATGAAAGAACTCGATATCGATTGGAAACAGGTTTCGGCCCAGCTTGATAAAGCGAAGGAAAATTTTAAGAACTTTATGGAATCAGAAGAAGGGCAATCCATTCTGGAAAAATTGAAGCGATTTTTCAGCAGCGTGATTGAAGCATTGTCAGCATTATTCCAATAATGAGTCAGTGCCTGCCACTTTTAGTATGAATATGCAAAGAGAGCACCAGGCTGGTGCTCTCTTTGTTTGCGGCCGTTGCCCAGCTTAACGGTTCGCAGCCTTTTTCCGCAATGGGACATCAAGCTTAATAAGGTCATCATAGGTTTCCCGCATGACCGCCAGCTGGCTCTCCCCGTCCTCGACAAAAACAACTGCGGGCCGCGGCAGCCGGTTATAATTGTTCGCCATCGAATAGCCGTAAGCCCCTGTTGAAAAAACAGCGATCAAATCGCCTGGCTTCACTTCAGGCAGCTTCACATCCCAGATGAGCATATCACCACTCTCACAACACTTCCCTGCAATAGATACCAGGTCTTTATTCTCTTCAGCAGCTCGATTGGCGATAATGGCTTCGTACTTTGCGTCATATAGCGCAGGCCTCATATTATCGCTCATCCCACCGTCAACGGCGACATACTTGCGGGTGCCCGGAACTTCCTTTTGCGAACCGGTGCTATAAAGGGTTGTACCGGCTTCTCCGACAATCGCACGGCCCGGCTCAATCCATATTTCCGGCAGCTCCAGCCCAAGGCGCCCGGAATGCTCCTTGATAGCCCCGATGATTTCCTCCATATATTTTCCAGGCGGAATCGGATCATCTCCGCTCGTATACTTGATTCCGAAGCCGCCGCCTACGTTCAGCACCTCCGGAACGTATCCGATCTCAGCCTTCCATCTTTCAATCGCCTGGTAAAGCTTATCGATCGCCATTACAAAGCCTGTCGTTTCAAAAATCTGCGATCCGATATGGGAATGGATGCCAAGCAAACGGAACGCTTCGCTATCAAGCACGCGCCGGATGGCATCGTCAGCCTGGCCGCTCTGGAGGTCAAATCCGAACTTGGAATCCTCCTGGCCGGTGATGATATATTCATGGGTATGCGCTTCCACTCCTGGAGTCAAACGCAGCATGACAGGAAGTTTTTTCCCCATTTCTCTGCCGATTGATTCGATTAAGTCCAGCTCATAAAAATTATCGGCGACAAAACAGCCGATTCCTGCCCCGGCCGCCATTTTTAATTCTTCATAGCTTTTATTGTTTCCATGAAAGTGAATGCGTTCAACCGGAAAACCGGCTGTGACCGCTGTGTGGAGCTCTCCTCCTGAAACAACATCAAGACTCAGGCCCTCTTCAGCCATAAGCTGGATGATCGCAATGGTTGAGAAGGCCTTGCTTGCATAGGCAACCTGCCCTTTTACACCGAGACGCTGGAATGCGTCCAAAAAAGACCGTGCCTTTTCTTTTACTAAAGCGATATCGTAAACATATAAAGGGGTTCCATATCGGTTTGCCAGTTCTTCCGTGCTGACACCGCCAATTTCAAGAACCCCTTTTTCATTAATTCTGCTTGTGCCTGACAACAACATTTCCCTCTCCTTTTTCCTCTGTGCGGCCCCGCACGAAAACATAAACCCGTCAAGGAAGCGACAGGACACAGGGACTTTAACACGCTGATTGGTTAAAAAAACTTTAACATATCCATCTTCTGCATGCAATCCCTGTGCTATTTTTGCGGCTGTTTTTTCCGGTTTTGCGGATGGACAATGCTTGGCCGTGTTTTGGATAAGGGAACTGCAACCCTGATGAGCACTTGCATAAACGCTTTCGGATTAAAGGGAATGAAAGGCCATAAGTACGGTGTTTGAAGTGATTTAACGCTTACAAGAAACAGTATGATCGCTGCAGACCCCACAATGATACCGGGGACTTGAAACAGGAAAACCAGCAGTGTCAACCCCACGCGCATCAGCTTGTTTGCGATGCTTAACTCATAGCTCGGAGTGGCAAAAGAGCCGATTGCCGCAACTGCTACATATAAGATGACTTCCGGCACAAACAGTCCGACATCGATGGCAATCTGACCGATCAAAACGGCGGCAATGAGTCCCATCGCCGTCGATAGCGGCGTCGGTGTATGGATGGCTGCCATCCGGAGCAAATCGATTCCGAAATCAGCCAGCAACAGCTGAAGGATGACCGGAATATTCGAACTTGTCTCATTTGGCCCGATAAAATCAAGTCCTACAGGAAGGAGTTCCGGTTTCAAAACATACAAAAACCAGAGCGGCGTCAGCCAGATGGAAGCGGCCATGCCGAAAAATCGCACCCATCGCAAAAAGGCACCGATTGCAGGTGTCTGCCTGTATTCCTCAGCATGCTGTACGTGATGGAAGAAAGTTGTAGGGGTGATGATCACACTCGGGGACGTGTCGACCATAATCAGCACGTGTCCTTCAAGCAGATGGGTTGCAGCAACATCAGGCCGTTCTGTATATCTTACAAGCGGGTATGGATTTATGCCCTGTTTGACCAGGAATTCCTCCACTGTTTTATCAGACATCGGAATTCCGTCAATGTCTATGTCATTCAGTTCCTTCTTTACGATGTCTACCAGTGAAGGGTCCGCAACATCCTGCAAATAGGCTACACAGACATCCGTCTTCGATCTTTCCCCTACTTGCGTCATTTCAAGGCGCAGGCGTTCATCCCGTATCCTGCGGCGCGTTAATGCCGTGTTCTCAATGATATTCTCCGTATAGCCGTCTCGGGCACCCCGCACCACTTTTTCCGTGTCCGGTTCTTCCGGTGTCCTCCCCGGATACCTCCTGACATCGACGACAAATGCCGTTGTTTCCCCGTTGATAAGAATGATGATCAAACCGGAAAGGAGCTGGTCTACAATTTCATCGATTGTCGTGACTTCCTGTACTTGCTGATGAATGAGCCTGTTGTGGACCAGCTCTTTCAGCTGGCGGGAAGATGTCCGGTGATTTTCATTAAGATTGACGAGTTCTTTCATCAACTCGATAATAAACTGGGTGTCACATAGCCCGTTTAAATAGTAGAGCTGGAGTTCGCGGTGGTTTACCGTGAACTTTCTCACCCCAAGGTCGAAACTCGTTCCTACCCCGATACGTTCCTTTAAAAATTCTTCATTTTTACCCACTTCTTTTGAGAGCGGAGTTTTACTGTTCGTTTTTGCTGACATTGTATCCACTCCGTTCCAAAATCATTTTGACCGCTGCCATTGTGACAGGGGCACCAAATTTAACATCGTCATGTCCCGACATTTTACCGACATCCCCGATGCCGACTACTACCGGCACATCAAGGCTGTCCACACAATCAACCGTATCTCCGTTAATCCGCCCTCTTTCCATTTCAGGAATGCCGCTTTTATCAATTCCATATGCGGTGGGATTTCCATATCTGTCAATGCTCACGTCCACTCTCGTCCACTCGGTGTAGCGGGGCCGGGAAGCGACGGCGATGACCCCGAGAACTTCAATACCGGGATGTGATGCCACTTCCTTCATTGCTTTTTCGCCTGGCCCTTCACCGTAGAATCCACAGTCATCAAACATAACGAATACCGGCTCATCTTGAGCTTCCATTATCAGCTGCACTATTTCTTCCCCGCTCAGCTCGGTAGGATTGCCGTAGGACCTTGAAATGCAGCGCCCACCGACCTGGCCGGCGGCAAATTCAATCGTTTTTTTTGCATATTCATCCCCATCCGTGACAAGAATGACTTTTTTCATCCGATCACCTCATCCCCGGGGCTTGAAAATAACGGCGACAATAAAGCCGAACAAAATGGCAGAGGAAATGCCGGCTGAAGTAAGCTGGAATATCCCCATTGCAATCCCTATGAACCCATGGTCTTCGGCTTCTTTCATCGCGCCGTGAAGGAGCGAGTGACCGAAGCTTGTGATGGGTACTGTCGCTCCGGCGCCGGCAAGCTTAATAAATTTGTCGTAGATCCCGAAACCATCAAGAACGGCGCCTGCCACCACAAATGAACTCATGACATGGGCAGGGGTCAGTTTGAACATATCCAGGAGCAGCTGTCCCACCACACAAATGGCTCCCCCAAAAACAAATGCCATTAAATATTCCATTAGGCCTGCCCCCCTTCCACAGCGGCTTCGAGAACGACACCATGGGAAATTGTCGGAATGGTTTCTTTTTGCTGCATCATCGTCGGGCTCAGCAATGCCCCTGTCGCCGCAACCAGGACCCGTTTCAGCCGGCCTTTTTTAAGTTCTTCCAGCAAATACCCATAGGTTACGACCGCTGAACAGGCACAGCCGCTGCCACCTGCAAATACATTTTGATCAGGCCGGTAGATCATTAATCCCGCATCATTGTGCTTCCCTGATAAGTCGATCCCTTTTTCCCTTAACAACTGTACCAGAATGGGGCTGCCGACTGCAGAAAGGTCACCGGTCACAATCAGGTCATAGTCATCCGGTGTGCGGCCCAGGTCCTGCAAATGCTGAAATATCGTGTCGGCCGCTGCAGGAGCCATAGCTGAACCCATATCAAACGGGTCATTGATTCCGTAGTCTTTCACTTTCCCGATCGTTGCCGAAGTGATCTTCACCGGTGACGGTTCTTTGGAAACGAGGGCAGTGCCTGCTCCCGATACGGTATATGTTGCAGTGTCGGGTTTCTGGCCGCCATATTCCGTCGGATAACGGAATTGCCTTTCCGCCGTTGCATTATGGCTGCTCGTTGAAGCGAGCACACGGTTGGCAAATCCTCCATCAACCAGGGCCGAAGCTACTGCAAGTGTTTCCATAGATGTGGAACATGCCCCGAACATGCACAGAAACGGAATTTCGTTTTTCCTGGCCGTATAGTTTGCCGTTACATTTTGGTTCAATAAATCGCCCGCAAGAAAGAAATCAATGTCACCATAGGTGAGTTTCGCTTTTTCCAGGGCACTGTCAATGGATTCTTCCATCAGTTTTCGTTCAGCAAGTTCCCAGTTTTTCTCGCCGCAGTACAGATCGTCAAACTGCCTGTCAATGAAATCCCGAAGTGGCCCTTCAGATTCTTTGGGACCGGCGGCCGTGCCGGCGGCCAAAACGTATAAATCATTTTCAAATGACCATGTTTGCTTGCCAATCAATCGCATATTTTCACCTTCTTATAAGAGCATTTGGAATAAATATCGAATCATTCCGACAATGTATGCAGCCACTGTTCCGAAAACGATAACCGATCCTGCCAGCTTGAACAAATTTGTAGCGACACCAAGAACAAGCCCTTCACTTTTATGCTCGAGCGCTGCACTCGTAATGGAATTCGCAAACCCTGTCACCGGAACCGCCGAGCCGGCACCGGCAAATTGGCCGATTTTATCATAGACGCCGAACCCGGTCAGAAGGGCCGATATCAAAATCAGGGTTGCTACTGTGGGATTCCCGGCTGATTTTTCCGAGAAATCGAAAACAGAAATGTAAAAATTTTGGATGCCCTGGCCGATCATGCAGATCAAGCCGCCGACAAGAAAAGCCTTAATACAGTTTGCGATATACGGAGGTTTTGGCTGATACGGTTTCACATCATTTTTATAATTTTCCTTCGTAATGTTTTGAGACATCGCAATACCCCCTCATAGATTGATGAAAAAAATCCAATGGAAAAGTGATCCGAAGATTTTTCCGAGTACAATTGCTGTCAGAATACGGAGGATTTCCTCTCCAACCCCTATTCTTTTTGCCAGAATCGGCAGCACATTCAATACTTCTGTCAAAGCGGCGGCAATCATGCCGATAAACATGCCCGCGGCGAAGCCGAGCGGGATAAGTACATATTCTGAAAAAGTGAAAAAGATATCATCCAGGCTGAACCAGGCGCCTGCCAGAGCCCCGGCCACAATCGCCCATTCATACACAAGAATGAACGCATGTGTTTTGGTGAGCTGTGCCAGCCGGGGAAGGATGCCGAAGACCGTGATAAAAGCGACAAAGCCGGATCCGACAGCCAGCCCCCCGCCAAGCCCAATTAACATGACAAGAAGAATGCTAATTGTCGTCAACGTGATTCAGGCTCTCCCGGTGTTCATTCATAATGACATACTGGTCAATGTCCTGCTGGTAATTGAACATCTCAACCTCAAGGGGGCTTGGCTCTTCATTGATCCTTTTTTGAAACAAATGGTTAAAGAAAAGAATCATTCCTGCCCCAAGACCTATAGAATACGGAATTTGAAACAGGAGCGGCTGATCGTTTTCTTTACCGGTGATCAATGTGTAAATTTTTTGATGGACTTCCTGCATGCTGACATCCTCGTGGAAATTCATGATGGCCAGTGCTGCGCCGACAAACAGCAGAAAACAGACTGCACCAATATACAGAGGAAACGCTTTTTTTCTGCCGTAATCCACCTGGATAATCGCCTGGGAAGGGCCGACGGTTTGAATATCGAGGCCGGGTTCCGCATTAAGTAAAAACTGCATCACCTGCATAACATCAATGACAACAATATTTTTGTCACTCATGTCCACCTGATAGACCACTTTTTCATTCAATCGTTCAATTAAAACACGTTCTTTCCCCAATAACTGGGCAATATCTTTAAGGTGGATCATATGATTGGGTTTGACTTGAATCCGGTGACGCATTTTCAGGTATATTGTGTCAGCCACTTGGATCCCCCCTGTTATTTACAATGCTTTACAATGTAGTATGCTATCCTGTTCTTTAAACATTCTGCTGTGCGACGTCCAATAACTGGAAGGCGCCGGTCCAAATCATCAGCTCATCCGAATCTGCATAAACAGGTGTTCTGGGTTCATCTCGCGTTCCCGTAAAAAAGAAGGCTCGCCGATTGGCGAGCCTTCAGGTGAAGACAGGGGCATCGTTGCCCTTATCTATATTCTTAAAATTGGCAGCTGCGTCGTAATACGCCCTTGCTGACAATTTATCCTTTCCTAAACGGTAAAAAGACCGGTTGAACTATTGGTTCATCCGGTCTTTCATATCAAGAAGTATTTTCTTTTCAAGGCGCGAGACCTGAACTTGAGATATGCCAAGTCTTTCTGCCACCTCTGATTGGGTCTTATCTTTGAAATAGCGCAGGTAGACAATGAGGCGTTCCCGGTCATCAAGCCCGTTAATCGCTTCCTTCAGTGCGATTTTATCAAACCATCTCGTTTCGCTGTCATCAGCGATTTGATCAAGGAGGGTGATCGGATCCCCATCGTTTTCATACACGGTCTCATGGATCGACGCCGGTGATCGGCTGGCCTCCTGGGCCAGGACTACATCTTCAGGAGTGATGCTGAGCTCTTCGGCTATCTCGGCGACGGTCGGTGCCCTTCCAAGCGTTTTCGTTAGCTCCTCTTTCGTTTTCCTGATCTTGTTTCCCGTTTCTTTCAGGGAGCGGCTCACCTTGACCGTGCCATCATCCCGGATGAAACGCTGTATTTCACCAATGATCATGGGAACGGCATAGGTAGAGAATTTCACCTCATACGAAAGATCAAATTTATCAACTGATTTAAGAAGTCCGATACAGCCTATCTGAAATAAATCATCAGGTTCATAGCCCCTGTTCAGAAAGCGCTGGACTACCGACCAGACAAGGCGCATATTCCGCTGGATAATCATATCCCTCGCTGCTTTATCCCCTTGCTGGCTCATTTTGATCAGCTCTTTGACCTCTTCATCCTTCAAATGGGGGGCCTTTTCATTTTTTATCTCCGTATCCATAGGCAGAACTCCTTAATTGCAATACGCATTGCTCTTTGACAAATACTTTGTCAGACGAACTGTGGTTCCGGAGGATTCCCCGGTTGTGATTTCCACCTTGTCCATGAAGTTTTCCATAATGGTAAAACCCATTCCGGATCGTTCGAGTTCTGGCTTTGTTGTATAGAGCGGCTGGCGGGCTTCTTCCAAATTGGATATGCCGATGCCTTCGTCGCGTATTTCCAGGTGCACCATCTCGTCCTCGAGAGTGGCTGATACATAGACAATCCCTTCAGGATCATTGTCGTATCCGTGAATGATCGCATTCGTCACAGCTTCTGAAACGACCGTTTTGATTTCTGTCAGTGTGTCCATTGTCGGGTCAAGCTGGGCGATGAAGGCGGCTACTGTCACTCTGGCAAACGATTCGTTCTGGCTCAATGCCGAAAATTGCAGCTTCATTTCATTTTTCATCTTATGCCACCCCCAGGCGGTGGAGGGCATTTGCTTCACTCGGTTCCATCCGTATGATTTTGAACAGCCCTGACATATCAAAGAGGCGTTTGACTGCAGGAGAAATGGCACAGACCACCATTTCCCCATCAGCCTGCTTCACCTGTTTATAGCGGCCGAGGATCACTCCCAGACCTGAACTGTCCATGAATTGCAGTTCTTCAAGATTCAACACAATATGATGAACAGGATATTCATCCATGACTTTGTTGACTTTCTGACGCAGTTCTTCCGCCGTATGGTGATCGAGTTCCCCGGCGAGTCTTATTAATAGCACGTCTTGTTTCACTTCCAGATTTATCGAAAGACTCATCCTAAGCATCCTCCTTTTATGGGTTAAGAGAGTCTTTCGCTGTTCCTGAAACATTTTCCTTCAAGCCAACAAAACTAGTGCCTTTTCAACAATATTAGAAACGTTTTTACCTTTGTCCGCCAAACCAGGACATATTCCGCTTGAACAGGTCTATCCAGGAAGCTGTCTTGACTCCGTCTTTGACGATCAGGTCCTTTTCAAGAATCACTTCCCCGTTTTTAGTAAAAATCACTTTTCCGGCCTTCGCACCTTTTTTAATCGGCGCCTGCATTGCTTGCGGCACTTTCACTTCTGTTTTGATGTCATCTATTTTTTGGCCTTTTTCGGTGAGCAGGGATATCGGTTCTGCTGTAACCAGGTCTGCGCTTCTCCTATCCCCTTTTTTAATGCTCACCTCACCCATTTTCTTCCCTTTTTCATAAAGCTGATGGGTTTCATAACGATTGAATGCATAGTCGAGCATTTTGGAAACCTGCCTGTTCCGTTCCTTTGGAGTCGGCGCCCCCATTACGACTGCAATCACCCTCATGCCATCCCGTTTTGCCGTTGCAGTCAGGCAATATTTTGCCTCATTTGTATAGCCCGTCTTCAATCCGTCAACACCCGGATAAAATTTCACAAGGCGGTTCGTGTTTACGAGCCAAAATTTCTTATCGGTGTCCTGGCGCAAATAATCTTCATACGTGCCGGTAAATTCAATGATTTTCTCATATTTCAGCAATTCCCTGGCAATGACTGCCATATCATTTGCAGAACTGTAATGGCCATCAGCCGGCAGGCCGGTCACATTTTTAAATGAAGAGTTTTTGAGGCCGAGTTCTTTTACTTTTTTATTCATCATTTCGACAAATGCATCTTCTGATCCCGCAATCCTTTCAGCCAGGGCAACTGATGCATCATTGCCTGAAGCTATTGCCACCCCTTTCAGGAGGTCCCTGACAGTCATTTCCTCGCCGGGTTCCAGAAAAATCTGGGATCCGCCCATTGATGCTGCATATTCGCTGGCCCTTACCGTCTCATCCATTTTCAGTCCACCGTTTTCAATGGCTTCCATGACAAGCAGCATCGTCATGATTTTCGTCATGCTTGCCGGCGGCAGCTTTTTATCAGCTTTTTTATCAAACATAATTTTTCCGCTGTCCCGTTCCATCAAAACGGCAGATTCTGCCTTGTCGGCGAGATCGAGGCTTTGCTTTTCCTCGGCGGATACGACTGCAGGCAATTGTGCAGTTACCATCACAAATATCGAAACAAGCGATAAAAGTACGCGCTTCATGCTATCTTATCCCTCCATTCCTAATACGACCATTTTTTCCATAATTTAATTTTATATACACACATTTACAGGATTCATGCTATGTTTTTCTCTTCCTACGAAAACGATACAGCTGTTGGAGGGGGGAGTTGATTGGTCCATCTGGTATAAAATTGGGGGGGTTTTTCCGTCAAGTGGTTTCTGACTTGTATCTTGAGGTATACAAAAACCCCGGAGTTTTTTACAACTCCGGGGTTTTTGTGTAACTTGAATTATTATTTACCTGTACATACTTTATTGAACGACATCATATATCAAGGTCGGTTTTTCAATATTTTCAGCCGAGATGGAAATGTTTTGATAAATGATTTCCTTCACTTCTTCAACGTCTTCCCTGTTGCTGTAGATCGTGACAAGCGATTCCCCGGCTTCCACGTTGTCCCCGACTTTCTTATTCAGGTACAGCCCAACCGCCAGATCAATTTCCGAATCTTTGGTGACTCGTCCGGCTCCGAGCAGCATTGCCGCCGTACCGATTTCATCCGCTGTGATGTCACTGACAAAGCCGCTTGATTTTGCAGGGACTTCCACTTTGTGCCTGGCCTGTGGGAGGCGTGACGGATCATCCACGACTTCCGGATTTCCGCCCTGAGCTTCAAGAAAGGTTTTGAACTTTTCCAGTGCGGAGCCGCTTTTCATAGCTTCTTCAAGCATGTGCCTGGCATCATCAAGGCTTTCCGCTTTTTCAGCCAGAAGCACCATATAGCTACCGAGTGTCAGACATAATTCTTGAAGATCCTCAGGGCCTTCTCCCCGCAGTGTGTCTATAGCTTCCTTCACTTCAAGCGCATTACCGACAGCAAATCCAAGCGGCTGGCTCATATCCGATATGACCGCCATTGTTCTGCGTCCCACGTTATTGCCGATTTCAACCATAGCTCCGGCAAGGTCTCTGGCATCATCAAGGTCTTTCATGAATGCCCCGGCGCCCGTTTTCACATCCAGCACAATGGCATCCGCCCCAGCGGCAATTTTTTTACTCATGATTGAACTCGCAATCATCGGAATGGAATTGACGGTGGCCGTGACATCACGCAACGCATACAGCTTCTTATCGGCCGGTGTAAGATTTCCGCTCTGCCCGATGACGGCAATTTTGTTTTTATTGACAAGGTCGATGAATTGACTGCTGTCAATTTCAACATGGAATCCTTCCACCGACTCTAGCTTATCAATCGTCCCACCGGTATGGCCGAGCCCGCGCCCGCTCATTTTGGCGACCGGTACGCCGACCGATGCGACGAGCGGTGCCAAAACAAGAGTGGTCGTATCGCCGACTCCTCCGGTGGAGTGCTTGTCCACTTTAATGCCTTCAATTGCAGACAGATCGATTTGATCCCCCGATTCCACCATCGCCATGGTCAGATTGGCTCTTTCGGCTGGTGACATATCCCGGAAAAAAACTGCCATCGCAAACGCGCTCATTTGATAATCCGGGATGTCCCCTTTTGTGTACCCCTCGATCATAAAATCGATTTCCTCTTTGGATAATTCACCGCCGTCACGCTTTTTCTCAATGATATCAACCATTCTCATTTTTCTCACCCTCTATCAGGAAATGAAATTCAATAAAGACTTCTTAAATATCCTGGATAATTTGTTTTACAAGCTTCAGAAAGCCTTCTTTCACTTTTTCGGTTGTTTCGATGACTTCTTCATGGTTCAGCGGTTGGTCAAGAATGCCTGCTGCCATGTTCGAAATGCATGAAATGCCCAGCACATTCAATCCCGCATGCCTGGCGACAATGACTTCGGGAACCGTTGACATTCCGACCGCATCCCCGCCAAAACCGCGCAGCATCCTGACTTCTGCCGGCGTTTCATAAGAAGGCCCGGTGTTGGCCACATAAACGCCTTCTTTCACCTTGATGCCGGCCTCTTCGGCTGCACCTGTAGCGAGGGTGCGGAATTCCCTGCTGTATGCCTCTGACATATCCGGAAATCTGACACCGAGATCTGGATTGTTAGGCCCGATCAGAGGATTATGCCCCATATTGTTGATATGATCGGTTATGATCATCAAGTCTCCCGGTTCAAAGTCGGGATTTATTCCGCCAGCAGCATTGGTGACAATCAGCTTTTCCACACCGATTTCCTTCATGACACGGACCGGGAATGTCACTTTTTCCATGTCGTATCCTTCATAATAATGGAAACGGCCTTTCATGGCGATGACCGGTTTGCCCTGCAAACTTCCACACACAAGCTCTCCGGCATGGCCCGCCACGGTGGACACAGGAAACTCAGGGATTTCTTCATAAGGAATGGCGACCGGATTTTCAATTTCATCAGCGAGAACACCGAGGCCAGAACCAAGGATGAGTCCGATCTGCGGAGTTTCACCGATTTTTCTGCGGATATGATCGGCAGCTTTCATAATCAACTCTTTCTTCATTCACAATCCCTCCAACGGGTTATTTTGTAATGTTTTCTAAAAAAGAAATACCGTGTTGAGGCATTTTAACAGTGAAATTATCAGCAATTGTCGCCCCGATGTCGGCGAATGTTTTACGGATTTCAAGCTCTTTTCCGCCTTCATCCCCCTTATGGTAAGCAAGCAGGGGCACAAATTCCCTGGTATGATCAGTGCCGTGGTGCACCGGGTCGTTACCGTGGTCTGCTGTAATGATGAGCAGGTCTTCCTCTTTCAAATTGTCAAATACTTCAGGAAGCCGCGCATCGAATTCTTCAAGTGCCTTCCCGTAACCTTCCGGATCGCGGCGATGGCCGAACTTGGCGTCAAAATCAACGAGATTGACAAATGAAATCCCTGTGAAGTCCATGCCGAACGTCTGGTTCAACTTATCCATCCCATCCATGTTGGAGGTTGTCCGGAGGGATTCGGTCACCCCTTCTCCATCATAAATATCAGAAATTTTTCCGATTGCGATGACATCATACCCACTGTCTTTCATATCATTCATCACAGTGCGTCCGAACGGCTTCAAAGCATAATCGTGGCGGTTTGATGTGCGTTCAAACGCCCCCGGCTCACCGATAAACGGGCGGGCGATGACACGTCCAACCATATATTTTTCATCGAACGTCAATTCGCGTGCAAGCTCACATATACGATATTGTTCATCAATAGGTATGATTTTTTCATGAGCCGCAATTTGCAGCACGGAATCGGCAGAGGTATAGACGATCAGTGCGCCTGTTTTCATATGTTCTTCGCCAAGTTCTTCAATGATCGCTGTACCGGATGCAGGCTTGTTTCCGATTACTTTCCGGCCTGTCTTTTCTTCGAGCTCGTTAATTAATTCATCCGGAAAACCATCCGGGAACGTCCTGAACGGCTGATCGATATGAAGGCCCATTATTTCCCAATGGCCGGTCATCGTATCTTTACCGTTTGACGCTTCCTCCATTTTCGTATAATGAGCAAGCGGCTTTTCGGCTTTTTCAATTCCTTTTACTTCACGGATATTGCTGAGGCCCAGTTTCCCGAGGTTGGGCATATTGAGGCCGTCCATCTGTTCGGCTATATGGCCGAGCGTATCCGCACCCTTATCATTGTATTGTTCCGCATCGGGTGCTTCACCGATTCCGACAGAGTCCATTACGATTAAAAAAATTCGTTTGAAATGTTTATATTCCATTGTTTACCTCCTGAAGTAAAGATTCTTCGGATATTATTGACTGCCATTACTTGTTATTCCCAATCACCCTGTTTTGTTAACAGGGGAAAATATACCGTTGTCTGAAGTCAGACCTCTTTGTGCAAACCAGGAGCTTATGCTCTTGGATGATATGATGCATAAATGTCTTTAAGGCGCTTGTTCGTAACATGCGTATAAATTTGGGTAGTGGAAATATCCGCGTGTCCGAGCATTTCCTGAACCGCCCTTAAATCGGCGCCGTTTTCAAGCAGGTGAGTCGCAAATGAATGCCGCAGCGTATGCGGTGTCAGCTCCTTTTGGATATTGGCCTTCCCCGATAACTTGTTCAGGATCTTCCAAAACCCCTGCCGTGACAGCCGGTTCCCATGATGATTCAAAAAAAGTGCATCGTTCTGCTTCTTTTTTAAGAGTTCCGGCCTGGCCCTGTCAAGGTATTCAGCAATCGAAGACTGCGCCATCTTGCCGAGCGGAATGATCCTTTCCTTATTCCCTTTACCGAGGCAACGGACAAATCCCATTGTCAAGTGCACATCGCTTACATTGAGCTGGACAAGCTCAGATACACGGATGCCGGTTGCATATAAGACTTCAAGCATGGCCAAATCCCTTTTTCCAAGGGGCGTATGGCTTTCCGGAGTTGCCAGCAACGCCTCCACTTCTTCCATCGATAAAACACGCGGCAGCTTCCTATCAAGCTTTGGCGTTTCAATATGAAGAGTCGGGTCGCTTTCCGATGCTTTCTCCCTCAGCAAAAAGTGATGGAACGAACGGATCGAAGCAAGATTCCTGGCAATCGTTGTCTGGGCCCTTCCCTGTTCCTTCAGGTGCTGTATGTAATTAAGAATGTGCGCCCGTTTCACTTCATTCACTGAAGAAAGCTGTTCTACCTTATCCAGATAAAGGACATACTGTCCAAGATCCCTGCGGTAAGACTGGACTGTATTATCCGCCAGGGCCCTCTCCACAATAAGAAAGTGGATAAAGTCCTCTACATGATCTTTCACTTCTATCCCCTACTCTCCTGAATGGAAATAGTAAATCAAGCGGTTATACCAATCCGTATCAAGATCTTCCACCATACTGGCAGCCTTAATGGCCCTGCCTTCCGGCTCATCGTAACGGTGGTAGCTCTCGTATTCCCTGTTCACCAGCAGAAGCCCATAATAAAAAAGGAGCGTACAGCCGGTGAAAAATAAAAAAATCTTCAGCATGTCCCACATCAGTTTTAAAAAAGATCCCATCGTATTTCCTCCCGTCCAGTCACACTATACATAAAAGTTATGCCTGTCCGGGACTCGAATATACATAATCGGAAAATTTTCCTAATGATTTGGGTGGAAATCTTTTTTCAGCTTCTTTGGATTGTTTCAAGACATTTCCTGAATAAAGCCTTTTCATTAGTTACGTTACCGGATTTCCTACTGTTTGTAAATAGGTCAGACCTTTTTTCGGGGAATTGTCGAAATGACGTCAATTATTTGCTGGACCAGGGGAAATTTTCCCCGGCCGCAAACAACTGCGGGGCCTCAGCGTCCCGCTAGTCCCACAGGACATTGAATAAGCGTCCTCGAATAGACACCGCACGAAGAAAATTGATTTTTATTTTCGAGGAGTCTCGCACCTTCCACTCCAATAAACTACTGAAAAAATCAACATTAAGCTTTAACACAGCCTTCCTTTTAACCAACACCCGTGTTCCGCGTTTTCAACTTCCCAGCTTCAAGCAACCTTTTCAATAACATAAAGAGAGCTCGCCGACTGGCGAGCCTCAGGCGAAGACAGAGGCGTAAGCTCTTCTGTCTATATTCTTAAAATTGGCCACTGCGCCGGCCTTTTGCCTTGCTGGCAATATCCTATACGATGAACAAAAGCGCAGGGCGTCCGCTTAGCTGCGTACGCTTAAGCGGGGGTACCCGCAGGAAGATGATCTTTCCTTCGGGAAGGGATCACCGCTTATGACGATAGCCGCTGGCGCCTGGAGCTGGATGCCTCCCTTCCCGCTTTTTATCCACAAAGCAAAAAATTTATCATTTCCTTAACATCAAAAAAACCTTTCCCTCAAGCGGAAAAGGTTATTTCTCTTCTTTTTCTTTCGCCTGGCATTTGTGGCATATGCCGTGAAACGTCAAGCGATGGTCTTTAATTTTAAAGTCAAAGTCCCGTTCAACGATCCGCTCTACATCTCCGAGCAAATCATCCTGGATTTCATCCACTGTACCGCACTCAATGCACACGAGATGGTGATGGAAATGGGCTGCCCCTTCTTTACGCAAGTCGTAGCGGGATACGCCATCGCCAAAATTGATTTTATCAACAATTTTCAACTCGGTTAACAATTCCAGTGTGCGGTATACAGTTGCAAGCCCAATTTCAGGAGCTTTATCTTTCACGAGAAGGTAGACATCTTCAGCACTCAAATGATCTTCTTCATTTTCCAGCAGAACTCTCACAGTCGCTTCCCGCTGCGGCGTCAACTTGTAACTTTTCGAATGTAGCTGTTTTTTAATGCGGTCAATTCTGCTTTCCATTTTTGCAATCCCTCCCGCGGCTCCCGCAACTTCACATTACTATTATAATAACTGAGAAAAATAGTGTCAAATTAAAATGATTTTAATCAGAAAGAAAGAATCATTTTAAAATCCGCCGTCTCTTTAATAGATAATCTTTATGACACTCTTCATTAAAACGGGGGAAAGATACGCTTCAAAAGAAGAAGCTGCCCCGACCGCAATAATAATGATTATCATTAACATAGTATACCTCATAAATGCCGGAAATAACGCATCTGCTGTTGTCTTTTTTATGAACAGCTGCCGCATGAGTTTCAAAGAAAACGACAGCGCTGCGGTCCCAAAGATGATGAAAGCGGGAATGAGAAGCAGGTTTTGCGGCATGACGGATACAAATGAGAGCATGAAGCCATGCCATCCAAGCTGATTCACCAGAAAACCGACCGTAAATCCGACAACTACCCCTTTCAAAAAAATCAATACCAATATGATAGGCAGGCCGATGATGGAAAGGCCCAGAATCCACATGAGGCCTACAAGTCTTGCATTGTGGAGAAAGCTTTGCTTGAACATGACCCCCTGTTCAGCAATCGATCCATTTTGGACTTGTCCGAAAAACAGGCTCAAATACTCAAATAAATCATTCTTTTGAAGATGGCTTAAACTGTTTACTGTGACCGCACCAAAAACAATGCCCATTAAAAAAAGGACAAAAATGAATACATAAAGAGAAAAAAAGTCGCGCAAATGCGATTGTAATGCATACTTCCAGTTCTTCCTCATGCCGGTCCCCCCTGTTCCTTACTTCATTTTATTTGGGAACGGGGGAATCTATGACAGAGCCTGGCCGATTTCTAGTAAAACTATCATTGGATATAGCTGTCCCTGCTGCCGTCAGCGGAGGCGGCCGTACGTCCCGCCTCCGCCTTCCGCTATGTCAGCTTCACCATTTCTGACCGCCATAATTTTATTTGCAGCCGCTGCATTGACCGCTTCCAGAAGCTGTTCATAAGAAGTGTGATGCAGCACATCCATATCCGTGCCGATCACCTCTCTCAGCTTTCTCAGGGACGCCGGCCCGATGCCGGGTATCATATCTAGCGGAACTTGATAAATATAAGGGGGCCGGCTTCTTTTTTGTTCCGAGCCTGGTATGCCGGACAGTTCCTTTGTCCGTTCATACACACCTTTCACAACCCCGCCTCCACAGGTGACACACCTGGACCGGGCCGGATCCTCTTTCCTGCCGCATTCCCTGCAGACGGTCCGATAATATTTTCCAAGCTTCGGATTCATACCGAAGTTGGCGGTTATCGCCCTTCCGCCCTGTTCTTCCAGCGCCAGCTTCCACTCCTGGAAAAAAGGGCGCTCCATGGTCATCTGTTGATATTCACGGGCAATTTTTTAAACGGAGTGGGCATCTGAATTAGTGACAAAGGGGTAGCTCTGCAGTTCAGCGACTGCATCCGCTGTCGCGGTATCCTGGCTCAGGCCGAGTTCGATGGCATCAATCAGATCAGGCCTGAATATTTCCGACAGTGAACGGGTGACCCCTTTTCCATAGGTGCTCTTAAAAGGAGTGAAAACATGGGCGGGAATAAAAACGCCGGCATGTTCCTTCACTTTTTCCTGAAGCACAACAGGATCGAGTGCCACCCTCTGGGTGCTTAATGTCGGGTTTTTCATCTTTGTATTCAGCCATGAAGAGAACTCCTTCATTTCTGCCAGGCCCGGCATGTAGCAAAGAACATGCACGGGAGCGTTTGTTTCTGGAGATAGCAGCTCAACTTCCACACCGGGAATGACGGCTGTTTTTTTATAAAAAAGGGTCCGTTCCTGCTCAGTCAGAATCCCAGCGTGTAAAAGCCCGGCAAGCTCCTGTTGGATTTCGGGCACGTGGGCATCTATTATGCCGATCATATCAAGGCCTTTCACGACAGCCGCCGTTTCCAGGACACATGCAAGATCCATTTTCGGAGATGCGGTGATTTTCACCGGTCTTCCGCTGCCCGTCCTGCCTATATGAATATGGAAGTCGGCGAAGTAACTGTTCATTTCCTCTCAGCCGCTTCTTTCAATTGCAAATACTGGACGGCATACGCCGTTTTTGCATCATAAATTTCCCGCGTTTGAATCAGCTGCTCTGCCTCCTGCAGGGTGACTTCCATTACATCGACAAATTCATCCTCATCGAGCACAGCTGCCCCATCCCCTTTTTTAAGGCCTTTCGCTTCGTAAAGGTGGACGAGTTCGTCCGCAAAGCCAGGAGACGTATAAAACGCTATGATTTCCTCCATACTATCAGCGACATATCCGGTTTCTTCCTCAAGCTCCCGCCTGGCAGTCACAAGCGGATCCTCACCCGGTTCCAGCTTCCCCGCCGGGATTTCAACCATTGTCCGATCCATCGGTTTCCGGTATTGCCTGACGAGGATGAGCTTCCCTTCATCCGTATGGGCAATGACCGCAACGGCACCAGGATGCCTCACAATTTCGCGCTTGCTCGTTTTCCCGTTCGGCAATTTAACCTCCTGTACCTTCAAGTCAATGATCTTGCCTTCATATATCACTTCTTCAGCAGTCGTTTGTTCAATTAAATGCTTCAACCATTTCATCCCCTTGTTCTAGCATATGTCTTCTCAACATAAAGTCTATCATAACTCAAAAATGTCTGTACCATTGAAGGAGGAAGCCCAATGAAAATTTATGTAAAGGAACACGGAATCACACTCGTCGGCAAAAGCTGGGAAATTCGCCGGGCGTTGCAAGAATACAGCAAACAGTTTGATACCATCCAGCAATGGACTTCCCTAGCGAAGAAGTAAAGGCCGCCAGCGTGCGGCTTTTTTCTTTTCACCAAACAGATTATATAAGGAAATTTTCCGTATAGCTGTCGATGTTATGGATATGAATAAAAGGAAGCAGTCTCAGTCTGCGCCTGAATGCCCGCTGGCCGGCAAGTTCCATCTTTATTTTGTAGGCTGTGTTAATCCCCCTTCGCTCCATGCTGTTTTATGGGCCTGGTCCTATAACTAGGCTTGCCTGAGTAAGGCCATCACTCCATTTCCCATATACAGGACCATCCTTCTTTGCCCGTTTCCCTGCGTACGTTACAATAAAGGAAATGATAAGATGGGAGGCTCGAAAATGAATAAAAACAGGCTGGGCCAGTCCGATTTATACGTATCCGAAATCGGACTCGGCTGCATGTCACTGGGGACTGATGAAAAGGAAGCGGTGTCCATCATTCACAGAGCACTGGAACTCGGCATCAACTATCTTGACACCGCCGACCTTTACGATTTTGGCCTGAATGAGGAATTTATCGGAAAAGCGGTGAAAGGCATCCGCGACGATATCATCATTGCCACCAAAGGCGGAAATCACTGGGAAAACGGTAAAGACGGCTGGTACTGGGACCCGTCCAAAGCCTACATAAAAGAAGCGGTAAAGAAAAGCCTGCAGCGGCTGCAGACCGATTATATCGACCTGTACCAGCTCCATGGCGGCACAATTGATGATCCGATCGATGAAACGATAGAAGCATTCGAAGAATTAAAAACAGAAGGGCTCATAAGGGAATATGGCATCTCTTCCATCCGCCCCAATGTAATCAGGGAATATGCACGCCGATCCAACATGGTGAGCGTCATGATCCAATATAGCCTTCTTGACAGAAGGCCGGAGGAAGAAGTGCTCGGGCTGCTGGAGAATGAGAAGATCAGCGCCATTGCAAGAGGGCCGCTTGCGAAAGGCCTTCTGACAGGAAGGTCTGCCGACAAGGCGGAAAAGTTCAAGGAGAACGGCCATCTTGGGTTTACCTATGAAGAGCTCCGTACAATCGGCAACAGCCTGCATGAAACAGCGGACAGCCGGTTTACGGAAGAATACCTTGCACTCCGTTATCCCCTTCACCACCCTGCCCTCGCCTCCGTCATTCCCGGAGCCAGTTCCATCGGCCAGCTTCAGGAAAATGTACAGGCTGTTTCCCGGGGAGCGATTGACAATGACATGTTCCGAAGGCTGCAGTCCCTCACACCGGCAATCAGGTATGAAAAACACCGTTAAGTCTTCATGAACAAAAGTGCGGGACGCCCGCTTTACCATGCTCAAAAAACCACCCGAAGCATTGTGCTCTCCGGGTGGTTCCCATTATTTCATATACGCATTGTAAAACCTCGTCATTGCTACCGCAAAATCACCGCGGCTCACCGGACTTTCCGGACTGAAGAATGCTTTTAGAGATGGTTCCAGCTCATACGGACCCTGATCTGTTTCGAAATAAGCATTCAGGACATTCAGATCAAGAGCAAGCTGGACATACCCTTTAAACTCATCTGGCACTTTCCCGGCATCCTCAATCTCTATTCGTTCATCGCCATATTGGACAGTAAGCGTATCACCAGCTTTTGCCGCCGCTTCCTGCTGTAAGCCAAGACTCTGAATGAGGGAATAGGCCAGGTCTGCTCTTAACACGTCACCATTCGGGTTAAACGCCCCATCAGCCAGCATGACACCTTTCTGTTCATAGGATGAAGCTTTCAAAGCTGCACCTTGCGCTGTCACTGCACCGGCAAACGCAAGCTCCCCGCTTTTCACATCAGTAAACGTTTTAGGTGAGACCGCCTGGCGGATTCCTGCCCCGGCGGCAAGGTATTGTGCCAGTTCCATTCTGGTGAGGCTGCTGTCTGGCTTAAACATGCCGTTATCCTTCCCGTCAAACAACCGTTCGCCGATGCCAAGTTTGATGGCGGATTCGGCTGGATGCCCTTCTATGTCTCCGAGCCCTGAAAAACCATTTACCGCTGTCAGGGCCAGTGTGCCTTTGACAGTCTCAGGCAGCCCGGTTGCCAGCGGATTTTCCTCTGCTCCGCGAAGTCCGCGGATTTCTGCTTTCCACGTGCCCGGAACGGGGGAACTGACGGAAACCGTCCTGTCCGGATAAATTGGGAACAGGAGGCTTATGCCCGAACTGTATTCCGCTCCATCTGGTGAAATGAGAACAAGATTCAAAGGGTTCCCTGTTTCTTCAAGCAGCCCGCGCGCAAATACTTTGGCGGACAAACCTGAGATGCCCGCGGGAACTTGAAACTCATATGCATTATCAGAAATATATGTCACAGGATTATAGTCAACCGTGAATGATTTATGTTCCGCCTCTGTTTGTACGGTGCTGTTGAACTCGGCAAAAGCATTGACGGTTGCACCGTAGTCCGTTCCGTTCATGGTACTGTCCACCGCCGCGTATGCATTCAAGTATCCGGCACCCGCTTCCCATGTTTCATAGCCGGGCATATTCGTCGCCGTTTCCTCGAATATTGCTTTGACATCGCCAGGCGAAAGCGACGGGTTCGCTTCAAACATCAGTGCCGCTACTCCGGCAGCATGAGGCGTCGCCATTGATGTCCCGCTCATCGTTGTATAATAAGGAAGATAAGCCGGCTCAATGCCGTCAATGTCATCAGCCGCTCCCAGAGAAGAAACCGGTGCGATCACCCTTGTTGAAATAATCCCGACACCGGGGGCCGTTATGGTCGGACGGTCATGCCATGTCCATTCTTCCCCATCCATCGTGAATGTTCCGCCTGCACCCTTTGTGCCGCGGGAAGAAAAATCAGCAAGCGTCCCGTCTTTTTCACCTGCAGCTACCGAGATCACCCAAGGCGCCTTGGCGTAAGGATTGTGAGTGTTTTCGCCGGGACCTTCGTTTCCTGCTGCAAATAGCACCGTGATACCGCGGTCATATGCCATCTTACTCGCAATGTTGATTGGATCGTTAGGGTCAAAATCACCCGATGAACCCCATGAATTTGTAATAATGCGGATGTTATACTTTGCCTGGTGTGTCAGGGCATAGTCAAACCCGCCAATGCCGTCAAGGACAAAAAGCGCAGCGCCCGAACCGTAACCAATCATATCTGCACCCGGTGCTGCCCCTTCATATTTACCGCCGGACATTGCCCCGGTGCCGCCGACTGTCCCTGCGACATGAGTGCCGTGTCCCGAATTTGTATCCGTGTTGGGCACATTTTCAGTGTAGCTGATCGGCAAGAGACCGCTGATTGCGTTTAGATTCGTGGACCCCATTACATTTTGGACGAGGTTTTCACCAAATTTATGGTCACTATGCGTGCCGTCGACCCCGCTGTCATTGACCACGATCCCGACGCCTTTACCGGTGATCGGCATGCCGTTATTTGCTTTCTGCATCGCTTTGTCGGTACGCACCTGATCGACTCCGGTCAGTTCTGTCGCATCGGCGTTGAAATACTCCAGTTTTTTGTTTTCATGAATGGACCTTACCGACGGTGACTCCGCAAGTGCTTTAATCTGACTGGCATCTGCCGTTACACCTGCCATTGGCAGTGATTTCATCATGACCCCGTTTGTGATTCCAATGCTTTCAAGCATCTTTGTTTCTTCTGCTCCGGGACCTTCTGTTTTGTTGAATGTCACAATAACTCCCAGGCTGCCGCTTAACGTATCCAGTTTTTCCGCAAGTTCGCCGCTAATCTTTTCAGCGGCTTCTCCCGCCTGTGCTTTCTTTCCCGATAACGGGGAAATGAACAAAGAAACCATTAATAATCCGATCAGCAAATACGCTAAACTGCTGCGCACCCGCTTCTGCTTCTCTCCCACACAATCACCCCTTTGTTTTTTTAAAATTATGTCAATTTAATTATCTCTTGTTTACATTTTGGGGACTATTACGCATAAGTAGTAAAATCGGAGAGAAAGTCCTAACGATGGATAAACCTTAAGTAGTATGTTTCGGCAAACTCACCGAACCATAAAGAAAACTCACCGATTGGCGAGCCTTTAGGCGATGACAGAGGTGTAGTTGCCCTTATCTATACACCTAAAATTGGAAACTACGTCGAAGTACTCCCTTGCTGACAATTTATCCTTTCCTATACGGGAACAAAAGCGCAGGGCGCCCGCTTATGATGATAGCCGCTGGCGCCTGGAGCTGGATGACTCCCTTCTTGCTTTTTATCCACAACACAAAACTTTTTTATCATTTTCTTAACCACTAAAAAACCCGCCGATTGGCGAGCTTTTAGGCAAAGACTGGGCACCGCTGCCCTTGTCTCTATTCTTATAATCAGCCTCTGTGCCGAGAGCCTTCCTTACTGAAAAGTAATGTTTTCCTGAAATCTGGTGTGTTCTCCGGATTTCCTCTGCAATCAAATTTTCTTACGGAAGTGGCACAAGATGATGCTGCACAGCGTGAATGACGGCTTGCGACCGGCTTTTCACATCAAGCTTTTTATAAATCTTGCTTACATGGATTTTAACCGTCTTGTCACTAATGAAAAGCTTACTTGCGATTTCCTTGTTGCTTAACCCTTCCACAAGGCAAATCAGCACTTCCCGCTCCCGCTCAGTCAGGCGGGTTTCTTTGTCTTCCTTTTTACGGTTATGATAATCGATCAATTTCTTTGTCATACTCGGATGGATGATCGATTCACCTAGTGCGACCGTGCGGACTGCCTCCACCACCTGTTCGGATGGTGAATCCTTCAGCAAATAGCCGTCGCTTCCCTCACGGAGGGCAGCCATTAAATATTCATCATCACTATACATTGTCAGGACAAGGACCCGGATGTCAGGAAACTCTTTTTTCACAATCCGTGTCACTTCCAGGCCGTTCATCCCCGGCAGGTTGATGTCCATGATGACGACATCCGGAGCGGCAGCCCTGATCGTACGGAGGGCGTCTTCCCCTTTCACCGCTTCCCCGACTACGTTAATATCCTCTTCAAGTGCGAAAATATTTTTAAGACCGTCTCGCAATACGGCATGGTCATCTACCAATACGACGCTGATCAAGTTCCACACGCTCCTTTTCTTTCGGAACGATAAACTGGATTACCGTCCCTTCCCCTTTTTTACTGTCAATTTGCAAAGTGGCATCCAGGTTTTCCGCCTGTTCGTTCATATTTAATATCCCGAAATGGCTGCCGTTTTTCGCCTTCAGCATCGCATCAAGCAGGGAAAATCCTTTTCCATCATCTGATATCTGAAGCAGCGTCTGTTTTTTTTGATAGCTTAGCAATACATCGATCGTTTGTGCGCTGCTGTGTTTCAGGGCATTCGCCATGCTTTCCTGGAAAATATCGAACATGATTTTCTCGATATCTGAATCAAGCTCATATTCCGTTCCCCTTTGCTGGAAATTCACCTTTATCGGCGTCTGGCTGTCAGCGGCGGCCGCTTTCGCCTCTATTGCCTGCTTCAATCCGACTCTTTCCGTCGGGTAAGGACGGAGAGCGTGAATTGAGTTCCTAAGTTCCTGCATACTGGACCGAAGCCGGGATGCCGCATCCTCAATCAGTTTTTTCGCACGGTCCGGCGAGGCGTCCTGCTGTTTCACCGCTGTATCAAGATTCATGACCGCCCCTGCAAGCGACTGCGCAAGGCCATCATGAATTTCCCTTGCAATCCGATTTCGTTCCTCCAAAATTTTATGTTTCTCCTGCTCGGCAATGAGTGCCTTGGACCGCCATATGACTGCAAGTTGGTTTGCCAGGGCAGTGATGGAGCGGATATCATCGGTCGAAAAACTGTGGGTCCGGCTTCGCCCGGCCAGCAGGATTCCAATCGTCTTGTCATCCAGTATAACCGGTGCATACATGAGCGACTGGATCGCCGGCAAAAAGAAACCGGATAGCGGGCCGCCATCTTTTTTGCGGTTCGGATAAATAACAGTGGAAGATATATGCTGAATAAGCTCGGGAACACGGCCCTCAATCTTCTTATCTTCAATCTTGCCAGCGGAAATCATCTTTTTCCAGCGGTCTCCGTCTTCCATTATGAATAGAACAGCATCCGCTTCCAGCAGGCCCTCAAGGGGCTCCCGGAAATCTTCCATCCATTTTCCAGATGCTATCCCTTTGTTAAGGACCATGCTGACATCATACAGTTGTTTCAGTTTATTTCTCTGTATACGCAGCCTTGCCGCAGTTGCACTCAAAAGCGAAAAGCCGACAAGCGGCGAAAAGAAGAAAAAGAAGGCAAAAACATCAAAAGGCCCGCGATCTTCACTCCCTAGATTGAACATTAAAACACCGTACAGAAAAGATAATGACATGATCAATGTTTCGGATAACGTCTTTTGTACCCATTGCCGCCGTGTATACCGTTGTGGGCGCATGAAGAGGACAAGATCAACAAGCAGGTTGTTAATCCCATAGTAGGACAGCGTAAATACCCCAAGGTGGACAATCAGGACTACAAACTGGTCCATTTCCGCCGCTTGTGCGGCCTCTGCAGCAGCCGGCGCAATGCTGTAAGCAGCCAGCAGGCTGATTGACAGCAAAGCGGGATTAAAAAACACAACTCGCCATGGCCGCTTTGCCTTAATATTCACAAGCGTTATGACAACTGCGAAACCCGCAATGACAGCCGGCTGGTCGAACAGGAAGCTGAATGTATAGATAATTGGAAAACCGAGCGAGCTCTGCCCTTTTTTAAGGCTGATCGGATAACTCTCGGTTATCCCGATGAATAGCAGAAGGATCAAATAGATCAATATGTTTTCCGGCAAGGAAAATCCTACTGCTGCATAAAGGATAGCTATCCATCCGGCAGCTGATATGAAATTGATGAATAAAGCCGAGACCTTTTCACGGTCTGCCATCTCCGCCCCTCCCCGCTTTTTTATGTCTGACTTTTCTGTCTTTTTATTTTACCAAAAGACAATCCATGTGGGAAGAATAGCGAAACCCATAAGCTGAGAATGGCATGGTGCGGGAATGAATTTTTCGGGCAGCCGGCATTTTTCTCTGTATGTACAATCGGGGCAGCCGGTTTTGCGGATTTAATTTTTGGCAACGGTGGTTTACAGAGGATTTTTCTTGCTTTTGGAGAGGGGGTTGCTTATGAAGACAGCCGCCAGGACTCGCAGCTGAACACTAACCTTCCTTGAAAAACTTATACTTCCTTATCTTTAGAAAAAAACGGTCAGAGGTTTTGATCCACTGACCGTTTTTTAAGTAAGACAGAGAAGCAACCGCCTTTCTCTATGTCCTAAAATGGCAGCTGCCTCGAAATACTTCCCTTGCTGACAATTTATACTTTCCTATACGGTAAAAAAGGATTTTCTTATTTGCATGATTTGATCAATTTTTTTCATCTTCAATCTCAAATATCTGCAGACATGCTTTTTCTCGTTTTATTTGAATTTTTTCCAGTCAAGGCCGCTTTCGTCCAGCAATTCCTCAAACGACTTGTTCTTTTCTCGTTCTTCACGTTCGCGGCGGCGCTGCTCAGCCTGCTGCAGCCGCTCATCTTCTTCCTTTGCCTTCAATTCTTTTTTCTTTTCCTGCAGTTTCGTCAGAATATCACCTTGCAGATGATCCTTTAATGACCCTTTTTCCTTTTCCCGCTCTCTGGTTTGATTGTTTTTCCGTCTGGGCACTTGATGTCGCCTCCCTTCCACTCAATCATCTTTTTCTTCCAGCTGCAAGTTCAAGTTCGAGCTGATGATACGCTCAGGGCTTTTCAACAGAAGGCTGTGCCCGCCTGCCCTGCAGTCGACCGTCAATCGCTCGTCAAAATAGATGATGTCATGACTGGCGACCAAAAATGTAAAGGGACCTGCCGGAAATACTTTATCGGTTTCTTTCTTTTTCCTCGTAAGGATGAGGGCAGCCGTTCCATCCACACCGCACCCGCAGCCTTCCGTATCATAAATCAGCTTGAAGTAGCTGCCGCCGGAACTGCCGGCAATTCCGGCGAGCCTCTCAGCGGCACACTCTGATACTGTAATTTTCATGGGGCTGGATCACCTCCATCGGCTCGTTTTAATAAAAGGAGGACGCCTTTATTGTGCGGCTGCCCGGTCCCTTCCTTTTTTGCGGGCGGCCAGGCACTGCACCGCCTAACGGTCCTTTATTCTTTTTATTATACCTTGAACAATGCAGGAATTTCGACTGCGGAATTCGCCGTCCGCTTTTTCCATCGGCCGGCAAGTGCTTCTTGTTGTATATTTTTAATTTTCTGTTTACGATATAGTTGATCATACAAAGGAGGCGTTGATATGAGTGATGTCAAAATCAAAGTAATGGATAACGGTCCTCTTCTTGTCAACGGGGATTTTGAAGTCGTCGATGTGGAAGGCAATACGTTTGAAACCAAAAAGTCGGTCTCGCTTTGCCGCTGCGGCCTATCCGAAAACAAACCTTTTTGTGACGGCACACACCGCGGCCAATTCGATTCAAAAGTCCGGGCCGAACAGGAGTAAGGCACTTGCCGAAAAAGGCACAGCGGCTGCCTTGCAAAACCTAATACAACATCCTGAAAGGGCAGCAAACCGCACAGGTTTGGTGCCCTTTTTGATTGAATTGCCTGATCCGACCCGCCTTAAAATTGTTACAGAACAGCATTTCATTTTGATAGATTATGTTTCCTTTTGAAGCAGCGACGGCAGAGGCTCGCTTTACAACAGATATAAGTATATCGGAAGGGAAACGCCAAAATTGGCCGGGCATCACACAAAGAGCGCTTATTGCTTATTCGTCACCAATACGACTCTCACAGCATCAAAAAGGGCACGCTTACCTGCTATTCGTTACCAAAACCTACATCATCAAAAAGGGAACGCTCACCTGCTATTCGTTACCAAAACCAGCCGTGCATCACCCAACAGGGCACGCATACGGTTATTACACTTATGCCGGTAAATTATAAAACGAACGCCTTGCACTTGCTTCGAAAAAAAAACAGTCAAGCTTCAACAGAGCCAATACCACGCCTGCACCTTCACTCAAAAAGGCAAATCCGTTAAAAAACGGCCATCAGTTCAAAGACTGCGGCCGTTTTTTGTATGTTTAATTGTTCACCATGTAGGAATATCCTGCACTCCAAAACCGCGTCCTATATCATTCCGGAATCCCTTTTCTCCTTTTGGCAAAGAATCGGGCGATAAGGCTTAGCAATGCAAGAATCAATACAGCAGCCACTATCAGCTCGACTTCTCCTGTGATAATGCTGCTGCCGAGAAAGGTATACGCTACTGTTCCCGGAATAATGCCGAGGAATGTTGCAGCCATATACCGTTTGAACGGGATGCGGGCTGCTGCAGAACCGTAGCTGACAAGATCAAAGTTCAATACCGGCAATATCCTCAGCATCAATAAATAATAGAACCCCCGCTTTTCCACCCGTTCTTTAAGATTTGCGAGTCTTGACGAAGAAGTGAGGTTCATTTTCCAGTTTAATTTTTCAACAATCATATATGACACAGCCGCACCCAGCAGTGCCCCTGCGAGCGTGTAAATAAAGCCTTTGACCGGCCCGAACGCCAGGCCTCCCATGACTGTCACAACCGATGCAGGAAAAAGGGTCAGCGGGCGTACTGCCAATATCGTGATGTAAACGGCTGAAGAAAATATTCCGAATGAGAGTATCCACTTTCTCAATACCTCCATATCCGCCCCAAAAGCATGCCGGTTTGCCAGGCCCAGTACTGCCAGGGCACTCACTGCTGCCATCAGTAAATAAATCTTGCGCTTCATCCGAGCAGCTCCTTTTCCTTATCTGCCTATTACGTGCTACATGTAATATACCGCATACCGCCGGCTGTTAATCCGATTCCATTTTCCCCGCGTTTCACATTTGCCTCATCTCACACTGCCGTCCACTCCGCCTTAAGGATATCCCCAAGCGGTATCGTTTGCCGCTTGCCTTCCCCCGGGGCGCCGGCAAGATGAAGGAGTCCGTTTATCTGGTCAATCCGGGCAATCCGGCCGGTCGCCTGATAAAGGCCGTTTTTATCAAACACGGTAAACGCAAGCGGTTTTTGCAGGCTGAGCGCCTCTGTGATCATGTCGTCGAGAAACGCAAATTCCTGTTCATCCAACTCCGGCTTTTGCAGGCGCCTGTCTTCTTTTTCCCAGCTGCGAAGCTTGCCTACGTGCTCCGGAAGCATGAGAGATGTCCACTTGATATTGCCTCTGTCTTTTAACATGGTTCTCCTCCTATCTATTTTTTATGGCCGCCGATCAGCCCGCTTCGATGTTTTTCCGTTCCTGCCTCCGTAAAAGATACCGCCCGCAGCAGCTTTTCGCTCCCATGTTTGCGGCGGATGGCGTCCATTGTGTAGCCGAGCCGGCGCCGGCGGGGCCTGCCGGGGTCGAATAGGCTGAGCTGGACGTTCTCGTCATCGGTAATATTGGAAAGCGCAATGGATATTTTACGGACAGTTCCGCCCTGATAGTGCTCATCGAGAAGTTCGAGGCAAACCCGATAAAGCTCCATTGTCACGTTTGTCGGCTGGCTGATTGTACGGGAACGGTGAAAACCTCCCCCGCCCTCATCCTTGCTGTACCCGAGGCCGAGGCTCACCGTCCGGCCCGCCTTTTTGTGGTTTCTGGCCCGGCGTGCCACTTCCTCGCACATTTCAAGAATGACGTGTTTCACATCCTCCGGGTTCTTATAATCCCTGAGCAGGATCTGGCTTTTGCCGAAGCTGATCTGCCCCTGCATGATCGGGGCGCCGAGTTCGGAAAGATCGATGCCATTGGCATGATAATATAGCTGATTTCCCATGATGCCGAACTTTTTCTCAAGCCGTTCAAGCGGAAAAGCTGCCAGCTGGCCGACATTGAATATCCCCATGCGGTTCAGGGTCCGTTCAACCCGGGTGCCGATGCCCCACATTTTGCTGAGCGGCGCGAGCGGCCATAGCTTTTCCGGCACATCTTCATAACGCCATTCGGCAATTCCTTTATGTTTCGCTTCGAGATCGAGCGCCAGTTTGGCCAGCAGCATATTGGGCCCGATGCCAACTGCACACGGAAGCTGGAATTCCTTATCGATTTCATCCCTTATTTTTTCTGCCATGATCCACGCCCCTTCACTGCCATCCACTTTCAAAAAGCTTTCATCCACGCTGTATGTGTGGATGGCTTCTTTCGGCACAAAACGGTTGAAAAGCCGGGTGATTTCCATCGACACCCGCAAATACAGGGACATTTCCGCATTCACCGTCAGGATGCGGGGATCGGCGGGAATTTCAAACAGGCGGCTTCCCGTCCTGATGCCGAATTCCTTTTTAAGGCGTGGGGAAGCGGCGAGCACGACACTTCCCTGGCGGTCGGTGTCACCGACAACAGCCAGATGGCAATCAAGCGGATCGAGCCCCCGCATCACCGCTGAGCAGCTCGCATAAAAACTCTTCATATCAATACAAAGGATTTTCTGGTCCGGCAGTTCTGTGTATTCAACCATAAAGTCTCCCTCCTGTGTCTTTCTCTCTATACTATCCTTTCCACCGAACACGCGTTCTTATTCGTTGTTTTTATTATAAGAGAATATATATTCCACTTTCAATGGAATTTTTTGTGATGCTCAGCAAGAAGACCCGGTCAGCGGCATGTTTTGTAAGTAAAGGCAGCTGCATTTTGGCTGACCCAAGTCGGATGAGGCAGGATTGGGGCAGCAAGACGGTATGCTAAAAAAACATACGGGACTATTAAGGCTGCCTCCCGCCTGTTTATAATAGAGGTAAGGAATTTTGGAAAAAGGAGAACGGCACATGGACAGAAGCTTACTTGCCGGGATGATCCGGCGCAGATTGGCACAATATGATCAGGCAAACACCAGCCTGCCCGCAGCTGACATGGAAAAGCTGATCGATAAAGCAGAGGACATGCTCGAAGGACAGGGCAGTGAAGCAGATGTTGGGGATGTTCTGGAAGATGTCGTATATGAGTATATAACCGGATGACAGGAAAAGTATCGAACCGATGAACAAATGGATTAACATCACATTTACTAAAGAAAAAACGCTCAAAGATTTTTTTGAAAAATCTTTGAGCGTTTTAAAAATAATATATCTCCTTCAAACAGCTGATTGGATAAACAAACCTGATATATAGAAACAGTTTATGATATACAGTGAAAAAAGCACTCTAATGGTGCTTTTCACTTCTTCCGAAACGCATCCCCCGCGACTTTTTCCACCAATCCCGGAAATAGCTGGTATAACACACTCCCTGCGTTCATCCAGCGCGGCAGGTTAATTTCCCGGCGGGGCTTGACCATGGCTCCGGTAATTTTTTCTGCCACTGCATCAACCGGCAGCATGAACTTTTCCACACTTTTGACGTAACTGCCCGATTTATCGGCTGTTTCGAAAAAGTTCGTTTTGATCGGCCCGGGATTCACTGCCGTCACATGGATTCCGTATGGGGCCGCCTCCATCCGCAAACTGTTGGTCAAACCGAGAACGGCATGCTTTGTTGCTGAATAGGCACTCGACTTCGGGGTGGCCAGTTTCCCGGCCTGGGAAGCGACATTGATGATATGTCCGCTTTTTTGCTCCTTCATATGAGGGAGCACCATTCCGGTACAGGCAATCACGCCGAAAACGTTGACGTCAAACATCTTCTTCACTTCATCAAGCGGCACTTTTTCAAATTCCTCGAAAATACCGAAACCTGCATTGTTGACAAGTATGTCAATTCTGCCAGCCTGTTTGTAGATGGTGGTGAAAACCCGTTCGACCTGCCCGGGATCGCTGACATCAAGTCCAAAATATAAAGGGCGTAAGCCGGTTGTCCTTTCAATCCGGCTGGCGGCTGCGGCCAGCTTGTCTTCCGATCGGGCAAGAAGCACAACCGATGCTCCCAATTCGGCCGCTTTATATGCTGTCTGCTCGCCGATTCCGCTGGAAGCCCCCGTAATGGCGACTACTTTTCCTTTCAAATATTGATTTCTCATACGACACCTCTGTTGATTTGATCAGTCTGCTGCATAATAACACCATAAAGGGCATGTCCGGTCAACATAAATAAGCCCTTCATCCTCAAGATAATCAAGTTGTCCGATCGTTTCGGACATCGTAAGGCCAAGCTCTTTCTGAAAGACGGTCGGAAACAGCTTTTTACAAATTTGAAAAGCGGTCATCGGCTGTTCTTTCAGCCAGCCATGAATCGTCAAAGCGCGGTCCCGTTGCTTTTTCAGCCTATTTTCCACAAGGGAAGCTGCCTTTTCGACATTGCGGCCGTGGCCCGGAAGCACAATTTCCGGCCGGAGTGCTGCCACTTTTTTCAGCGAATCATTATAGAGAAGCTGCGGCCGGGATCGTTCTTCTTCTCCAGGATAAGGGGGTTCAATCAAAGGATTGGAGGAAATATGCTGCAGCAGCACATCGCCGCCGATTGCGACCCCTGTCTCTCTGTTGTGGAGCATGATATGGCTTCCGGCATGGCCAGGAACTTCATATATCGACCAGCCGGGCAATCCGGGAGCTTCGTTTCCTTCCGCAATGAAGCCGGTAAGCTTTCTGTTGCATGAATACTTCATGGACCTGTTCATTTTACCGATGAATTTCAGGAAGTAAGGATCGATGCCGCTCTTTTGGAATAGATTCAGCAAAAATTCCTCATAGGTGCGAAAAAAAGTTTCATCGCGGCTGATCCACGGATCATTTTTCCAGTGGCCGATAACAGGAATAGATTCGGGCAGATAATCAAGCAAGCCGGCATGATCGGGATGATGGTGCGTCAAAATGACCTGTTCAATATCTTCGGGAACCCGCCCCAATTCCTTCAGCTGCAATTTCAAGGCTTCCCAGGCTTCCTCCGTTTTCGCCCCCGTATCAATGAGCGTGAGGGCCTCGCCTTCAACGAGATAAATATTCACGTCACCGACGGGAAAAGGAGTCGGAAGCACAAGCCGGTGTATGTTTTCCGTTTTCAACATGTTCATCTATTACCTCCATATTTTACAATCCATAGAACATTATAGCGAAAAAAGATGTATCTTTGAACTGCCCGCCACTAAACTGAGGAGCCAGGCCGCCAAGTACGGCAGCATGGCTCCTGAACAGGTTCACGGCGTTTTTTCAAGAAGGCGGGCGACCGTCCTTGACAGCAGCTCATGCAGCGTTCCGAACGAAAATGATAACTCAAGCCGCTCTGTCCACTGGTGGGCATCGCGTCCGAGCGGGCCGAAATTCAAGACCGGGACGTTCAGCGCTTTCAGCGCTTCAATGGGGAGATTATAGCCGTTCCTGAACAAAGGCATATTCTCTGTCAGCGGCCTGAGCCCCTCTTCCGTTTCTTTCAGCTGGACGAAACTCAAATCAGAAAGGCCGGCAAAATAGTACTGGTGCTTAAAATCAATGTTATATGTTTTCTTACTATATTCGATTAACTCATCCACCGTATCCATAATCCACGGGTTATCTGCAGAAGATACCGCCGGATAAAACGGCGGGCTGTAAAACAGGATAATCATCGGCGCTTCCTTGTTGCAAAGCGCTGCCAGGTCATGGACCAAAATTGTGGTGAAGTCACGGTCCCCGGCATCGTGCCTGTTGGCGATGAGGTAATTTTGCCGCCTGTGGATTTCCTCTTTCCCATAAAGGTCGATCGCTTTTTGTTTCAGCGCTTCATACGTGAAGACCTGAACCTTCACAGGTTTCGGCGAATAAGATTGAAAGCCGGCAAACTGGCGGGCGCGGCGAAGAAAATTGTCTTCGATATTATGGGCGGCCGCCCGCGCGACCTGCATGAGCAGATTGGTGATGTCTTCTCCCGATCTTTTCATATTCATGACATTGAATAACGCCACCGACGCATGCGGGATCTGCACAGAATACTCTTCCTTCAGATCTTTTTGCATCAAGTTCACAGGCGGCGGGGTCGCCTCATCCCCCACCCGTTCGCAAAACGCGGCATTAAGCTCAAGAATCCTGCTGATTTCTGATGCCATATAATTTGAATTCAAGCCGGAAAAAGGCTCACCGACATGTGTCTCCTTCCCGTAACAGAAAAAGCCCGGCAGCAGCTTGCCGACTGAACCCGTATAGATATACTTCGCGCGGTCGCCCGGATATCTGGAAAACATCGGTTCGGAGTTCAGGCAAACCGCATACTCCAATCCATGCTGTTTTGCCATTTCGACCAGGGCAGGAACAGCCTCGATCATGCCGGCGGAATTGACTTCTTCATCAGGAACAGAAAGCATCAGCACATTCCCTTCAAATTCCCCGGCTGCAGCTTTCTCCACCATCGACATGTGGAGGGCTGCCCCTGCTTTCATATCCATCGCCCCGCGGCCGAATAACCATTCACCTTCGTCAAGGTCGCGCTGCACATCATCAGGAAGACGGCTGCGGTACTTGTAAAACTCCGCCGTGAGGGCATCGGGACGAAAGGCGAGCTGCTTCCAGGGGCCATAATCTTCAACCGGCACGACATCAAAGTGGCTGAGCAAAATGACAGTCCGTTTAACACCCGGCTTTTTCACAAGGGCCGTCACAAATGACCTCCCGTCCGCAAGCGGATGAAGTTTCACCATATCCGTGTTATGTTTAAAATACGGCAAAAAGGATAAATTTCTATGGATGTATTCAGCAACGGCCACTTCATCCTCTGACCCGGTGATGCTCTGATATTCCACAAGGCTGACGAGCAGTTCCTTGAGCGATTCTTTCGTTTGCCATCTCATCGCCATTCCTCCCGGCTGCTGTTGTCTGTTTGAAAAGTCTTTATATTTGATTCAATACTATAATATTATAGAAAGCGTCGGAAAAAATCCAATTTTCATTCATTTCAGAAAGCAGGTGGCCTAAAATGGAGACGAAAGTTTATGCACACCGCGGCGTCAGCTCGCTTGCACCTGAAAATACAATGCCCGCTTTTAAAAAGGCTCTTGAATATAAGGCCGATGGCATCGAACTTGATGTTCAGCTTTCAAAAGACGGAGTCCCCGTTGTGATACACGATGAAACACTGGAGCGGACCACAACCGGTTCGGGCATGGTGAAGGATCACACTGTGACGGAGCTGAAAAAGTTGGATGCTGGCAAATGGTTTTCCCCCGCTTACTGGCATACGGCGATTCCGACGTTCGAGGAATTTGCCGGCTGGGTGGCGGAAACGCCCTTAAACATCAATGTCGAACTGAAAACAAACAAAGTCAGGTATGAAGGCATTGAACAAAAGGTCCTCGATATCCTGAAAAAATACGGTCTGACAGAACGGTCTGTGATTTCTGCCTTTAATTATGACAGCCTGAAAACCGTCCGGGAAATCGATCCGGATATGAGCTTTGCCCCGCTTTCTTCCAAGCGGCTCGCAAAGCCGTGCGAATTTGCGGACAGTATCGGTGCAGACAGCATCCACCTGAATTACCGGCTGATCAACCGCAGGCTCCTCAAACATTGTTCCAAAAACGGAATCATCTTGAGGACATACACAGTCAATTCCGTCTTTGCTATGCGGAAATGTTTCAAAATGAAAATACCCGCGATTATAACGGATATGCCGCATAAAGCGATAATGCTCAAATCCAAATAAAGAGCCTCCAAAATGATATAATGTAAGAAATATGCAACCTAACAGATAGGAGATGACCCTGTAATGACCGCATTATTTTCCCCGTACAAACTCGGAAACATTGAATTAAAAAACCGGATCGTCATGTCACCGATGTGCATGTACTCGAGCCATCAGGAAGACGGCATGGTCGAGAACTGGCACAGGGTCCACTACGTGTCACGGGCCGTAGGAGGAACCGGGCTGATCATGCTTGAAGCGACCGCTGTAACGGCACAGGGCAGAATATCTTCCCGTGATCTGGGCATCTGGTCTGATGATCATATCAAAGGCCTGTCAGATCTCGTCAGCCAGATTCATGAACAGGGGGCACATACCGCCATCCAGCTGGCCCACGCCGGCAGAAAAGCGACCGTGGATGGGCCGATTATCGCGCCTTCCGCAATTCCTTACAACGAAAAAATGAAAAAACCGGAAGAAATGACGAAAAAAGATATAGCGGAGACGGTCAAGGCCTTCAAGGAAGGCGCACAGAGAGCAAAAGAAGCAGGTTTTGATATCATAGAGCTCCATGCCGCACACGGCTACTTGATAAATGAATTTCTCTCGCCGCTTTCCAACAGGCGGGAAGATGAATATGGCGGCAGCATGGAAAACCGCTATCGTTTTTTAAGCGAAACGATCCGTGCCGTAAAAGAAGTATGGGAAGGCCCGCTCATGGTAAGGATTTCGGCAAGTGATTACCACGAAGAAGGCAATGATATCGGCGATTATACGGTAATGGCCGCATGGATGAAAGAAGAAGGCGTCGATTTGATCGACTGCAGTTCAGGTGCACTTGTGCCCGCCAGGATTAATGTCTATCCAGGCTATCAGGTAAAGTTTGCGGAAACAATCAAAAAAGAAGCGGCAATAGCCACAGGGGCAGTCGGAATGATCACCTCCGGACTGCAGGCGGAGGAAGCCCTCCAGAATGGGCGCGCTGATCTCATCTTTATCGGAAGGGCGCTGCTGGATGATCCTTACTGGCCGCTAAGGGCTGCGCGTGAACTCAAAACCGATATCACTCCCCCTGTCCAATATGAACGCGGCTGGAAATAAGAGGATAGGGTAAAGCCGCTGGAAATCAACTTCCCGTTTTAGAGCAATCTTATAAACTTAAGATTTATTGAGTTAAAGGGTACTCTTTTTGTTGAACAAGACATTATAAAAAACGCTCAAAGATTATATGAAAATCTTTGAGCGTTTTTCGTTGACACACACTTTATTCAGCGGCTTCCCCTGCAGAGTCGGTGTTTCTTTTCCCATGTGCAGGTATTTCGATCGACCATAAATCTTCTGCGACATGTACGGAAGGAAATATCCGGGCGGCTTCATCACGGAGCATACCCGCCGATTCTTTCTGATACCGGGAACTGATATGTGACAGGACAAGCGTCCGGACCCCGGCCTTCCTGGCGATTTCGGCAGCCTGTTCGGCGGTTGAATGAAAATACTCATAGGCAAGGTCCCCTTCCGTTTGGGAAAAGGTGGCTTCATGGACAAGCAAGTCAGCTTCTCTGGCAAGTTCGACTGCAGCCGTTATCATCCTCGTATCACCGAGATAAGCGATTTTCCGGCCCTTTTTTGGCTCTCCGATGAAATTTTTGCCGTTTAGGATCTTTCCGTTTTCCAGCTTAACCTCCTGGCCTTCCTTTAGTTTTTGATAGACGGGCCCCGGCTCCACACCTTCGGATTTAAGCTTCTCGACATCAAGTTTTCCCGGCTTATCCTTTTCCGTAATACGAAACCCGTAACTCGGGATGCCGTGCTCAAGTTTACGGGCCTCGACAGTGAACTGTTCATCCTGAAAAATGGCGCCTTCCTCAATTTCCACAATTTCAAGTTTATACCGCAAATGAGTCTTGCTGACACGCAGTGATGTCAGCACATATTCCCTTATTCCCCGCGGGCCGTATATCGTCAGCGGTTCGATTCCGCCCTGGAAGGAACGGCTGCCGAGAAAACCGGGCAGGCCGAATATATGGTCTCCGTGCATATGGGTTATGAATATTTTATCCACTTTACCGGGCTTGACATTTGTATATAATACCCTGTGCTGTGTCGCTTCCCCGCAGTCAAACAGCCATGTCGTCCCGCGCTCAGCCAGTAAATGAAGGGCGGCTGCCGACACGTTCCGCTGTTTGGACGGCACACCCGAGCCAGTCCCTAAAAACACCAATTCCATTTTACATAATCCTCTCTGACTGTTTATTCTGCCCTTCATTATACATAATCCGCTTCGGCTTTCCAATTTGCCGTTCACCCGTTCTTTGACGGCCGTGTTTGCCGAGCATCAACTGCCTTCTTTCAATTTTCCTTTTAACCGGTTTATTTCCGCGAGGTAGCTTCTTATTTCGGCGTCCGTTATTATCATGCCTCCGTATCTGACGCGGTAGTATAAGTGAAGGGCGCTGCTGTCTTCTGCCATTTCAATACGGCGAAACCATTCCTCTGCCGTTTCGTCCATTCTCCGTCCTTTTCCGAATCTGGCCGCTGTTTGCTCCAGCTCAAAAAATTTCCTTCTGACGATTCCCTGCGGCCGCCTATGCCTGAATCGGTGCAAAAACTCTTTGCCAGTGACATTTTCAGCTCCATCCCGAATGCCCATTTTCACTCCTGGCCCTGTCTTTTTTCCGAGTGTGCGGGGTATCGCCAGTTTTTTCTTCAACAAAAAGATGATAAGAACAAGCATGACCACTGCACCGGCGACTAGAGCAGCCGTTACAATTTTCTGTCCCGGCTGCTGCCCTTCCCATGCATAATCTTGGCCGGTTACAGGCGGAGAAGGCGGGTTCAGCAGGTCGTCCTGTCCTTCGCGGGAATGTTCAAGCTGGCCCATCCATGGAATCAGCGGAGCGATTGCCGTTGTGATGATCGACACGGCTTTTGAAAATCCCGAAAGGAAACCGAGTTGGATAAGAGGGAACCAGGAAGATATGAGTAAATAGAGGCCGGTCAGGGCAGCCGGAACACCGGCAATGAGCAAAACGTGTCCGGCCTTTTTCTTCAGAGGCTGTTGCCGGTTTAACACAAGCTGCAAGACAGTGCTTTTCAATGAATACATCATGATTTGCAGCAGCAGGACAAACGGAATGATCACACCTTCCCCGTGCCCTGTCAGGACAGTACCCGCCCCCACGAGAAGCGAAAGGATCATGACGGCGCCCTCCCCCTCATCATCCCCGTCAATAAAGCGAACATAAAATCTCCAGATCGATAAAGCTGAGCCAATCACAGCTGCAGCCGGTCCAAACCCTGTTAATAATAGCAGCAATGCTGGCGGGATGCCTGAAGCTGCATAACTTAACAAGGACATCCCTTTCGTTTTCCTGGCACATACAGCGGCTGCGGCGGCTCCTCCTGCAATCCATGCGGAAAGAACCCCAAACGCTGAAGAGATCAAGTTTTCAGAAGCCGAAAAAAGAGCCATCACCAGAAAAGCGGCCAAACCTTCAAACATATAAATATAGAGGCGTTCAGCCTTTTTCTCACGTCTCATATGAAAACCACCCTGTTCCCGATTTCCCTTATGGACGTTCCTTCAGGATGAACGGAAAATGAATATACGCGGCGGCCGGCCCTTTTAAGCTGCAACAATAACGGTAGATTCTTGCCGTTGCCGGCATGGATGATGTAAGGAGCTGGCCGGTGATGGTTATTTATGTAAAAAAGCAGCTGCTCATATGGTGTTATAACGCTGTTCACTTCCACACGGGCCAGAAGTTCCAGTGCCTTTGCCAGCTGTTCCTTCCCTTCCCCCATCTGCAAATGCATAAATGGGATCCTGCCCATTGAACGGATATTTACATACAGCTCATACGGGATATTCCGCTTTGATGCAAAATGGCATAAATAAGCGACATGTCCAATTATTGTTTCCAAATCTTTATTAGCGGAAAAAGGGGTGCTGTCCCCTTCCTTTATGTTGATCAGGATTGTCCAGGAAAGCTCTGCTGTTTTTTCGTAACGTCGTGTTTGCAATTCATCCCGTTTAGCTGATTGCTTCCAATTGATCCTGTTCATCGGATCACCGGCACTGTATTCTTTAACGCCAGCAGGCAAAGCTGTATCATCAAACAGCGAACGAGATGTCTGGAAGCCGCCCTGCCGTAATGGATGCAGGTTTTCCGCTCCTCTAACCGGTATCATCTCCGGCAGGACAATAACTTCAAGCGGGACCAGCCTGTCGAGGATCAGGCCGATGTCACTGAAACCGAAAAGATTCATGAAATCCAGATGGACAGAGCGTATTTTTGCAACTCCTCTTTCCTTGCCCCTGATTTCAACCGGCAGCACCCATTTTTCTCTTCCATTGAGACTCACTTCAGTCTTCGCATGAGTGAGGCGTCTATGATCATCGGCCTCAAGATTGATAACCTGGATGATGCTGTCAGCTGTAAAGGAAAATAAGGCGTTTAAAATCGGCAGACGCCCGGAGTTCCGGAATTCAAGCTTTAGGACAGCGGTATCATTCTTGAAAAGCCTGATCTTCCGTTTTTCAGCCTGGAAATACAGGGATCGGTCCACTTTTTTACTGTAGAATGAATGCAGCGTATGTATGGTTAGCAATATAATTCCCAGCATAAAAAGAACGGCATGCCCGCTGTAGAAAGAAACTGCCAGCAGAATGGCCCCCAAAAATGCCAGCACACGAAGGGTGTTGGAAACCGGCGCAGTTTTCCGCCACATTATTTGATTGCCCCGTTCTCAACTGGGGGTTCCACTTCACTCAGGATACCGGAAATCACACCATTTCCCGTTTGCCGCATCCCGCCTTCCATTGTAAGCACCATCCGGTGTGACAATACAAACGATGCAAGCATTTTAATGTCTTCAGGGATGATATATTCCCTGCCTCTGAGATAGGCGCGGCCACGGGCGGCATTCATTAAAGCAAGCGTCGCACGCGGGCTTGCCCCGACTTCAATATCCTGATGGTTTCTTGTCCGATGAATGATGTTAAGGAGGTAATCTTCAACTTCCGGCGACATCATGATGTGCCTGACAGCCTTTTGCATGGTCACAATTTCCTCGGCGGTCAATACTTCCCCCAGCTTCACGTATGGATTTTCATTGCGGTGGGCCTTTATCATTTGCTTTTCTTCCTGAAAGCTCGGGTACCCGCTGTCAATTTTCAAGAAAAAACGATCGAGCTGAGCCTCCGGAAGCGGAAAAGTTCCTTGCTGGGATTCGATCGGGTTTTGTGTGGCTATCACCATAAAAGGCTGCGGAAGCACCAATGTCGTTCCGTCTATTGTCACCTGTTTTTCTTCCATCGCCTCCAGCAAACTTGATTGGGTCCTCGGTGTCGCACGGTTTATTTCATCAGCGAGCAGTATATTTGTGAATACCGGGCCTTTTTTCAGATCGAATTCACGTGTCTTCGGGTTATACATATGGATGCCGCTGACATCCCCAGGCAGGACGTCGGGAGTGAATTGGATGCGTTTGAAGGAGCCTCCGGTTGCTTTGGCAAAGCTTTTGGCAAGCAGGGTTTTTCCGGTGCCGGGTACACTTTCAAGCAAAACATGGCTATTGTTGATCAGTGCGATTAATAGGAGTTCGGTAATATCTTCTTTTCCGATGAGTATTTTTCCGATTTCGTCTTTTAGCGTATGGAGCTTATTCAATCCTACCACCCTTTTATCTTTTTCTTCTTATTTTACCAGAGATTTCAAGAAGATAGGCTGTAATCCCCCAAACTTCCTTTCTCTGGAAAATTTCTCGGAAGAAAAACCCGGCTGGCACCGGGCTGGCGGATTAGTCTTCTTTTTTACCCCCGAATCTGTAATCTTGCAGGAAATCTTTATTGAAGCTTGTCCCCTTATGCGGGTTGTCTTCGTCAGCCGGTTTCCGGGCGGCACCAGGGTCGAGCCCCCGCCGGACAACCGGCTTTCCGTATTTATCCTGAAGTTTGTTCATCGCATTGTATAGCGGCTCGTCTTTCGCTTCTTTTTCATATGAAAATAAATCAAGCTGTTTGTAGGCTTCTGCCTTTTCGGCAAGGTCCTGCGCGGTTACGCCAAGAAGACGGATCGGCCTTTCATTCCAGTGTTCATCTAAGAGCCGGATTGCCTGATCAGCGATTTCTTCCTCCTTGACGACCGTCGTTTCAAGTTTTCGGCTTCTCGTCACCGTTTTGCGGTCATGATAGCGGATCATGATCTGGATGTTTGATGAGACAACCTGCTTTCTGGCCATCCGCCGTGCAACGGATGAACTTAAGTTACGGATCGTTTTGTAAATGACAGCGGGATCAGTTGTGTCCTCGGGCAGTGTAGTCGAATTCCCGATGCTTTTGAATTCTGTTACGGCATCAGGATCGACTGCAGAATGGTCAATACCGTTGGCGCGGGACTTTAACCTGACGCCGTTGATACCGAGCAATTGCTTCAACTGATATTCGTCGGCTTTGGCCAGGTCTCCGATGAGGCGGATGCCGATTCCATTCAGTTTTGCACCGGTCCGGTTTCCGATTCCGTACATTTCTTCCACTTTCATAGGCCAGAGGACCTTTGGTACATCCCGTTTCCTCAGTACGGTGATACCCATCGGCTTTTTCATATCGGACGCCATTTTTGCCAGGAATTTATTAGGAGCGATGCCGATACTGCACGGCAGGTCCAATGTCCCTTTAATTTCCTCCTGGATTTGCCGGGCAATCTCAAGCGGGGCTCCGAGGTGGCTGCTGCCTGTGATATCAAGATAACCTTCATCGATGGAAACGGGCTGAACAAGGGCCGAATACTTTGACAGGATTTCGAACATCCGCAGGGAAGCTGCCCTGTAACGGCTGAAATTTGGGCGCTTCACAATCAGCTGCGGGCATAGCTTTTTCGCTTCCCACAGCTGCATTGTCGTTTTCACTCCCTTTGCCCTCGCTTCATAACTGCTTGTCACAATGATGCCTTTCCTCTCTTCGGCATTGCCGGCAATGGCAAGGGGCTTCCCCTTCAATGACGGATCATGGGCCATTTCTACAGAAGCGTAAAAACTGTTCATATCAACATGCAGGATGACTCGGCCTTTTTTCGGATACATTTGGTTCATACTGACACATCCTGTAAAACAATCTGTCTTCATTTTATCATGTCCCGCATCCTGCAAAAAGAAGCTTACACGCAAAGAAGCACACCATGGAATAGTGTGCTTCTTCAGTTCGCTCTTCAGCAGAATGAATATGTTGAACGTTTTTTTATTTAGCAGTCTCCTGGATAATGGAAACGACGAGTTCGGCTGTTTTCGTGAGTTCTTCAATCGGCATTCTTTCATTTGTCGTATGGATTTCTTCATAGCCTACACCGAGGTTGACAGTCGGGATGCCGTGTCCGGCAATGATATTGGCGTCACTTCCGCCGCCGCTCGTCAAAAGCTGCGGGTCCCTTCCGATATTACGGACGGCATTTTTTGCGACTTCCACAACATGGTCTCCGTCTGCATGCTTGAAACCCGGGTACATCACTTCAAAATGAAAATCGACGGAACCGCCCATTTCATCTGCGGCGGATTCAAATGCTTCCCTCATTTTCTCGACCTGATGCTCCATTTTTTCCTGTACGAGGGAGCGGGCTTCAGCAAGGATGTCCACCCTATCGGTGACGATATTCGTCTGCTTGCCGCCTTCAAAACGCCCGATATTGGCTGTTGTTTCATCATCAATCCGGCCAAGCGGCATCCTGGAGATCGCTTTTGCGGCAAGCGTTATGGCGGAAACACCCTTTTCAGGCGCAACTCCGGCATGGGCGGTTTTTCCATGGACTGCAGCCTGAATTTTTGCCTGTGTCGGTGCTGCCACAATGATATTTCCGACCTTTCCGTCACTGTCAAGGGCATAGCCGTATTTCGCCTTAAGGTGAGTTGGGTCAAGCGCCTTGGCTCCGACAAGGCCGGATTCTTCTCCTACGGTAATGATGAATTGGATGTCGCCGTGTTTGATATCCTCTTCCTGGAGGACACGGATCGCTTCTAGCATGGCGGCAAGGCCTGCTTTATCATCAGCTCCGAGAATGGTCGTGCCATCGGTGACAATATAGCCATCCTCGCGGACAGGATTTACGCCATTCCCGGGGACGACTGTATCCATATGTGATGTGAAGTAAATCGGATCCACACCCTTTTTTGTCCCTTTCAAGGTACAAACCAGATTACCGGCACCGTGGCCTGTTTCACCTGTCGTATCATCTTCGAACACTTCAACGCCAAGTTCAGAGAATTTCTTTTTCAGGAGTTTGGCGATATCCGCTTCATATTTTGTTTCCGAATCCACTTGGACCAATTCCAAAAATTCATTGACAAGCCGTTCTTCTTTTACCATATGTATTGTTAACCTCCTATCAAGACTCTGTACCTATCTTCTCTTATTATACCCTTCCCTGCAAGAAGTTGAACCCGGTTCTTCACAGACAAAAGGAGAAGCCATTTCCGTCATCGGGAAATGGCTTCTGATCAAAGCGGAATGTTGCCATGCTTCTTTTTGGGCCGCTCTTCTTTTTTATTCCGGAGCATATCCAGTGACTGGATAAGCTTGATTCTCGTTTCACGGGGATCAATGACGTCGTCGATCATGCCCATTGATGCTGCGACATAAGGATTGGCGAACTTCTCCCTGTATTCCTCAATTTTCTTTGCCCTGGTCTCCTCAGGATTATCACTGTTCTGGATTTCCTTTGCGAAAATGATATTTGCCGCGCCTTCCGGACCCATGACCGCCACTTCCGCATTCGGCCAGGCAAAAACGAGGTCGGCGCCGATCGACTTGCTGTTCAATGCGACATATGCCCCGCCGAAAGCTTTGCGGAGAATGACCGTAATTTTCGGTACTGTCGCTTCAGAGTAGGCGTAGAGGATTTTGGCGCCATGGCGGATAATCCCGCCATGCTCCTGCTTGATCCCCGGAAAAAAGCCTGTCACGTCTTCAAATGTGACAATCGGGATATTGAATGAATCACAGAATCTGATGAACCTTGACGCCTTATCTGATGAATCGATATCCAATCCGCCGGCCATGAATTTAGGCTGGTTGGCGACTATGCCGATTGCTTCACCGCGGATGCGGGCAAGTCCTACCACAATGTTCTTGGCAAAGCCTTTGTGGACTTCCATAAATGAATCCTCATCGGAAATCTGCTCAATTACTTTGCGCACATCGTAGGGCCTTACCGCATCAAACTCGACTACATCAGTAATATCCGGGCGGTAATCATCGTTAAGTTCATATTCAGTGACAGGAGGCTTTTCATCGCTGTTTTGCGGCAAGTAGCCCAAAAGCTCCCGCACTTGCAGAAGGGCCTCCGCTTCCGATTCCGCACTAAAGTGGGCGTTTCCGCTTTTTGTATTATGTACCCTTGCACCTCCAAGGTTTTCGGAAGATATCTGTTCACCGGTTACCGTTTCGATCACCTTTGGGCCGGTTATGAACATCTGGGACGATTTTTCCACCATAAAGACAAAATCAGTGATGGCCGGAGAGTACACGGCACCGCCGGCACATGGCCCCATGATAACGGAAAGCTGCGGAATCACACCGGAATAGATTGAGTTTCTGTAAAAAATATGCCCATACCCATCAAGGGACAGGACTCCTTCCTGGATCCTCGCTCCACCCGAATCGTTCAGCCCGATAAACGGTGCCCCGTTTTTTGCGGCAAGGTCCATGACGTTTGCGATTTTTTTGGCGTGCATCTCGCCGAGGGCGCCGCCAAAAACGGTGAAATCCTGGGCAAACAAGTAGACGGCACGCCCATTAATTTTGCCGTAACCGGTCACGACACCTTCACCAGGTGCTTCTTTGCCGGCAAGCCCAAAGTCACTGTTGCGGTGTTCCATAAATGGATTCAACTCGACGAACGATCCGTCATCAAGCAGCATATCGATCCGTTCGCGGGCGGTAAGCTTGCCTTTATCATGCTGCTTATCAATCCGTTCATCCCCGCCGCCGAGTTCGACCGTTCGCCTTTTGTCGTAGAGTTCGTTTATTTTATCAAAGATGTCCATCGATCTACCCCTCTTTCACTGCCTTTTCAGTCAATTCATATAGGACGCCCGCAGTGGACTTAGGATGGATGAATGCGATTCTTGCATCATCCGCACCCTCTTTTGCAGTATCGTTAATCATTTTGATTCCTTTTGTTTTCATCTCCTCGATCCGTTCATCAATGTTGTCGACGGCAAGTGCAATATGATGGATGCCGGGTCCCCGCTTTTGCAGGAATGCTGCGATCGGGCTGTCATCGGCGGTAGGCTCAAGCAGCTCAAACCTTGTTTCGCCGATAGTCATGAAAGCAACCTTCACTTTTTCCGATGGCACTTCTTCTATCTTTTCCAGTTTCAGATTAAGTGAACCGGCATAAAAAGGAAGCGCTTCTTCGATTGACTGGACGGCGATGCCGATATGGTCGATTTTTTTGGGCGGATCGAAGCTTCCTTTTTCATCGCCGAGAAGTTCTCTGATATAACTTCCGATATCCGCTGTCGTGCTTCCCGGGGTAAAAACCTTTTTGACCCCCTGCTCTTCAAGATAGGGAATATCCTCCCACGGGATGACACCGCCTGCAATCACCTGAATGTCATCGCTGCCTTTTTCCTTGAGCAGCTTGACAACTTCCGGAAAGAGCTCATTATGGGCGCCGGACAGGCAGGACAAGCCGATTGCATCGACATCTTCCTGAATAGCTGCCGCTACGATTTGTTCAGGTGTCTGACGCAAGCCTGTGTAGACAACTTCCATCCCCTGGTCCCGGAGCGCCTGCGAGATGACAAGCGCACCGCGGTCATGACCATCAAGCCCCGGTTTCGCCACCAGTACCCTTATTTTCTTTTCCATGTTACGACCTCCCTTATCGTTTCTGTATCATTAAATTCCGCTGTATTCTCCGAATTCTTCCCGCAGGACGCCGCATATCTCGCCGATTGTGCAATAATCCCTTACACAGTTTACAATCAACTCCATTAGGTTGCTGTCCGACCGCGCCCCTTCTCGCAATGCGGCAAGGCGCTCCTCCACTGCGGCGGCATTCCGGTTTTCTTTCAGGCTGTCAAGCTTCTTGATTTGGCGTTCACCTAGTGCCGGGTCGACCCGGAGCAATTCCGGCTGCGGTTCATCGTCAAGCCTGTATTTGTTGACACCGACGACGATTTCGTCGTTTTTCTCGATGGCACGCTGCGCCTCATAAGCGGCATGGTGGATCTCACGTTGCATATACCCTTGTTCGACCGCTGCGACAGCGCCGCCGAGATCTTCTATCCGGCTGAGATACTTGTGCACTTCTTCCTCCATTTCATCTGTCAGCGCTTCAACATAATAAGAACCGCCGAGTGGATCGACTGTATCCGCGACACCGCTTTCATTTGCGATGATCTGCTGTGTCCTGAGCGCAATCCGGGCAGAGTCTTCAGTTGGCAAGGCCAGGGCTTCGTCCCGGGAATTTGTATGAAGGCTCTGTGTTCCGCCGAGCACAGCCGAAAGCGCCTGCATCGCCACCCTGACAATGTTGTTGTCAGGCTGCTGGGCTGTCAATGTGGAGCCACCCGTCTGGGTATGGAACCGCAATTGCCAGCTCTTCGGATTTTTCGCGCCGTATTTCTCTTTCATGATTTTCGCCCAAATTCTTCTGGCTGCCCTGAACTTCGCAATCTCTTCGAAAAACTGATTATGCGCGTTAAAGAAGAAGGCAAGCCGCGGGGCAAATTTGTCGATTGCCAATCCGGCCTCAAGAGCCGCCTCAACATAAGCCATGCCGTTGGCGATGGTGAACGCAAGCTCCTGGGCGGCTGTCGCGCCGGCTTCCCTGATATGATAACCGGAGATGCTGATTGTGTTCCAGCGCGGGACATTTTCTGCGCAATAAGAAAAGATATCGGTGATCAGCCGCATGGAAGGTTTAGGCGGAAAAATATATGTACCCCGTGCGATATACTCTTTTAAGATATCATTTTGAATGGTGCCTGACAGCTTGTCTGCCGTTACACCCTGTTTTTCCGCAACGACAATATACATCGCCAGCAAAACGGAAGCCGGTGCATTAATCGTCATTGAGGTGCTCACTTTATCGAGCGGAATTCCGGCCAATAGGGCTTCCATATCTTCAAGCGAATCAATGGCGACACCGACTTTTCCGACTTCCCCACGCGCCATTGGATCATTGGAATCATATCCGATCTGCGTCGGCAGGTCGAAAGCGACAGATAAGCCGGTTTGTCCCTGTTCGAGCAAATAACGGAAACGTTTATTCGTTTCTTCTGCAGAGCCGAATCCTGCATATTGCCGCATTGTCCAATACCGGGCCCTGTACATGGTCGGCTGGATGCCGCGGGTAAACGGATACTCCCCGGGAAAGCCGAGTTTTTCCATGTATGTGTCGTCTAACTGTTCAGGCAAATAGAGACGGTCGATTTCAATATCCGAGGAAGTCGCAAATTTCTCTTCCCGCTCCGGAAAACGTTCCATTGCTCTTTCGGTTTTCTGCTGCCATTCCTCGAGTTTTGGATGTTCAGGCCTGCCACGTTCCATCTGAATCCCCTCCCAAATATTTAAAAACACTATGGACAATTTCTCCCTTATGCCATTATACGAAATTTTCTTATATTTTTCACTTATCACCTTTTTCCTTAGAATGCTTGTCCGTATCCGCTTTTCCCGCTAAAATAAATAGTAGTTAAGTAAGGATGGTGATCATATGCCTCAAAAAGGAAGAAAATTCATTGTCATGCTGATGATTGTTTCAATGCTCTTATCAACAGTCCTGATGGGGATCAGCTTTTTCCTTTAGGCCGGCCCCGGTAAAATGACTCACATGTGAAAGCGGCTGTTGTACACACCGCTGGTTTCGCCTGCATCGCCATTATCCAAAATCGCTAGAGATATAACGCGGACGTGAAGGTTGAGCCGACTTTTTAATTATAACAGAATCCCGCAGAGGCTTCGGATCGGCATGGCGCTTGCCAGCACAATTCCCGAATACGCCTTCCGCAAGCAAGGATAACCATTTTGGCTGCTTGTTTCCCTTTCCTCTTGCTCGATTAGGCATCTTATAAATTAGTAAAAACGGCCCCGGGTGGGATTTCCACCTGCGGAGCCGTTTTTTTTTCGAATTAAAAAGTATAAGTTTTACCCTGTCAGATGATCGGCCACCTTCGGGCGGAGTTTACTGCCAAAGCGGTGAACATCTCCGGAAAGGCAAACCGCCTTCCTTCGGGTATGCCGTTAGGCGGGAGTCTTGACTTTTCTTTACCCGCTTTTCCGGTATTCATCCACCGGGTAAATGGCGCCGTGTTCAACCGCCAGCTCCCTGAAATCTTTATCGCTTGTAACGACAAGCACCTTTGTTCCCGGCGGCACTTCCTCAAACAGGGCCTGCACTTCGTCTTCATACATTCGGACGCATCCCTGGGAAACGTATTTTCCGATCGAATCAGGATTATTATTCCCATGAATTCCGTAGGTCCTGCCGTCCGAATCAAGGGCATCAAATCCTATCCATCTCGAACCGAGCGGATTCTTGGGATCATCTCCCGCTATATTTTGTTTACGGTAATAGGGATCACGCGCTTTAACCGTCACCATAAACTCCCCTTCCGGCGTCATATCTTCTTCACTCCCGGTTGCAACCCGGTAAATCATTTGGATTTTCCCTTCATTAATAAATGCCAGCTGGTTCACTTTTTTGTTGATGATGATATAAGGGGCACCCGGGACCGGGTTTTCTCCCAGGGGCCATAGCGGTGGCAGGATGGCAGCGGCAAGCACGGCCGCAAGCAAATTCAATCCCATAGGCTCTCACTCCCGTTTTTCAGGTAGTGTGCCCGTCCGGCAGCTGCTTCATCCAAGCTAAATATCACTTCGTTTAAACTGGCGCTTAATCGTTAAGTACTCTTCCATTTCATTCACGAAGGTAAAAAGCGCTGCCCGGATTTCAAATTCCTCCCTGGTCTTGGGAAGAGGCATTTCACGGAACGTTTTCCTCATGGCATCGAGCTTTTTCAAAAAATAAATCGCTGTGTTCCCTGGATGAATAGAATAACTGATTTCATCAATGAAATCCGCAATCATGAGCCCCTGTTCAACTTCGTCCCTGACCGAGGTGGTAATAGGCAGTATCCGTTCAATGATCTCAAACTGTTTCTGCCGCATTTCAAAATAACGGAAAAAGCCGTTCCCTTCCCGAAGCACCCTGTTTTCCACATCACGAAGGGCAAGGGTTTTCGCTTTATCAATCAGTTCCGCCGTTCTCGTGATCTCTTTTCCTGTCCATGCACTGTCCCCTGTCCGCATGTAATGGCTGATTTCTTCAAATATGTGCTTGAAGTTCTCCTCAATTTCCTGCTGATACTTCCGCAGCTCCCCTTCCATACTGGGCATATAAAGATTCATGATGAGAGCAATCCCGATGCCGACAATGATAATGCCGAGTTCATTTAAAATAAACGGAAGATTCATATCGCCATTCGTATAAATATGTAACAGAATGACAGAACTTGTAACGACCCCTTCCTGAATGTTGAGCGCCACCGTAGCGGGGATAAAAAATAACAGCATGAGGCCGATACTGATCGGAGAGTAAATGCCAATCTCAAAAAAGACAAAGGCAAAGACCATTGCTAGAATGCATGCGGAGAACCGGGCCCAGGAACTGACAAGCGACCGTTTCTTCGTTACCTGTATACATAAAATGGTGAGGATTCCGGCCGAAACATAGTTTTCAAATTGCAATAGCTGGGCAATCCAGATGGAGAGTGCAGTTCCCACTGCGGTTTTCATCGTTCGATAACCGATTTTATACATGTTATCTCCTTTGGGAAATGAAGTTTCTGTTTCTTCTCAATACAAACGAAAAAAAGATGATCGAATGATCATCTTTTTTACTATACCATATTTAATCGGCCCCTAAACTGGCCAAACCTGGTGTTTTAAACTTCGTCACAATACTTCTCAAAAGCATTTTGAAGCTTTTCGATCACCTCGACGGCTTCATGCCCTTCAATATCGTGGCGTTCCACCATCGTCTTGATTTCCCCGTCTTTGAGCAAAGCAAAAGATGGGGAGGAAGGAGGATATCCTGTGAAATAAGACCGTGCCTTTTCAGTCGCTTCCTTATCCTGCCCGGCAAACACTGTGACAAGATGATCAGGACGGTGGTCGAAATTGATTGCATGAGCAGCGGCAGGACGTGCCAGACCTCCTGCACACCCGCATACGGAGTTGATCATAACGAGTGTTGTGCCTTTTCTTTCAAGTGCCGCATCAACTTCTTCCGGTGTCCGTAGTTCTTCAAAACCGGCAGCTGTGATTTCGTCGCGCGCCTGCTGTACTATATCATTCATGAACATATTGAAATTCATAACCATACTGCTTGCACCCCTTTCACTATTTCCATCATAAAAATAGTAACATAATCCAGCAGATTTTCAAACTGGAATCTATTCATATTTCCAATATCCTCCCTAGCGGACAAAACAAAGCAACCAACTTTCAGGGAAGCCCGGCTTTAAAAACAAGGCTCTGTTAAACGTTAGTGTTGATTTCCGTTGCAGGTACTCGCTTGCACCATAGGCACAAGTGCGACATCTGTTCCTGCTTCCCTCCGGTCGCACTCACAGTGTCTTCTTTGCACCAGAGGCACAAGTGCGACATCTGTTCCTGCTTCCCTCCGGTCGCACTCACAGTGTCTTCTTTGCACCAGAGGCACAAGTGCGACATCTGTTCCTGCTTCCCTCCGGTCGCACTCACAGTGTCTTCTTTGCACCAGAGGCACAAGTGCGACATCTGTTCCTGCTTCCCTCCGGTCGCACTCACAGTGTCTTCTTTGCACCAGAGGCACAAGTGCGACATCTGTTCCTGCTTCCCTCCGGTCGCACTCACAGTGTCTT
>JAENYN010000029.1 GCA_016841765.1 Guptibacillus hwajinpoensis
GGATCACCGCTTATGACGATAGCCGCTGGCGCCTGGAGCTGGATGACTCCCTTCCGCTTTTTACAACGCAAAAATTTTATAATTTCCTTAACATCGAAAAAAACGGTCAGAGGTTTAATCCACTGACCGTTTTTTATAAGATGAAAACAGAGAAGCGACTGCCTTTATCTAGGTCCTAAAATTGGCAGCTGCCCCGAATTGCTCCATACTCTCCTTTACAGGAACATAAACACGTCATGCGTTTTTTAGTCCCAGCTTTTTATGAAATTCTGAGTATAATACAATTGATATACGCCTGCACCCAGATGAGTGAAATCTTCACTCAATAACGTTTTGCGGTGCCCTTCACTATTAAGCCATCCTTCAACCGCATCCATGGCATCAACATACCTCGCAGCAATGTTTTCGCCTGCGAGTTGGAAAGCGACGCCGCCAGCGGTCAGACGATCGCCCAGGTCTTTCTCATCAAGCGATTGATGGGAAAAGTATTCGTTGACATGCATGTCTTTGCTGTGCAAGTAGGCGACCCGGGCAGCTTCTGAACTCCACTTCACCTCGGCAAGCCCATGCCGATGCCTTATCACATTTGTCAAATCAAAAATCTGCTGTGCCTCTCCTTTTTCCACACGAGTCCAGATTTTCGGTTCAAGTTTCTTGGTTTCCTCAAGTTTTCCGCGATAAGCCATTTCGTAAGGCTTCTGCTTCACAAGCGTCCGAGCATTCAAATAACGGACACTGGAAAGGCTGTCTGTGAAGGTATCGATATATAATTGCATCCAGACGTCCGGCCCTATTTGCAGGAGCGGCTTTGTTTTTAAGTCATTTTCTGTCAGGAGAATTTGATATTCCGTTCCATCCACTGTCACCGTTCTTTCAGTCTTGTGGACCGCTGTCTTTCTAATGTCACTTGCAGACTGTCCTATATCAAAAGGCTTCACCGGTGCATCGCTCCCGGCAGCAAAAGCTGTGACTGCCTCATTGTTCTCAATCCCAATCATGATATATTGGCCGGTCCCATCATATACCTGCCATTCATAACCGTATGCGGACGGCTCTTTCCTGACAGGTTCACCCATTATACTCTTGATCTCCTCTTCCGTTTTTCCAATCAACAAGCCAAGATTAGTGAATTTATCAGGGTTCTTATCTTTTCCCTGCACAGGGACTGCTTCACTGCTTTCCTTCGGAAGATTGCTTTGTCCTTGCTTCACTTTCTCTGCCGGCCCTGTTAAAAAGAATCCAACATCGCTTAAGGAAATGATAATGGCCAGAGCCAGAACCCACCCCAGTTTTTTCAGAGTAATCCCCCCGGTTTCTTTCTTCAAAGATCTTGTTATAAATCTTCCCCACTCTTAATGATATCCCTGTTATCAAATTATTCAACAGGAGACAAACTATACGGCTGAATCGAAAATAGTGCCTGACCCCCGGCGCTTTAAAGCGCCGGGGGTCAGGCACCGCCACCACCGAACTGCCTTTATTGGTGCAGTTGCGGAGGTTCAGATATTTCATGTAGGGCAGTTTCCGCTTCATCAGCAGACGGTCCATTGAGGGAGATATCGCCAAGTGATACGATGCCGATCAAGCTCCCTTTTTCCACAACCGGGAGCCTTCTGATCTGCTTTTCTGCCATCAGGTCTGCAGCTTCTTCCACAGCTGTATCGGCAGAAATCGTGTAAAGGTCCTCGCTCATTACTTCTGTCACCTGGGCTGAACCGGATCTTTTTTCGGCATATCCTCTGACGACCAGATCCCGGTCGGTTATCATGCCGATCAGCTGATCATTTTCGCATATAGGGATTGCGCCGACATTCAGTTCTTTCATTTTTAAAGCGACTTCATATACATTATCAAGCGGTGTGCAATATTCAACATTCGTTGTCATAACCTCACGCACAGATTGCATTAATGTCACCTTCCTCTTTAGCTGCAATAAATCAGGTTTAATGATATCTGACTTCCTCAAGTTGAAAAGCAAGACTACTTTATTCAGCTGGTTTGAGGGAGCCAATATGCCCTTCCCCTGTCCCTCATGAAAAGCCTTGCCAAAAAGTCTTCACTCTAAAAGATGCAATAAACATGACCTATTTTCGAATGAACATCTGGGTCCAATACTTGCGCCCGGAACCGCCTTCCGCATAGCCGACACCGATATGAGTATAGCTTCCGTTCAAAATGTTTTTCCTGTGCCCTGAACTATTCATCCATGCCTTGACGACCTCTTGAGGAGAACGCTGTCCCATCGCGATATTTTCTCCTGCGGCACGGAATGTGATGTTGAAATTCCGCATCATTGTGAAAGGGGATCCATATGTTGGCGACGTATGGGAAAAATAGCCCGAATCCCTCATATCCGCGGACTTGTACCTGGCCACCCTTGAAAGCTGCCAGTCGGGCTTCAGCGGACTAAGGCCGTACTTGGCACGTTCCTGATTGGTCAGTTGGATTACCTCGTGTTCAATACTTTTGACTTTTTGGATTCGCGGTATGTTCACCTTTTGGCCCGGATAGATCAAATCCGGATTTGCAAATTGGGGATTTGCTTCAATGATTTCCGTCAGTCCGCGCTGAAAACGGACTGAGATTTTCCAAAGGGTATCACCGCGTTTCACGGTATACGTGGTGGTGGTTTGCGCACTGGCTTCCTGAGCATCAACTGACACCAACACCCCCATTGCCAGCAGTGCTGATAACATCATGGTCATTAGTTTTTTCATTTTCTGACCTCCTTTCATGTACTAGTTTGACCAAAAACAGAAAAATATCCGCCTGACTTTCTTGTTTTGTCATTTCAATTTACACCACCGGGATGAATGATAATTGCACTTTTCCCTTATTTCTAATATGATAATGCTAAGCGTACGTTTGAGAAATTTAGGAGGGATACATAATGAGGTTTGAAAATATGGGCATTGAAAACAGGGAGCTTCCGATCAATATATTGGATCACTTAATGGAAGAAAACGGATTTGTAAGGGCAGGGCAATGGGACTATGAACGGGTGACATACGATTATAAGTTCGAAAGCATGTCTGATGGCGCCGTCTATTATTTGCGCGTACAGGGGCATGCCATAGAAGGCGCAGTCGACACCTCCCATGCTGTCATCAAAACGATGGTTCCCCTGCTCGGAAGGCATTACTATCCGCACGGAGTTGAATATGAAGGGGAACAGTTTCCGAAAAACATTGTCCAGGCCTCTGCAAAGCAGCTTGAAAAAGTGAAAGCTGCTATGGACGATGCCATTGAAAATGCGCTGTAAAAAACCCCAATCAATTCCAGTGAAAACACATGCCATGCATGTGTTTTTCCTTTATCCTTATCGGATGCCGGTTCTCAAACCGGTTTGACATCCAGAAAAACGGAAAGTGACTGTGCTCTGTGGCCCTTTCCCACTATCCAATGTGGCTGTGAGACATTATAATAGGAAGTAGATGCAATCAGGAAGGAGTTCAAAATTGTCCAGTCTTTTTACCAGGAAAACGATCATCATTCTTGCAGTTATTACTTTATTCAGTATTGCGGCATACTTTATTCTTCCCGTATCGGTCCCGTTGATTTTTGCCCTGGTTACAGCACTGTTTTTAGAGCCTGCTGTCAGGTGGGTCAACCGCCGTTTTAAAATCACAAGGAATTTTTCTGTGCTCATCGTATTTCTGCTTTTCATCATGCTGATCGGTGCCGGAAGCTATTTCACCCTGACAAAAGTGATAGCGGAAATCATCAATCTTGGTGAAAACCTGCCCCAATATATCACCGAGATCAATAACATTTGGTATGAGATGGAAACCGACTTAGTTGCAGCCTCAAAGGATTTACCCGAAGAATTTGTTGAAGAAGTCAGCAACCAGGTTGAACAGCTTCTGCTGAACATGAAAAACGACCTGACCAACCTTTTCAATATCGATTCACTCAAAGTCTTTGCAACAAATGCCGTTACCGGAATTCCCGATTATCTGGTCAGTGTCCTTGTTTATTTAATCGCACTGTTCCTGTTCCTGCTTGAACTGCCGCGAATTAAAACAAGGATGTATGCCCACCTGACCCCGAAAACGGCAGACAAAGTGTCTTTCATGAACACGAGGCTTTCCTATGTCATTTTCGGTTTTTTCAAAGCGCAATTTTTGGTAAGCATCATCATCTTCATCGCCACTCTGATCGGGCTTTTATTGATAAAGCCTGAAGTGGCACTTGTTATGGCCTTGATCATCTGGATTATCGATTTCATTCCCATTATCGGCTCGATTGTGATTCTCGGACCGTGGGCCATCTTCCACCTGTTGACCGGCAGTATTGCACTTGGGACAAAGCTAGCCATTTTGGCAGTCCTTCTGCTTGTGATCAGGCGAACGGTTGAACCGAAAGTAATGGGGCAGCATATCGGGTTGTCGCCCCTTTCCACATTAATTTCCATGTACCTTGGTCTTCAATTACTCGGCATTTTGGGATTCATCATCGGCCCATTGCTTGTCATTGCCTTCAATTCAGCGCGTGAAGCCGGAATCATTAAATTGAACTTCAAGATTTGATATCCTGGTGTGTTTTTCAAGAGCAATTATCGCTCTGAAAAAATGAACTGCCAATCTTTTACGTGGACGAAATCAACAAAGATTTCGTCCTATTTATTTGATTGCTATGCCGGTGATTCATTCGTCTTGAATGATTAAGCGTACGTTTTAGAATGCCGGTTGTAAGAGCCAAATAGTAAAAAAGATCCTTCACAAACCTGAAATATGGAGAAAAAAAAGAGACCAAATCCTATTTTCGATTTGATCTGGTCATAGCTTGCTATTTCATGTTTCTTCGTACTCCGGCATCTAACCTGTTAATTAAAATTCTGAGCGTTTCTTTATGTTTTCTTCAGATTTCAAGCTGCAATCTGTTTGTTCATTTTAATCCATCAGTATCCAAATGAACATTTTCCGCCAGGACGCCGCTTTCTTTAAAGCCTCTGTTAAACGCTAATGTTGATTTCCTTTGCAGGTACTCGCTTTCACCATAGGCACAAGTGCGACATCTGTTCCTGCTTCCCTCCGGTCGCACTCACAGTGTCTTCTTTGCACCACAGGCACAAGTGCGACATCTGTTCCTGCTTCCTTCCGGTCGCACTCACAGTGTCTTCTTTGCCGCGGGGCGGGTGGTGAGCCTCGTCGCTCCGCTCCCAGAAAATAAAAAACAATTTTCTTCGTGCGGTGTCAATTCGCAGAAGTTCCTTCAATGTCCTGTAGGGTCTCACCTGTCCCGCTAGTTCCGGAGGACGGAATAAGCTCCCTCGAATCCTCGCTGCACGAAGGAAATGCGGAGCATTTACGAGGAGTCTCGCACCTCCACTCCAATCAACTAGTGAAAAAATCAGCATTGAGCTTTAGCAAAGCCTCTTTAAAAGAAATCATTGAAAAACGGCGTATATTTCGGCAGCATCTCTTCCAGCAGCGCAACATCGTTTTCCGGTCCGAGAATCCTGCCTGTTTCATATAAAAACGACGGCTGCTGATATCCGAACAATACCGCGGCCAGTGTTTGGATATCAAGAGTCAGTCCCCGTCTAGGGAGATGGGTGCAGGAACTGCCTGTACCTGTTTTTTTATGGGCCGCCATATTAAGACTGCCGGTATCATAGCCAATCTGGAAGGTGGCTTCGTTCCATTCGGCAAATCCATCCGAAACATGCAAGAACAGATTCCCTTTGCCGGATGGGATACGGAATGGATAGTCCTCCAATACCTTGCCCGCATCCACAATCCGGGCCATAAAATAGGGCTTCGTTTCAATCGACATCCGTGGATTTTCGAATAGAAATGAAAACTCCTGCGCATCAGGAAGCGGGACTTCCACTGACTCCGCCATCGAATCGTGCTGCCGGATAAACGCAAGCAGTCCGAGCAGGCTTTCATGGTCAAGATGGACCATTTCATGAATGGTCATTTTTTCTTCCTTTATGTAATACAGCACGTAACCGCCCGGTGTTCCGTCAGCCCGGTAATAAACTGCGGCCTGATCATTATTTTTAGTAAAGACCCGCGTGTTCCACCACTGCTCGGTTCTCAAGAGCATGCCATTGTAGTTGACGGCATACTGGTTGTAAATCGAATTAAGCAAATGAACCTTCCGACCCGTTCTCTCAACGAATCCGTCCATCTTTTTAAACGGACTGAATCGATCCATGTCAATCTTATACTTTTTGTATTGGACAAATGTTTCCCAGCCATAACGCCTGTAAAATTCAAACTTGAACGGATGAAGCATCGAAATCGCATAACCTGTTTCCTTTAGCCGTTTCAGGCTGCTTTGCAGCAGATCTTCGACGAAGCCGCCGCGCCTGTATTCCGGCCATGTGGCGACAGCGGCGATGCCGCCCATTTTCCATCGTTTTCCGGCCAGGTATATTTCAAGGTCCAGGACATGGAGCTTTGAAGCCAGCCTCCCGTCTGCAATCAATCCCCATATCTCTTCATATGAAAGGCGTTCCAGGCGCTCTTCCTTCTCATCATCCGTAAGTGTGTATTGAAATGCAAACTGTGATAACGCCAGCACTTCATCCATTTCATCCCGGTTCATCTTCCTGATTGTCGATTCCAATATGATATCCCTCCTGCTTCCATAACCTATTCAACGGAAGACTCGGCAATTCCTTCATATACTGCCTCAGTTAAGTAAGTGAATCAGCGGACTTTAAAAAGAAATTATCCAACACCTGAAAAACAAAAAAAAAGGCACTGCGGCTATTGCCGCAATGCCAGTTCAGCCTAGGATAGCCTTGATCATACTCGTCGTCGCTCCGCCTTCATAGATGATATAAAGAAGGAGGTACACTGCCACCCCTGTTATTGCAGTGAAAAACCAGATGATACTTGTCCACGGTCCTATTTTCCGATGCCTGCCCAGGTTGCCTTTATAACCGCTGTACAGTGATACAAGCCCGAACACCCCACCTGTAGTGGCCAGCACGATATGGAATATTAAAAAAGCTGTATAATATTTTTTTATGCTGTCAGGCCCTCCAAATTCTGTATTACCGATAAAGACAGTCCTCGATAAATAAATGATGAAAAACAATAAAGCGAAAACACCGGCTGTTGTCATCACCTTTTTGTGCGCCTCCACCCGGCGGCGGGAAATCAAATACCAGCCGATGGCTATCAGCACAGCACTGATGACGATAAAAGATGTGCTTATTGTCGGCAAAACAATTCCCATACTCCTACCCCCCAATTCTTCTCCTGATAGAGTTAAAGTATAAATATTGCTTCCTCAGGCAGGAAAGCCGAATTACAGTACCGGCTTCATATTGCTGATTTCTTCCTGCTCCTCTTTACGTTCACGGCGGGCCCAGGCAAAAAATGTATAGCCGATGGCTATTCCGTAAATGATTTCCTGCATGAATTTCATTACGATTCCGCCAAGCTGCTGATCCTCCATGATCGGGAAAATCGAAAACAATTCCGGTCCGCTGAGGGTAAGCCCGGATAGTGTGCCAAGCGGCACGCACAGTTTCAGTGATTCGGTGAACAAAGCCGGATCGGTGTAGGTTGCAAAAAGGGGGGAATCTGCAAAAATCAGCAGCGCACATGCAGGTGTGATGAGTACCCCGTTTGCAAACATATAAGCGATTTTTTTCAGTTCGCTCAAACGGCTCCATTCCGGTAATGGATCTACGATCAGCCACCACATTGCCAGTGCGAAGATGAACAGAACTGTTGTGTAAATACCATGTATCCACATATCTGTTTTCACCCTGTCAAACACCTGCGGCAAGTGATACAGAGAGAAAAACCCGTTAAACAATAGAATAGCGAGCAGCGGATTAGTCATAAACCATGCTATCTTCTTCAGTGGCTTGAACGTAAACACCGAGCGGATTAACCAGGCGGGTGTTCCCAGCAGCAATAGCGGAGGAACCGCCAGATAAAGCAGTGCCATCTGGGTCATATGCATGCTGAACATGAGATGTCCAAGCAAATCCATCGGCGACCCTTTTACAATGTATAAAAGAAGGATACCGGATAAAAAATAGATTTTCTTTTTAACCGGCACAGGTTCTGCGCCTTCAAATTTATGGCGCCATGGACCCGTTATTAGGAAATAACCGCCGGCAAGGAACACCATCACTAAAAAGTAATATGGACTCCAAAGCGCACGGAAACCGAACAAATCAAGTGCCAATCCCATTTCAGCTCACCTCTTACTCTAAAATCATTATATAAAAATATAAAATCCGGGAACCATTTGACGTTGTGTTGTGATAATCCAAAGTTGCTCTGGCTCAGAAACAAATTTCATTAAACCACTATCCATACACCACTTTATCATGGTCAGCAACTTGAATCCAAAAAAACGGCTTCCATCCTCTCCAGGCCAAAACACTTTATAAATAAAGTCCCTTGCAGCAATGCCGGATTCCTTAAAAAAGGCCCCTGGCTATACGATTTGCATAACCGGGGCCTATTTGCCAGTCTTTTTCTTTATTCTTCCTTAAGTTCAGCTAATGCATATCGCATCGTCTGCCTTTATGATATTACCACCAGACAATGAGCATTAAAGCGGCCACTGTCACTACGCCCATGAACAGGCCGGAAAAAATGAACAGTGTCGGGGCCTCATGTCCTTTATGGTTCATATGCATAAAGTAGTAAAGCTGGAAGATGACCTGGACTCCCGCCAGCAGCAGGATGAAAGGCACGGCGAATGTAGCCGAAAATGCTTCAAAACCGACGACCAGGAATGCGATGATCGTAAAAAAGATCATCATCGTGAAAGTCACAAGCTGATATTTCATTTCCTGCTTTCGCTTCATCTTTTTGTAAGCAGCCATTTGGCTGCCGCCTTCCTGTGCAGTTGAATTCGTGTTAGACGCCATCCTTTATCCCACCTTTCCCATCAAGTAAACGACTGTAAAGATGAATACCCATACGACATCAATGAAGTGCCAATAAAGGCTTGCCACATAGAATTTCGGGGCAGTGTACAGGGATAATCCCCTCTTTGCGTTCCTCACCATGAGCGTTGTAATCCAGAGAACTCCGAAAAGAACGTGTCCGCCGTGGAAGCCGACCAGTGTATAAAATGCTGATCCGAACGCACTGCCCGTGTAAGTATGCCCTTCATGCACATACTCGAAGAATTCGAAAATTTCCAGCCCCAGGAACGAAAATCCAAGAACTACAGTGATGCCCAGCCAAAGCTGCATCTTTTTGAAATCAAAATTTTTCATGTGATACATCGCATATACGCTTGTCAAACTGCTCGTAAGCAGGATCATCGTCATTAAAAAGGTCATCGGCAGTTTGAACAGTTCTTCTGCCGGCGGGCCTGACATGTTCTGGCCTTTTAGTGCAAGATATGTCCCGAAAAGCGAGGCGAAGAGGACTGTCTCCCCGCCCAGGAAGAACCAGAAACCCAGAAATTTATTTTTGCCTTCAAGGGTGGCACGCTCGGGCTCTTCCGGAAAATTTTGTGCAGTCAATGTTTCCTCTGTTTGCATTACACCCTCGCCCCCTTATCCGCTTTTTCTAAATCTTCTTTATGAATATGATAACCATGATCGTCCTTGATGGAACGGACGAACATCGAACCGAATGTAATCAAGAGACCGGCTATGGCAACGATCAGCCATGCCGAGTTTTCCACTCTGTACATGAATCCAAAGGATGCAATGAACAGGCCGAGCGACATCATAAACGGCAGGAATGAACCGTTCGGCATATGGATATCATCAACCGGCTCTGCCGGCGAAATGCCTTCCTTGCCATCCATTTTTTCGATCCAAAGGGCATCCAAACCGCGCACAAGCGGAGTTTGTTTGAAGTTGTACTCTGGTGCAGGTGAAGAAATCGACCATTCCAGTGTTCTTGCATCCCACGGGTCGTTACCGGCTTTTTCACCGTTAATTGCCGTTTTCACGACGTTATAAAGGAACAGGACTCCACCGATCGCCATCAGGAATGCGCCGATCGAACTGACAAAGTTTCCGGTTTCAAGCCCCTGTCCAGGAAGGAACTTCCAAATACGGCGCGGCATCCCCATCAAGCCAAGGAAGTGCTGGATAAAGAATGTCAAATGGAATCCGATAAAGAATACCCAGAAAGTCCATTTGCCGATCGTTTCATCAAGCATTTTGCCGAACATCTTAGGCCACCAGTAGGTGAGGCCGGCGAAAATACCAAATACGACACCACCGACTATGACATAGTGGAAGTGGGCAACGACAAAATAACTGTCATGGTACTGATAGTCCGCCGCTGCTGCTGCCAGCATGACACCTGTCATACCGCCGATTGTGAACGTCGGAATGAAAGCGAGAGACCACAGCATCGGCGTTGTGACACGGATAACGCCGCCCCACATCGTAAACAGCCAGTTGAAAATTTTAATCCCTGTCGGTACTGCGATTGCCATTGTTGCAACTGCGAATAGAGCATTGGCAACCGGACCCATACCTACAGTGAACATATGGTGAGCCCATACCATGAATCCAAGGAACCCGATCAGCACGGTTGCGAATACCATTGCTGAATAACCGAAGAGCCGTTTCTTTGAGAATGTCGGAATGATTTCAGAGAATACGCCGAATGCCGGTAAGACAAGAATGTATACTTCCGGGTGTCCGAAGATCCAGAATAAGTGCTCCCAGATAATATGGTTTCCGCCTGCAGCCACATTGAAAAAGTTGGCTCCGAACATGCGGTCGAACATCAACAGGAACAAACCGACTGTCAGTGCTGGGAAAGCGAACAAAATTAGAGCAGATGTTACGAATGTCGTCCAGGTAAATAGCGGCATGCGCATATATGTCATGCCAGGTGCCCTCATATTGATGATCGTAACAAGGAAGTTGATCCCTGCAATCAATGTCCCGGCACCTGAGATTTGCAGGCCAAGCACATAGAAATCGATGCCGTGGCCGGCTGACTGGTTTGAAAGCGGAGCATATGCCGTCCATCCGGCATCAGGGGCCCCTCCAAGGAACCAGCTGAGATTCAGCAGAACGCCGCCGAATACGAACAGCCATAGGCCTAGTGAGTTCAAAAACGGAAATGCCACATCACGTGCGCCGATTTGCAGCGGCACAACGGCATTCATCAATGCGAAGATGAGCGGCATGGCCGCTAGGAAAATCATTGTCGTACCGTGCATTGTTAAAATTTCATTGTAAAGCCCGGCACTGACAAAGTCATTGTCCGGAACAATCAGTTGAATACGGATAAAAAGGGCTTCCAGTCCGCCGATTAGGAAAAAGAATCCTCCCCAGAGCAGATACATGATTGCGATCTTCTTATGGTCAACCGTTGTCAGGTAATCCCACAGCGTCGCACCGAAGCCGCTTTTCTGAGCTGTTGCTGTACTCACGATTTTACCTCCCTGTCTTAATTATTATTTGTTTTCTTCTGTGACCTTAAGCCCCATCAAATATTCAACAAGGGCATCCAGTTCTTTGTCGTCAAGTTTGTCATACTGGCCGGTCATCTTATTCCCCGGCTTTATTGTTTCAGGGTCTTTGAGCCACTTGCGGAGATTTTCTTCATCATGTTCAAGAATTCCCGCAATTCGTTCACGTTCCCCGAAGTTGGTCAGATTAGGTCCTAAGTTTCCGCCCTGATCCCCTACGGCATGGCATCCAACACAACTTTGCTGGAAGATTTCCTGGCCTGTTGCCGCTGTTTCAGATTGCGGTTTGGACGGGCCCTCTTTCATGTTGTCTGCCCAGGAATCAAATTTTTCCCGGCTTACGGCATGGACCTTGAAGTCCATCAAGGCATGGGAAGGACCGCAAAGCTCAGCACATTTTCCCTTATAAGTCCCTTCTTCTTTTGCATGAAGGGTCATCGTGTTGACATTGCCGTCACCCGGGTTGGTATCCATTTTCCCGCTTAGGGCAGGGACCCAGAATGAGTGCACGACATCCTGTGATTTCAAGTTGATAACGACCTCTTCCCCGGTAGGTATGTAAAGATCTTGTGATGTCTTGATCCCGAGGTCCGGATAATCGAATTCCCACCAGTATTGATAAGCAGTGACATCCACTGTAACTGTATTTTCCGTTTTTTTCTCGGTGTCCGCCAGTTTGAACGTATAGGCCACTGTCGGCACGGCCAGAATCAAAAGCAATAAGATCGGTATGACTGTCCAAATCATTTCCAGTGTGTGATTTCCTTCAATCTGTTTTGGAATTTTGCTCTCATCGCCTTTTTTAGCTCTGTATTTAATAATGACGAATGTATAAATCACCATTACAACCAGGAACACACCGGCCATGATTGCCACACTAATAAGCATAAGGTCGTACTGCATTTCTGCTCCTACACCTTTTGGCTGCAAAGCAGAAAGGTACGGATCGCCACATCCTGCAAGTAGTAGCGCCAGCATGCCGAAAACGGCAAACAGGCGCCATTTCTGATGCCATCGTTTCATAAGTTCTTTAAACCCCTCTTTCCTAATTGATTGTCTGCCAAAAAATATATATGAATATTTAGGACATCCCCAATTAAAACATGGTCACAACAACCATGGATACGAACAGAATAGTCAAATAGTTCAAAGAATAAACAAACATGAGTGTCGCCCACTTCACTTCATCTTTCATGAAGAATCCGTAAATACCCAGTGCAAGCCAGCCAAAACCGAGAAGGGCTGCAATCGTCAGGTAAACCATCCCAAGGGAATAAAGATAAAAAGGGACAGGCAGAAGACAGGCAACATAAACGACAATCTGCCTCTTGGTGATCTGGAAACCATGGATGACAGGCAGCATCGGTATCCCCGCCGCCCGGTACTCATCAACCCTCCTCATCGCAAGGGCCAGAAAGTGCGGCGGCTGCCACAGGAACATGATGAAAAACAGGATCCATGCAACAGGATGCAGGGACGGATCAATTGCCGCCCATCCAATCAGCGGCGGAACCGCTCCGGAAATGCTTCCGACAATCGTGTTCAGCGTGTATTTCCGTTTAGACCACATTGTGTACAGCACTACATATGAAAATAAACCGATCAGGCCCAGCACAGCGGCTTCTGGTTCAGCCGCAGCAAGGACTGCGGTGCCTAACAGAGATAAGGCGACACCGATGAGCAGCACCCGCTGGGAATCCATCGTCCCTGTAACGGTCGGCCTTTCTTTTGTCCTTTCCATCAACGGGTCAATATCACGGTCAATGAAGTTATTCAGTGTGGCACTCCCCGCGATGATGAGTGCAGTGCCGATTAATGCGATGGCAACTGTAAAAATATTGTCAATGAAGCTTTGGCCTGTAAAGTACAGGGCGAGCCAGATTCCTGTGAATGTTGTGATCAAATTGGAATTGATGATGCCGATTTTGATCAACGCAAGAAAATCTTGCCAGGAGGCTGACAAGTTCACCCGCTGTTTGAGATCTGTACTTTCCAATACAGGGCCGGAGCGGGCTGCAGCCCGTGAGTTCTCCATTCCATTTCCTCCTTTATCCGAATATACCCGGTAACCGTTTCCATTAACACAGCGAAACTATTATTCCGGAAAACTTTTCGTTTTCTTTCCGTCTTTTATTCATTTAAACATAGGAAAAGAATTTTTCGTGAAAAATGTGTGAACGTTTTGTTACAATTTCATATTTACACTATAATTATAGCATTAATAGAGAATAAATCACCAATAAAAACCTTTCTTCAAAAAGAATCTTTTCCCTTTTTATTTCTAGCAGACTCAGCCCCAACTTTCAACCTTTTTTACTATAAGCATGATAATAATTATGAAATAATAATTTTAAATATTTGTTCTTATCAAGTATTTCCTCATTCCCTTTGTGTTTTTTACAAAAATTTTATATGATGAGTAAGAATGGCTACATGGTATATCAGGAAGGTGAATAAATTGCAGCGTGCATTAAAAATATTTTCAGTGCTAACATCCATTTCAATGCTTTTCGTTCTGCTGGGCGGTGCCCTTGTAACAAAAACCGGATCAGGTGCCGGATGCGGGGACTCCTGGCCTCTCTGCAACGGAGAACTCGTTCCCAGTAATATCACATTTGAGCTTGTCATCGAGTTAAGCCATCGCCTCGTGTCGGGGGCGGCGGGAATCATGGTCACCATCCTGGCGGTCTGGGCCTGGAAAGCAATTGGACATGTCAAAGAAACGAAGCCTCTGGTCCTGTTAGCTGTCTTTTTTCTGTTCTTACAGGCCCTCATCGGGGCAGCGGCGGTCATGTGGGGCCAGTCGGCGCTAGTGCTTGCGCTTCACTTTGGCATTTCGCTCATATCCTTTGCAGCCGTATTGCTGCTTACCCTGCTCATTTTCGAAGTCGATAGGAAGTTCCGAGCGGATAAAATTTTTATTGACAGTAAGATGCGCAAACATATCTTCAGTGTCACCATTTATATGTATCTTGTCATATATACAGGTGCCCTTGTCAGGCATAAAGCCGCAAGCCTCGCCTGCATGGGGTGGCCGTTGTGCGGGAGCGGGGGATCCCTTTTGCCGCAGCATTCCGGCCAATGGATCCATATGGGCCACAGGGCAGCCGCCGGCATTCTCGTCATCTGGATCGGAATGATGGCCTGGTATGCATTCCGACGCTACAGGGATGTGAAAGTGATTTACTATGGCTGGCTTATATCATTTGCTTTGATTTTAATGCAGGCAACAAGCGGCGCTTTCATTGTATTCAGCAAATTAAACCTGGGGATCGCCCTTATTCATGCCCTTATCATCGCCTGCCTGTTCGGCGTGCTTTCCTACCTCGTCATGCTGGCGATCAGGAGCAGGAAATCGGAAAAGAGGAAAAACTCAAAAGCGGCCTAAAGAACGTGAAGCCCAATTCCAGAAATGGAAGCGGGCTTTTTTTCTAATAAAAAACGGATGGACCTCCGCCATATGGAGATCCATCCGTTTTTTTTATTCCATTTCGATCAGCAGGTCCTGTGCCTGTATAGCTTCACCATCTTTCACGAATACATCTTTCACCTTTCCGGCGAAAGGGGCCTGTACCGTCGTTTCCATTTTCATGGCTTCAGTTATCATGAGATGATCGCCTTTTTGGACTGTTTCGCCCTTTTCCACCAGTACTTTGATAACTGTGCCCGGCATGGAAGCACCGATATGGTTCTGATTGCCGCGGTCCGCTTTCGGCCGTGCTGTAACAGCCGTTTTGACCGACTCGTCTTTCACGACGACTTCCCTTGGCTGCCCATTCAATTCAAAATAAACTGTGCGGGTGCCATCAAGCTGCGCTTCTCCGATTGAAATCAATTTGACGATAAGCGTCTTACCCTGCTCAATTTCCACATTGATTTCTTCGCCGAGGCGCATACCATAGAAGAATGTCGGTGTGTCAAGGACTGACATGTCGCCATATTGCTCGTAAAACGTTTCATAATCCATGAACACTTTCGGATAAAGAGCATGTGAGAGTAGGTCGAAGCTCGTAACCGGCCTGTCCAGTTTATGATAAAGCATTTCTTTTAAGTCATCAAAATCAACCGGTTCAAGCTTTTCACCGGGCCTTCCTTCCAGCGGCGTTCTCCCTTTCAGGATGATTTGCTGGAGTTCACGCGGGAAACCTTCATAAGGCTTGCCGAGATATCCCTGAAAAAATTCCACCACTGAATCCGGAAAATCAAGGCTGTCCCCTTTTTCATATACATCATCTTCCGTTAGATTGTTTTGCACCATGTAGAGGGCCATATCTCCGACAACTTTGGAGGAAGGAGTGACTTTGACGATATCACCGAACATATCATTCACCCGGCGGTACATTTGTTTCACTTCATCCCAGCGGCCCTGCAAGCCGACAGCCTTTGCCTGCTGCTGAAGGTTGCTGTATTGGCCCCCCGGCATTTCATGGAAATACACTTCGGTATTCGGAGCATCCATGCCGCTTTCAAAATCACTGTAATAATCGCGGACGTCTTCCCAGTAATGGGAGAGCGATTCCAGTGCGTTAACATCAACCTGCGGCTGCCTTTTATGATGCTGCAGTGCATAATACAATGAATTTGCACTCGGCTGGGAATTCAGGCCGGCCATCGAACTCATTGCAGTGTCGAGGATATCCACTCCTGCATCAACAGCCCTCGCATACATGTAAATTCCGTTTCCGCTCGTATCGTGGGTGTGCAAATGGATCGGAATATCAACTGTCTCCTTTAACTCGGAAATGAGCCTGTATGCTGCTTCCGGTTTCAGCAGCCCGGCCATATCTTTGATGCCAAGAATATGGGCACCCGAATTTTCCAGTTCTTTAGCCATGTTTTTATAATAATCAGTATCGTACTTCCGGCGGGAAGGATCCATAATATCTCCTGTGTAGCAAATGGCGGCTTCCGCTATTTTACCCGTTTCCCTTACAGCATCGATGGCAAGTGTCATACCTTTCACCCAGTTCAAACTGTCGAAAATCCGGAATACATCAATGCCGGCGTATGCTGATTTTTCAACAAACATTTTGATCAGGTTATCCGGATAATTTGTATACCCGACAGCATTTGATGCTCTCAACAGCATTTGGAACAAGACGTTCGGCGCCTTTTGCCGCATGGAAAGCAGCCTGTCCCATGGGCTTTCTTTCAGAAAACGGTAGCTGACATCGTATGTCGCCCCTCCCCACATTTCCATGGAAAACAGGTTCGGGACCATTTTCGCTGTCGGTTCTGCCGCTTTTAACAGGTCATATGTCCTCATCCTTGTCGCAAGCAGAGACTGGTGGGCATCCCGGAAGGTCGTATCGGTAAGGAGCACTTCATTCTGTTCTCGCACCCAGGATGCCAGGCCTTCAGCACCGCGCTCATCAAGGATTTGTTTCGTACCGGACGGGAAATCTTCAGACCGCTTGTAAGTAGGGATGCGGGGCTTGCTGAATAGCGGTTTCTTTTTATTCTCGGCTCCGTCAAATCCATTTACCGTCGTATTGCCGATATATGAAAGCATCTTCGTACCCCTGTCTTTCCGTTTCGGGAATACAAAGAGTTCCGGGGTGGTGTCCACAAATGAGGTATTATATTCTCCGCTCAAGAACTGGTCATGTTTTATGACATTTTCAAGAAAAGGAATGTTTGTTTTGACGCCTCTAATTCTAAATTCTTTTAAGTTTCTGACCATTTTGCTTGCAGCATGCTCAAATGTCAACGCCCACGTTGAAACTTTAACCAACAGGGAGTCATAATGGGGTGTGATGACTGCACCCTGATAGGCATTTCCGGCGTCAAGCCTTACTCCGAAGCCGCCACCGCTCCGATAAGCCATAATTTTTCCTGTATCCGGCATAAAATTATTGGTGGGATCCTCTGTGGTCACCCGCGATTGAATCGCAAAACCCCTTATTTCAACCTCAGATTGATGCGGAACGCCGACTTTGCCGCTATGGAGGGCATGGCCTTCAGCGATGAGAATTTGCGACTGTACGATATCAACCCCGGTTATCATTTCGGTGATTGTATGTTCAACCTGCACGCGGGGATTCACTTCAATAAAATAAAAGGATCCATCTTCGGTGACGAGATACTCTACAGTGCCGGCATTGATGTAGTCCACACTTTTCATCAACTGGACCGCCGAGTCGCATATTTTTTCCCTGGTTTCATCGCCTAGCGACTTGCTCGGTGCGACTTCAACAAGCTTTTGATGACGGCGCTGGACTGAACAATCCCTCTCGTAAAGGTGGACGATATTGCCGTCACGGTCCCCCAGGATCTGCACTTCAATATGCTTTGGTTTCTCCACAAATTTTTCAACGTATACTTCATCGTTTCCGAATGCGGCTTTCGCCTCCGAGCGGGCCCTGTCGTATGATTCCGAAAGTGCCGCTTCACTGCGCACAATCCGCATGCCCCGGCCGCCGCCGCCCAGGGCAGCTTTGATAATGATCGGATAACCGTGATCCCGGCCGAATGATCTTACTTCCTCAAGGGATGACACTGGTCCGTCTGTGCCCGGGATTACCGGAAGACCGGCTTTAATCGCCTGTTGCCGGGCTTTCACTTTATCTCCGAAAACGTCAAGGTGAGCTGTTTTGGGACCGATAAAAATGATTCCCTCTTCATCACACCGCCTTGCGAAATGAATATTCTCGGAAAGGAAGCCGTACCCTGGATGGATGGCATCCACATCATTGGCTTTTGCCGTTTCGATGATGCTTTCAATATCCAGGTAAGCATCAATCGGCTTTTTCCCCTCTCCGATCAAATAAGCCTCATCTGCCTTATAGCGATGATATGAACCGTTATCTTCATTTGAGTATACGGCAACCGTCCGGATTCCAAGCTCAGTGCAAGCCCTAAAGACACGGATGGCAATTTCGCCGCGATTTGCGACAAGCACTTTTTTGATTTGCATTTCATTTTCTATTTTGCCCATTATGTTCCTCCTTGTTCGTTGAATCATTGATTTGCAGATATATTGGAAAGTTAGCTAGTAACTTTTCACACAGTACTGGAAAAAGGTGCTTCCTGCTGCCTTTCTTTCTTCTTTTGCTGGTTGGCGAAACTTGAAATGTTGACAAGAATCCCCATTGAAATCATCAACAGGACAAGGGACGATCCCCCGTAGCTGATGAACGGAAGCGGCACCCCGGTGACAGGAAGCAAGCCGGTCAGGGCCCCGACGTTGACTACAGCCTGAATGCCGATCATTCCTGATATCCCAACAGCCAGGAGGCTGCCAAACGTATCATTTATTCTGCGTGCAATAGACAGGCCTTTCAACACAATATAGGCCAGGCTCAAGAGAACGAAACCGACACCGAAAATGCCCAGTTCCTCTGAAATTATGGCGAGGATAAAATCAGTATGAGGCTCAGGCAAATAACCATATTTTTGGATGCTCTGGCCAAGTCCCTGCCCCATTAATCCGCCATGGCCGATAGCCAGATATGAATTGATGAGCTGATACCCTTCCCCGCTCGGCCGCGAAAATGGATCATAGGCGGCAACAAACCGGGATGACTGATTTTCAGATATGAACAGGGTGATCAAGGCAGCAATGCCGGCGGCACCAAGTGCGATCAATCCGAACAAATGTTTCGGCCTCATGCCCGAACAAAGGACAATGGTTGCGGCAATGCCAAGTATAATCATTCCGGTTCCGAGATCAGGCTGAATGAACACAAGCAAAAATATGCCCAGGGTGAAAATCAGAGGCGGAATAACTGCCTGGCTGAACTTTTCTATGTAAGCCTGCTTTTTTGAAAAAATGCCGGCCAGATAGATGATGACGCCAAGCTTTGCGACTTCGGCAGGCTGTATGTTGAATCCGAAAACCTGGATCCATGACCTGGCATTTCCGGCAACCCGTCCGAAGATGAGGACGACTAAAAGCAGGATCACCGTGCCGATGGCGATGTATTTGAACATCGAAAAATATGCTTTATACGGGAGCAGCAACGCTCCGATAAATGCCGCCATCGCCGCTGACGCCCAGATGAGCTGCCGTTTGAAAAAATAACTGCTCTCCACATCGAATTCCGTCGGCCCGAAGACCATGCTGGCACTATACACCATGATGAGGCCGAATATGATGAGCAAAAACGGCAGAATAATGAGTGAATAATCATAGGATTGAATATAAAATTTAAGGACTTTTTTTATCATAGCCTGTTGTTCCCTTCCTGTCGATGAAAACCCGATTTCAAAGTTTCATAGAACATAATTCGCGTCAGGGGCCTGAAATCCTTCTGTCCCCGGCAATTCTTTCTTTTTGTAAGCAGTTACATCGCATTTCCTTTTTCAGGAAACTTAAAAAAGAGGCAAATTCCGCTAATATGTATAAAAAAACTCAAACTGCCTTTCGGGCAAGTTTGAGTTTTAATTTATGACTGCGTTGAAGCTTCATGCAAAGCAGATAATTGACGTTCAAGTCCTTCGATCAGGTCCTTGCCCTCTTTTTCGCTTATCAATTCAAGCCGGACAGCAAAGTCGATTTCCCTTGACAGCCCGAACATCTGTGTATCCAATACCTCTTCATAAAGAGGACATTGCGGCATTGTCAAATTATCCATTTGGACTTCAATCAAGCGGCGTATTTTATCAGCATCCGCTTTAAGAAGGGCATAAGCCTTTTCACGATGATCAACAGCTATCTTAGACGCCAAAATGAATCCCTCCGATCACGAGCAATAGCCCACCTGTCTTATTATATTATCCTTTTATTAAGGAAAATGCAAGAATCAAACGATTTGCAGAAATTTTCTAAAACAGGCCGGTTCACCCTTTGGAGAAGATTCTCAGAACATGCTTAAGCGGTATCTGTTTGAAAGCATCTCGAGCAGTTTAACTCCTGCAATGCTGTTTCCCTTTTCGTCCAGTGAGGGGCCGTAAATGCCGATGCCAACCGCTTCTTTTCCGGGAACGGATCCCATAATGCACCCGGATACACCGCTTTTTGCAGGTATGCCGACTTTGATGGCGAACTCACCTGATGAATTGTACATGCCGCATGTCACCATAAATGTTTTGCAGATTTTAGCAATGTGTTCGGACATGATTCTCCGGTTCGTTTCCGGATCGATGCCATCATTTGCGAATACAAGGCCGATGCGGGCCAGATCAAGGCAATTAACCTCGATGGCACATTGTTTCGTATATAAATCGAGGAGGTCGTCGACATCTCCCTGGACGATACCGTGCTGTTTCATGAAGTAGCTCAACGACCGGTTCAAAAAAGACGTCTCAAACTCGGAGCGGGCGACTTCTTCCGAATAATAGATATCTGTGTTGTTCGTCATATCGTGTACAAGCTGTAGAATCCTGCCGAGCCGCTCTTCTGTCGTATTCCCGTAAATCATGTTCGTGACCGCCAGTGCGCCTGCATTGATCATCGGATTCAGCGGCTTTGATGGAACTGAGGTTTCAAGCTTGGCGATTGAGTTGAAAGGGTCTCCAGTCGGTTCCATTCCGACCCGGTCAAACACGTATTGCTCCCCCCTGTCCATCAGTGCAACAGCAAGCGTTATCACTTTGGACACGCTTTGGAGCGTGAATTGTTCTTCAACGTCACCCGCTGAATAACATCCGCCTTTTTTCGAAAAAAAGGCTACAGAGAGTCCGTTTTTATCTGCCTTCCCCAGAGCCGGTATGTAATTAGCCACCCTTCCATTTTCCGTTTCAGGCCTGGCTCTCTCCACCAGTTCTTCAAGTTCTTCATCAGTCCGGCAAAACATATACCATCACCTCTTTAACAAACTTCCGCGTTCCTTGCCTAACAGCCACTGGATGCGGATACAGACAGAACAGGGAAAACCCTGCTCATCATCCACCTTTTATACCTATATTCCCCATGTGTGACAAAAAAAAGCGTACCCTTTATACTAGGGTACATAGTAAACGAGCAAAAAGATACATAATAGGGGGAAATAAGGTTGTCCATTATCGTAATAGAAGGAAATGTCGATTATAAGATTACGCTGGATCCGAGTGTATGGATTTTTGATGATCGGAAAGTGGAAATGGATCAAATTTTTGAAAACGGAAACAGCAGTGCTGAAGAGGAAACCGATGACAGGTCAATCGCCAGACAGTGGGACAGGGAAACAAGGGTCGATGCGATCGAGCCGCCAATCGAAATAAGCACCGACAAGTTTAAAAAAGAGAAACTGATTGACGGAACGTACGGCATGGTTCTTGAACCCTTTCTGCAAAATGCCGGTCCGCGGGACGGAGCAAAATCTCTGATTATCGAAACTCAGGAGGGAAAAGAAATACCGGTTCCAATCAACGAAGCGTACAGGCTGATCCTTGCATTCAGTGATAACGGAAAACCACTTCGTGAGGACGGACCTGTACATATTTATTTCGCCGACGGAAGCAACCGGCAAAATCCAATAAAAAAAGCCGTAAAACTCCGAGTGGAATAAAATTTCTCCCAGCCCAAAAGCTGCCCGTATAAACACTTTGCCCAGGAGTCTGGACAGAAATGCGGGCAGCTTTTCCTTTCACTTTACTTTAAAGAAGATCCGCAGCGATCTGGGCAAGCCCGGACCTTTCTCCTTTTACAAGCCTTACATGCCCTGCAATCGATTGCTCTTTGAAACGCTCGACCACATAGGTGAGACCATTATTGAACTCATCAAGATAAGGATGGTCAATCTGTTCCGGGTCGCCCATCAGAACAATTTTACTTCCTTCGCCAACACGGGTTAGTATCGTTTTCACCTCATGCTTGGTCAAATTCTGGGCCTCATCTATAATGATGAATTGCTCAGGAATGCTCCTCCCCCGGATATAAGTGAGCGCTTCAACCTGGATCGATCCCATGCCGGCCAGGATATGGTCAAGCTCTCCCGGTTTTTTCGTATTGAATAAAAATTCCAGGTTATCAAGAATCGGCTGCATCCATGGTTTCAACTTTTCATCTTTTTCCCCGGGGAGATACCCGAGATCTTTCCCCATCGGCACAATCGGCCTGGCTACGAGCAGCTTTTTATAAATTCCGAGATCTTCCGTCTGCAGCAGGCCTGCAGCAAGTGCCAGCAGCGTCTTTCCCGTTCCGGCTTTCCCTACAAATGTGACAAGCGAAATATCCCGCCTGAGAAGCAGTTCAAGGCCCATCGTCTGCTGTACGTTCCGTGGCCTGATTCCCCAGATCTGGTCATTGTCCAAATAACACCTTTTCACCTTTTTAACATTTTCATCGACAAGTCCCAGGGCAGAAGAGGAATCACCCGCATCGCTCTTCATCACGATGAATTGGTTAGGATAGAGTGGTCCGCCGGGCAATGAACCGACATCCAGCTCCCCATCTTGAAACAAGGCATCAATTTTTTCTTTTGAAATAAACACTTCCGCAAATCCATAGTATCCCCGGTCATAGGTGATCACCCTGTCATGCAAAAAGTCCTCCGCATCCACTCCCAGGGCATCTGCCTTAACCCTTATAAGGACATCTTTACTGACGAGCACCACCTTTTTCCCATCCTTTTTTCCCTTCTCTTCGAGCGACAGGTTCAGTGCAACAGCCAGAATTCTGTTATCATTGGTCGTCTCTACAAATATTTCCTGCAATGACCGGAACGAACGGTGATTCAGCTCTATTCGAAGCGTCCCGCCGTTTTCAAGCGAAACATTTTGATGAAGATTCCCTTTTTCACGCAACCCGTCAATCAGTTTCGACACGTGCCGCGCATTTCTTCCAACCTCATCCATATTTCTTTTTTTTGAATCCAGCTCCTCGAGCACGACGGCAGGTATGACGACTTCATTATCCTCAAATGAATAAATAGATTGCGGATCCTGCAATAATACATTCGTATCGAGTACATAAATTTTACTCAAGCTTCCGCCTCCTGACGTTATTCAATCCATAACCCCCGGTTGCTTTTAATATATGAAAATTTGTATAAACTTAGACGAAAATCTCAACAATAATGAAGAAGACCAACCAGTACCGAATTGCCGAGGAAAGGATGAAAGCCTTATGGGTTTAAAGCGCCTTTTTGCATTTTCACTTACAGCTGCGATTCTGGCTGTGTCCGGCTGTGCGCAGCCGTGGGCCCAAAATGACAATAGACAGCAGCGCACGGACCTGATCAAAGTGAAGCAGACTGACGAAACGCAAATAAAGGAAAAATCATATCAGGAAATCGCCGAGCACCTCGTGAATCTCGCCAGCCGTGTTCCCAACGTCAATGATGCAACAGCTGTTGTGGCCGGCCCCTATGCTGTAGTCGGTATCGACGTCAATTCAGATCTTGACCGTTCCCGCGTCGGCACAATAAAATACTCGGTTTCAGAAAGCTTGAAAAATGATCCGTATGGCAAAAAGGCAATCGTTGTTGCTGATGCAGACACTGTCAGCCGGCTCCGTCAAATGGCAAGAGAAATAAGGCAGGGCCAGCCAATAGGCGGTGTCGTGGAAGAACTTGCAGCCATTGTCGGCCGGATCATGCCGCAATTGCCGGAACGCCTCCCAACAGACGGCGAAGAGCCGACCAATGAAAACGACCAGCAGCTTACCGAGAAACAGCAGGACAAGCTTCAGCGTGAACAAAATAAAGGATCAAACCGCAATATGGAAAGAGGCAGTAAGTAGGCAGGCAATGCGCCCTAAATTCCTTTATCTGTATTCGTTAAGCAGGCCGCTGTGCCGATATCATACTCTGCCGGCAAATTTAATGTCCGAGATGTATAAAAGACCGCCCTCAAAAAATGGGCGGTCTTTTGCTTATCCGTTTTTCAATGCTTCCATAACCTGCATGTCCAACTTAGCGGCTTCCTGTTCATCATATGTCTTCTCATATTGAGGTTCAACTGATATTTTGGAACCATAGAACATCACATCGCGCACTTCTTTGATTGCGATTTCAACCATTGCCAGCTTCAGCGGAACACCATCCATTTTTTCTTGTTCCACGGAAGCATCTCCAGTGACGGCATAAGTTGTTTCGTTTCCGATAAGCGTCAGTGTGACGCCGCCGTTTTTCCGGATGTTTTCGATAATTCGGGAACGATTGTCAACAGCAAACCGGACATGGTCTTTGTCAGCAGCATACGCCCATGATATCGCATTTGTATTCGGTACACCGGACTCATGGTCAATTGTGGACAGCAATACATAACGTTCTTTTTGCAACAACGGAATCAGTTCATCTGTAAGTGATTGTTCTACTCTGTTTGCCATAACTCTAACCTCCAGCTTGTTAATTATTCTCTCTTTCATACTATACCCATTAACTGCCGCCTGTAAAATAGGATGGTTTACAGGCAGTTCCTGTGCGGTTGATTTTCATGTTATACTGAAAAAGATATGAAATGTGAAGGATACCTGGTACGGCTAATAAATGAATAACAAATCGGACCGATTTGCATTTGTTTTCAATGTTTCCTGTTTTCCGGGGAGAACCAGGCTGTGGATTTCCAATCAAACAACATCCATCATAACCCGCCTTTGTCCTTCAACATAGCCATTTATAAAATCGGGGTGAAAGAATGCGTGTAAAATGTGTAATTTGCGATAAAATTGAAACAATAGAAGATGAAACCCTGCAGGCAAAAAGACTCAGAAACAGGCCGATCCATACGTATATGTGCATGTCCTGCCATAGCCGCATCGAAGACAGAACCAACAAGCGACTCTCAAACGGCAGCTTCCGCCTGTATAAGGGCCCGCAAAAAAATAATGATTGGTGAAAAAAAGAAAGCTGCATGCGCCGCTGGCAATTGCAGCCGGATCATATGTATTGCGAGAACACCGAAACCCGCTGGATACCTGATTCCAGCGGGTTTTTCATGTCACTTTATCCTGCTTGGCGCTGGCCAAAAGAACAGCAGCCACTCAGCTGACATGAGTCGGTTTTGGAATATAGAATGTGAAATAGCATGCTTGTGTTCAGGCTAACACGCCGAATTTGGCCTTTCCTTTTTATCCTTATATAAGTGATTGTAAAGAATCATTTGTTAAAATCCTGTATATAAAAGCGGAACGTAAAGACCACCATGAGTTGTGATGGAATTGCTTTCAAAGTTGAAGGGAAATCTCCATTTGTGCCCAAACAGGGGTGTCGCTTTACTTAAAAGGGTAACGCATACGGCTATTTGTTCCCAAAATGAGTCTGGCTCGAGGAAAAAGGGAACGCATCCCGCTATTCGTTTCACTCTGGTTATAAGCACGAGAATCGGAGTGCCGTGCCTATACTGTTAGACCAACTCTGATTATCGGCACGAGAAACGCAGTGCCGTGCCTATATACCAAAAAAGACCTCGTTCACGAAAAGCCAGAAAGAAAAAACTGCCGGAAAACACTCCGGCAGCCCCTGTTAAAACCTATTCGTAATTTTTATACTTTTCCGGCTCGCTTTCAATCTGGGTAATCATGATATCAATCAACTCAATCGGAAAGCGGGTCTTCTTCTGTTCTCCACCCTGCTCGTAATGGACATAGTACATGACATCATCTTTTTCGATGTCTACCGTTCCCACACCGTGCTCCTCTTTCAGCAGTGACCAGAAATGCCTGGTTGTTTCCCTGGCAGCCTCATCATCAGGCCTGGCATCGGCAACCACTTTGATTGTCAACCAATTGTAGATTACATCCTGCAAAGATTTCATAAACGAGTCCCCCTCACTCAGGCTTCCGTTTTAGAGCGGTGCAGCCTGAACTTATAGATCCCTAAAACAAGGGCGGCAACGAACAATCCTTCCGCAACAGGATAAGCAATTCCGAAAAAGGCCAGCGGCAGGCAGCCAAGAAACAGGACGAAATAGACGATGGCCGACTTCAAAACGGGCAGTTTTTTGGCAAATCCGAGTTTATATACAATGATGGAAAGCACGGATATGACAAGGTACAACAGCCAGAAGCCTGCCACCGGATTTTCGATGATGCCTGTCATTACAGCAACGGAAGAGAGGTCATCCGGATTCACCACAATATCTTCAGACGCAGACATGGACACTTTCTTCCCCCTTTACGGTTGCGAAACGATCACTGATTTTTTGACGCGAGTTTATTCCTTTTTTCCGACCGCTCGCGTTCGGATTTATTCAGGATCTTTTTCCGGAGCCGGATGGATTCCGGTGTGATTTCGCAATACTCATCGTCATTAAGATACTCCAAAGATTCTTCCAATGTCAAAATGCGCGGTTTTTTCATCGTCGTTGTCTGGTCTTTTGTAGCAGATCGGACATTGGTGGCATGCTTGGTTTTCACAATATTCACTGTCAAGTCGTTATCCCGGTTGTGTTCGCCGACTATCATTCCTTCATACACTTCTGTGCCCGGTTCAACAAAGATGGTTCCGCGATCCTCTACCTGCATGATGCCATACTGGGAAGTTTTTCCGCCTTCCATGGCAACCAGCACACCCTGGCGGCGTCCGCCGACCTGCCCGGAAATCAACGGCTGATACGTTTCGAATGTATGGTTCAAAACACCATAGCCTCTTGTCTGGGTCATAAATTCAGTGGAATATCCGATCAAGCCCCTGGAAGGCACAAGGAAATCAAGACGGACTTGCCCGTTGCCGCTGTTGGACATATTTTGCATTTCACCTTTTCTGGCTCCAAGCGATTCCATAATGGCACCGGTATATTCCTCCGGCACGTCGATTTGCACCCGCTCGACAGGCTCTGACTTGACGCCGTCAATTTCCCGTACAATGACTTCAGGCTTTGATACTTGCAGTTCATATCCTTCCCTGCGCAGATTCTCAATCAGGATGGATAAATGCAGTTCGCCCCGGCCGGATACAATCCATGCATCCGGTGATTCTGTGTTATCGACACGGAGGCTGACGTCTGTTTCCAATTCGGCGCGCAGTCGTTCTTCGAGCTTCCTGCTTGTTACATGCTTGCCTTCCCTGCCGGCAAATGGGCTGTCATTGACAAGGAACGTCATTTGCAGGGTAGGCTCATCGATTCGAAGAACCGGAAGTGCTTCCGGTTGATCCTGCGGGCAGACCGTTTCACCTACATTGATTTCTTCCATCCCGGATACTGCGACTAGATCGCCTGACTTTGCTTCGTTAATTTCGACACGGCGCAATCCTTCGAAACCGAACAATTTTGTAATACGATAGTTCTTTACTGACCCATCCAGTTTCAGCAGTGAAACCTGCTGCCCGACCTTCATGGTCCCGCGGAAGACACGGCCGATACCGATACGCCCGACATAATCATTGTAATCGAGCATCGCCACCTGGAACTGGAGGGGCTCGTCTGCATTGTCAATTGGAGCCGGAACTTCTTTTACGATTGTTTCAAACAAAGATTTCATATTTTCATCCTGCTTATCGGCTTCAAGGCTCGCAGTCCCGTTTATGGCCGAAGCATAAACAACCGGGAATTCAAGCTGTTCTTCATCCGCATCCAATTCAATGAATAGATCGATGACTTCGTCGACCACTTCTTGCGGCCTTGCGAAGTCCCTGTCGATTTTATTGATGACAACAATCGGCTTCAATTGCTGTTCAAGCGCCTTTTTTAGGACAAAGCGCGTCTGCGGCATACTGCCTTCATAGGCGTCCACCACAAGGAGAACCCCATCAACCATTTTCATGATGCGCTCGACTTCACCGCCAAAATCAGCGTGTCCGGGCGTATCAAGGATGTTAATGCGGGTATCGTTAAAGTTCACAGCTGTATTTTTGGCAAGGATGGTAATTCCTCGCTCACGCTCCAGGTCATTCGAATCCATCGCCCGTTCCTGAACGTGTTCATTGGAACGGAATGTTCCGGATTGATGCAGCAATTGGTCGACAAGTGTCGTTTTCCCATGGTCAACATGGGCGATAATAGCAATATTCCGTATATCTTCACGCTTAGCTGTCATTTATTTCACTCCCAAATTATTTCATAACCAATCTATTATATCACAAGTTTGCGGTTTGTGCTTTTTCCCGATTATGAAGCCGCCGCTTATTCCCAATTCCCGTGATTTTTAGTAAACTAAGAGACAGGAGGAGGGAATCATATGAATAAAATCAACCTTTTGTTTCTCGGTTTTTCAATAGCTGGAGTCGCCTTTCTGATGCTGATCGGCATTGCAATAGGTGAACGGAGCGTTGCCGGCATATTCGGGGCCGCATTCGGAGCAGCAGCCGTTGTCGGCGGGGGGTTCACCACAAGAAAGAAACTGCGTGAAAAAGGTAAGATCTGAGCGGACAGATCTTACCTTTTCTTCGGTTATTCGCCTAAAGGCATCACCATTACAAGAAACGTTTCCCCATTTTCATCCTGTTCGATTTTCAGCTGTTCAAAACCTGCTCTGCCCAAAAATTGCGACCAGTCCATTTGATGTTCTGGAATGCCGCAAAAAGCGGCTCGTTCTCCTTTCGATCTCCATTCAGATGCGAGTTTCCCCACAATTGCTGATGCAATTCCCTTCCGCCGTTCTGAACGGCGGACGAGTATCGTTCCGAGCCAGGGTTTCCGGTTGCTGACAGCTTTATCGACATGATAGCTGAGAGCTGTGTCCGTGCCGCCGATTTGCCAGATCCGAAACTCTCCGCCTGCTCCACGATAGGACCTGATAAAATCCGGAACTGTTTCACCGGCACCTAATTCGGTTTCTTCCCATTCCGGGGACTGCCCGGCCAGCATGCTTGCAAAAGCCAGATCGGTATCCTGCAGCAGGCGGTGTTCGAGTTTGTTTTCGATATCCACTATTTGCTCCCTTTGATATAGCTGTTGAGAAGAGACTCGTGTAAGTCTGATTTCGCCGCAAATATTGAATTGCGCCCCAGCAAGTCGACAGGATCCCCATGAACGGTTGTCACTGTTCCGCCTGTTTCCTCGATAAGCACCATTCCGGCGGCAAAGTCCCATGGTGACAGGCGCATAGTCATATAACCGTCAAGTATCCCGGCAGCGACATAAGCAAGCTCAATCGCAGCCGATCCATAAGAGCGAACCCCTCTTACATCTTTCACGATTTTCCGCAAAATGGAGGCATCTATGACGCGGTTGCCGGCAACCCAGTTGGGATTCATACCAATAACGGACCTGTCCACTTCCACTTTTTCAAGTGCCGGAAGCCTGTCTCCGTTCAAGTATGCCCCATTGCCCTTCACCGCATGGTATAAATCATCGCTTACAACGTCATAAATCAAGCCAATGATGCCTTCTCCTTCATGATAAACGGCTACCGAAATGGCAAAATGGCGCTTTTGGTGGACGAAATTCATTGTCCCGTCAATCGGATCGATCATCCAGACGGTGCCTTTCAGGGATTTCACGTCATCCCCTTCTCCTTCTTCGCCGAGCACCTGATGTTCAGGATACGTCTTTTTTATGTTGTCATAAAAAAACTGTTCAATCCGATTATCCATTTCGGTCACGAGATCGGCAGGATTTGACTTGAAACGCACTTTCACTTGATCTGAAAATGAGTCCTTCAATAGGCGGCCGGCTTCCTTGATCCATTGCTTCGCCTGCTTGTCCACTTCCATCCAAAAATCTGTTTCCATGTCTTTTACACCTTCTTTTGTCAGTTTCAGCATTTTTGGTTATTTTCTATTATTATGACATACTTCCCAACAAAAAAACGAACCTAAACCAGGTTCGTTTTTTGCTTTTCTATTATGAATTAAGCTTCAAGCTGCAACAATTCTTTGCGGAGATGCTCAAGTTTCCGTTTGCTGGCAGTGATCCCTTCGCTATCTTTCGAGACCATTGCATCATATAGAGTGGCTAGTTCATAATCGATTTCCAATTTGACGACCGGGATTCTTTTTTCAGCATCTGTCCTTCTTAAGGCTTCAACGACCTGTCTCATTATTCTTTACACCCCTCTGTCCAAATTTTTGTGAAAAAGGAACATTGCCAAACTGTTATTTTTTCAATATTCTGATATCTCGGTTTGTTTGTAATAACAGCTTATGTGCCGATCCTTTAAACTATGCTAGGTTACAAAACTATTTCCACCATCGCTGGATTTGTAAACATGCATGGATAATAAAAAGATCGATTCAGCTGTTATACTTTATCGTATTCAGAAGTACGGAATTCGCAATCTTTTCTGCTCCAAAAAAATGAAAGGGGCGGATGGCCCGGTTGTTGATTTCAGCCCACCGGCTTACTTTTATTTTACATGATGACAGCGCTTTCGGCAACGTTTGCGAGCGGCTATCCGTTTATACAAAGGGATTTCTGGTATAATATTATAAAACTTGACTAATTTTGTAGAAGGAAGTGAGTGCATGCAATTTGAAGGATTTACCCAAAAAGACTTTCAGACATTCGAAATCGATGGCCTTGATGCCAGGATGGAAGCAATTAAGGAACGGATCCAGCCAAAATTCAGCATGATCGGGAGCGCTCTTGCCGAAGATGTTGCCGCTTTTTCCGGAAGTGAAATGCACCTACATATCGCAAAACATGCAAGAAGAACAAAAAACCCGCCAAAAGATACCTGGCTCGCAATCGCCCATGATAAACGGGGATATAAAAAACATCCGCACTTTCAGCTTGGGCTTTTTGATGACCACCTCTTCCTCTGGCTTGCCCATATTTACGAAATGCCAGGTAAAGAAAAGGCGGCGAAAACATTTCTGGAACATTCAGACGATATTCTTTCGGCGGTTCCCGACAGCTATTTGATTTCCCGGGACCATATGAAAAAAGACGACCTCCCTTTCACTGAAGAGAATCTGACCAGCACGCTTGAAAGGTTCCGAGATGTGAAAAAAGGGGAGTTTTTGCTCGGCCGGAAACTCTATGCCGATGACCCGATGCTGAAAGACGGGGACAAGGTATACCGCTTCGCAAAAGAAACATATGAAACATTGATGCCCGTTTACAAAATGTCTATGGGTTGATTCCCAAAAACCTTAAAATTGGCAAAACATCGAAACATTGACATTATAACCTTTCATATAAAGGAACAAAAGCGCAGGGCGCCCGTTTATCGGCGTACGCATAAGCGGGGATACCCGCAGGAACGCGATCTTTCCTTTCGGAGGGATCACCGCTTATGACGATAGCCGCTGGCGCCTGGAGTAGGATGACTCCCTTCCCTCTTTTTATCCACAACACATAAGTTTTATCATTTCCTTAACAGTGAAAAAAGCGCCTTCCGGGGCGCTTTTTCATTTGGAGCGGGACTGCATCTTGATAAGATTGCCATCCTCCTGCTGCTTCGCCTTCTGAATTGTACGATAGCAAGAAAATCCGCTCTCTTTTTCAAATTGGTTGCAGAGCTGCTTCTCTTCCGACTTCGATGGGACAATTTCTTTGAAACGCCGGTATACAGCGAGCAGGTCATCCCTGTTGATCCCTTTGCGGTATGCTTTCTCAACACAATGAAAAAAGTTTACGACATCAATAACTTCATCTTTGGTCCAGTCATACGAAATCGGGTACGTATATTCCACCATCTCACCAACTTTCGTAACTCTGTACCCAACAGTTTAGACATTCTGTTCATTTGATGCAAATTAACGGCACCATGCTCTGCGGATCTCTTCCGCATCTTGCAGGATCCTGTTCATCAACACGGCCACTTCCGGAACATCATCGATCCGGCCAATCACCTGTCCTCCCCATGCGAAACCTTTCGTTTCCTCACCTTCATAAATGTACCTTTTATTGGCAGTGCCACTTATGTAATCTTTCAGTGCTTCATAATCAGGGGTCTGTTTTTCGATTTCCAAAATTTTTTCAGTCCACTCGTTGGCAAGAGCCCGTGCCGGTGTCCCGATTGATCGCTTAATGACAACCGTGTCCGTTTCACTACCGTTCAGGATTGCCTGTTTATATGCAGGATGGGCATGGACACATTCTTTGACAGCGATGAAACGGGTGCCCATTTCAATTCCTTCGGCTCCAAGGCTCATTGCTGCCATCAGCCCCCGCCCATCACCTATGCCGCCGGAAGCGATGACAGGAATATCAACCGCATCCGCCACTTGCGGAACAAGAACCATCGTACCGGTATCACTGCGCCCGAGATGCCCGCCGCCTTCCTGTCCCACGACCATCACTGCGTCCGCTCCCAACTCCTCAGCCTTCACAGCCTGGCGCTTGCCTGCAGTCAACACCAGCTTTTTGACATCCGTCCCTTTGAGCAAGTCAAACAGTGGAGCGGGATTCCCGCCTGTTACGGAAATGACAGGGACACTTTCTTCAAGGGCCGCTTCCACCATATGCTCAAATCGGCGCCCGTGCTGCCCGATTGCAAAATTCACACCAAACGGTTTATCCGTCTTGCGTTTCGTTTTTCTGATTTCCTCTTTCAATGCATCCCCATCCGGGAGTGACATAGCCGTAATTTGGCCAAGGCCGCCTGCATTTGACACAGCCGATGCAAGTTCAGAATAAGCCAAATACGCCAGTCCGCCCTGGACGATGGGATATTCAATCCCCAGCAGTTCTGTAACTCGAGTGTTCCAATTCACAAAAAGCACCTCCGCAATATCGATCGTTTTCCGGTTTACACTTTCGCTACATTCATGTGCAATTCCTGTCAACACAGCGATAATTTCTATTAACGGCAAGATCATCGTAAATTGCATGTTTCATTTTGCTTTCTGGTGATAAACCAATCGTATGGAGCTGCAGGTTGGTTAAAACGCTTCCTGCTATTTGACCAATTCCTTAAAGACAGGCAAAGAAAACAGTTTCTTTTTGCAAACCGAAATCAACCATCCATATCTTTTTTTTACCGGCCATCTTTCAAAGTACGGATTCTTTTGCTATAATTCTGTTGTTTTAGGTAAAAAGTGTAACGAGGTGAGGATATGTCCCAAAATGAAACACCATTATTTACCGGTTTAAAAAAGCACGCGGCAGCGGACCCTATTCAATTTCATATACCCGGCCATAAAAAAGGCAACGGGATTGACCCGGAATTCCGGGAATTCATCGGCGGCAACGCCCTTTCCATCGACTTGATCAACATAGCGCCGCTTGATGATCTCCATCATCCGCACGGCATGATAAAAAAGGCACAGGACCTGGCAGCAGAAGCATTTGGCGCCGATCATACGTTTTTCTCCGTCCAGGGTACAAGCGGCGCGATTATGACAATGGTCATGACTGTTTGCGGGCCCGGCGATAAAATACTCGTTCCGCGCAACGTCCATAAATCAGTAATGAGTGCAATTGTTTTTTCGGGGGCAACTCCGATATTCATCCATCCCGAACTGGATAATGAACTTGGCATATCTCACGGAATCACACCAGATTCTGTTTCAAGAGCACTTGAACAGCACCCTGATGCCAGGGGAGTACTTGTCATCAACCCGACCTACTTCGGCTTTTCAGCAAATTTGAAAGAAATTGTGGATATTGCCCATTCCTATAAGGTGCCAGTCCTCGTTGATGAAGCGCATGGCGTACATATTCATTTCCATGAGGATTTGCCGTTATCTGCCATGCAGGCAGGAGCAGACATGGCTGCCACCAGTGTCCATAAGCTCGGCGGCTCAATGACGCAAAGTTCAGTTTTGAATGTACGCGAGGGCCTGGTTCCTGTCGCAAGAGTCCAATCCATCTTAAGCATGCTGACGACCACCTCCACCTCCTATCTGCTCCTCGCAAGCCTGGATGTAGCCAGAAAGCGGCTTGCTACTGAAGGAAGGGAGCTCATTGAGGAAACACTGAAAAAGGCCGAGAAAACCCGGAACCGCATCAATGGCATTCCTTATTTATATTGTGTAGGCAGAGAAAAAACCGGAACACAGGCCACTTACGATTACGATCCGACAAAGCTTATCATTTCCGTAAAGGAATTGGGGATTTCCGGTCACGATGTGGAAATCTGGCTGCGGAAAAAACATAACATTGAAGTGGAGCTTTCAGACTTATATAACATTCTTTGCATCATAACACCCGGTGATTCGGATGAAGATCTCGATCTCCTTGTAAAAGCGCTGCAGCAGCTATCAGATGAGTTCTCATCAGAAAGTGCAGGCTTTCGGGAAACAATCACAGTCGAAGTTCCGGAAATTCCTGTCCTTTCACTTTCTCCGCGGGATGCATTCTATGCCAAGACGGAGCTCGTTCCATTTGAAGAGTCAGCGGGCAGAATCATTGCGGAATTCATCATGGTATACCCGCCCGGCATCCCGATCTTCATCCCTGGCGAAATCATCACAGATGAAAACCTCCACTATATAGAGAAAAACCTTGAAGCTGGCCTGCCGGTACAGGGGCCGGAGGATGAAGAGCTAAAACAGCTCAGGGTCATCAAAGAATACCATGCCATTCTCTAGGATTGTGAAAAGTTTGGATGCGGCGCAGCAGGGATTGGCGCCGCTGTCCACAAGCAGAATAAAAAGGCTGACACGACATGTGCCAGCCTTTTTTCGCTGTTAGAAAGGATAATCGAATTACTTCTTTTCTTCTTGTTTATTGGACCCGCAGCCCGGGCATTTGCCATATAAGGTTGATACCTTTTCATCCTCAAAGTGTCCTACAGTTGATTCACAAACCTGACATACGATTGTTCCCATCATTTCAGCCCCTTTGGATTTAATTATGGCAATGTAAACGCTTAACGTTTTGTTAATACCATATTAATATGACACATTTGGAATGTCAAGACTAAATTGTATGACATAATTAATGTTTTATACCTTCTACCCCGCCTATTATTTTTTTAAACTTAATTGGATGCCAGACAGGTAAACTTCCAACCGGCTACTGCGACGAATGGTCTCTATAGGCCTTGTCTTTAAAGCAATTCGTTTGCCGGCCTTCCGAAAAGCCTAATCGCCTTTCCTGTTCACATCCCTGTATATGTTACAAAAAAATCTTGGATGCTGATTTTTTAAAATGTACTTGTTGATTTCCATTTATGGAGGTTTCAAGGCAGTCAGTATTGACATAGAAATAGGGGAAGATTGGAAGAACAGAAAAAAGGGGCCATTCGCGGCACCCTTTTACTGCAGTTAATCATATTGGGTTTCAAGTGAGGAGGTTGGCAGTGCTTCTTCAAAGAAAGAAGCCAGGTCCGCTGCATCCTTTGTTGAAGGAATGTTGAATACCTTCTTAATATGATCCAGATCGTGCAAGTCAGAAACATCCAACAGAGAGGAACGGCCGGTTTGCATGCAGACTACGAGCGGCTTTCCAAAAAACATGTTCGTGTAAACCAGCCCGAAATCGTAACGGACATCATCGGTTGTGAAACCGATAAAACGGACTTTCACTTTTTCAGACTCATCATACAACTTATCAAAAATATCCATCTACGATCCCACCTTTCGGATGTTATAATATTCTGAATACTATTATATGCTTCTTTTCGACGATATGCAATTGTTTTCTGCTTTTCCTCCTTTTGGCTCATTTACTTGGAGTATCCAACTGGTTAATAGGGTCTTAAGGTGCCAATCAAATGGTTAAGGGTAGCCAATATACTTTTAGTTGTAGTCTGAACCGGAATTTACCCGTTCCTTTCCGCTGCAGGCCGAACAAGCAAGTTTCAGGATGCAAATTTCTATTATCTCCTAATTGGGGTGTCATGCGATGGGCCAAAATGGTAATCATTCATGAAGTTGTAACGGCTCGCATTCCTTTTTTTTTAAATGAATGCTAAGATAATAAAGGAAAGAAACCGTTTTATTTTTTCGGGAGGGATTGCTATGGGGAAAAGTGCATTTATTAAACTGGTACCTGCTTCTGTTCAAACATCCATAACATTGGATGAAGTGAAAGATCTATTTCAATATTATAAGGATATAACACATAAGACTGGCGAACAACTTGGCTGGTCTTACGATGAAGCCGCTTTTCCATACACCATAAAAGAACGCGGCGATTCAGAAGGAAAGTGGTTCTACTTAAAGTCAGATGAAGAACGTTACTATATGCTGCTGGTCGGCATCGGGGAAGAGAACACGGAAAATAGCGGCGAAGATGATGTACATACGATTCAGCATATCCAAATCACCCTGCCGGATGGATCGACCCAGGGGGATTCTACAAAAGCAATTGAATTCGCGAAATTCCTGGCTAAAAAACTGCAGGGCGAACTCCATCTCTCTAATGGCCGGATTATGTACTACTATAAAAGAAAATAACCGGTAACGCGACACATCAAGAATAGAAACAAGCCCTGCCTATTTTGGCAGGGCTTGTTTCTTGTCGATTCTCTATTTTCCAGGCACCTTTATCTTGGCTGGATCCAGCATCTCATATCCTTTTCCGCGCAGTCCCGAAACAATGTCTTTCAATGCTGCATTCGTCCATTCGCGGTCGTGCATAAGCAGATTGGCGCCATTCGTTAGATACGGTGAATTGACCATGATTTCAGAGATGGCCTCTTTTGTCATATAGTTTTTATCCCAATCATACCCGTATGTCCAATTCATGAGGAGCATGCCTTCATCCGCAACAATTTTCTTGGAATGATCGGTATTGATGCCGAAAGGCGCTCTGAAAAATTTCGGTCTTTCACCGGTAACGGCCTCAATCTCATCATTCAATTTCACAATTTCTTCCGTCTGTTTTTCAATTGACAATTTATCCAGGCGCCCATGGCTATATGTATGGTTGCCGATTGGGAACCCCATGTCAAATATTTGTTTAAGCCTGTTCTTTTCTTCCTCCGTATCGATGAAATGCCCATTTACGAAGAAAATCGCCTGTGCCTCAAGTCCCTTTAATGTTTTTGCCATTTCCACCGCATATTTATCCGGAGCGTCATCGATTGTGATCAATGCGACCTTTTCATTGGCGGCATCAATCGGCTCGAATGTCCAGTTTGCTTCGTTCAGCTCATATTCAGGCGCGGCTTCTTGTTTTTGCTCGAGATCCTGCTCTTGTCCTTCCCCATCACTGGCAGCGGACTGATCTTCAGGAGCTGTTTCAGGAGTTTCGCCGTTTTTGTCGCTCTCTTGCATATTTGTAGTGTCATCCGCTTTTTCCCCGGATTGGGCTGCTTCCGCTTTTTCCCCCTTATAGCCGGATTCTGCAGTGTCGCCTCCGGCGCATCCTGATGTGATGACTAGTGCGGCCAAAAGCATTATTTTCAATCGTTTCATCATTGACTCCCCCATGTTGTTTACAGGTCGAACGTACCTGTACATTATAATATATTATGTTATTCATTTCCTTATATTTCTAAAAAATAAACCGAAAGTTGGGGATGCTGAAGATTGACCGATTTTGTATTATAATGGTGTTATTACATATACGTTAGGTTGGTCAGCATGGAACTTCTTATGAAACTTAAAGAGCTCCGACTTGTCGGAGGACGCATTTTTAAAACAGGCGTATCAGTGTTCATCACGGCATTCATTTGCCTGCTGTTGGACTGGCCAGCCATTTTTGCTGTCATCACTGCAATCGTGACAGTTGAACCGACAGCTTCCGATTCAATTCGCAAAGGCTTTATAAGGCTTCCTGCCGCAGCGATCGGTGCGGCACTCGCACTGACTTTCACTGCTTTCCTTGGTGAATCGGCGGCAGCTTATGCCCTGGCAGCCACTCTCACGATTTACATCCTTCATAAACTCCATCTGGATGCGGGGATACTCGTTGCCACCCTTACTGCGGTTGCCATGATTCCAGGAACCGCCGATCACTTCTTGATCGCGTTTTTCGTTAGGCTTGGAACAACAACTACGGGGATTGTGGTCTCAACCCTTGTCAATTTCCTTATTCTTCCGCCAAAATATCATCCGATGATCAATCGCAATATCAATAGGACAATGAGGAAAGCTTCAGACGTTCTCGATGGTACAATCAAACATTTGATCAAGCCTGAAAAATATTCCGCTCCCCCTTCCCAGCTGCTGTACCAATCGCTGCGCAGAGACCTTGAGCGGACATATCAGCTGTGTGATTACCAGAGAGCCGAGTGGCGCTATCACAAGCATACGACCAAAGATATAAGGTCATTCCATTACGCACAGAAGAAACTGAATCTATTGCAGCAAATCGTCTTCCATATCAGCAATCTGCAATACTTGCAGGTGCCCTCAGACACATTTTCGGCAGAGGAAAAGCAACTGTTGTTAAAGGTCGCCTCCTCTATCAAGACAATATTGAGAGATCCCGAAAACAGGATACCTGACCTTCATTACAAGGATATCGAGACCCTTGATCATGTCTTCTGGCATTTGAAAGAAGATATGTCTGACGAGCACCCTGATAGGTACCGCCATCATTTCTCACCTCAAACCATCATTTTATTTGAACTTCTGGCTATGCATGATGTGCTGGAAGATTTGCAATTCATCTCAAGCCGCCATAAAAAATTGCTGGGCAGGGCTGAATGAATGGCTCTGCGAAAACTCTCCGGTTTCCAGGCCTTTAACAGAGACCGGAGTGTTTATTTAATTTGGCTCTGTTAAATAACTATGTTGATTTTTTATCAAAATAGAGACCGACTATTTTTAGTCGGTCTAAATGTTAATACTAAGGATTTTACTCAACAACTCTCATGGCTGTTGCAATTTCTAACATCATTTCTTTAGTAATCCTTGAACTATCCATTTCAATAAAAGTTCCATCCTGTGCCCATTGCAATAACCCGCCAGTAATTATTTCACCTTTCTTATCTACCTCACCACTGTTACCCCAAGAGCTGAATTTTCCTCTATTTCCATTTATGTCAACTTCTTCTGCATTAGGATTTGGAAAATCATCTATTCTTGATGTGATTTTCCGCTGTTCGATACCTGTGTTAAGAATTGCATCGTCTTTATCCATATAGTGTAATCTAAAATGTGTAAATTGTTTTTCTTCATCTATTGGATATGTCTTAATCTCTAATGTCCAATCATCAGGTGCTTTATCAGGTGCAAAGACAGGAAAATCAACCTCCCGTTTTACTTCCGAAATGGTAATACTGTCATGGTTGTACTTTATTTCTTCTGCTTGAACTGCAATTGGCATAAATAAGATAATGACTAAAGAAATAGTTTTTATAAACATGGTTTAACTACCTCCTAAACAGCTTTAAAGGTAGTATCTCCTAATAAGGTTCCATTATTAAGCGACATCAAACTTTGATAAACGAAGACTCTCATAAGTCTCTTCTACTGGAAATAAGCAAGCGAAAATAAGCATATCTTTTAGATTGCCTGTTGTAGCTTCAAATTGGATTGTTTCGAGGAATTGAAACCATGCCAAATTGCGGTTAAGGTATTTTGTAGCAACTCCCTTAAACCTATCAATCCACTGTTATAATCGCCCATGATAATTATTAACATTTTGAATGTGGTATAGGCACAGCTGCGACATCTGTTCCTGCTTCCCTCCGGTCGCACTCACAGTGTCTTCTTTGCCGCGGGGCGGGCGGTGAGCCTCCTCATCGCTAGCGCTCCTCGAAAATAAAAACCAATTTTACTTCGTGCGGTGTGATTTTAAAGAAGCTTTTTCAATGTCCTGTGGGAATTAAAGGAAAGGCTGAGACCCTGCAGGCTCAGCTTCCTCCCCGAGGAAAGCGAGTGTCTGCAGCGCAATGGAACGAACTTGTTTATTCGGCTTACCTGATGATTAGTAAACCGTATTACGTTGAATGGATACTGTTCGTCTCTATGCATGACTTATTTCGTTATATCCCAACCTCATCTAACGTTCAGATTACTCTTTTAAAGATAGGAGAAAAACAGGAGGTACAGAGCACGGCCGCTGAAAAACAGAACAAAGTCGATGATGGAAAGCCATGCGGCCAGTTGGTTGTTCTCAAGCACCCGGGAGGCAATGTAATAAGATATGTAAAATACAACAGCCATGAATATAATTCGATATCTGACGTGGTCATGCTCGGCTAAATCCATCGCCCACAGGAAACCGCTCCAGATCAACATTTGGATACTGAAAACGAAAACATGCTTGTGCATTCCCCGCCCCCTCCCTGGAAAGGTGTGCTTATCCCCATTTTATGCATAGCCTTGTAACTATAGGTTTCATTTTTGTAACAAATCCATGACATTGACAGATTCTGACCATAAGCGTGTTAAAATGTGTCTAAAGTTGCATTTTCACCGAAGAAGTGAGGGTCAGCATTGAAAAAATTTATACCATTTTTCCTTTTATTGTTTATCTTTACACTCTCAAGCTGCCAGCTGGGCAACAATGTCCAGGGAGATGAGAAATCGGCAGTTTCAGGCTATCAATTGCTTCTAATTTCAGATGAAAAATACACGGATCATGAAGGCGAATATTTTGATGCCCTGCTGGAACTTAAACAGGACTTTCCTGAAAAACTGAACAACGTATCAGTTGTTTCATCCAGCCAGGATTTAGATAATTATGTGGAAGGACTGGAAGTCAAACATTATCCGTGTCTGGTCGTAGTAAAAGAACAACAAGTGCAGACAGTTATAGAAGGCAAACAATCGGAAGACTTTATTATCGATAACCTGGTCCAGACTCTCAACAAAAAGTGACGTACATCATAAGATTAACCCCGGATAACTGGCTTTGCCATGGTTATCCGGGGTTAATTTGGTTTTGTCCCAGATATACTTCCAGACTGGTTTCTGGATGTACTCCCTTTCCTCAAGGTTTCCGAATGTCGGCCCACCTGGTATTGCTTTGATGCATTAGTGCAGTCCTGTGCTTGCCTTAAGCCACTTTAAATTGTATTTGTACAATTAAAAACAGCCCCGCCAGAAGCAGGCGGGGCTGTCAGTTATGACGTTTACTTTACAACATGGATTGGGCTGCCCAGGGCGACCTCTGCAGCTTCCATTGTGATCTCTCCAAGAGTCGGGTGAGCATGGATTGTCAGGGCCACATCCTCCGCTGTCATGCCTGCTTCGATTGCAAGGCCGAGCTCGGCAATCATGTCCGATGCGTTCGGGCCGGCAATTTGGGCGCCTACAATCAAGCCATCCTCTTTCCTGGTGACCATTTTCATGAAACCGTCAGCATCATTCAGAGAGAGGGCGCGTCCATTCGCACCGAATGGGAATTTGGAAGCTGTCACTTCCATTCCCTGTTCTTTGGCTTCCTTTTCGCTCAAGCCAACAGTGGCCAGTTCCGGATCAGAAAATACGACTGCAGGAATAGCCTGATAGTCGATAACGGATTTTTCACCGCTGATTACTTCTGCTGCAACTTTGCCTTCATAGGATGCTTTATGGGCGAGCGGCGGGCCTTCTACAATATCACCGATTGCATAAATATTGTCAAAGTTGGTGCGGCATTGTTCATCAATCTTGATCAAGCCGCGGTCGGTTGTCTCCACACCGATTTGTTCAAGGCCGATTTCATCCGTGTTCGGTTTGCGGCCGACAGTGACTAGTACATAGTCTGCATCAAACGTTTGCGTTTCACCTTTTATTTCAGCAGTTACTTTTACACCGTCATCCGTCTCTTCGACCCCCTGTGCCATAGCTTCAGTGTGGATCTTCACGCCTTTTTTCTTGAGGCGGCGCTTAACAAGTGACGACATCTGCTTTTCAAAACCGCCGAGGATTTCTTTTGCACCTTCAAGGATTACCACTTCAGTACCGAAGTTAGCGTATGCAGTACCAAGCTCGGTTCCGATATATCCGCCGCCGATCACAACCATCCGCTTCGGAATTTCTTTCAAATTCAGTGCACCGGTTGAATCAATAACCCGTTTGCTGTATTTGAAGTTAGGCAGTTCAATCGGGCGGGAGCCTGTGGCAATGATGACATTGTTGAACGTATAAGTCTGAGAGTTTTTCTCATCCATGATACGGACGGTATTTTTATCCACAAAGTAAGCTTCACCACTGAGAATTTCCACTTTGTTGCCTTTAAGAAGGCCTTCAACTCCGCCGGTAAGCTTTTTGACGACACTTTGTTTCCACTCCTGCACTTTGGAAAAATCGACTGTCACATTTTCGGCTTTGATTCCAATGTCATCCGAATGCACAGCAGATTCATAACGGTGTCCGGCACTGATCAGCGCCTTGGAAGGAATACAACCTACATTCAGGCATACGCCTCCGAGTGTACCCTTGTCGACGATTGCGACTTTCTGGCCGAGCTGTGCAGCACGGATAGCGGCCACATAGCCGCCGGGACCCGCGCCTACCACTAAAGTGTCAAGTTCAATCGGAAAATCTCCTACAACCATATTTTTACGCCTCCATTACTAAAAGTTCTGGATCATTCAGCAAACGCTTGATGTGATTCAAAGCATTCTGGGCAGTTGCTCCATCAATCACGCGATGGTCAAAACTTAGAGACAGTGCCAAAACAGGTGCTGCAACAATCTCACCGTCACGGACAATCGGCTTTTCGGCGATGCGCCCGATTCCAAGGATTGCAACTTCAGGGTGGTTGATGACCGGTGTGAACCATTGGCCGCCAGCTGATCCGATGTTTGTGATGGTAACGGATGCACCCTTCATTTCGTCGGAACCGAGTTTGCCATCCCGAGCTTTTTCAGCAAGCTGGTTGATTTCATCCGAGATGGAGAACATCGACTTGCGGTCAGCATCTTTCACAACAGGTACGAGCAAGCCCTGGTCTGTATCGGCGGCAATGCCGATATTGTAATAATGCTTGTGCACCAATTCGTCAGTATCATCATCAAGTGACGTATTTAAAATCGGGAATTCCCTCGCGGCTGAAGTCAATGCTTTTACGACATAAGGCAGATACGTAAGCTTGATTCCCCGGTCAGCAGCCACCTGTTTGAACCTTTTGCGGTGAGCAACAAGCTTGGTCACATCCACTTCGTCCATCAATGTAACGTGTGGAGCGGTATGTTTGGAGTTTACCATAGCTTTTGCGATTGCCCGGCGTATGCCGCTCACTTTTTCGCGAGTTTCCGGATATTGCCCGGCAGGTGCGGCCGCTTTGGTTGTCTCTTGTTTTTCTTCTGACGCAGCGTTTGGCTCTTCTTTCGCTTCGGCAGCCGTTTGTCCGCCGGAGAGGTGGTTATCGATATCTTCTTTCAGGATGCGCCCATTTTTGCCCGAGCCCTTAACTTTACGGATATTGACTTCTTTATCCCTGGCATACTTCCGGACAGACGGCATCGCAATCACTCTGTCATTGGATACTTCGCCTTCATCATTGGCAGCCGGCTGCTCTTGCTTTTCTTCCTGGCCGCCCTGCTTTTCTTCTTCAGCCACTTTCGCCGATTCTTCATCTGCTTTTGGCTGCTCAGGCTCTTCACCGCCTGCATCTTCATACCCTTCTGCATCGATTGTGACGATGACATCACCCACAGTTGCCACTGTGCCTTCTTCCACTTTTACTTCCTTTACCGTCCCTTCTACAGGGCTCGGGATTTCTACGACTGCTTTATCATTTTGAACTTCACATAGTACATCGTCTTCTTTGATTTCATCGCCGGCTTTAACAAACCATTTGACGATTTCACCTTCGTGGATACCTTCACCGATATCAGGCAATTTAAATTCAAATGCCACTGTCTTCGCCTCCTAATCTTTTTACTGCTGATCTTGATAAGCGACCTGGCTCAGGCAAGCCGGACACTCTCCCGCCGTGTATAAGTCGCTGGTCGGCACCTTAGAAATTAATTACGGTTTTAGCTTTATCTACGATATCTTGATAGTTTGGAAGCCAAACATCTTCAGCCTGCGAGAACGGGAATACCGTGTCAGGAGCAGCTACACGCAATACCGGAGCTTCAAGGCTCAAAATTGCCCGATCATTGATTTCTGCAACGACGTTAGCCGCCACCCCTGCCTGCTTCTGCGCTTCCTGGACAACAATGGCTCTGTTTGTCTTTTCCACAGATTTGATAATCGTTTCAATATCCAGCGGGCTTACCGTGCGAAGGTCGATAACTTCCGCATTAACCCCTTCTTTTTCCAGCTCTTCAGCTGCTTTAAGGGATGATTGGACCATTGCCCCATAAGCGATGATGGTGATATCCGTCCCTTCTCTCTTCACATCTGCTTTACCGATCGGAATCGTGTATTCCTCTTCCGGAACCTCGCCGCGGAAAGAACGGTAAAGCTTCATATGTTCAAGGAAAATTACCGGGTCATTGTCACGGATTGCCGAAATCAGCAGCCCTTTTGCATCATATGGAGTGGAAGGAATAACCACTTTGAGGCCAGGCTGCTGTGCCATAAGGCCTTCAAGGCTGTCCGCATGCAGTTCCGGCGTTTTGACGCCGCCGCCGAACGGTGAACGGACAGTGATCGGCATGTTCACTGTACCGCCTGTCCGGTAACGGAGACGGGCCATTTGACCGGAAATGGCATCCATTGTTTCATAAACGAATCCGAAGAACTGGATTTCCGGCACAGGCCTGTACCCCTGAAGCGCAAGGCCGATTGACATTCCGCCGATTCCGGATTCCGCGAGAGGTGTATCAAAGACGCGTTCTTCCCCAAATTCTTTTTGCAGTCCTTCGGTCGCGCGGAATACTCCTCCGTTCACCCCAACGTCTTCACCGAAAACGAGGACATTTTCGTCATTTTTCAATTCGATCCGCATCGCATCAGTGATTGCCTGGATCATTGTCATTTGGGCCATGGCTTACTTCGACTCCTTTGCTTTATATTCTTCACGCTGCTCGGCAAGATTCTGCGGCAGCTCTTCATACATGTTATCGATTAAATCTGTAACTTTTTGTTTCGGTGCTTCATCCGCTTTCTTGATGGCTGCTTTAATTTCATCCTTGGCGCGATCCACCACTTCGTTTTCATCTTCTTCAGACCACAGTCCTTTCTTTTCAAGGAACTTGCGGAACCTTACGAGCGGATCTTTCTTTTCCCATTCATTGTCAAGGTCTTCAGTCCGGTAACGGGTCGGATCGTCACCAGCCATTGTGTGAGGTCCGTAGCGGTATGTCAGCGTTTCGATCAATGTCGGCCCTTCACCACTCACGGCCCGTTCACGGGCTGCTGTTGTGGCAGCGTATACGGCCAGAACATCCATGCCATCCACCTGTAGGCCTTCTATTCCGGCAGCGACAGCTTTTTGGGCGATTGTTTTCGCCTTTGTCTGAGCTTCCACAGGGGTGGAAATGGCAAACCGGTTATTTTGGACAAAGAAAATGGCCGGTGCATTGTAAGCTCCCGCAAAGTTGATTCCTTCGTAGAAGTCACCCTGTGATGAGCCGCCGTCACCTGTATATGTGACAGCCACCGCATCTTTGCCGCGCTTTTTCATCCCCAGTGCCACTCCGGCAGTCTGAGTGATTTGCGCGCCGATGATAATTTGCGGCGGCAGCGCATTTACGCCTTCAGGCATCTGGTTTCCCTGGAAATGGCCGCGGGAGAACAAGAACGCTTGATAAAGCGGCAGGCCATGCCAGATAAGCTGCGGAACATCACGATAACCCGGCAGGATGTAGTCCTCTTTTGTCAAGGCATACTGGCTGCCGAGCTGAGAAGCTTCCTGGCCTGCAGTCGGTGCATAGAAGCCAAGACGTCCCTGGCGGTTCAGCGAAATGGACCGCTGATCTAGAATCCTTGTGTATACCATGCGGGTCATCAATTCGCGGAGCTGTTCATCAGAAAGCTCTGGCATCGCTTCCTCGTTCACTACTTCTCCATCTTCGTTCAAGATTTGAAATGTCTTGTACTGCTCTTCAACATTTTCAAGAACTTTGTTTTCCATAACTTTCACCTCTTCATAATTTATAGACTCATCATCTTAATTCCGAATGAAATCACAGACTGAAACCACATAGAAATAGGGTGTCCAAAAGATAGGATGGTATAAAAACTGTTACATCACCCATCCTGTGTTAAATCCTGTCACTCTTTCAGGATCCTGCTTGAAAAATACGGGATTTTCAAGACGGCCGCAATAAACTGTATCAATCATTCGTCCGATAAAATTAGTACACCTTAAGTACAAAAACCAGTTTACACTATCCCTTTTTCATCCGTCAACATCTTTGCTTTTAAAGGAATCGCATTCGCGTGTTCACATTGCGTTCAAAAAGAACAGATTCATAAGTAGCACTGTATCAATATGATTTCTATCCTGTATTACATTTTCATAAGCAGATTCAAAAAACTTATTCCAGTAAAGCAATTTCTTTACGTTCTTTCTACGTACCCACCTTTTGTTTTGCCTTAAATACTATATTTTAAACAATTTTTCCGGGTCTTTTTGGGGCCGACATAACCGCCGGAAACTTCCCTTAAAAGCAGGGATTGACCCGTGCATCCGCACCAACCGGAAAAATCTTTCTGAAGGGTGGAAATCCCGCCTGTTCCAAGTCCAGAAAAAAACTCGCCGATCGGCGAGCCTTCAGGCGAAGACAGAGCCGTATCTGCCCTTTTCTATATTCTTAAAATGGCACCGGATTCGCAATACCTTGCTGACAATTTTTGCTTTCTTATAGGATAAAAAAAACAGGAGACGGATAATTCCGCCCCCTGTCAGTCCGGCACTTTATTCTGAATCACTCTGTTTCTGGCCGTCCAGTTGGACATCAAGATCGGCCATTTTATAGAACTCTTTTTTCGATGTATTGTATTTTTCAGTCAGGTCATTGAATGTTTTGTTCGCTTCCATCACTTTGTCATAACTCTTGTTGACTTCGTCAAGCTGCTTTTTCAGATCTTCAAGTTTCAGTTCTTTGTCCCGGAACATGCCATAAAGTTCGAGATCGAGATCAATCGCTTTGCTGTAGGCTCCATATAGTTTTTCATAAGCTTCGTACCTGTCCTTCATATAAGAGGAAAGCTCAGCCGCTTTCTTTTTTAAGTTATCGTCTTCTAATCCACCGGCAAGCTCATCCACCTTACTGAATTCTTCCCTGGAAGCTTCAATGCTTTCTTTCTCTTTATCGATCATTTCCTTCCGTTTTCCGGCAAGTTTTTCAGCTTCTTTTGACAAACTGGAGATTTTGTCAAACTCATCCATTTTCAATCCTACAATATCATTATAAAGCTGCTGTTCTTTTTGCTCTGCTTCAGATAATGGCTCCTGCTGTTTTTCAAATTGTTCTTCCTCATCAACAGCGTTCTCCAGTGCCTGGTAGATTTCTTCCTCTGGCGGGGTGCCGATACTGCATCCTCCCAGAAACAACGAAATCCCGGCAAATGCTGCTATAAAATTGCGTTTCATCTGACAGCTCCTCCCTAATTTATGCCTGTCCTATTCCATTGTATGCGACACAGCTTTATATGCATACTAAAAATTAAACCATTTCCTATTTTAGCAAAACCAGGCTGCAATTGCGAAAACATTCTTCATAAAATCCTTTAATATTTACCCTTATCTCTATTCTTAATATGGCACCGGGAAATATCCTCTTGCTGACAGTTTATACTTTCCTATACGGTAAAAAGCGAACGCCTGGATTAGGATCCAGGCGTTTGTTTGCTTTTTTCACTGTTTTTTATCGTTTGTCGTTTTCTCCATGGGATTGCAACTGCCGGGGGGATCAGGCTAGCCGTTTTCATCATGAGTAAAAAGCTGCAAGACGCTCGGTCCAAACTCCCCTTTAGCGGCTCAGGTCCTGGCAGCATGATGATTGCCGGCCAGTTCCATCCCTTTCTCAAGCGCTTTTTTGTTAAGTTCAAGAAGCTGCGGGTTTTTGCTGGAAAACAACTTTTCCATCGCTGCAATAATGGCGGATTCATCCGCAGCACCCGTCAGTCCGAGCAGGGCACCCAGCAATATGATATTCGCTGTTTTGGCTTCGCCGAGTTCCAGGGCCGCCTCTGTAGCGGGAATGTAAACGGCCGCCAAATCTTTCCGCTCCGAGACGGATTCCACAAGTGACTGGTTCACCACCAGTACACCTCCAGGCCGGACAAACGGCTCGAACTTTTGGAATGACGGATTGTTCAGCACGATCGCTGCAGTCGAGTAGGTGAAAATCGGAGAACCGATCAAGTCATCACTGATGACAACCTGCACATTGGCTGTACCGCCGCGCTGCTCCGGTCCATATGAAGGCAGCCAGGATACCTCTTTCCCCTGTATCATCCCTGCATAAGCAAGCAGCTGCCCCATTGTCATGACTCCCTGGCCGCCAAAACCGGCAATTACGATTTCTTCTTTCATCGCGCACCGCCTCCCGCATCTTTATAAACACCCAGCGGGTATACAGGAATCATCTCATCTTTTACCCAGTCAAGTGCTTCATCGGGTGATAAACCCCAGTTTGTCGGACAAGTGGACAGAACCTCCACAAGTGAGAAGCCCTCTTTGTTTTTCTGGGTTTCAAACGCTTTTCGGATTGCCTTTTTCGCTTTCAGGATATTCGGTCCGCTGTTAACAGAGGTCCTCTCAATGTAAGTCGCTCCATCCAGGGTTGCCAGCATTTCGGAAACCCGGATCGGTGACCCCTGGACCGATTTGCTCCGTCCTGAAGGGGTTGTTGCTGTCACCTGGCCAACGAGGGAGGTTGGGGCCATTTGCCCGCCGGTCATCCCGTATATGGCATTGTTGACAAAAATAACAGTGATATTTTCGCCCCTTGCCGCCGCATGGACAATTTCCGCCATGCCGATTGAGGCCAGATCGCCGTCGCCCTGATAGGTGAAAACAAACCTGTCTTCCGGCAGCACTCTTTTCAAGCCGGTTGCTACAGCTGGCGCTCTGCCATGTGCCGCCTGCGTCATATCACAGTTGAAATATTCATAGGAAATGACCGAGCAGCCGACTGAAGCAACACCAACGGTATCCTCTAAAATCCCCATTTCTTCCATCACTTCTGCGACAAGCCGGTGAATAATTCCATGTGTGCAGCCCGGACAGTAATGAGTATCAGCTTCCTTCAGACCTTTCGTCCTTTCAAACACGGCTTTCAATGCGCTCACCTCCGGCTATGGCCAAATTCATGATTTGCTCCAGGATTTCTTCCTGTCCCGGCACGATTCCGCCGGTCCTGCCAAAGAAATGAACAGGCGCCCGGCCATTCACTGCAAGCCTTACATCCTCTACCATCTGGCCTGCGCTCATTTCGACACACAAGAACCCGTTAACTCTATCAGCCATTAATTCAAACGGTTCATTAGGGAATGGCCACAGGGAAATCGGCCGTACCATCCCTGCTTTAACCCCGTGTTCCCTTGCCGCATCAATCGCGTTTCTCACAATTCTTGATACCGTGCCATAGGCGACGAGAATGTAATCGGCATCTTCAATTTTATAGGTGCTGTATTTTATTTCATTCCGCTCAATTTCCATATATTTTTCCTGCAGCCGTTTATTGACTTCTTCCAGGTTGGCGGCATCAAGCTGCAATGACGTGATTACTTTTGCCGGCCCATCACCCCTTGTGCCGTCTGTCGCCCAATCTTTTGCCGGCAATTGCCTGCTTTCCCGCTCAGGAAACTGGACAGGCTCCATCATTTGGCCCAGCATCCCGTCACCGAGCAAAATAACAGGCGTTCTGTAATAATCCGCGATATCAAATGCTTCCTGCATCAAGTCAACAATCTCCTGTAAAGATGCCGGGGCCAGAACAGGAACACGATAGTCACCATGGCCGCCGCCTTTTGTTGCCTGAAAATAATCCGACTGGGCCGGCTGAATGTTGCCGAGTCCCGGTCCGCCCCGCATCACGTTGACAACTACAGCGGGAAGTTCCGCGCCGGCAAGATATGAAATCCCTTCTTGTTTAAGACTGAATCCCGGACTTGAAGAAGAAGTCATTACCCTCACACCGGCACTTGCCGCCCCGTAGACCATATTGATTGCGGATACCTCGCTCTCAGCCTGAAGGAACAAGCCACCGACTTCCGGGAGCCTTCTCGCCATATAAGCGACCAGTTCGCTTTGCGGCGTGATCGGATAGCCGAAAAAGTAATGGCAACCCGCCTGGACAGCGGCTTCCGCAAGAACCTCGTTGCCTTTCATCAAAACTTTCTCCATTTCGTTCCCTCCCCTTTATGAAGCCGAACTTTTTCTGTCAGGCCTATACACTGAAATGACACCGTCGGGGCAAATTCTTGCGCATGCCGCACAGCTCGTGCAAGCTTCCTGGTCCGTCACTTCCGCAGGCCGATATCCCTTTTTATTGATCCTGTCGGAAAGCTTGATGATATGTTGTGGACACTCATTCACACAAAGACCGCACCCTTTGCATCTCTCTTCTTCAAAATCGACCCGTTCCAGCATGTGAACTCCTCCTTTAATTTTCCCAGGGTGTTTTCAAGTAACGGACAATCGGCATTATGTCATGATCGGTTTTGAGAGTTTGGATTTGGCTGCCAAACGATTTGTCAATGACAGTGAAAGCGATTGGAATTTCTGTTTTCCGGCTTACATATTCTGCAGTCTCCATTCCTTTTTCAATAAAAGCGAGAGTTGTTTCGCCCGCGAGATTCGCATTATTGACAAGGCCGGTTACCTTGAGCCGGGATGCCTCTTCGACAGACCTGATTGTATCCATGATCCCGTCCGGCCCTGAAGTATACGGGCGACCAATATTCATGACAAACAAAAACTCATAAGGCTGATCTTTTAAATCGTGATAATACTGGCCAAGGACGACAGCGCCATCTCGATCCCCTCCGACATCGACAATCAGCCGCCGGTCATGTTCATGGATAGCAGCCGGCAGCCTGCCCGATACGATCGGTAAATCTGAGAGGGCGACACGTTCTTCCGGAGCAATGACATCTATACCTTTTTCCTCCAGCTCTCTCCGCAAGTCCCTCGTCCTGAAATAAGGGTTGATGACATCCAAATCACCAAGTCCCACTTTTGCATGCTCATCGCTGTCCTGAAACGCCATATTTAGTGCGATTTCCGTTTTTCCACTCCCGAAGTGGCCTGTTATGATAGTGATCCGTTCCCTTTTCCCGAGTATGCTCATTTCATCAAACCCCCAGTATCCCCTGCTTTAATTGTAGTAACTAAAGGCAGGTAAGCGGTTACAAAGTTGTGATGAATTTTCGAACTATCCGGTTCAGGTTTATATATAGTGCTTCATTTAAAAGACAGGCCGGAAATATGCTAAACTATATATTGTAGAATTTATCTCAGTGAGATCGTTACAAGAGGATAGAAAAAAGGAAGTGAAAATGCATGATTACGATGAAGGATATCATTAAAGAGGGAGAACCGATTCTGCGTGTAACAGCTGATGAAGTGGATTCGCCGCCCTCAGCAGAAGAAAAGGAAATATTGAGTGACATGCTGCAATTTCTTAAAAACAGCCAGGACCCAGAATTGGCTTCCAAATACAATCTGCGTCCGGGTGTAGGCCTGGCCGCTCCGCAAATCAACATTCCAAAACGAATGATAGCCGTACATGTGATAGATGAAAAAGACCGGCTCTACAGCCATGCCCTGTTCAATCCGAAAATCTCCAGTCACTCAGTCGAACAAAGTTACCTGAGCGGCGGAGAGGGCTGTCTGTCAGTCGATCGTGACGTCCCCGGCATTGTTCCCCGTTATGCACGGATAACGGTGCAAGGGACCGACGTGGAGGGCAACAACGTGAAGCTGAGGCTGCGTGGATTGCCGTCCATTGTCTTCCAGCATGAGATCGACCATTTGAACGGCATCATGTTCTATGACCGGATCGACGAGGAAAACCCTTTCGATGCGCCTGCCGGGGCAATAGAGGTCAATCGTTGATAAAATGCCAATTAAAGACGCCGCTTGCAGCGGCGTTTTTCTTCTCAATATCCAGTACACTCACTTCAGTAACCCAATCATCTTCAAGCCGTGTAATATCCCGTCTTCAGCAACGTCCCTTGTCACATGAGAGGCTGCTTCCTTCACTTCAGCCATTGCGTTGCCCATCGCCACACCGCAGCCTGCATACCTGAGCATCTCCAGGTCGTTCAGGGCGTCCCCAAAGGCATAGACGCGGTTCTGCGGGATGCCGATCCGCTCAATGAAGACTTCGATTCCTTTCGCCTTAGACCCGCCTGCCGGCAAGATATCCTGCGATTTCTCATGCCAGCGTATAAACTTGATCCCGTCAAACCGCCCTTCATAAAGGTGTTGTTCTTCCCGGGTGCTGAACAGCAAGGCCTGATAAATGTCCCGATGTTTATAATAATCGGGATCGAATTGCGGATGCTCCATCTTCAGGGTGCTGCCGATACTTTCTGCGATATGGCTATGGTGTTTAACGTTCGCCTTCATGCCCTCATGATCGAGAAACACAAGCGGATGGCTGTTGGCGGCGGCATATTTGTCAATCCGCATCAATACGTCTTGATTTAGCGGATTAGCATAAATGATTTCACCTTTATAGACGACATATTGGCCATTGAAGCTGATAAAGGAGTCGATGCCGAGTTCCTCCCTGATATCCTCAAACATGAACGGAGCCCGTCCAGTTGCTATGGCCACATCCACTCCGGACTTTTTTAGCATGCTGACAGCATACTTCGTGGATTCCGGTATTTTTTTATCATGATCAAGCAGCGTGCCATCAATATCGAAAAATACAATATCTTTCATCTATTCTCATCCTTTAATAGTGTAATTGCCGCCGTTAATTCCTATCATACGGTAATCGATAGGACAGGAGATGTCAACTGCAGTGCAAAACATCCATGTATGCCGCGTTCCCTGCCGGATAAACTGGTACTGTTTGATATTCTTTTCTGGTAAGAGGAGGATAATGCGGAAAAATGAAGAAAATAACAAGAAAAGTTCTTTAAAAGAAAGAGTTTTTTGAGATAATAGCAACTCTTTCCTGTTAAATGCTTGTTTCCACCCGTTGTTATTGTGTAATATATATTTAATGCGGATAGAAGCTGAGTCAAGCAGCTTCGAGAACGTTTATGCCCGGTGCAAGCATACGTAAGCTGATATTTTCAAAAAACGGCCTTATTTCCGCGGCGAGCGGGAATAACATATGAAAAGCACAATACAAGTAAAATTGGACATTCAAGGAGAGATTCACTAATGATTTTTAAAGTTTTGTACCAGGAAGACAGAAGCCAGGTTCCGGTACGCGAACGTACAAATGCCATGTACGTTGAAGCGGATTCGGAACGTGATGTCCGCCAGAAGCTGGCAGACCGAAACTATAACATCGAGTTCATTCAAGAAATTGACGGGGAATTTCTTGAATATGAACAAGCATCAGAAAATTTTAAATTGGAGACGTTGTAATCTATGAAATTTGTTAAGAATGATCAGACAGCAGTATTTGCCCTGGGCGGACTGGGAGAGATCGGAAAAAACACGTACGGCATCCAGTTCCAGGATGAAATTATCCTGATTGATGCAGGTATCAAGTTCCCCGAAGATGAGCTTCTGGGAATTGACTACGTCATCCCCGACTATACCTATCTCGCAAAAAATGAAAATAAAATCAAAGGCCTTTTCGTTACACATGGGCATGAAGATCATATCGGCGGCATCCCTTATCTATTGCGGGAAGTGAACATTCCGATATATGGCGGCAAGCTGGCCATTGCCCTGATCCGCAAAAAATTGGAAGAGCATGGACTTTTGCGGAATGCAAAATTATATGAAATCGAAGAAGAAGATATCATAAAGTTCCGTAAAACATCGGTATCTTTTTTCCGCACGACTCACAGCATTCCGGATTCCCTCGGGGTGGTCGTGAAAACACCGCCAGGCAACATCGTCCATACAGGTGATTTCAAGTTTGACTTCACACCTGTAGGCGAACCGGCCAACTTGACAAAAATGGCTGAAATAGGGCGTGAAGGCGTTTTATGCCTGCTTTCCGACAGCACCAACAGTGAAATCCCGAATTTCACGATGTCAGAACGCAAGGTCGGGGAAAATATCCAGGATATCTTCCGCAAAGTTGAAGGCCGCATTATCTTTGCGACTTTTGCATCTAACATTTATCGCCTTCAGCAGGTAGTGGAAGCTGCTGTGAAAACAAACCGCAAAATTGCGGTTTTCGGCAGAAGCATGGAAAACACAATTGAAATCGGACGGGAGCTTGGCTACATCAATGCCCCGAAAAACACGTTTGTAGATACGCATCAGCTCAACAGGCTGCCTGCGGACCAGGTGACCATCCTTTGCACGGGAAGCCAGGGCGAACCGATGGCTGCCCTTTCCCGGATTGCTAATGGCACACACCGGCAAATTCAGATCATGCACGGCGACACTGTCGTCTTCTCATCGTCACCGATCCCTGGCAACACAGTCAGTGTCGGCAGGACGATCAATGCCCTCTACCGCGCGGGCGCGGATGTCATTCACGGGCCGTTGAGTGACATCCACACTTCCGGACACGGAAGCCAGGAAGAACAAAAATTGATGCTCCGGTTAATGAATCCGAAATTCTTCATGCCGATCCACGGTGAATACCGCATGCTGACAATGCACACGAAGCTTGCGAAGGATACGGGCGTTCCCGAAGAAAATTCCTTTATCATGGATAATGGGGAAGTGCTTGCCCTCAGTTCCGATAAAGCATCTGTTTCCGGAAAAATCCCATCCGGCTCCGTTTACGTTGACGGAAGCGGAATCGGCGACATCGGAAATATTGTACTTCGTGACCGGAAAATCCTTTCCGAAGAAGGCCTGGTCATCGTCGTTGTCAGCCTTGATATGAAGCAATTCAAAATTGCGGCAGGACCGGATCTGATTTCACGCGGATTCGTCTACATGCGTGAATCCGGCGACTTAATCAACGACGCCCAGGCGCTTATATCCAATCATCTTGACAAAGTGATGGAGCGCCGCACAACCCAGTGGTCGGAAATCAAAAACGAAATCACCGACACACTCGCACCATTCCTATACGAAAAAACAAAACGCAGACCAATGATCCTGCCAATCATAATGGAAGTATAGAAATGCGGAAGGCGCCGGGTAGCGGCGTACGCATAAGCGGGGCGCTCTTACAAAGGGCGCCCTTTCCCTTTGAAAGAGTGAACCGCTTATGTCGATAGCCGTTGGCGCCTGGAGCTGGACAATAGAAATGCGGAAGGCGCCGGGTAGCGGCGTACGCATAAGCGGGGCGCTCTTGCAAAGGGCGCCCTTTCCCTTTGAAAGAGTGAACCGCTTATGTCGATAGCCGTTGGCGCCTGGAGCTGGACAATAGAAATGCGGAAGGCGCCGGGTAGCGGCGTACGCATAAGCGGGGCGCTCTTGCAAAGGGCGCCCTTTCCCTTTGAAAGAGTGAACCGCTTATATTAAACAACACCTTAACATCTAAGAAATACAAAAAGCCGTCCAGAACCTGGACGGCTTTTTGTTCATCTATGCAATTACACCCTGTTGTCAGCAAGCCCCATTTCAAGCCGGGTGATATCCTGGTCCGCACCAATAACAATCAGGATATCGCCTTCATGTATTTCTTCATCTGCCTGCGGTGACACGATGATCTCCTGACCGCGCTTAAGAGCGACAACGTTACAACCGTAGCGGGCCCTGATATCGAGCTCGATCAGTGACCTGCCATCCAGCTGTTTTCCTGCTATCATTTCAACAATGCTATGCTCATCGGAAAGCTCAAGATAATCCAATACATTGTTGGAAATCAAATTATGGGCAATCCGGTTACCCATATCACGTTCAGGATGAACCACCCGATCTGCACCGATTTTCTCTAAAACTTTTGCATGATAATCATTTTGAGCTTTAACGGTTATATGTTTGACACCAAGTTCCTTTAAAATAAGCGTTGTCAGGATACTCGATTGAATGTTATCGCCGATGGCAACAATCACATGTTCAAAATTACGGATTCCAAGGCTCTTAAGGACAGCCTCATCCGTCGTGTCAGCCATGACTGCATGAGCAGCAGTATTCGCGAATTCATTCACCCGGTCCTCATCAATATCGATTGCCAGGACTTCCATGCCTTCTTTGGCCAGAGCCCGGCAAATACTGCCCCCAAAACGGCCAAGGCCTATTACTGCAAATTCTTTTTTCATGTCAATTCCTCCACTTTTACTGCAAAACAATCTGTCCTTATTTTACCACACCGCGTTATTCCTGTCCTGCGTTTTACGGGTGCTCTCCCTTTCAATATTCCCGGCTTTAACTCATCAATGCGGCGGATTTCATTTCTTCCCTTTGACATAATCCGCATCAAACAGAAACAGCCTCATCAGAAGAATAAGGGACGGAATCAACAGAAACAGTCCTGCTATGAAGGCAACAACGAGTGCAATCCCCATTACAGGGCTTGTAAATCCCGACTCAATCGTGATATACGGATATAAAATGTAAGGCAGATGGGAAACCCCATAACCGAAAAATGCAAAGAAAAATTGAAACATGACCATTACAAAGGCTGTTCCGTAATGTGTCTTTTTCCAGATCATCGTCACAGCAGCCAGGAAAAAAATCAGGGAGGCAGCAAACATCCATGAATAATCGATCATCCGTTCGAAATGGACCGGATTATGCGTTTTTAAAGCCACAAATACAAGGAAGCTTGCCAGAATGGTCGGCGGGCTCCAAAAAAGGGCAAACCCGCGCAGTTCCTCAAGTGCAGGAAGATCCGCAGCTTTGTGGGCATAATACGTCAAAAACGATGCACTAATAAAAAGGACAGACACAATGGCTAATAGGACGACACTCCACGAATAAAAGCTCGTAAACAACTCTCCCGCATGAAACACGACTTTGCCGCCCGTTTCCTCGATGAATCCGCCTTCGGACATCGTTAAAGCGGTCGACATTGCTGCCGGTATCAGGAGCCCGGTAGCGCCGTACAAAAATGTATAGAACTGTGAATCTTTCGAACCGTAATTGCCGAATGCATAAAACGATCCCCGAATGGCAAGCATGACGAGGACAATGCTGCCTGGAATCAACAAAGAGGTCCCGAAATAAAAGGCCGTATCAGGGAAAAATCCGATCAGGCCGACAAAAAAGAAGACAAAGAACACATTTGTCACCTCCCATACAGGTGACAGGTACCGGCTGATGAGATCATTCATAATATGTTCCTTTTTTTTCAGCTTTCCATAATAAGCGAAAAATCCAGCACCGAAATCAATTGACGCGACGATAAGATAGCCGTACAGAAATAGCCATAAAACGGTGATGCCCAGCAGTTGAATTGTCATCTCCATTTCTCCCCCTTTCTCCGTTATTCTTTAAACCGGTACTCCAGTTCAGCCTCGGCCGGGTTGTTTTTAAACATTTTCCGAAGGACACGGACCGATACCCAGCCCAATACAATATACAAACCGATAAACAGGATGAGCATCAAACCGACTGAATCGGAAGTTGTCGCACCTTCCGCAACTTTCATATAACCCCGCAAAATCCAGGGCTGGCGCCCGACTTCTGTAAAAATCCAGCCGAGTTCGATTGCAAGCATAGCCAGAGGGCCTCCAGCCACAATAAGCCGCAAAAGCCACTTATTCAACGGATTAAATCGTTTCAGCCGGTAAGCGATAATGTATAAAAATGAGACGCCTGCCAGATACATGCCGATCATGACCATTCCATCAAATAAATAATGAATCCATAAAGGCGGCGTTTCATCCACCGGAAATTCATTCAGGCCGATCACTTCGCTGTCTGTCTTGCCGTGGGCAAGGATACTCAATGCTTTGGGAATATGGAGTGCGCCATTTATATTTCGCTCTTCATCAAGTACACCGAATAAAATTAAATCGGCACCCTCCTCTGTTTCAAAATGCCATTCGGCGGCCGCCAGCTTTTCAGGTTGATATTCAGCCAGGAACTTACCGGAGAAATCCCCGATTACAGCGGAAGCAACCGCAAAAAGAAATCCAGCAACCATTGTCAGCCGCAATGCTTTCTGGTAATATACCGTGTTCCTGCCTTTAAGAATATAAAAAGCCGTGATCCCAGCCAGCACAAACGCTGATGTAAGATAGGCGCTTGATAGGACATGGGCAACCTTGGTCGGGGTAGCTGGATTGAACATCGCCTCCAGCGGCTGAATGTCCGTTAAGACCCCATTTTCAATAAGGAAACCCTGAGGTGTGTTCATAAATGCATTGACAGTTGTGATAAAAAACGCTGAAGCGGATGCCCCGATGACAATCGGAATCGAAATCAGCCAATGATAGATCGGTTTATCGAACCGATCCCACGTATATAAATAGATCCCGAGGAAGATCGCTTCAAAAAAGAATGCGAATGTTTCCATGAAAAGAGGCAAGCTGATGACCTGTCCCGCCACCTGCATAAAACTTGGCCACAGCAATGACAACTGGAGGCCAATCGCCGTTCCGGTCACGACACCAACCGCCACTGTAATGACAAAGCCGCGTGTCCAGCGGCGGGCAAGCATCAAGTAATGATTGTCGTTCCGTTTGATCCCGATCCATTCAGCCAGAGAAATAAGCAATGGAACCCCGACCCCGATCGTTGCAAAAATAATATGGAATCCGAGTGTGACGGAAGTCAATATCCTGCTGAGCAAAACGCTGTCCATTTCCATCTTTGAACCCTCTCTTTCTGTCAAGTATCTCAACAAATCCGCCAAAAGCTGATGTTTGCACTATATGTATATGGTAAAAGGTAAAAATGAAGGTTCGGTGAAGTATATTCAACTATTTTGTGACAATATTCACATTTACAAATATTGTTTATGTATCTTTTGTGAAACAAGAACAAAAGCGCCGGGCGCCCGCTTAGCGGCATACGCATAAGCGGGGATCACCGCTTATGACGATAGCCGCTGGCGCATGGAGCTGAATGACTCCCTTTCCGCTTTTTATCCCAAACGCTAAAATTTTATAATTTCTTTAACAACATGAAAAATGTAAAAGGTTTGCTTAATATTTATACCCGGCGAAACGGGCAGTTAATCTCCAATACCATGGAGCATTATAACGAAACCCCGAAGTTCGTTCCATTGCGCTGCAGACACTCGCTTTCACCATAGGCACAAGTGCGAC
>JAENYN010000030.1 GCA_016841765.1 Guptibacillus hwajinpoensis
ATGCTGCTCACTCCAATCCTGTTACTGACCTCCACCGTAACAAATTCCCACAAAAAAAGAACAAGACATTTGTCGCCTTGTCCTAAAAACCTTCCGTCAAATTTCGAACGGGTTCAATGGATCGGAATCGTGAGCGTTTGCCCCGCATATATCTTTTCGCCGTTCAGATTGTTATGTTCTTTTATGGCATCTGTGCCACTGCGGTTGTTGAAGTATTTAATGGAGATGGAGTACAGGGTTTCACCTTGTTCGACGGTGTGAGTCAAACTTGATGCAGCAGCCTGTTGTGGGGGGTCCTGTTGTTCAGCCGGTGTGCCGGTTGTTTCGTTATCTTCCACACGGCCGACCGTATTTTCTCCATCTTCAGCCGGTTCTGCCGGCGCCATTCCGGAAGCGAGCGGATTATCCTTGAAAGCCGGCTGCGGTGCATGGAAGGAAGGCCCCATCTCGAACGCGCCTTCCAGTGAAGGATAATAATAGTTGCGAATCATGACAGAATACACGAGACTTTGCTGTTCTTCAGCCAAAGTCATGACTTCCTTATGTCCTTCAAAGGAAAGCGAAACGATTTGCGTATGCCTTTGCTGCTGCTCGACCCTTTTCAGGAAGTCCTCCAGTTCATAGTAATCCTCCGCCTCAAGCTCAAGCACCGTATCAATCGGCTTCAACCCTTCCGGAGCCGCCCCTTCCTGCCCCTCTTCTGCCTGAGGTTGGACTGCCTCCTCCCCTTCGCTTCCAGGCATTCCGAAACGCGCATTCAACAGCAGGCTTCCGGAAGTCGTTTCGGCACGCTCAATGTCAAGGACAATCTGTTCCTGAAATGGCTTTACGGGAATCTTTTGCTGAAGAGTTATCGCGTCGTTCTCCCCCGGTCCTGCCTTTTCTTTCGTTTCCTCAAAAGCGGCAAGCAGTTTCTGTTCGGCAGAAAGATTGTTTTCAAGCATGGCAAGGTCATTGGCTGCCGGTCGGGCAAAAATAAAATACATGATGAAAAGGATAATAAGGCCAATAAGGGCAGCTGTGCCAAGGATCCCCCACTCTTTCTTTTCAAGCCTGTTCATCATGGGGTCCCCTCCTCATATGCAGCCCGCTGGATTTCGTCCACATTCAAAGTCAACTTGTATTCGGCGAGATAACGCGGCAGCCCCGATTCTGTTTTCTCTTCTTCAAGCTTCTCGGCAGCAAGTGCAATCAATTCGGCCTTATTGATATAAGATGATTGTTTCAACCGGTTGAGAAAGTAGGCCGTTTCCCTATCCGTATCAAACTGGACGATTAAGTTGACCGTGCGCGTTTGTTCTTCATAATCGACGTTCATGAGAAAACCGCGTTCCGGCAGCAATCCGGTGACATGTTCAAGAAAAAACACGGTCGGCAGCCGGTTGGCCTCAGCCCATTCAACCCCCTGCTGCAGCAGCACAGCTGCATTTCCCGAACCGCCGGCATTGATTGCTTCCTCTGCCTTAATCCTCTGTTTTTGTACAGCCTCCACCTGGGCTCTGACCGTTTCCTGTTCCGCTTTGACGGAATGAATTTCCCAGTACATCCATGAACAGGCGAGAATCAGCAGCACCGCTAGAATGGCGGCGGCTATCAGAAATGCATGTGACGTCCGCTCTTTTTTGGGAAGCAAGTTAATATCGGCAAGCATCACAGCACCTCTTTCAGCGCAAGCCCCGCTGCTGTATAAAAGCTGGCCGGCACCAAGTCCTGCGCACTTTGATGCTGGATGCTGTTCGCATCAATCCGCTGCACCGGGAGTTCAAACCGCCCGGATAGCCGCTTCTCTATGAAACCAAGATCGGGATGATCGCCATTCAGCAAAACCGCAGATATACCTTCCTTGCCCTGATTCAAACTGAACCGGTAATAGTGGATGATTTTATCAATCTCCGTCAGCACGTCCTCAAGCTGTCCATACATTTCATCGGGAGCACCGGACCATTTGACCTCCTGGAAGTTCTGCCGATTTTGATAAAACTCCCACCGGGCAGGATCCAATTGCATCTTCAAGTGCCTCATGAAAACAGGCTTATCCTTATGGAATACACTGACATTCACCATTTGCAGATCCACTTGCACTAAAAGCAAGTGATCTTGCGGTGTTGTCATTCCGGATGAGTAAAACAGCCTATATATCGATAACGGTGAAATATCCGCTGCCACCGGCCGCAGCTTCACTTCCTCCATAAGACCGGCATACCGATCAACGACAGACTCTGGAGCGGCAAACAGCAAAATCGTTTTATGGCCTTCCTCTTTTTCGATGACGATGAAATCAAACACCGGATCCTCGAACGGCAGATGGATGCTGACGCCGAGCTCCATGAACAAATGGCCCCTGATTTCATCATCGGCAAGCTCCCCCGGCACTTTGATCTGCCGGATGACGATATACGGGTCGGGAACAAGGAACCGGACGGGCCGCCCTTTAATCCCCCAGTCCGCGGCACACTCCTCCAAAATGATCGCAAGTGTCTCCTCATCGGCAATGCTGCCATTTTCAATGATGCCCACGGGAAGCGGCCGCTCCCTGAACACCTTGACCGTGAGCGGATCATTCTGTTTAAGCTCCAGCAGCCGGATCGTATAGTCTTTGATGATCAGATTGACCGGTTTATTTTTTCCGAAAAAGCGAGATAAAATCATAGGAGACTCCCCCGATGTATCGTCAATAAAAAGTAAAATACCAGATTAACAGCGACTCGCCGAAAAAATAGGCGGTCAGCGCTCCAAGTCCAATGAACGGGCCGAACGGGATCGGCTTTTTCCGCTTGAACTTGCCGGCCAGGAGACCGACGATTCCAAACAAAGACCCGTAAAAGGTTGAAAAGAAAAAGGCAAGCATGACCAGTTTCCAGCCGAGAACCAGCCCGAGTACACCGAACAGCTTGACATCACCGCCGCCCATGCCGCCTTTTGAGAGGATGGCGATCAGGTAGAGTAAGGTGAATCCAGCGGCCGCCCCCAGATAAGGCGCATACCAGTTTTCAAGCGGTGCAATCAGGCGCAGCAGGATGAAAAGCCCGCCAAAAAACAAAAGGACTTTGTTCGGGATGATCATATAAACAATGTCAGAAACAAAAATGATTATGACTAAAGAGATGAATGCAAGGGCAACGAGAAGTTCGAATGACCATCCGACAAAAACAGGTGCAACTGCAAACAATACTGCGGTAGAAAGCTCCACCACCGGATACAGGGGCGAAACCTTTGTTCCGCAATGGCGGCATTTACCGCGCTGGTACATGTAGGATAAGACCGGCACCAGGTCTGCCGCTGATAGTGTGGTGCGGCATTCACCGCAGGCCGACCTCGGCTTGATGATGGAGCGGCCTGCCGGGATGCGCAGGCCGACTACGTTGTAGAAGGAGCCGAGGATTAGGCCAAGGGTGAAAAGGTATATAACAAATAAAATACTCATTTGCCACTTAGTCCTATTAAATTAATTACCTTGTGAATAATCAATTAGTTCTGTCTCAGAGGCATTTTTACTTTTCTTTCCATTTACAACTTTAACCCCTTCATGATTTGTTAAGGAGTAACCAGAAGAATTATAAGTAACTGTATAACCATTATCTACAACATTCTCCAGATATTCGCTTAATACACTATCATCCATCGTATTACTGTTAGGATGTGAAGCATGGTAAATCTTTGCTGCATTAATGATTTGAATAGCCTCAGCGACCTTAGCATCCTCTTTCGTATTATCAATTATCTTCCCAATACTAGGCACAGCAATCGCAGCAATAATCCCCAAAATCACAATAACTGCCAACAATTCAACAAGCGTGAAACCTCTCTCATTCTTCCTCAGTTTTTTCAACATGCCGGAACACTCCCTTTTAAAAGTTGTAGTGTTTATATAAAAGCGTTACTACCCAATTTGGTTGAAGATATCAAACATCGGCACGACAAGGGCGAGCACGATCGTGCCGACCAGGGCGGCGAGGATGACGATCATCAACGGTTCGATGACGGCTTTCAGCCGGTCGGTTGTCGTTTCGACTTCGGTTTCGTAGAAATCGGCGACTTTGGCAAGCATCGCATCGAGCGATCCCGTTTCTTCCCCGATTGCGATCATTTGCGTGACGAGCGGCGGGAACGCCCAGTGCTTTTTCATCGGCACTGTCAGCGACTGGCCTTTTTCAAGCGATTCCCGTCCGTGATTGAGAACGCGGGCGATCACTTCGTTGCCGACGACCCGTTCGACGATGGATAGCGCCTGCAAGATCGGGACCGAGCTGGCAAACAGCGAGCTCAACGTGCGGGCCATCCGTGCAAGGGCGGCTTTTTGCAGCATTTTGCCAAAAATCGGCATTTTCAGAACCGCGTAGTCCAGGTAATATCTCGTTGCTTTTTTCTGTCCGGCAAGATAGATTGCCAGATAAATAAGGATAAACAACAGGATGACAAGCCACCAGAACGACTGCATAAAATCGCTGGCGTCCAATACCGTCCGGGTGATGGCCGGCAGTTCGGCGCCAAAACCGGCAAACATGTCCACAAAAGTCGGAACGATGGCGATCAGAAGGAAGATGACCACAGCGATTGCCAGCACCCCGACGACTGCAGGGTAGGCTAGCGCCGAGATGACCTTCTGGCGGGTTCGGTGCATTTTTTCAAAGTGATCAGCCAGCTGTTCCAATGTTTCATCCATGTTTCCGCCTGCTTCCCCGGCCCGCATCATGTTCAGAAACAGCGGCGGGAAGATTTTCGGGTGTTTGGCGCATGCCGCAGACAGCGGATTGCCTTCCCGCAATTCCTCTTCGATTTGCAGGAGTGCTTTTTTGAGCGCCTTGCTTTCCGTTTGCTCGGAAAGGATGCGGGTGGCGTTCACCACCGTCACCCCGGCCTTCAGCAATGTCGCGAACTGGCGCAGAAAGATGACGAAAGCCTGCAGCTTCACTTGCCTGCCGAAGCTGATTTCTTTATTCCAGATCGTATCCGGCACCCTGGTGAGTTCCAAGACAGCGATATGTTTTTCACGAAGCTTCACGACGGCTTCCCGGCGTGAGTCGGCCTGGATTTTGCCGGTTCTTTTTTTGCCCGACTTTTCGCGGCCTTCAAATTGAAAGTGGCCCATATCAGTCCAACTCCTGTACGAAAGGCAATGCGGCTTCTTTTGTGATGATGCCGCTCGCTACTAGATCTGTAATGGATGATTCGAATGTGTGCATCCCGGCGGTTTTGCTCGTCTGCATCACATTTTGGATTTGATGGATCTTTTCATTTCGGATCAAGTTGGCGACAGCCGGTGTATTGGTCAAGATTTCAGTCGCCGCCCTTCTTCCGGAACCGTCTTTGATCGCGAACAGGCGCTGGCTGATGATGCCGACAAGGACGGAAGCGAGCTGGATTCTGATTTGTGCCTGCTGGTTCGGCGGAAACACATCGATGATTCGGTCAATGGTGGCCGGCGCACTTGATGTGTGGAGCGTGCCGAGTACCAGATGGCCCGTTTCAGCCGCCGTGATGGCCGTCGATATCGTCTCAAGGTCCCTCATTTCCCCGACAAGGATCACATCCGGATCCTGTCGGAGTGACGCCCTAAGCCCATTTGCGAACTTGTTCGTATCAAAGCCGACTTCGCGCTGGTCAATGATGCAGCTGCCGTGGCGGTGCAAATATTCAATCGGGTCTTCAAGCGTGATGATGTGCTTGCTTGCCGTTTGATTCAGATGATCGATCATCGCTGCAAGTGTCGTCGATTTCCCGCTCCCGGTCGGGCCGGTGACAAGCAGCAGGCCCTGCGGTTTTACGGCCATTTCCTTCAGGACAGAAGGCATATTGAGGTCGGCAATGCTCGGAATGGAAGTCGGGACAACCCGGACGGCCATACTGATGCAGGACCTCTGATGAAAGGCATTGATCCGGAACCTGGAAACGCCCGGGATTCCGTAAGAAAAATCGAATTCCCGCAATTGCCGGAATTCTTCCCACTGGCCTTCCGGTATGATTGCCCTCGCCATCATTTCCGTATCCTCAGGTTTGAGCGGCTCCTTGCCGTATTTTTTCAGAACGCCATTGATCCGCATGATCGGCGGCACACCGACTGTGAGATGCACGTCTGAAGCATTCAATTCAAAAGCGGCGCTCAGCAATTTTTTTAAACGCTGTTCCATCTGTTTCACCTACTCGCTGATTGTGACGCGCAGGACCTCTTCGGTCGTCGTCAGTCCTTCTTTTACTTTCAGGAGCCCGTCATCAATCAAATAAATCATTTTCTGGCTGGTGGCATAGTCGCGGAGCTTGCTCATGGCTTCGCCGTCCATGATCATCCGCCTCATTTCATCATCGACTGTCATCAGTTCATGGATGGCGACCCTCCCTTTATACCCGGTCATATTGCACGTGCCGCAGCCCCTGCCCCGCTTTACCCGTTCAATGGTGATGCCTCGCTTCGCAAAGATTTCCAGCTCCCGCTTCGTCGGATTTTCCGCTTCTGCACAATCACGGCATACTTTCCTGACAAGGCGCTGCGCGACAACCCCGGAAAGCGATGCGGCCACAAGAAACGGCTCGACCCCCATATCCGTCAGCCTGGTGACCGATGTGACGGCATCATTCGTATGGAGGGTGCTCAACACTAGATGGCCGGTGAGGGACGCCCGTACCGCAATTTCTGCCGTTTCTTTATCACGGATTTCCCCGACCATGATGATGTTCGGATCCTGGCGCAAAATCGACCGGAGTCCTCTCGCAAACGTCATGCCGACATTGGCATTGACCTGGATTTGATTGATTCCTTCAATTTGGTATTCCACCGGGTCTTCGATCGTGATGATGTTCACTTCTTCACGGTTGAGATGGTTGAGCGCCCCGTACAGGGTCGAAGATTTCCCTGATCCTGTCGGCCCGGTGATAAGCACAATGCCGGTCGGCTGTTCAATCAACTTGTAAAACCGTTTCAAATTCAGTTTGTTGAAACCTATTTTCTTGATATCATTCAGCGTGCTGCCCAAATCGAGAATCCGCATAACGACTTTTTCGCCATAGATCGTCGGAAGGGTCGCAACCCTCAAATCAACCGGATGGAAGTCAAGGTTCATTTTGATCCGTCCGTCCTGCGGCAGCCGGTTTTCGGTAATATCGAGATTGGCTAAAATCTTGATCCTTGCTGTCATGACATTTTGCATATGTTTCGGCAGAGAGCGCTCTGTCCTCAACACTCCATCGATACGGAACCGGACATCAAGCTTTGACTCCTGCGGATCAAAATGAATGTCACTGGCGCGCTGCTGCACGGCACTTTGCAAAATCTGGTTGACAAGCCTGACAATCGGCGAATCCTCATCTGTGATGCGGTCATCTTCAGACATGCTTCCGCCTGCAGGCATGTCTTTCATGAGCTCTTCCATCGACTCATCAATGCCGTAATATTTATTGATGGCTTTCATGATATCGTCTTTTGTCGCAATTGCCGTTTCAATTTGGAAGCCTGTCGACAGCCGCAAGTCATCAATTGTATAGAAATCCATCGGGTCGGCCATTGCGACAAGCAGCCTGTCCCCTTCTTTTTTCAGCGGGATGACCAGGTTGCGGCTCGCGAAATCCTTCGGGATCAAGCTCATCAGCTGGGTGTCGAACGGATACCTGTACAGGCTGACATGCGGGATGCCGAGCTGGAACTCGAGCACTTCGATTAATTGCTGTTCGGTTATGTAGCCGAGCTGGAGCAGCTCATCGCCAAGCTTCTGGCCGTCACTTTTTTCGTTAAGGGCAAATGTAAGCTGTTCAGCGGTTATCAGGCCCGCATCAACAAGCAGGTCGCCCAGCCTTTTTCTTGTTGGACTCATACCAATCCTCCTAACTGCCCTTCATGATTTCGCCGGGAACGTCCCAGATCGACCCGCTTTCTCCTGGCTGTCCATCACGGCTCGTTTCGCCGTCCGTTTGGCCGGGTGTGCCGTCAGTGTCACTGCCAGTGCCGGCATCCGCTTGTCCAGCATCATCATTTGAACCCCGGGCATCTCCTTCTTTAACAGGATCTGTATCTGCTCCGCTGTCGTTACTGGTGCTATCCGTACCGGCTTTAAGGGGCCGTTCCTCAATGCGGTGTACCGGCGGATAGTAATCTTCATCCAGCACCTCTTCCGAAACCATCTCACCCGACGGCTTTCTTTCGATTCGCAATAATTGAATCGTATACCCTTCGGAACCTTCTCTAACCACTTTCTTTTCACCATTTGTCAGTAACGAAGAGTAGTGGGTGATGGTTTTCGGTCCGTACACTTTTTTCTCACCCTGCCTTGCTTCATAACGGAAAACGAATGGAATTCCGGTAATGTCGACGGTCAGATCATCTTCCGACAACTCGAATGTTATGTCGTATGGCACTGAGTTCGGGTTAAAAATGACAAAGTCCAATTGATCGGGTATAATTTTCGCTTCGTAACCGAGCAGACTTCCGTCTGGTGCCGTGTCACTGATATGCCGTTCTGTCACTTGGAAATTCGTGCCGGCAACCGCACGGTATAGAACGGAAGAAATGGTGGACAAGTACTGGTCTTTCCCGCCCGGCTCCCCTTTATTTCCATAGGTTTCCAAAACAGAAAAAGAGCTGCCGGGAGGAATTGTTACTTTCTCACCTGTCTTCATATACTCATTCAAAAATGGCATTTCAGCAGCCAATCCGCTTATAGTGGCACTTGAGACAACCTGTTTTTCCGTTTTTTCCATGTCAATATACGATAATAAGTTGTATGTATAGGTCCCTGACTTCAACAATGCTGCATCTTCGACAATCTGTTCCCGCAATTTTGCAAGATTATAATGGAATGCTTCATTGCCGGCATTGAGAGAAGCGGCTGTTTGTTCTATTGACTTTTCTTGAAGAATGACCACAGGGCGGTTAGACTTTCCATGTTGCGCTGACTTTATCGATGCCTCGACATCAATTGAAACCGCCTCAGTAAAAGGACGCACTTCAGGCTGCAATTCGAGGCTGAATCCGGCACTCTCATCCCAATCAGCGGCAGCGTCCGCAAGCTTCATCTCAGCTTCCGATTTTTCAAGTCCGCTCACGTCCACCGGGCCGATTTTCGTTCCATCCCCAAACGTTCCATCCGCTAAAACGGTTTGTTCATACACAAACATGCCGCCGTGGGTAAAAAGGATGATGAAAAGACTCCCGAAAAGAAGCAGCAAGAATAACTTGAGGTGCTGTTGATTGCTCATGTGGCCTCTCCTTTCTCCCCGGATGGTAAAATAGTCCCTCGTTGCATAAATTCGCCATATTTCTACATTCTCCTTTGAAACCTGGCAAAATTAATTTACAAATTTATAGCATTATAGCTTTTCAGTTTCGTCCATTTCATTGAAAATCATTTCCAGCCTGCCGGGCCGCTTATCGTTCAAAAGTGTCTCTCCTTTTTCCTCTTTCGCTTCTTTCTTTTCCTCATTTTTCTCACTGCCAGCCTCAGTCAACTGCTCCAATGCGAGAAAATGTTGAGCTCCCGTTTCGGACTGTCCGCCATCATCTTTGCCCCATCCTTCTGTTTCATCGAGTTCCGCCAGTTCTTCGAGCACTGATTCAATGGGACGTTCGAGTTCATTTTGGTGAGCTAAGACGCTGCTCCCGCCCTCCAGTTCATCTATTTCTTCAAGCAGATTGTCCGGCCCTATCACCGCATCCGCTCTTTTTTCATATCCGTGAACCTCTTCAGCACTTGCCAGCTCTGCACCAGCTGAGTTTATTTTTTCGTCTTCAAATTGATACTGCCGGCGGACCGGTTGATCTTCAAATAAACCGTACCGGCCTTTCAAAATGAGGGATGCTGCTGCAGATAAAAGCATAAGGGCAGCCAAACCGCCGACTATTCCATAAAGCACTTCGATCACCAATGAAAGGGAAGCGATGATCACTGCACCAGCTGCAAGGATCAGTTTTCCTTTTTTCTGCAGATGAAAAGGCACGAAATAAAAGATAACACCAAGAAGCACTGCCGCAATTCCTGCAAAAACGGTTGATTCCACATTTTTCACTTCCTATCAAACATTGAATTCTGTCGAACGTTCTCGCAATCTTGTATTTTATTGTATAATAATTGTAACAAACTTGAAAGATATGTCATGAATAATTAAATTTGTAATTTCCTGCGGAAAGGCGGTAATGGAATGAGGACGAAAGCATCAACTGAAGAAGGCTTCACCCTGCTGGAAGTCATGCTCGCTTTTACCATCCTCGCGATTGCGGCCATTCCGTTTTTCGCTTTTATCACCCAATCAATGATGTTTTCCGTTGAAAACGAGGAAGAACTTTCCGGAATAAATGCCGCACGGGAAGTATTATCTTTTATCCATGATGAAAGTGTAACAACTGATAAGTTCGGATCCGGCGATTCACTCGATTGGTCTTTCCTTACGGCGGATGATCCGTATCGCACAGTGGCAGGCAATCCGTACGCCCTCCAATTCCCCCAAAACGGAACCGATTATTTTATACAGGTCATTTTTACTTCCGTGCGTCAGCCCGTTGATCACAATCAGCTGCAGCCGGTTGGTGTGGAGGTCTATTCCGACCCATTGCTGCAGGAGTTTGTGACAGAAACCTTCGGATACATAAAGAAGGGGGATATTGAATGAACACCAAACTGCCCTTCACAGATAACCGCGGCTTTACGCTTATTGAACTGCTTGCTGCATTGACGCTCACCATCATGGTGCTTGGTGTTTTTTTCAATGTGCTGCAGAACAGTATAAACGCCTACGATCGGACGAATACCCATAATCGGCTGAGGCAAGAAGCGAACCTGGTATTGACAAGTTTGACTGAAATTCAGAGGAAATGGCCGCTCCCTTATGAAATGAATATCCATGAAGGGGCAATTGAGTTGATCGGCACATCAGAAAACAGGACGATTTCCAGTAGCGAGTTCAATTACTCATTGACCATTAACGATCGTTTCGATTTAGGTGAGAGCCCCTATATTGTCCGGCAATCCGGTTATCACCTGTCATTGACCATCCATTCCAAGCAAAATGAAAACGAATCTTACACACTATCCACTTCGATTGACAGGGTTAAGGGGGATTGATCCAATGTCCAGCTTAAATGAAAAAGGGTCTGCACTGCTAACCGTCATACTTACTGTCACGTTACTGTTTATTTTCGGGGCGGTGCTTGCAACCTCCACTATTAATGGCATAAAGCAGACCAAATTGTCGGAACGTGATATCCAGGCGGCCCATCTTGCTGAAATGGGGATTGAACACTTCCGCAAATCACCGGAGGAAACGCTTGCTTCCATCGGACCTTTTTTCGTGGCCGGAAAAGATGCTGCGAATACAGATGGAAAGGCTTATTCATATCAATATGAAAATGTCACCCGAAATGAAGGCACCGGCCGCTTCTCCTTCACCTCTGTCGGAAAGTCTTTCGGCAAAGAGAAAAGAATTGATGTTGCAGGCGTTTTTTATGACGGAAACACGTCACCTTGTGATGGGCCTTATGGTCCGGATTGTTATTTGGAAAGCGACCGGACGGTGAATCATACTGTCATAACTGAAGGAGATATGTCCATTTGTAATAAAACTAATATTGAAATCACAGATGGCAGTCTGTATACCGGAGGCACACTGTATCTCACCCATAATGCGGGCGGGAAAAACAGTTCTTCCATCACAATAGAGAAAGATGGATACTTTTCAGAGGGGCTTTCCATGCTGCAGCAAAACAGCCTCATTGTGAAAGGCGATGCTTATTTTTTTAACACTGACATTGATTTAACAGGAGACAAAATAAACATCAATGACTGTCCGCCGCCAATCGAGGAGGATGAAAAAGATAATAACCGAAACAGGAACGGCGATAATGGCGGTATCGCATTAGACTTTGTTAATCAGGTCAACAGCTTTTTAACAGTAAACAGAGCATCTGCTGCCGGAAATACAGGATTGCTTTGTGTGGAAGGCACACTTTTTTATCCAGAAGATCAGTCAATTCCATCAGATGTTGTCACCAATAATCTGTCAGCCAGTGAAACATGCGGTTCGCTAACCCCGAACAACGAAAAAGGAATATGGGCCAGGGAATATCAAGCAATCCCGCGTTCAAGTTTCCCTGAAATTTTCAAAGGCTTCCCGATCATCATGGTCGAACAAGTTAATTATCAATAACAACAGCCCCTCTCCACAATGGATGAGGGGCTGTTCATAATCACGAACTGTAAACCGCAACTCTATTGCGGCCCTTCTGTTTTGCTCCGGTATACATGGCGCGGTCGGCATGGCGGATGAGCGCCATTGGTTCGTCTGCGTCTACAGGAGCGGTCGCTATTCCGAAAGATGCCGTGATCCGGATCATTTCTTTGGTCTTGGCATCTCTTTCAATATGCTCTTTTAACACAAAAGGCTTGCCGGCGATCGACTGGCGGGCCATTTCCGCAAAAGCGAAACAGCGATGCCTGTCCATGCCGGGAAGGACAATGACAAATTCTTCTCCCCCATATCTGATAACAGTCCCTTTTTCACCGGTGATCTTTTTCAGCCGGTCTGCCACCTCGATCAAAATCTCATTTCCGCTTTGATGGCCATATGTATCATTGAGGGCTTTAAAATGGTCTAAGTCAAGCATAATCAGCGACAATGCCTTTACGTTCCCAGCTTCAAGCCCAACAAAGTTTGCCGCCAGGAGCTTTTCCATGTAGCGATAATTGTATACGTTCGTGAGCGAGCATTTTTCACTTTCTTCTTTCGTCTGTTCATAATTCCGGGCATTTTCAAGGGACACACCGAGATAGCTTCCGAGAATATCGACAATCGTCAGCTGAAATTTTTCAAAGGCGCGCTTTTGCTTCGATGCCAGTAAAATAATGCCGACCGTTTCACCGTTTCGCTGAATCGGGACCGCTAAGATGCTTTCGACATCACCCGGGAGGACCCCCTTGGACAAAAACCGCCATTCGTGCCGGCTATGGTAAAGCAGATTCCTTCCGGTCCGCATCAATCGGTTTGTGATCCCGTCAGAACGCCAGAAAGGGGTATTTCCCTTCCTTGATTTTGCTGGCTCGCCCGCCTCAAAATAACGGAGGAGTGTCGTCTTCCTGCCGTTGTCAACGTCGATGATATAGGCAAAGTCAACCGGCAGCATGCCGACAATCTTTTCAATGAACAGATCGAGAATATCACCGGAATTCATTCGGCCCGTCAATTGATGGCCGATATCGCTCGCTTTTTGAAGATACGCATTCATCTTCTGGCTTGTGTAAAACAGCTTCACAAACAGGGAAATGGTCATGAACGGGATTCCGACAAACAAAATCGCAACTGTCCCCATTTCGATATACAACATATAAAGGACGAGGCCGACCGGGAACACGAGCAGGCTTGTCAGCGCCTCCCAGGCTGCATCTTTGCCGAACAAGGGCCTTCTTTTCCCTGTCATATACAGCTGGACAAGCATCAAAAAAATCTGATTGGCCGCAAAAAGGGCCGCAGCATATAAGATGACCGGAAGAAGCCTGTTAATATCAGACAGCATGATCGCGCCATGCCGGCCCCCTGCCAGATTGTAGATGAGCCCGCCGGAGAGCGAAACGACCAGGAACATGATCAGATTGGCCGGTATGCGGTACGATTGCTGCGAAGGGATTTTCAGCTTGATCAGCAACACGGCTACGGCAGCCTGCGTCAGGATCATTTCAATAAAGAGGCCGAAATATAAAAAAACTGAGAGTGATATCCCCTGGATAAAAAAAACAGGAGTTTCATTTACGATAATCGGGAAAAAAGCGACAAGGCACATCAGCAATAAAAAGGCGATTATATCATATCCGGCACCAGCGATGTCCGGTTTATATGTCTGATGGACACCGATCAAAATTAATGGCCATAGGATTGCTGCCGCCCCCCAAAGTCCAGCCGCTTTGGCTTTACTCACCCTCATAAGGCCCTCCACCCTTCTATGTACTTTACTCTCTTTATTTTCATTTTAACAAAATTTTCTTAAAATTGATATTAAAAATTAGGAGAAAGGACTTACAATCCCTTTCTCCCCATGAATCTTAACGCCTGTTTTATATCCATAATATTACAGGGTGAGAGCGGAGCGAACAGCCGATAAAAAGTAAAGCGAACCGGTAACGATCAGGATATCCTCCTCTGCGAGCTGTTCCGTATACGTTTCAAGTGCATCACGCCAGTTTTCATTCCATTCTTTACGGCCGTTGTCCGGGTTAATCGAATAAAGATCCCGTGCAGAGGCAGCGTTGGGGAACGCAAAGCTTGTATAAATCACACGGTCTGCCCCCTCTTCCAGCATTCCGGTCATAGCAGAAAGGTCTTTCGTCGACAGGGCGGCAAATAATATCCAGACCTTTTTCCCTTTGAATCTCGTTCCGATCGTCCGGATAAGGCTCCTTATCCCAGCTTCATTGTGGGCTCCGTCCAGGATGATTGCCGGATTTTCTGATACTTGTTCAAATCGCGCCGGCCAGAAAGATTTACGAAGTCCAGCTTCTGCATGTTCATCATCGATCAAAAACGAATAGAACATCTTCAGGAAATCGGAAGCCATTAGTGCAAGAGCCGCATTAGAAACTTGATGGCGCCCGATCAGACTTGTCTCCAGTCCTTTTCGATTTGAAAAGGGAGATACATAATCGAATTTCTCGGCTTGTTCCAGGGAAGCATGGTTGGAAGTCGCAAAGTCAATTCCATAGCGATAAAGCTTGGATTGTGTTACAGCTGCCTTTTCTTCGATCACTTTTACAGCTTCAGGGTGGTCTGCCGCTGTAATCACAGGGACACCGTTTTTGATGATGCCTGCTTTTTCAGCTGCTATTTCAGAAATCGTGCCGCCAAGTATGTTTGCGTGATCCATGCTGATGTTCGTAATGATGGAAACAAGCGGGTGAATGACATTTGTGGAATCAAGCCTGCCGCCGAGACCGGCTTCAAACAGCACGATATCCGGATATGCCGTTTCAGCGAAATAAAGAATCGCCATCAGCGTGACCACTTCAAATTCCGTCGGGGCACCGGGCCCGGCTGATTCCGCCTCTTCCACAACGGGTCTCACCTCATTTGCAAACCTGACGATCTCTTCATCCGATATGTGGGACCCGCAACAGGAGATGCGCTCGTTGAACCGTTCAATGTAAGGCGAAGTGAAGGTCCCTACTTCATAGCCTGCTTCCGTCAATATGCTGCTTAGAAACGCAACCACAGAACCTTTTCCGTTGGTTCCGGCTACATGGACCGTTTTCAGCGTCCTTTCCGGATGGCCAAATTGCTCAAGCATCCATTCCATCCGGTCAAGGCCGGGTTTTATTCCGAATTTATGGCGTGACTGCAGCCAATCAATGGCTTGTTCATATGTATTGATCATTTTCGTTACCCCTTCTTGACTCTATGTCTCTTCGTTTATTATGCCATGAAGGGTTAGTGCGGTAAAGGGATAGGAAGCCTTCAAATACATAAAAAATGAATGCCTTTGCACTGTAGCGGGACAGCTGAGAACCACCCGGCGGCAAAAGGACATCTTTTGTGTCGTACTTGTGCCTATGGTGAAACAGACCCTGCTCCCGAACTCTACTCCAAACCATTTAAAATGTCGTTCTTTTGTTAATACCCACTAATCATTGATATAAAAAAAGACCAAATCATATGCGATTTGGTCTGATAATTAGCGTGCCCTTTTTTATATTGTGGCTCTGTTAAATGTTAGTGTTGATTTCCGTTGCAGTACTCGCTTTCCGCGGGGCGGGCGGTGAGCCTCCTCATCGCTATCGCTCTTGCGGGGTCTCACCTGTCCCGCTAGTCCCGCAGGAGTCTCGCACCTTCCACTCCAATCAACTAGTGAAAAAATCTATATTGAGCTTTAACAGAGCCTATATTGCAATTAGAAACCGAACCCGTTGCATTTACTCTCCAGTTGTTTATTGTTTCAGTTCTTCAAGCCGGTTTTTTACAATATCCCGCTTTTCAAGATAATCTTTTTCTTTCTTCCGCTCTTCTTCTACGACAGCCTCAGGCGCTTTTTTGACGAAGTTTTCGTTGCCGAGCTTCTTCTGGACACGGGTCACTTCGCCATTAAGCTTCTCCAGTTCCTTTTCAAGTCGGCTGATTTCTTCATCGATATCAATCAGGCCTTCAAGCGGCAAAATCAATTCTGCGCCTGTGACGACTGCTGTCATCGCTTTTTCATCGGCTTCTACGCCGGTTCCGATCAATAACTCACTCGGATTGCAGAAGCGCTCAAGGTAATCGCGGTTCTTTTCGAGCATCCCCATCGTCGCTTCTTCCGTTGTCTTGATTTTCAGCTTGATTTGCTTACTCATCGGCGTATTGACTTCAGCCCGGATATTGCGGACTGAGCGGATGATATCCACCAGGAGCTTCATTTCTTCTGAGGCCTGCTTATCTGACAGTTCTTCCTTGACTGCCGGCCAGCTGGCAACCGTGATCGATTCACCCTCATGCGGGAGGTGCTGCCAAATTTCTTCGGTAATAAACGGCATATACGGGTGCAATAGGCGCATCGTGTTATCGAGGACATATGCCAGGACAGAACGGGTCGTCTTCTTCTGGGCTTCATCTTCCCCATAAAGCGGCAGTTTCGCCATTTCGATGTACCAGTCGCAAAGGTCATCCCAGATGAAGTTATAAAGCAGGCGCCCGACTTCGCCGAATTCGTATTTGTCCATCATCTTCGAGACATCCCGGATCGTCTCATTCAACCGTGTCAGAATCCACTTATCGGCAACGGTTTTTTCGCCGCTCAAGTCGATTTCCCCGTACGTCATGCCTTCCATATTCATCAACGCAAAACGTGAGGCGTTCCAGATTTTGTTGCCGAAATTCCATGCCGACTCGACTTTTTCCCACTGGAAGCGCAAGTCCTGTCCCGGTGTTCCGCCAGTTGCCAGGAAATAGCGGAGCGCATCGGTGCCATACTGATCGATCACTTCCATCGGATCGATCCCGTTGCCAAGCGATTTACTCATCTTACGGCCGTCTGCATCGCGTACAAGACCATGCAGCAGAACGTCTTTAAATGGCCGCTCGCCAGTGAATTCGATGCCCTGGAATATCATCCGGGCGACCCAGAAATAAATGATGTCGTAACCCGTTACAAGGACGTCCGTCGGATAATACCGTTTGAAGTCAGTTGAATCTTCATCCGGCCAGCCCATGGTTGAAAACGGCCAGAGTGCCGAGCTGAACCATGTGTCAAGGACATCGTCATCCTGATTCCAGTTTTCAATATCCTGCGGCGGTTCACGGTCAACATAGATTTCCCCGGTTTCCTTATGGTACCAGGCCGGAATGCGGTGGCCCCACCAGAGCTGGCGGGAAATGCACCAGTCACGGATGTTTTCGATCCAGTGCATATAGGTTTTTTCAAACCGTTCCGGCACAAAGTTCACCTTTCCATCTGTCTTCTGCAACTCGATCGCCTGTTCCGCCAGCGGCCCCATTTTGACAAACCATTGGGTGGAAAGGTATGGCTCGACAACTGCGCCGCTCCGCTCGGAATGGCCGACTGAATGCGTATGTTCCTCAATTTTTACGAGCACGCCTTCATCCTGAAGGTCTTTTACAATCTGTTTGCGGCATTCAAAACGGTCCATGCCCTGATATTTGCCGGCATTTTCGTTCATGCTGCCGTCCTCATTCATGACTAAAACGCGTTTCAGATTATGGCGGTTGCCGATTTCAAAGTCATTGGGATCATGGGCAGGAGTGATTTTAACCGCACCCGACCCGAAATCCATATCGACGTAGTCATCACCGACAATTTCAAGTTCACGCCCGATAATTGGCAGAATTGCCTTTTTGCCGATTAAATGTTTGTAACGGTCATCTTCCGGATGAACTGCGATTGCCGTATCACCAAGCATCGTTTCCGGGCGGGTTGTCGCGATTTCGATTTCCCCGGAACCATCGGCTAGCGGATAGCGCATGTGATAGAAGGCGCCCTGGACATCCTTGTAAATGACCTCGATGTCAGACAGTGCCGTCTTCGTTTGCGGATCCCAGTTGATAATATACTCGCCGCGGTAGATCAGGCCCTTTTTATATAGTGAGACGAACACTTCGCGAACTGCACTGGACAGGCCGTCATCAAGCGTAAAACGCTCGCGGGAATAGTCAAGTCCGAGACCGAGCTTTGCCCATTGCTGCCGGATGAATTCGGCGTACTCCTCTTTCCATTCCCATGATTTCTCGAGGAATTTTTCCCGTCCCAGATCATGCCGGGAAATGCCCTGTTCACGCAGCTTTGCATCTACCTTTGCCTGAGTTGCAATTCCGGCATGGTCCATGCCCGGCAGCCATAACACGTCATAACCCTGCATCCGCTTCGTCCTGGTCAGGATATCCTGCAGCGTCGTATCCCATGCATGGCCCAGATGAAGCTTGCCGGTAACGTTCGGCGGCGGAATGACAATCGTGTATGGTTCTTTTGCTTCATCACCAGTCGCCTTGAAAAAATCCCCTTTCACCCACCAGTCATACCATTTCGCTTCAGTCGATTGCGGGTTATACTTCGTCGGCATCTTAATTTCTTCATTCGCCATGTTTATACCCTCCTGTTTTGGTTGTTTCGTCTTAAGTCCTATTATTGAAGTCAGCCAATAAAAAAAGCCTTTTTCACCAAAAGGGCGAAAAAAGCTTGTATCCGCGGTACCACCTTTATTTGCCTGGATAGGAAGATGTTACTCCCATCCGGCACACTTCATCAGATAACGGCTTTTGCCGGCTTCTTCTACTGGCCGTATCGGCCTCATTCAAAGAAGCTGCTTAAGGGCGACCTTCCGAATGCGCGGATCCTGGAAATTCTCTCAGCAATTGAATTTCCTCTCTTTAGGCCTTGCACCCGTACTCTTCCCTTTCCCAGCATTTCAATCATGGACTTTTTAAAATACTCATATATAAGTATATTACAAATAAAGTTCAAATGACGTCAACTATTCTCCCCCGTTTTTTTGCTTTTCATACCAGGGGCTGGCAGTACCAAGCTGATAGATACCTTCTTGCCGCCGAATACTGCCCTGTCTTTCAGGATCATGACTATTTCCAAAAACACTTTTCTCCGGGCTCCTGCATAAACTGATTGTAACACAATTGGGCGCTCTGCTTTGGGAGGAGGAAATCATGAAAAGGCATTACTGGAAATACAGGCTGCCGCCTGGGGTAAGGAGATTCAGGGATATATGTGAACAAATCACGCTGCCGTTATGTATTTTCCAACTGATCAGGACACTGATTTTCCCGACAACATTGGACGTCATCTTTTTGATTTGCCTGGTATTCCTGCTTTGTTGTTTTTATTTGGGTTGGATTTAGGGGCCAGGAAAACTGCCCCGCACCTTGTTTGCTTCCCGTATCCTATTTCTTCACAGTAAACCGGCTGGCGTTTAAGTCAGCCGGTTTCTTCTGTCATTCCACTTTCAGTCTCCAGCACTTTCCTGGCAATCATGCTGCGTTTTTCGAGTTTCCAGGCAGCCTGCTGCAGGCTGCGGGTCCAGGTTAACTGATTCTCAAGCCGCATGTTGCTGCGGCACAGTTCTGAAAGTTCCTGATGGGAGACTAATAATGCAGCAAACAAATATTTTTCTTCCTCACGCCACGAAAACGCTTCAAAGTAAGGTTCCAGGTTTTCCACAAACGTTATCGGATCGGCCGGTCCTTCAATCGCATTTCTTTCCGTATATGAAAGCAAATCGAAAACCGGTGAATCATAGCCTGCCTCCTCAAAATTTATAAGGAAGCCTCCTTCCCGATCTGTCAAGAAGTGTTCTTCACTTGCGTTATGGAGTGCCATGCAAATCCGCCCCTTTTTGTTCCTGGCTTCTTCTTGCCAGCTGGACAGCCACCTTTCTGAGTCTTCCAGCTGGACCATTGCCGGGAAAAAAGTAGAGGTGAAAAGATACTCTCCCGGAGACATGTAAATCCTTTGCTCGCACGCTTCCATGAACGCTTCGAATGTTAACCGCTGCTTTTGGCGTTCGCTTCTCAAGGTGGAATAGAACGCATCAAGCTGTCCTGCGGGCAGATCCATCTCCTTCACCGTCAAACGGTGAAGCCTGGCAATTTCCGCCGGGTATCCCTTACCGTTCCGGCCTGCTTCTGCTTCTGTATCTATCCACGGTGTCAGCGTATAAAAAAAACCGTTATATTCAACAACCGGCTGTCCGGCAATGGTCGGGGCCGGGGCAAGGAAACGGCGATACCCTTTTTTATACATGGTTTGCAACAGTTGGGTAAACCTTCCGACATCTTCAGATCGAAGACGCGTTTTTTTCAATGCAAAGGTTCCGCGGTCCGTTTTCACCTTTTTGACACGGCCCCGGCCAGCCACTTCCACCGGAGTTAAACGGTAAGAGGCCAGGATATGCCGGTATTTGTCAGAAACAGTTTCTGTCATTGGGCCTCACCTGCTGTTATTGATTAATTTACATTCGCCTGATGCCTCAGCATACACTTACAAAAGGCGATCTACCGCAAAAGAGAAAACGGCAATGAATGCCGTTTCAATGTCCTTTATACTTTGCTTTCGGCAACCGGTATATATAAAATCTGGCCGGCATGGACATCATCCTTTTCCAGCCTGTTGACCCTTACGAGTGTGCCGGCTTGAAGTTCATAACGCTCGGCGATTGCATCAAGAGAATCGCCATCCTGGACAATGTACATTTTTAAGCGGGAAAAATCATCCTGTTCACTAGAGAGGAACTTCGTCAAATACAGGGCATTCTCATCCCTCTTTTTACTTTTTGCCGATTTGGGGGCAGTCTCTTCTTCTACTTCAGGTTCCTCAACAGCTTCTTCATAAGCACCCCGTGCCATGAAATAATGTTCCTCTTCTTCCTGGCGTCCCTTCATGCCGATTTGGGGTTCCTTTAGATGATCTGCCTGCCCTTCTTCAGGTTCCATCTCAGCTTTTTTTCGGGATTCAGCAGTAAAGGAGATGACTTTATCGCCATAATCCTCTTCCCTTTCATTTGAAAGAGGGGAGAAACCGGCTTCTTCATCGTCTACTCCTGCTCCTCCGTAATCTTTTTCAGCCATTTCCTGTCTCACAGGCAATGCAGCCTCTTCTTGGACACTTTCAAAAGCTCCACCCGAATTTTCCTGCCCTGCTTCCTCCCATTCCGGTTCAATCGTCATTTCCGGTACAGGGTTTTGAGTTTCAGGGCCGGCTTGCTCTTCTCTCGATACAGAAGGCTCTGCTTGTTCAGTTTGTTCTTCTTCAAATTGTGCTGTTTCCGGGACTTGTTCAGTTTGTTCTTGATTCATTTCCGTTTCCGATTGATTGCCGCCATCTTGTTCAGACCTGACAGCTTCCGCTTCCTCTCTGGCGGCTTCAGGTGCTGCCTCAGCTTCGGATTTTGGCCGTAAAGTGGATATGCCGCTAATCGATAAGTCTGCACTTAACTGAAGGCATCCTGTTCTTGGAAGTTCATAATCAAACGTCTCTATTGTGACATATACTTCATTCAAATCTTCGACACGCGTTTTTGGCACAGTAATATCAATCGGAAAACGGTGTTCAAGGACGCTCGTGCCATCTTCGTTTAACTGAACCCGGTCGATGAGGCGCATGCCCCTTCTTGCTTCATCGGCACCTTCATCTCCATCCGATTCCGCTGCACGGTATTCCCCGCTTAGTAATAGAGCCCCCTTTATGGAAACGTGCTGATTATGCTCCTGTATGACAATATCGGGTTCAAGGGACATGGATACCATTTCGGATACTTCCTGTCCTCTTTCAAACCATACAGTTTCTTCTACCGAAAACCGCAATGATTGGTTATAATCCTCGGACAAGTCACTTCCTCCTTTCGGACATTTACTTCGACACTACAGATTTATGAGCCTGTTTCCGCTTTTATGATTACTATTTCGGCGGAGGCCTTATCCCGTTTACTGGAAGCTGTCCAATTGCACCAATGTTTTTTTATACTTTTGTAACAAACGCTGTTTATTACAATTTTAAGGAGCAGGATAGCAGGTGATAATTCAAATGGTTGATTTTCATAAAGGTGCTCGCTTTGATCCATAAGTATATGTGCGACATTCCTGCTACCCTCCGACTGCACTCTCAGAGTTTTCTTTGCCACGCGGCGGGCTCTCGACGCTGCAATCCTGGAGGGTTCTCCGCAACCTCCGTAGATCCCTTGAATTCTCACCGCATGAAGGAAATAGGCAGAATACACATGGAGTGGAGCCCCTTCCACTCTAATCTATTGAATGTACCGAATTCACTTCATTTAGCCAGCCATTTGGATAACATTTATGCCTTTATCAAATCACTTAAAGGAGTATGAGAGATTCGGTTTATAGATCAAAAATGAATAATGATAATTCGAATTCGTTAATATTTTTCATAATAGGCACTTATTATGTGATACTGAAATAGTTTGGTGTGCTCGTAACTTCTTTTGCTTTAGAGGTGTTAAACTGAGTGGATTGGAGCGGAAGGCATTCGACTCCTCGAAAATAAAAACCAATTTTCTTTGTGCGAGAGAATAAACATCTTCCCTCTAAACCTAATCCTGGCAGATAATGATCATGTACAATTTTCGTCATGAACAAAAGCGCAGGCCGTCCGTTTAGCAGCGTACGCAAGCGGAGGGATCCGCAGGAAGGTGATCTTTCCTTCCGGAGGGGATCACCGCTTATGGCGATAGCCGCTGGCGCCTGGAGCTGGATGAATCCCTTCCCGCTTTTTATCCACAATACCAAAATTTTATAATTTCCTTAACAGAGAAAAAACCGCCCGGACAACCGGGCGGTTCGCTTAACCCTTTGCAATTTTTGAAAATACGCGATCAACTGCCGCGATTGTGGTTTCAATATCTTCATCAGTATGGGCGGTCGACAGGAACAGCCCTTCAAACTGGGAAGGAGGAAGAAAAATGCCTTCTTCAACCATCTCGCGGTAGTATGCGGCAAACATATCCAAATCGGAACTGCTTGCTTTCTCAAAATTCGTGACCTCTTCATCAGTAAAGAAGAATCCGACCATCGAACCCGCGCGGTTGACCGCATGCGGGATGCCATGCTTTTCGGCAGCCTGCTTGAATCCTTCTTCGAGGCGTTTCGCTTTGGCTTCGAATGTTTGATATGAATCAGGAGTCAGTTGGCTTAGCGTCTCATATCCCGCTGTCATCGCGAGAGGATTTCCGGACAGGGTGCCGGCCTGGTAGATCGGTCCTGCCGGCGCCACTTTTTCCATAATCTCCGCTTTGCCGCCATACGCGCCGACCGGAAGCCCGCCGCCGATGACTTTACCGAGACATGTCAGGTCAGGCGTGACGCCGAAATGACCCTGGGCACAATTATAACCGACGCGGAAGCCTGTCATCACTTCATCAAAAATAAGGAGTGATCCGTTTTGCTCGGTTATTTCCCGCAAATCTTCGAGGAAACCGGGCTGCGGCGGCACAACGCCCATATTGCCGGCTACCGGTTCCACGATGACTCCGGCAATATCATCACCGAACTTTTCAAAAGCGTACCGGACACTTTCCATGTCATTGTACGGAACAGTAATCGTATTTTCAGCTACGCCTTTTGGAACGCCCGGGCTATCCGGCAAACCAAGCGTTGCAACACCTGATCCGGCTTTGATGAGCAGTGAATCGCCGTGTCCGTGGTAGCATCCGACAAACTTCATGATTTTGTTGCGCCCTGTATACCCTCGTGCAAGGCGAAGCGCACTCATCGTTGCCTCCGTGCCCGAGTTGACCATGCGCACAATTTCAATGGAAGGGACCCGTTCGATGACCAGTTCGGCAAGCTTGTTTTCAATGACAGTAGGTGCGCCGAAGCTTGTCCCTGACTCTGTCGTCTTTTTCAGGCTTTCAACGACACGTTCATCGGCATGCCCCAGGATTAACGGCCCCCATGACAGCACATAATCGATATATTCATTTCCATCGATATCATAGATTTTGGAGCCTTTGCCCCGCTCCATGAATATTGGGTCCATATCCACCGATTTGAACGCGCGCACAGGGCTGTTTACGCCGCCAGGCATCAGTTGTACCGCTTGTTTAAACGAAGCCCTCGATTTTTCAAAGCTTTTCATCGTATTCCTCCTCCGGTTTTATTGTTCGTTCAGCCAGCGTGCTGCATCTTTTGCGAAGTAAGTGATAATGAGATCCGCCCCTGCCCGCTTCATGCTGACCAATTTTTCCATCACGATCTCTTTTTCATCAACCCAGCCGTTCTGGGCAGCAGCCTTGATCATGGAAAATTCCCCGCTGACATTATAAGCGACAACAGGTGCATGGAAGCGGTCACGGACTTCCCTGATAATATCAAGATAAGACAATGCCGGTTTGACGATCAGGAAATCAGCGCCTTCGTCCAGGTCAGACTGTGCTTCACGGAGCGCCTCAAGCCGGTTAGGCGGATCCATTTGATATTCTTTCCTGTCGCCGAATTGCGGGGAACTGTGAGCCGCATCCCGAAACGGGCCGTAAAAAGCCGATGCATATTTCACTGCGTAAGACATAACCGGAACATTTTCAAACCCTGCTTCATCAAGTCCCGCCCTGATGGCTGCGACGAACCCGTCCATCATATTGGACGGAGCGATGATGTCAGCACCTGCTTTCGCCTGGGATACGGCAGTGCGCGCCAGCAAATCAAGAGTCGGGTCATTCAAAATTTTTCCGCCCTCCACAATGCCGCAATGACCGTGGCTTGTGAACTGGCAAAGGCATGTATCTGCAATGACCGTAAGATCGGGGAAATGCTCCTTGATCTGGGCGATTGCTTTTTGGACAATCCCATGATCATTATAGGCCTCGGACCCCTCTTCATCTTTATGGTTCGGGACGCCGAAAACGATGACAGACGGAACGCCAAGATCAGACACTTCCTGCATCTCCTCATTCAGCAAATCCAGAGAAAGATGGTACACGCCTGGCATGGATGGAACTTCTTGACGGATATTTTCCCCTTCCACCACGAATATCGGATAAATGAGATCATCTTTATGTAAATGGGTTTCCCTGACCATTGCGCGCATACCTGCACTGCTGCGGAGCCTGCGGTGCCGGTCAAATTGTAAATCTTTCATGATTTTACCCTCCTTTATAGTCCTTCAATTACATGTAAAGCACCATTCTCTTGCCAATGGTGCCGCCGAACCAGAGCACTGTCAGCTAAAATAAGCTTCAAGGGCATCAAGCAACCCGGAAACGGTATATGTTTCAGGGATCACATCAACATGCAGGCCAAGTTTTTCAGCAGTTCTGCCGGCGATGGGTCCGATGCATGCAACAACCTTGCCGCCTGCCCTTTTTTCGGCAGGTATATCTTTCAGCAATTCCATAAAAGAAGAGACAGTCGAGGAACTCGTGAAAGTGAAGACATCAATGTCCCCATTACTGACCGCCTGTTCCAATTGAAGCTTTGCTGCATGATTCAGGTCGGTTTTATAAAAAATGACATCCCGGACTTCACAACCGCCGGACTGCAGAGCTTCAGGGAGCACTTCCCTTGCCAGGTTGCCGCGTGCCAGCACCACTTTACTGTTTTTGCCCGTCAGATTTATCAGTTCATCAGCAAGTGCTTCAGCGACAAACTTTTCAGGAACAAGGTCGACGTGCAAACCGGCCTTTTCAGCAGCCTCTTTCGTTTTGGCTCCGACTACAGCGATTTTCGGAAGGGCTTCCGGCTTCCCATCACGTATAGTTTTCAAAAAATGCATAAAGTAGCGGACACCGTTTTTACTCGTCAGGACAAGCCAGTCAAAATCAGCGAGATTTTCAATCGTTTTGCGGATTTCTGCCGTATTTTCCGGTTCACCTGTCCGAATGAGCGGTATTTCCACCGGAATGCCGCCCCGCCGCCTGATTTGGCTGCTGTAGGAGGCTGCCTGCCCGGCTGCACGCGGATTCAGTATCCGTTTACCGTATAACGGGCCCGGAGCCCTGTCCATTACTGATCAAGCTCCTTTTTCACCTGTTCCACAAGCTTGCCTGCACCCCGTTCAATAAGCAGGTCTGCCGCCTTGCTTCCAGCTGCCGCAGGATCCCTGTCTGTAACGGTCTCTTTCAAAAGGGTTTGTCCATCCGGAGACCCGACCATTGCTGTGACAGTGACTTCATTATTTTCCATAACCGCATGTGCTCCGACCGGAACCTGGCAGCCGCCTTCTATTTTATATAAGAAAGCACGTTCTGCAGTGGTCGTAAGTTCGGTATGGCTGTCATTGAGCTTCTGAAGAAGTTCCTGGAGGTCTTTGTCGCCTTCGCGGCATTCAATGGCAAGCGCCCCCTGTCCTACAGCCGGAATCATGACATCGGGCTCAAGATACTCTGTCACGACATCGTCAGACCAGCCCATGCGCTGTAATCCGGCAGCGGCAAGAACAATTGCATCGAAATCTTCCGTATCGAGTTTTGCCAGGCGGGTATCAATGTTTCCCCTAATCGGTTTGATTTCGAGGTCAGGCCGCCTGCTTAAAATTTGGGAACCGCGGCGCAGGCTGCTTGTGCCGACGACAGAGCCGGCAGGAAGATCATCAAGCTTTTGGCCGGATTTTGAAATGAATGCATCCCGAAAATCGACACGTTTTGGCACACATGCAATCACAAAGCCTTCCGGGAGTTCAGAAGGTACATCTTTCATGCTGTGGACAGCCATATCGATTTCCTTGTCAGCCATTGCCTGCTCGATCTCTTTTACAAACAGGCCTTTTCCACCGACCTTGGACAGCGTGACATCCAGGATCTTATCCCCTTTTGTCACAATCTTTTTCACTTCGAACTCATAAGGCAAGCCGAATTGTTTAAGTTGTTCAATGACCCACTCAGTCTGGGTCAGAGCCAGTTTACTTTTTCGGGAACCTATTACAATTTTACGCATAGAAACCTCCAACTTTTGTATGGTTTTCAATTGTTATATCGGCAAAGATCAATCGTACTGATGGCTTCAGCAGATCTTCACTCTTGCAGCAAAAATTCATTTCATGATGCCTGGTACCCGGAACCCCGGAAAAGAAAGGCTTAAGACTATTCTCGTCTATCCCTTTAAGGATACCAAATATGGAAGCTTGACAAACTTCCAAACAGGAAAAAGTTGATCAATACAATGAGAAAAGCGGCAAAATTCCAGGTAACCATTTGTTTTCCCTGTATTCCTTTGCCGGCTTTCATATACAAAATGAAACTGTACACAGCCAGTACGATGAATGAACCGATGACTTTCGCATCATAGAAATTAAACTGTTCAACTTTTACATTCGCCCAGATAATCCCCAATATCAAACTGATCAGCAGCAGTGGCACACCGATCAAATTGAAACGGAATGCCATCTTCTCGAACGTGGACAAATCCCCAAGGCGCTGCAGCCTTTTTCCCCATTGTTTCTGTTTCAGCATGTTATATTGCAGCAAATACATGATTGATAAAATAAAAGATATCGAGAAAGCCCCATATGACAGTATCGCTATTGTAATATGGATGACAGCAAGCTCCGACATCAGCCGTTCTGCCGATGAAGCGGCAAAATGCTGATCAGGCGCGAGCAAGTGCAATGTCATAAAGCTGAAGCCGAGCAGATTGGTGAAAAACACAAAAAAATCCATACGGAAAAGCCTGTTTATGATCAGCGAAAACGTCACAAGCACCCAGGCATAAAAATAGAGACCTTCCAGAAGGGTAAGAATCGGGAAACGGTTCGTCTCCAGCATTCTTACAACAAGGAATACGGTCTGTAAAATCCAGACAATAGAAAGCAACCAGAAGGCTGTCCGATTCACCTTCCGGTTGTTTTGAATAAAGTCTATAAAATATAAAAGTACGCTTAGCGAGTAGAGAAGTATCATCAATTCATATATCAATTTAAGATTTATACCGCTCATCGACCGACACCTTTATTTATCATTTGACGTGCTGTCAGCCGCCGGCTTAAAGCCTGGCCGCCGCTTCATCCATGCGCAGGGCTGCTTTTCTTGCCTGCTTATGAAGCCGGTTTTCTGTTTCAGATGCCTTTTTCACTTCTTCTTCGATGCCGAATATTTTCACAAATAAGTCGATCGCTTCATCGGCATTAGGCTCTGAAGCCATCTCTTTCACGCGGGTTACGGGCTCACGGAGCATTTGATTGATAATGCTCTTTGTGTGCTTATTCAAAATTTTCCGTTCCCGTTCCGTAAGATCAGGCATCTTCCGTTCGATGCTCTTCATTGTTTCTGCCTGTATCGACAAGGCTTTTTCCCGAAGGCTCGAAATGACAGGCACGACCCCAAGCTGATTCAGCCATGCACGGAATTCCACCAGTTCCGCTTCGATGAGCAGTTCAATCTTTTCAGCTTCGCGCTGGCGTTCGAGCTTATTGGCTTCAACTATGCCTTCAAGGTCATCAATATCATAAAGGAATACACCCTCAAGATCGTTCAAAGCCGGGTCCAGGTCACGCGGTACAGCGATATCCACTAAAAACAGCGGACGGCCTTTGCGTTTGCTTTCAATTTCCCTGTACATCTTTTTCGTGAGTACATAGTCTTTTGAGCCTGTGGAGCTGATCAAAATATCTGCTGAAGACAGGACATCTGCCATGTTGTCCAATGTCTTCGCATCCCCATCAAACTTTGCAGCAAGGATATGTGCCTTTTCATAGGTGCGGTTTACAACGGTGATGCGCGAAGCCCCGTTTCCGGTCAGGTTTTTGGCAGCCAGCTCCCCCATTTTCCCAGCACCAAGGATGACAACGTGCTTATTGGCAAGGCTTCCGAAGATTTTCTTTGCCAGCTCCACTGCTGCGTAGCTGACAGAAACCGCATTCTCCCCGATTTCCGTGCTGGAATGGGCTTTCTTTGCTGTTGTAACGACCTGCTTAAACAGATGGTTGAAGATTGTGCCGGTTGTGCCCTCTGCCTGTGCTAGTGTAAAACTGTCACGGACCTGTCCAAGAATTTGTGTCTCACCTATCACCATTGAGTCAAGGCCTGACGCAACCCTGAAAAGGTGCTCGACTGCACCCTCATCCTCATAGATGGTCAGATAAGGTGAAAACTCTTCCTTATCAAGGCCGAACCATTCAGCCAGGAACGCTTTAATATAATATCGCCCAACATGCAATTGATCGACAACCGCAAATATTTCTGTACGGTTGCATGTCGACAATATGACATCTTCAAGCACACTTTTTTGCCGGCGCAATTTCTTGACGGCTTCATGTAAATCTGTTTCATTAAAAGTAAGTTTTTCTCGAATTTCCACTGGGGCCGTTTTATAATTTAAACCGACAACTAGAATATGCAATGTATTTCACCCCGATAAATAAGTAATTACGGTTTCCAATGTAAGCTTGTTGGATACCTACATTATAACATGCCAAAATTGCCACAAATAAAAAAATGTGAACAAAATTCGAACAGAAAATTATGATAAGATAATAAAATAACCAATCATTCCAACTACAATGTAATCTTAATGTAAATTATTCTCTCCCACAAAAGATACCAGAGATGATAGCATTAATCAAGCTTCCCGCATAGAACGACAGGAGGACGGCAATGAAAAAACAGGGGATTTTTCCAGGAATACTATTAATAGGAATCGGATTATACTTTTTGCTGCAAGAACTACATTATACAAAGCTAGAGCCATTTTATACCTGGCCGACTCTTTTGATCATCATCGGCATCGCCTTTCTGGCCCGGTCAAAAAGCGGCGGGGATAGTGACAGCATATTTCCCGGCATTGTCCTTACCGGTCTGGGCATCCACTTCCATGCTGCCGGCACACTTCCTTTTTGGCCCGATCATTGGGCCGTTTATACCATCATCCTCGGATTTGCATTCCTGGCAAAATGGAAGAAGACCGGTTCTGGAATTGCAGCGGGGCTGATACTGCTCGGCCTGTCGGCTTTTGCGCTGTTTTATGATGGATTGATGGCCTGGCTGGGTCTTATCGACCGGACAATCGGCTGGATTGAAAGATTTTGGCCGGCCGCATTAATTGCACTGGGACTATATTTTCTATTTGTAAGAAAAAAATAACAGGTTTATGGGACATAGTATATGTGGAGACTGACAGTTTATACGCCAAAAGCGGCCAGAGGCAAACGAACTCTGCATTGAAGTTTTAGTTTCTTTTAATCACAACGCATATATCCTTAACAGTAAAGAAAACTCGTCGACTGGCAAGCTGGAAAGCCATCAGGCGAAAACAGAGGCATAGTTGCCCATATCTAAATTCTTAAAAATTGGCAAATGCGTCGAACTATACTTCCTTGCTTACAATTTATGCTTTCCTATATGCCAAAAAGGGTGCCGTGAATCAAAGTGATTCGGCACCCTTTTTATATGGTTATAAGTAGTTGTAATCGAAGTGCTTATAGGATTGTGCTGAAAAATTCCTTTGTCCGTTCCTCTTTCGGATTATCAAAAATCTCGGATGGATGTCCGACTTCGACAATGCGGCCGTCATGCATATATACAACCCAATCGGCGACTTCACGGGCAAATCCCATTTCATGGGTGACGACAACCATCGTCATGCCTTCTTCAGCAAGTTCCTTCATGGTGGCGAGCACCTCACCGACCAGTTCGGGGTCAAGCGCTGACGTCGGCTCGTCAAACAGCATGATATCAGGCTTCATTGCAAGAGACCTGGCGATGGCGACCCGCTGCTTTTGGCCGCCTGACAGCCTGGATGGATATTCATTCTCTTTATCGGCGAGCCCCACTTTTTTCAAAAGCTCGCGTCCGTCTTTAAGCGCCTGCTTCTTCGGAATCTTTTTGACCTGTACAGGTGCCTCGATGACATTTTCAATGACTGTCTTATGCGGGAAGAGATTGAAGTGCTGAAACACCATCCCAACCGTTTGCCTCACTTCATTCAAGTTATGGGTGGACGGTTTAATTTCCTCCCCTTCAATGATCACTTTTCCGTTATCTTTCATTTCAAGGAAGTTCAAGCAGCGCAGCAGCGTGCTTTTACCGGAGCCGGATGCCCCGATGAGGACGACTACGTCACTTTCTTTCACGCTCATATCAATATCTTTTAATACATGTAAATCCCCAAAGGACTTATTCAATTTTTCTACCTTGATCATTTCCTTTTCTTCACTCAAAGGATGTACCTCCTTAACGTCATTGGACAGCTATCTACGTTACTTAGTTTAAATTTATACGCTTATTGATCAGTCACTTACCGACATTTTCTTTTCAACCCAGCTCACAACGACTGTCAGGATGAGTACCAGGATGAGGTAATAGATTGCAACAATCAAGAGGTAAGTCATATTATCAAAATTATTGGATCCCATCGTTGTTGCCGCATTGAACAACTCGTACATGCCGATGAAAGCAGCCAGGGATGAATCCTTCGTTGCGATGATGAACTGGTTGCCCAGCGGCGGCAGCGCCCGGCGGAACGCCTGCGGCAGCACGATCCTTCTCATCGAAAGCCATCTCGTCATGCCAAGGGAGCGTCCGGCTTCCATCTGGCCTTTATCGATCGATTGTATCGTTCCGCGGAAAATTTCGGCAATGTAGGCACCGTTGTGGAAAGCGAGGCCGAGAGTCGCTGACCAGAAAGCTGAAATATTCAGGCTTGTCAGTCCAAAATAGAAGATAAAGATTTGAACAATCAATGGGGTTCCTCGAACGATGAAAATATAGAAGTTTGAAATCCATTCTAATACTGTAATGCGGGATATTTTTAAAAGCGCAAAAAACAGGCCGATAAAAATGGCGATCAATACAGAAATTGCCGTCAATTTCAATGTGACGAGCATCGCTTCTATAAAAATATCAGAACTGTCCATAAAAGTTTCAAAAAAGTGCGCAAACGTAGGCAAGTCTTCCATCTCCTTTAATGCGGAGAATGCGCGCAATATAGAGCGCGCATTCCGCATAAATTCATAGCTAGATTACATGATGTGTTGGGTTATTCTGGTTTTGTTGTGATGTCTTCATCAAAATATTCTTTACTGATTTCAGATAATGTGCCGTCTTCACGCAGTTTTTCAAGGGCTGCGTTGATCTCCTCAAGGAGCTTGTCGTTCTCCTTTGCAACGGCGATTGCCTGTTCACTTCGGCCAAGAAGCTCTCTATCTTCAATTTCAAGCCCTTTGCCGATGGCGGTTTTTCCTGTAACAAAGTCGGTGATAACCGCATCATGTTTCCCCTTGCTCAATGCTTCAAGAGCGGTGACGTCACTGTCATAGTTGACGATATTGTCTGTAACCTCTTGAGCGTTCTTGGCATAGGTTGAGCCTTTGGATACTGCAATCTCTTTGCCTTCAAGGTCATCAAGTGTTTGAACATCGCTGTCCGGGCGGGTGAATATTTGTGGACCAGAGTAGTAATAAGGGGTTGAGAAATCCACGTGTTCTGCACGTTCTTCGGTGATTGTGTGGCTGGCGACCGCAGCGTCAAAACGGCCTGTTTTGACACCTTCAACGATACTTGCAAACTTGAATTTTTTCTGTACTGGTTCAAGCCCCAATTCCTCAGCGACAGCGTTGGCGACATCGATGTCAAAACCGGTCATCTCACCGTTCGGCCCAGTCTGGCTGAATGGAGCGAAGTCACCTGAAGCAGCGAACGTGAACTTTCCATCTTCAACAAGATTCATGCCGCTGTCGGATCCTTCTCCTTCACCGCCGCCGGATGATGCACCTTCTTCCTCTCCGCCGCCGCATGCGGCAAGCATGCCTGCTGTCAGGACTAACACTAACATTGTCATTAACCATTTTTTCATTTTGAAGACCCTCTCCTTTTTTTCTCTTTCACATACTTGTGAACCTCTCCTCAAACAGGGCAACTCCCAAGGAAAACCTCCCAACCTCCTTCGAATTATCTCAATATTCTAAAAAATGCAGTACTACTATAATGTTACAGATGACGTGAAATTTTTTCAATTTTCATTCTAGCCACTCAGCAGGCCTGCGCTCTTCTTATGTATGGTTTGGAGGGTTGTCCCACAGGTTTCCTTAAAAATGCAAGAGAATTCACACTGTTACATTATTACCCTCTCCATGAAACGTATAAACATATTATTTAATACTATTGAAATACAAAAATTAAGCTGGCAGTATACATATGAAAACACCCGAAAGGAAACAGTTCCTTCCGGGTGTTTTGTGATTACGCACGGATAAGGCGCTCGATTGCTGACCATGCCTGGTCTTTGCCCTGGGCGGTTTCAGCAGAAAAGACGATCGTTTCATCATCCGCTTCCATTTCAAGTGTCTCTTTAACGATTTTGAGATGTTTTTGCCATTTGCCTTTCGGTATTTTGTCAGCTTTCGTAGCGACTACGAGAACCGGGATGCCGTAGTGTTTCAGAAAGTCATACATCATAACATCATCATTGCTCGGCGGGTGACGGAGATCGACAATCTGGACAACGCCTTTAAGCCTTTCAGATATTGTGAGATATTCTTCAATCATCCGGCCCCACTTTTCTTTCTCCTTTTTGGAAACCTTTGCGAACCCATAGCCCGGAACATCGACGAAGTACAGGGAATCATTGATATTATAAAAGTTCAGCGTTTGCGTTTTTCCCGGCCTTTGTGAGGTTCTTGCCAGGTTCTTCCTATTGATCATTTTATTGATGAACGATGACTTCCCGACGTTTGACCGTCCGGCAAGGGCTATTTCAGGATATCCTTCACCGGGGTATTGTTCAGGTTTGACAGCACTTATGACGATTTCTGCTTTGGTGACCTTCATGCCTCGTCTCCTGCCAGTGCCTGGGCCAGCACTTCATCAAGATGCGAAACGAGCACATAACGCAAATCCTTTCGGACACTCTCCGGGATATCCTCCAGGTCCTTTTCATTATCTTTTGGGATAATGATGGTCTTCAGACCTGCTCTGTGCGCACTGAGTGATTTTTCTTTCAGGCCGCCGATAGGCAGCACCCGGCCCCGCAATGTGATTTCGCCTGTCATGCCTACTTCTCTGCGGACTGGTCGCCCAGTCAATGCAGATACAAGCGCAGTCGCCATTGTTATCCCTGCAGAAGGCCCGTCTTTAGGAGTAGCACCTTCAGGGACATGGATATGAATATCATTCTTTTCAACGAAATCAGGATCGATTTTAAGCTCCTCAGCCCTTGAGCGGATATAGCTGAATGCGGCCTGCGCCGATTCTTTCATGACATCGCCAAGTTTGCCGGTCAGTATCAGTTTCCCTTTGCCGGGATAAACGGATACCTCTATGGCAAGGGTATCCCCTCCGGCAGAAGTATAGGCAAGTCCGGTAGCTGTGCCGACCTGGTCTTCGATTTCAGCTTCTCCGTACCTGTATACAGGCTTGCCCAGGAACTCTTCAATGTTTTTATCGGTAATGATCACACGTTTCCGTTCTTCTGATACGATAATCCGTGCAGATTTGCGGCACAGGGTTGCCAGCTGGCGTTCCAGGTTCCGGACACCCGCTTCGCGTGTATAACGCCTGATCAGCTTCAGAATCGCGTCATCCCTTATTTGCAGGTCACTTTTGGTCATGCCGTGTTCTTTAAGCTGTTTGGGCAGCAGATGGTCTTTGGCGATATGAACCTTTTCGACTTCCGTATACCCTGCGATATGGATGACTTCCATCCTGTCCAGGAGCGGGCCGGGTATGGTCTGCATATTGTTGGCAGTCGCAATGAACATGACCTTTGAAAGGTCGTAGGGCTCTTCGATATAGTGATCGCTGAAATTATGGTTCTGTTCCGGATCCAGGACCTCGAGCATCGCCGAAGACGGATCCCCTCTGAAGTCATTTGACATTTTATCGATTTCATCAAGCAAAAATACAGGATTGATGTATCCCGCTTTTTTCATGCTCTGGATAATACGTCCCGGCATCGCACCGACATACGTCCTGCGGTGTCCGCGGATTTCAGCTTCATCACGCACGCCGCCAAGCGAGGCCCTTACAAACTTCCGATTCAGCGATCTTGCAATGGAACGGGCCAAAGAGGTTTTGCCGACACCAGGAGGGCCGACAAGGCATAGGATCGGCCCTTTCATGGAATTGGTCAGCTTTTGGACAGCAAGGTATTCCAGGACCCGTTCTTTCACTTTTTCGAGTCCGTAGTGATCCTCATTGAGCACTTTTTCGGCATGATGAATATCCAGGTTATCGTCTGTTTCATCTTTCCACGGCAGTGAGACAAGCCATTCGATATAGTTGCGTATTACCGAGCTTTCAGCAGAACTGGCCGGAATTTTTTCATATCGTTCCAGTTCTTTAAGGGCAACTTCGGTAACATTCTCGGGCATTCTCGCATCGTCGATTTTTTCCCGCAGCTCCGCGACTTCACCTGTTTTTCCTTCTTTATCGCCAAGCTCTTTCTGGATCGCCTTCATTTGTTCGCGCAAATAGTATTCCTTTTGTGTCCTCTCCATCGAACGCTTGACACGCTGTCCGATTTTCTTTTCAAGGTTCAGGACTTCCTTTTCATTATTGATGATTGTAATGAGTTTATTGAGGCGCCCCTTCACCTCGAATATTTCCAGAACCTCCTGCTTTTCCTTTATTTTCAGGGATAAGTGGGAAGCGATCATATCAGCCAGGCGTCCCGGCACTTCAATATCCGATACGGAAGCGAGTGTTTCTGATGTCAATTTTTTTGAAAGCTTTATGTATTGTTCAAATTGCTCAAGCAACGTCCGCATCAGCGCCTGCTCTTCGACACCCTTCGTTTCATCTTCCTCGAAGTTTTCGATCTGGACTTCGAAGTATTCATCATCGTCCGTATATTCAAGGATTTTTGCCCTGTTCAAGCCTTCCACCAGCACGCGGATGGTGCCGTTCGGCAATTTCAGCATCTGTTTGACTTTTGATAAGGTGCCGACTTTGTATATGTCATCTTCCGTCGGTTCATCAATTCCCACATCTTTTTGTGCTGCCAGAAAAATGAGGTGATCATCTACCATTGCCTGCTCAAGTGCGTTGACTGATTTATCCCGTCCCACATCCAGATGAAGGACCATTGACGGATAGACAAGCAAACCGCGCAATGGGAGGAGCGGGATATTCATAATTTTATTATGTTCCATTCTTATACACCTCCATGTATGCATCCTGGAAAAACAAATGGAATCTTTGTTCAATTCTATCCTATTTCAGGAATGTTTGTCTATTATCCCGGACGGTATGAAAGAATTTCTCCGCTTATTTCATCATCGCCGCTTATTGTTGGCTTACCCGTTTAGATTATTCGCTGAAACGTTGTTATTATACCCCAAAAAACAATCCAGCCCCGTAAGGCTGGATTGTTTTTTCACATTTGGCTGGATGCCGGACGCACTTCTCCTGCTCCAGGCGGTTCTTGTGCCATCGCCAATTTGAAGACTTCATGCAAATGCTTGACGGGATGAATGGTAATTCCCTTTATATCCTTTAAAATGGCCTGGTCATTTTCTGCCGGGATGATGACATGTGTTGCACCCGCCTTTTGGGCTGCCCTCACTTTGGCAGGGACACCGCCGACAGGCTTGACATTGCCGTGTATGCTGATTTCACCAGTCATCGCAACGGTTCGGCTGATGCTCCGTTTGTGGATGGCTGAATAAATGCCGGTTGCAATGGCTATCCCGGCGGACGGCCCATCAACAGGTATCCCGCCCGGGAAGTTGACATGGATGTCATACTTTTCAGCAGGAACCCCCATATTCCGGAGAACGGTGATCACGTTTTCAACCGAACCCTTCACAAGGCTTTTTCTGCGAATTGATTTGTTGCTGCCTCCGATGCTTTCTTCTTCGACAATTCCCGTAATCGTGATGCCGCCGCTTTTATCCGTTCCCACAGGAATGACCGTCACTTCGATTTCAAGCAGGGCGCCGGTATTCGGACCGTAAACAGCAAGCCCACTGACCAATCCGACTTTCGACAGCGGCTGGATTTTTTTCTCGAACCGGGGCTGCATCTGGCTTGAATTGACAACCCATTCAATGTCACTGTCCAGGATTTCCTCCCTGTTCTCCGATATGGCGAGTCCTGCAGCAATCTGGATGATGTTCACTGCTTCCCGGCCGTTTTTGGCAAATTGCGATATGATATCCAGGCCGTTTTGGGAGATCGAATGATTTGTCTTATCAGCTGCATTTCTGGCGATTTGCTGGATTTCATCCTGGTCGAGCTCCCTGAAAAAGATTTCCATGCACCGCGAACGTATTGCTGGCGGAATTTCGGACGGCGTTCTTGTCGTCGCCCCTATCAGCCTGAAATCGGCCGGAAGCCCTTTTTGGAAAATTTCATGGACATGAAGGGGGATCTGGGTGTTTTCCTCATTATAATAAGCACTTTCAAAATATACTTTCCGGTCCTCAAGGACTTTCAACAGTTTGTTCATCTGGATGGGGTGCAGTTCACCGATTTCATCAATGAAAAGAACTCCTCCATGCGCATTGCTGACAGCTCCCTGCTTGGGCTGGGGGATGCCGGCCTGTCCCATTGCGCCCGCTCCTTGATAAATGGGATCGTGCACCGAGCCGATCAGCGGATCTGCAATCCCCCGTTCATCAAACCGGGCTGTCGTCGCATCGAGTTCCACAAACACGGCTGACTGCTTAAAAGGTGATTTTTCGTTTTTTTTCGCCTCTTCAAGAACAAGCCGTGCCGCAGCTGTTTTCCCGATTCCTGGTGTCCCGTATATGATGACGTGCTGCGGATTCGGTCCGCACAGTGCCGCCCTTAATGCTTTGACTCCATCGCTTTGCCCGACTATGTCATCGAAACTGGCCGGCCTTACTTTCTCGGCCAGCGGTTCTGTTAATGAAATCCTCCGCATCATCCGGAGCTGTTCCATTTCCTTTTTTGACTCACGTTCAATTGAAACTTTCTGGGTCCGTTGATTTTTCAACAGGTTCCAGAAATACAGCCCGATCACGATTCCAAAAAACAGCTGAATGGCGATTACCGCTCCTGACCAACTCATAGCAAACCTCCTGCAGAAAGAATTTATCTGCTAGTATCTCCCTGCAGGGGAAGATGTAAACAGGTCCGGGGAAATCTTTTGTGGTTCCTGACCCCGGCGCTTTAAAGCGCCGGGGTCAGGAACCTTATCAGCAAAAAGAGGAACTTCCAGTAAAGGAAGTTCCTCTTGCTTACCTTATTTATGCACTTTCTTTCGGCGACTGCTGTTCAGGTTCAACTACCGTGCCATCCTCCAGGATAAGCTTCGGCTGTCCGTTCCCTACTACTGTTTCAGCCGTAATGATGCATTTTTCGATATCGTCGCGTGACGGAAGGTCGAACATGACATCAAGCATAATCCCTTCTATGATTGAACGGAGGCCGCGGGCACCTGTTTTTCTTTCAATCGCCTTTTTGGAAATTTCAAGAAGTGCCTCTTCCTCGAATTCAAGCTCGACGCCATCCAATTCAAGCATCTTCTGATACTGTTTTACCAGTGCATTTTTCGGTTTCGTCAGGATATCGACAAGCGCCTCTTCATCAAGCGGCTCCAGACTTGCGATAACCGGCAGGCGCCCGATGAATTCCGGAATCAGGCCGAAACGGAGCAAGTCTTCAGGCAGCACTTTTGTAAGCAACTCGCCTTTGTCATAATCCTGCTTGGCATCATCTGAAGCGAATCCGATCACTTTTTTGCCGAGGCGGCGTTTGATGATCTGATCAATGCCATCGAATGCCCCGCCTACGACAAACAGGATATTTGTCGTATCGATTTGGATGAATTCCTGGTGCGGGTGCTTTCTGCCGCCCTGTGGAGGTACACTTGCAGTCGTGCCCTCGAGAATCTTAAGCAGCGCCTGCTGTACGCCCTCACCGGAAACATCACGGGTAATGGACGGATTTTCCGACTTGCGGGCGACCTTATCGATTTCATCGATATAAATGATGCCTTTTTCAGCCTTTTCAACATCATAATCCGCAGCCTGGATCAGTTTCAACAGGATGTTCTCAACATCTTCCCCTACATAACCGGCTTCGGTAAGGGAAGTCGCGTCAGCGATAGCAAACGGAACATTCAGGATGCGGGCCAAAGTCTGGGCAAGAAGCGTTTTACCGCTTCCTGTCGGGCCAAGCATCAGAATGTTACTTTTAGCCAGTTCCACATCGTCGACTTTGCTGTTGGAATTGATCCGTTTGTAATGATTATAAACCGCCACTGATAAGTTTTTCTTCGCTCCGCCTTGCCCAATCACGTAGTCATCCAGTATACCGAGGATTTCCTTCGGTTTTGGTACGTCCTTAAACTCGATTTCTTCTTCAGTGCCGAGTTCTTCCTCCACAATTTCATTGCAGAGCTCGATACACTCATCACATATATACACACCAGGACCTGCAACAAGTTTACGGACCTGATCCTGGGTCTTGCCGCAAAATGAACATTTCAATTGTCCTTTTTCATCATTAAATTTGAACATGGATATCACCCCTTCAAAAAGTGCACATAACCGGATGATCTTGCGGATCGGCAAAGCATTGCGAATAACTGTATACCCTTAATATCCCGGTCGATAAACAGTTTCAGAGACTGTGTTCTTGCATTTTAACATACCTGAAACTTACAGCGTTAATAAAAACCCTTTATAAAATATGTATAGAGCATGGACGAATTTCAGAAGCGGGAGGCAGCAGGCTGAAGGCTCACTTTACAGTATGCTGTTTAACCGCCCGGATTATAAGTATGTTTTTGGGCTTTTTATGACCGGGGCAGCCGGAAAGGATGCAAAAGCGGCAGAAAAAAGGCTAGTACAAAACAAGGCACGAACGAATCGCGCCTTGTTCCTTACTTTATATTATGCAACACTTTTGCTGTTTTCCACAAGAAAATCGATCGCTTTCTTGATTTTTAAATCTTCTTTCACCATATCAGTGCTGCCGATCATTTGTTTCAAGTTATCGACGCTTGTCTGATACATGGAAGCCATGTTTTCAAGCTCCTCATTCACTTCTTCTTCGCTGACTTCAATATTTTCCTGCTCAGCAATCGCCTCAAGCGTCAGGTTTGTGCGGACACGCTTTTCGGCATCCTCTCTCATTTGGCCTTTCAGTGCTTCTTCGTCCTGGCCGGAGAACTGGTAGTACATATCCAGTGTCATGCCCTGCATTTGGAGGCGCTGTTCGAATTCTTGAAGCATGCGGTCAAGCTCCGTGCGGACCATTGCCATCGGCACATCGACTTCAGTATTCTCAGCCGCTTTCTGGACAAGTGTGTCCCGCTTGTTATTTTCAGCTTCACGTTTTTTGTTTTCTTCAAGACGTTCTCTGGTCTTCTTTTTCAATTCATCAAGTGTTTCCACTTCTTCATCGATATCTTTCGCGAACTCATCATCCAGTTCAGGAAGCTCTTTCGTTTTGATTTCATGGACTTTCACCTTGAAAGTGGCAGGCTTCCCTGCAAGCTCTTCAGCATGGTACTCTTCAGGGAATGTGACTTCAACGTCCTTTTCAGCCCCTGCTTCAGTGCCGATCAGCTGTTCTTCGAAACCAGGAATGAAAGATCCGGATCCGATTTCCAGGGAATAGTTCTCCGCCTGGCCGCCTTCGAACGCCTCTCCGTCAACAAAGCCTTCGAAGTCGATGACAACTGTGTCGCCTTCCTCAACAGTGCCTTCCTCTTTCACGACAAGCTCTGCCTGGCGTTCCTGCTGCTGCTTCAATTCAGCTTCCACATCTTCATCAGTGACCTCAGTGGACTCTTCTTCAACTTCAAGCCCTTTGTATTCACCGAGCTTGACTTCCGGCTTCACGGTAACCTTAGCTTCAAACACCAACTTTTCGCCTTTTTCCATCTGCTTGATATCGACAGAAGGCTGATCGACAGGGAAAATCCCCGCTTCATCAATCGCATTTGAATAAGCTTCCGGAAGCAGGATGTCAAGAGCATCCTGGTAAAGGGATTCTGCGCCGAAACGCTGTTCAAAAATAAAGCGCGGAACCTTCCCTTTACGGAAACCTGGAATATTCACCTGTTTTACAACTTTATTAAATGCCTGGTCAAGCGCATTGTTTACCTTTTCCGCATCGACTTCAACCGTCAATACGCCTTCATTTCCTTCAAGTTTTTCCCAATTCACTGACATTGTTGTGATTCCCTCCAACTAAATAAATTTATTTATCAGCCTGCAGCTTATGCCTGGCCTGATTTGTCTGTCTGGCGACAGAAGCAGAATTCCGCCACAAAAGTATGCAGACATATGTAACAAAAGATCTCTACAACCTCTACATTATAACACACCGTGTTTTTCTTTCAACACATGGGGATTACAGTTTTCTCACAGCATTGAACCGTTAAAGGACTCCTCTTCCAGCTTGCGGAGGTATGTGGCAGATTGTTCCAAAATTTGCGGTTCAACTCCGTATTCTTCCGCCGTTTCCTCCAGACTGACTGGGATCCCGTGAAGCAAGTATCCCAGTTGATGAAGTGCTGCCGCCCAAACAGCCGGGTCATCCGGGTCCGGCTCAAACGGATAAAGAACAAACAGATGGCGGTGCCAGAGTTCTTTTACCAGCTGGAATAGTGCAGGATTTTCCTGTCCAAGTTTTTCATCAAGCACGTTCAGCACATGAATGCCGAACTCCGACTCAAAAACGCCGTCAAGTTCCGCCGGCACAATCGTTTTTTGTTTGCCGAACTTCCATATTTCAATTTGCCGGGAAATCTTTTTTTCAATCATGATTTCCAGCAGCATCGTTTTCAACTCAGGTGCAAATCCGCTTTTCAGCATGGACTCCAGAGTAGGTATGTATGGTGTGAGCTCAAGACTCCGCAGCTGCTGAAGCGCCTTTAGCTGATCTTCTGGAATTCCCTTTGTAAGCCGTTCGATCAAATCGGCGGGATCTATTGGCGGGACTTCTTCGCGTTTTTTTTCAGATGCGGGCTCATGCCGTTCCGACATTTGCCGGCTGAAGTCCAATAGCTGATATAGATTCTCCGCAGCCTCCGCCGGGAGCCTGTGCTCTTCCATGACAGCTTCAAGCACCGATGCCGCTTCGTCATACTCATTCATCTGAATGAGCACCGTAATATAAATTTGCAAATTTTCGAAGTAGTCACCTATGTCTTCGTTCAGCAGCCGCTTGCTTTCCGCCCTGGCTTCTTCAAGCCTTCCCATTTCAAGCAGGCAAATGACAATGCCGGCCTGGACTTGCGGATAACCGCCTTCCATATCCCGAAGCTGCTGAAAAACCGGAAGTGCTTCCCGGTATTTCTTTTGCTGAAGCAAAGCCATCCCTTTCTCGAAAAGACGATCTTTCAGATTCGGGAAGGGGATGACGTTTTTGTTGTGTTGCCGTCCATTTTTTTCGTTATCCATATGTAATCGCCTCGTTATATGTATATGTCCAAAAATCAAGTGCCTCCCTGGCAATTCCTGCTCTGATGCTCATTGGTGCCGTATGGAGTCCTGCATTCCGGACCAACAGGATTGACACGCTTAACTTGCCCTTCAGTTTATCAATATGTACATGGAAAAACAACAGCGCCATATTTCTATACCCGGATTCATACTCTATTATACTGAAGCAGCAAGCAAAAGAAAAACCCCTGGATAGCCAGGGGTTTGATATGTATTTAGTGGCGTCCCAGGAGAGATTCGAACTCCCGACCCACGGCTTAGAAGGCCGTTGCTCTATCCTGCTGAGCTACTGGGACAGGCGGAATATGCGGAAATTCCAATTCTTTCGGCGGGCCGCAATAATCCGATTATCGAGACAAATATTAATATACTTGAAGCACTGCCGGCTGTCAACTTCTTTTGCAAAGGGGATTGAAGGGGCGGCCTCATGCCCTTGTTGAATTCAATGGATTTAATGGACCAATGCCGGGTTTGCTTCAAGTAATTCCATTCTTTTTTCTTTTTTCTTCATTGGAGTTGCGTTTAAGGTTTTAAACAGCATAACGTTCAACCAAGTGTAAATGTGCTGCCCATACCCCTGAGCTCCTGGCCGTCTTCGTTATGGAATGAGACGCGGACCTTTCCTTTTTCGGATTCGGAAACGACTGCGTATGTCTGTTCCGGGCGCCTGCGCGGCAACAGGATGCTTCCCGGATTTATAAACAGCATGCCGTTTTGCATTTCAGCACCTGCAATATGGGAATGGCCGAAGCAAACGATATGGGCATTCCTTTCTTCGGCCCGGTAAGAAAGCGGCATGAGTGACATCTTCACGTTGAAAAGGTGTCCGTGTGTTACAAACACATTCAGCCCTTCCCACCTTCCCACTTGTTCTTCCGGCAAAGCGGCATCAAGATCGCAATTCCCCCTTACAGCCAAAAACGGCTCAAGTTCTTTTTCCTCTGCACCCAATTCGGAATCTCCGCAATGAATCATTAAACTTGCTTCACCTTTATGCTTTGCAGCAATTTTCGATAACAGCTCCGTGTTACCATGGCTGTCACTTACAATCACCAGCTTTCCCATTCGTTTCTCCTTTCTGCAAATGTGCATTCAGCCGTTATTGAAGTATTCATCCCACTTCTCATCGAGCTTTGCCATGGCTGCCGCCCTGTGGCTGATTTTATTTTTTTCTTCTTTTGTCAGCTGTCCCATAGTTTTATTTTTTTCATCGACAATAAAGATGGGATCATAGCCGAATCCGTGTGTGCCCATCGGTTCCCTGCCAATCTTCCCTTCACATGTCCCTTCTGCCACTTTCGGTTTTTCACCTGGCACAGAAACGGCCAGGACACAGTAAAAGCGGGCGGTGCGTTCTTCATCAGGAACGCCTTCAAGCTCAGAAAGGACCTTTTCCAGATTGGCGCGGTCATTTTTTTCTTCCCCTGCATAGCGGGCAGAGTACACACCGGGGCGCCCATCCAGATAATCGACAATTAATCCCGAGTCATCTGCTATAACGGTCCGGCCCATTTTTCTTGAAATGGCCTCTGCTTTTAAAATTGCATTCTCTTCAAAGGTCGACCCCGTTTCTTCCACGTCAGGCATTTCGGGAAAGTCATGCAATGACTTAACCTGTATGCCTCTCTTTGAAAGCAAGGCTTCAAAGTCTTTCACTTTTCCTTTGTTTTTCGTGGCGATTATGATTTCTTCCATTTGATTAACTCCTCTGCAGTTCAGCGTTACGCCTTTTTTACGGATGGGATTTTACCGGCGGCATCACCGAGGGCTTCCTTTTGTTTGTCGATAAGCTTCAGGATCCCCTCCTGCCCAAGCTTGATAAGGTTTTGGAGCTCTTCCGGGGAAAAAGTCGCTTCTTCCCCGGTCCCCTGGAGCTCGACAAACTCGCCTTTCCCTGTCATGACAATATTCATATCGACATTTGCGGCTGAATCTTCCGCATAACAAAGATCAAGCACTTCGCCGTGCTCTGGATCGACGCCGACTGAAGTTGCAGCCAGGAAATCCCTGACCGGCGGTGTTTTGACCGCTTTTGTTTCAACAAGTCTATTCATGGCTATCACCATTGCGACAAAAGCACCCGTAATTGAAGCTGTACGTGTACCTCCGTCCGCCTGGATAACATCGCAGTCGAGCCAAACCGTACGTTCACCGAGGGCTTCAAGATCGACAACACTGCGCAGGGACCGGCCGATCAGGCGCTGGATTTCCATTGTTCGCCCGGACACTTTCCCTTTGCTGGATTCCCTGATGTTTCGGCTTCCGGTTGCGCGCGGAAGCATGGAATATTCTGCGGTCACCCAGCCTTTGCCTTCCCCCCTCATGAAAGGCGGCACTCTCTCTTCGACGCTGGCTGTGCATATCACTTTTGTATTTCCGACCGAAATGAGGACGGACCCTTCCGGATGCAGTAAATAGTCCGTCTCTATATGTACAGGGCGTAATTCGTCTTTCTGTCTTCCATCTGATCGCATGCATTCTCCTCCTCGGTTTTAGGTGATCCTTGCTTATAATAGCCTTTCCAGAAACAGTCCCGGAAATGTTTGATAATCATAAGAAATTTTGATGGCGTTTCATACGCTAAAAGGCAAAAAGAGGCGGCAACCATTGCCAGCCTCAGCATTACTCAGTATTAATAAAATAACATATTCATCTCTTAAAAACTACCGATATTGACTCGTTCAGGCCTCATTACCGGCTTGGTCAGCGGCTCCCCTTTTTCATTCATGACTTTGTCTTTTCCTTTCACGGTCACTTCAACACCTTTTACGCCTTCAATTTCCGTAAGTGATAAAACGAGGGAGTTCAACACATCTTCAGATAAAGCTGTTCCTTTTTGGTCACCAAGAATCGATTCGTTGAATTCGAGTGAGACGACACCTTTCTCATACGTCGGCCGGCTCAGCAAGCGGACACTGGTATGGAAATCGCTCAGGAGACCGGAACGGAATGACGGACCTTTAATCAGTTCATTCACAGCCACTGCCGCCATGTCTTCTTGCGGCGCCTGCTTCACTCTCTTTGTTACCGGGACATAATAGGTGTTGTCCTCATTTTGGGCTAAAAAGTAAAGCGTGACCGCTTTACTGGAGGTGATATCGACACTCTCTTTGTCATCCATGTTAATGCCGTTGGCACGGCTGTACCCATCGGTGATCGGCGTGCCGTTGACAGGCATTTCTTTCTGGTCATACCCGTTGATCCTGATTTTCACTTTATCGACTTTATCAAATTGAGTAAGTGTCCATGTGATGGACTGCAGGATTTTTTCCTCATCCTCCGCTTTATAATTACTGAATTCCTTTGAAAAATCAGCTACAACTGTTCCGTCTTCCAGTAAATTGACACCCAGCACCCTCGTATCTGCCGGAAGAACAGCCCGGAAACCGTTCGGAAGCATATTTTCTACCGGTCCGCCAGCAACCAGGTATTCAAGCGACTGCTTTGCCACCTCTTTTGTTTTCGGCACAGCCAGAGTTGTCGGCACTACATATCCATTTTGGTCTAGCAGAAACACCTGGCGCTCGACCGTTTCAGCTGCTTCTTCTTCGGCTTTTGCGCCGTCTTTATTTTTCTCCCCAGCATCCATCTCCTCAAGGCTCGCTTCTGTTTCATCGTAGGTAACATCCTTTGGCGGATCAATTTCATTCAGAGCCTGCTCCCCGTCAAACATACATCCTGAAAGCAATAGTGTGAAAGCAAAAAACAGAATGAGCCATCCTGCTTTTCGTTTTTTTAGCATGTCAATCCCTCCCCAGGCTTGGTTGTACTATTATGTATACGAGCTTGCCAACCATTTAGACCTCGGGGATTTAAAAAATCTTTCAGCACAGGGCTGAAAGATCAATCCAAATCGATGACACTAATATTGTCGATTTTTTGTTCAAACCATTGCGTGGCTATTTTCTCAAACATTTCCCGTGAACCCGTTGTGAAAAAATGATGATTCGGATGTTCCGGCCCGGCACGCAGCAAGTCGCTGTATTCAAGGATGGCGCTTACCTCCCTTGCTGTTTCATCACCTGATCCGATAAGAGTGATGCCTTTTCCAAGATAATCCGCGATTACCTGATGAAGAAGGGGATAGTGAGTGCATCCCAGAATCAAAGTATCGATATCATGTGTTTTGAACGGCTGAAGTGATTCACTGACAACCTTAACTGCCTTCTCGCTCTCATATTCGCCGTTCTCCACCAGTGGAACGAAACGCGGACAGGCCAGACTGTCGACTTCCACTTCTTCATCTATACTCTTTAGGGCGGAAACATAAGCTCCGCTACTTATGGTGCCTTCCGTGCCGATGACGCCGACTTTTTTATTTTTCGTCAGCTTCAAAGCAGCCCTGGCACCCGGGTATACGACACCTACTACTGGAATCGGCAGCTTTTCCTTCACCTCTTCCAGTGCAACAGCGGTTGCTGTGTTACAGGCAATCACGAGCATTTTAATATCAAATTGCAGCAAATGATCGATCATTTGCCATGTGTATTTAAGTACTTCCTCTTTTGGGCGGGGACCGTACGGACAGCGTTTTGTATCACCCAGATACAAGATTTCCTCTTTCGGCAGCTGCCGCATGATTTCTCTGGCCACAGTAAGTCCGCCCACACCGGAATCTATGACACCTATTGGTTTCTCCAATCCATTCGACCTCATTTATGTTAGTTTCATAATGGATGCATATCCAGGCCCGTTCTTCGGTTTCCTGAATCAATCCTTCATTTCATCATACAGCTTGCGGAGCATATAATCCAAGTCTGCCAATTCGTCCGCGGTGAAATCGCCCGTGACTGATGCGAGATACTCCTGGCGTTTTTGGATGACTTCTTCTATGATTCGCGCTCCTTCTTCCTGCATATGGATCTGTACAACACGGCGGTCTTTTGGATTGCGGACTCTCATCACCAGGCTGTTCTTTTCCATGCGGTCGATCAAATCAGTTGTTGTGCTGCAGGCGAGATACATATTGTTCGACAGCTCTCCGATTGTCATGTCGCCGCTTTCGTAAAGCCATTGCAGTGCCACAAACTGGGGAGGCGTGATGGAATACCCGCTCAGGATTTCCCTGCCTTTCTGCTTAATGATCGCGGAAATGTAACGCATCGATTTTTCTATGTCTGCTACCACTTCTTGGTTATCATCCGTTTCCCTCACCTGTAAACCCTCCTATGTGATGCACGTTCTCCTTTTATGCCGCCAAATCATACGGTTTTATTTTGAAGCCTTTCCGGTAAAAATGCAAGTATGCTGATGACAGTTTTCGACATGTTTTGGAATCAGGTTAAGGAACAAAAAGCGCAGCCCCCGCTTAGAGGCGTACGCATAAGCGGGGGCACCCGCACGAATGTGATCTTCCCTTCTGGAGGGGAGCACCCCTTATGACGATAGCCGCTGAAGCCTGGAGCTGGATGACTCGCTTAATTTCCTTAACAATAGGCTGTGTTAAAGCTCAATGTTGATTTTTTACACTAGTTGATTGGAGTGGAAGGTGCGAGACTCCGGCGGGACTAGCGGGACAGGTGAGACCCCGCAAGAGCGAAAGCGATGAGGAGGCTCACCGCCCGCCCCGCGGAAAGCGAGTACCTGCAACGGAAATCAACACTAACGTTTAACAGAGCCTAACAATAAAAAAACAAGTATGAAACCTTTATGGTTTCATACTTGTTTTACGATGATGCAGTTCGTTACTGCTGCATCAGCACGTGACCAGATATTTTTTAACTGGCAGGTTATTACAGATCGAACGTTTTTTGTACGAGTTCGACTACTTCAGCGGCTGTGCTCATGCCGAGGGCTTTCCCGGCAAGCTCTTCCGCTTCTTCCTTCGTCATTTTGCTGATCTGGCTCCGCGCCGGCAAAATGGATGTCGCACTCATGCTGAATTCGTCAAGACCCATGCCAAGCAAAAGCGGTACTGCCAGCGTATCTCCGGCCATTTCGCCGCACATTCCTGCCCATTTTCCTTCTTTATGGGCAGCATCTATCACCATTTTGACAAGCCGGAGGATGGATGGATTATACGGCTGGTACAAATAAGACACCTGTTCATTCATCCGGTCAGCTGCCATTGTATACTGAATCAGGTCATTCGTCCCGATACTGAAGAAATCGACCTCTTTTGCAAATTGGTCGGCCAGTACTGCTGTTGCCGGAATTTCCACCATCATGCCGACTTCAATGCTGTCTGATACATCAACCCCGTCTGAAGCGAGCTTATCTTTTTCTTCCAGGAGAATCTGTTTCGCTTCCCGGAATTCATCAATAGTCGCAATCATCGGGAACATGATTTTGAGATTGCCGTATGCGCTGGCACGGAGTAAGGCCCGAAGCTGAGTGCGGAAGATTTCCTGCTCATCAAGACAAAGGCGGATTGCCCTGTAGCCGAGGAAAGGATTCAATTCTTTCGGCAGATTGAGATAAGGGAGTTCTTTGTCACCGCCGATATCAAGCGTGCGGATTACGACCGGCTTGCCTTCCATTTTCTCTACAACCGTTTTATAAGCATCAAACTGTTCCTCTTCTGTCGGGAGCTCGCTTCGGCCCATATAAATAAACTCAGTCCGGTACAGGCCGATGCCTTCACCGCCGTTATTCAGGACACCTTCAACATCTTTCGGCGTTCCGATATTTGCGGCAAGTTCAACCTGGCGCCCGTCTTTTGTCACGGAAGGCTGATCTTTGAGTTTGGCCCATTCTTCTTTCTGTGCTGCAAAGTCAGCCTGCTTTTGTTCATATTTCTTAAGCGTGTCTTCATCAGGATTGATGATGACTTCACCATCAAGGCCATCCAGAATGACCAGGACGCCTTTCTCGATATCCGCAGTGGCGCTTTTCGTTCCTACGACTGCAGGTATTTCCATTGAACGCGCCATGATGGCGGAGTGAGATGTCCTGCCCCCGATATCCGTGGTGAACCCTTTGACGTACTGGCGGTTTAATTGCGCGGTATCTGAAGGTGTCAAGTCTTCAGCCACCACAATGACTTCCTCAGAAATCAAGCTCGGGTTGGAGATTTCCAGCCCAAGCAGATGGGACTGGACCCGTTTTGTCACATCCCGGATGTCAGCCGCGCGTTCTTTCATGTACTCATTATCCATTTGTTCAAACATCGTGATGAACATGGAAGCCACTTCATCAAGGGCGAATTCCGCATTGACTTTTTCGTTTTCAATCTTGTCTTTTACAGGATCGATCATTTCCGGATCGCTCAAGACGAGCAAATGGGCTGCAAAAATGTCCGCTTTATCCTTGCCCAGCTCTTTTTCGGCATGTGTTTTGATTTTTTCGAGTTCTTGTTTGGATACGTCAAGAGCTTCCATAAATCTATTCGTTTCAGCTTCAGGAGAATCAATTGCCTTTTTTTCAATTGTTATTTCCGGATTTTCCAGTTTGAATGCCTGTGCAATGGCAATGCCGCTTGAAGCGGCAATGCCGGTAATTTTGTTATCCATTATTCTCCCAGGCCTTCTTTCTTCACTACTTCTGCGACGCCGTTGATCGCTTCTTCCTCATCTTCCCCTTCAGCCTTTACAGTCACTTCAGACCCTTTCTGGATGCCAAGTGACATGACACCCATGATCGATTTCAGGTTAACCTCTTTTCCATTGAACTCCAGCTTGACATCTGATTGAAACTTTGATGCCTCATTGACAAGAGCAGTGGCCGGGCGTGCATGGATTCCCGTTTCATCAGTGATTGTAAATGTTCTTTCTGCCATTTTAATCAGTCTCCTATCTGCAATATTTTAGGGACAGGAGAAGCTGAAGCTCAGCCCTCCTGTATCCGCTTATCCCCTATCAATGGAAATGATGTTTTCATCTCCGCGCTTCACTTCCGCCTTATCTTCGTCTAATGTTATTCTTTCACCTTCCTGGAGGTTTGTAAACACGATTGGTGTGATGACGGACGGCGCGTTTTTCTTTAGGAAATCAAGATTTGCTTTCATCAAGGTTTGTCCCTGTTTTACCTCTTCATCCTGTTCGACCAGCACATCAAAACCATCGCCCTTAAGTTTAACAGTATCGATTCCGAAGTGGATCAAAATTTCTTGTCCTTTTTTTGATACCATACCGATCGCGTGCTTGGTTGGGAAAACATTGATGATTTTACCGTCCACCGGTGAAACCACTTCACCTTCAGACGGATCGATTGCAAAACCGTCACCCATCATTTTTTCCGAAAACACTTGATCCGGAACCTCTGTCAGCGGAAGCAATTTACCGCTTAAAGGTGCGATGACATCGGTGCCATCACCAGTTACTGGCATATTTTCGGCTCCAGCCGGTGTCGGAATGGCCTGGGCCGTTTTTTCTTCTGGGCTGGTCTTGGCCATTTTATCGGCTGGAAGCGGCGTTTTACCGGAAATGATATCCTGGATCTGGCCCTTTAAGGTATCAGATCTAGTTCCGAAGATCGCCTGGATGTTGTTTCCGACTTCCATAACGCCCGATGCACCCAGTTTTTTCAGCCTTTCTTTTTGAACCTTGCCGACTTCAAACACCTGGACGCGGAGCCTTGTGATACAGGCATCAAGATGCTTTATGTTTTCCTTTCCGCCAAGTGCTTCAAGGACATTATAAGGCAGCTCTTCAACTTCACCAGCCTGCTCGTCGTCTTCTGTTTCATCTTCCCGGCCCGGTGTTTTCAGATTGAACTTTCTTATGGCAAACCGGAAGCCGAAGTAGTAAATGACTGCAAATACGAGTCCTACCGGAATGACGAGCCACCAGTTGGTCCGGTTCGGCAAGACGCCAAACAGGATATAGTCAATCACACCGCCCGAAAAGGTCATGCCGATCTTAACATTCAAAAGATGCATTGTCATAAACGAAAGACCCGCGAAAACGGCATGGATCCCGAAGAGCACCGGTGCAACAAAGAGGAAGGTGAACTCGATCGGCTCTGTTATACCTGTCAAAAAGGAAGTGAGGGCTGCGGAACCCATGATACCGGCAACAATTTTTTTCCGTTCCGGACGGGCTTCATGGTACATCGCAAGCGCAGCCGCCGGAAGGCCGAACATCATGAAAGGGAATTTACCTGTCATGAAAGTCCCGGCAGTCAATTCGGCACCGTCTTTGATTTGTTCAAAAAAGATCTTCTGGTCGCCGCGTATGACTTCGCCGGCATCATTGACATAACTTCCGAATTCAAACCAGAACGGAGCATAGAAAATGTGATGAAGTCCAAATGGAATCAGGGAACGTTCAATTACCCCAAAAATGAAAGCGGCCAATGTTCTGTTCTGATCAACCATAAAGTGCGAAAAGGCATTCAGCCCATTTTGGATTGGCGGCCAGATAAAGACCATCAAAATACCCAGTATTAATGCAGAGACAGCGGTTACAATCGGAACGAACCGTTTTCCGGCAAAAAAGCCGAGGTATGAAGGCAGTTCGATATTATAGTACTTGCGGTAAAGGTAGGCAGCCAGTATACCGACAATGATCCCGCCGAATACACCGGTTTGCAAAGTAGGGATTCCGAGAACGTTGGCGTAAGCCTGACTATCGGCAATCTTCTCAGGCGTGACCTGTTCGATGATCCCCATCGTGATGTTCATGATCAAGTAACCGATTATGGCAGCAAGCCCGGCAACCCCGTCACCATTTGCCAATCCTACAGCGACACCTACTGCAAAGAGCAGGGCCAGGTTCGAAAACACGATTCCGCCCGCCTGTTCCATTACTGAAGCAACAAGCTGGAACCCGTCCGACCCCAAGGCCGGAATCCTTTCAAGCAAAGCCGGATTCTGGAACGCATTACCGAAAGCAAGCAGTAAGCCGGCTGCCGGCAAAATCGCAACCGGAAGCATCAGTGCTTTTCCGATTTGCTGAAGAACACCAAACATTTTTTTAAACATCTTTCTTCCTCCTTTTAATCTTTTCTTTTCCAACAAAAAAGGCATGAGTAAAAAAAGACATACGTCTGTTCATAGGGTTAAAAAACCTTTCCCCTATAAGATGGACGTTATCGTCTTTCTTTACTCATGCCTGATCGAATCAGTAACACGCAAAGAAAAGATTGCTTTAGTTTGATTCTTTGTTGGAAAGCCTTTGCAAATGCATCGTCAAGTAGACGGCCTCCGCTTCAAACACAGGCTTGCTCAACGACTTTTGCATAACTTTAATCAACTTCCACGCAACATTATAGCATAGCGGATATTCATGTTTCAACAGTTGTGTCAGTTTTTCTGGCTCCTGGACTTTTTCTCCATCAATGACCCTGTCGATCGTATGCCGAAGATGGCGGATAAGGCGCAGGTAATCAACACTGTTTCGTTCAATATGGATACCAAGCTGTTCTTCTGTCATTAGGACAAGGTCGGTGATGAGCCTGGAATGCTGATTGATTTCCGTTAGCTTTCGGTCGGTCAACGCACTATGGATATGAAGGGCAACAAACCCGACTTCCCCTTCCGGAAGCTCGATTTCGTAATTCTCATTAATTTTATCAATGATATCTTCAGCCACTTTGTACTCTGTTGGATAAAGCGTCTGTGTCTCAATAAGAAACGGGTTGCGAAGGTCCATCCCCTGTTGAATACGCTTTATCGCAAAGGCGATATGGTCAGTTAGCGCGATATGGATATGTTCATTCACTTCTGTTTCAAACTGCTCTTCTATGTAACTGATCACATCATGCATGATCCCGATAAATTTTTCATCAACGGAAACCAGCAATTGTTTATATTGCTCCTGCTCATTTTCGTTTGCAAGGGTGAAGATTTTTTCGACTGAATCCGTCTGGACGGTGTCTCCAGCTTTTTTTCCAAACCCAATCCCTTTCCCGATAAAAACAACTTCAGGATCAGAAGCATGGCTGGCAATTAAGACATTATTGTTCAGCACTTTATTAACAGTGTAAATTTCAGCCATCTTCACTCTTCCCTTCTCTAAGAAACAATAAGGTTATCCAGACAAGTTACATCATATCGAAAAAGTTGAAGAGAATCAATTCCCTGTGACAAACCAAAATGTTCCTAATGTTCTGCCGGTTTTATATTTCATACCCATCCGCCTGGAGCTTTCGGGCTTACAAAAAGCAAAAGCCGGCGGAAGAGCCGGCTTTTGCATATACAGATGAAGCTTACTAGAGCTTAAAAAGTTACAGCTCCAATTCTCCCATTCGCAGCAGTTCGACCACTGCCTGGGACCGCCCTTTAACACCAAGCTTCTGCATAGCATTGGAAATATGGTTTCTAACCGTTTTTTCGCTGATAAATAGTTCCGCTGCTATTTCTTTCGTTGTTTTGTCCTGAACGAGTAATTCAAACACTTCTCTTTCTCTTTTCGTCAATAACGGCTTATGTTGGTATTCTTTGTCCTTCAAGCGACGTATCCCTCCTTGCCAGGAAAAGGGCCGAATATCGGAAGGGAATAACATTAGTCAACATATCATATGAAAAAAACCAGCCGCCGTGACTTGTACTCCGCTGATTTTCCGTCAGCGGGTAAACAGAAAAGAAAAATACCGGTCCCATTTACCCGACTGGTCCCATCCGGGTATGCCAGTGACCGACTGATGCGCCCGGGCAATTTGATACAGGAATAACCGCTCCTGCTCTGTCAAATCACGTGCCAGGGCCTCCTGGAACTGGATAACCAAGTGGTGATAGTATTCATTTTCTCCCATAGCTGTCACCCCGGGTTATTGGCATACACTTTCATGCTCGCTTGCAATTTTGTCTTATCAGTTGCACTCCAGGGCGCCGATTTTCCCGTCTTGCCTGAAATTTGGACAATTCTGCCCCGGCCGGTGAAAACAGATTTATCCTCACTGTTCTTTCCCATATAGTGAAGATCGATTGATGACTTGCCGATTTCATTGATTTTCACATAGATCTGCAGCTCCTCATCGAAGAACACCTGGGATAGGAAATCGCATTGCAGATCGGCAACAACGGGAATATATTCATAGTCAGGCGATGCCCAGTCCCGCATCAGTCCGAGAGATTTAAAAAACGCGATTCGGGCTGTTTCAAAATAAGAAAACGGCTCCCGGTTATTCAGATGGCCAAACATATCTGTTTCGTAAAAGCGGACGGTAATCGGAACATGGAAATCAAATCCGCTTTCCCATTCTTCTTTATTTTCAATATATGACTGTCTTCCCACAGTGGTTTCACTCCATTCATAACTGTAAATCGGTTTCATCGTTTTGCAGCAGCTGTATAAAAGGGCCTCTTCACATGGAAGAGGCCCTGGCATCAATTATTTATCACTGCCAAAGAAGTTGCGGAAAGACTGGATGGTGGTTGACCTATTCAGCGCGGCAATTGAAGTTGTCAAAGGAATGCCTTTCGGGCAGGACTCCACACAGTTTTGTGAATTTCCGCAATTGGTGAGCCCGCCGTCTCCCATAATGGTCTCAAGGCGTTCATCACTGTTCATTGCCCCTGTCGGGTGGGCATTGAATAAGCGGACCTGAGAGAGGACCTGCGGCCCTATAAAATCAGAATGGCTATTGACATTCGGGCATGCTTCCAGGCAGACACCGCATGTCATGCACTTGGACAATTCATACGCCCACTGCCGCTTCCTTTCAGGCATCCGCGGTCCTGGGCCAAGATCATACGTCCCGTCAATCGGAATCCAGGCCTTCGCTCTTTTCAGTGATTCGAACATTCGGCTCCTGTCCACAACAAGATCGCGTACAACCGGGAATGTCGCCATCGGCTCAAGCCTGATCGGCTGCTCAAGCTGGTCAACAAGTGCCGTACATGATTGGCGCGGTTTTCCATTAATAACCATTGAGCACGCGCCGCAAACTTCCTCAAGACAGTTCATTTCCCATTGGATCGGGGTTGTATCGTCACCTTTCGCATTCACTGGATTCCGCTGTATTTCCATCAGTGCTGAAATCACATTCATATTCGGGCGGTATGGAACTTCAAATTCCTCTTCGTAAGAGTTTGACTCGGGTTCATCCTGGCGTGTGATGATAAAACGAATCACTTTGTTGTCACTCATTTACTTCCCCCCCTTTTTCTTTGTGTAGTCTCGCTTACGAGGTTCGATAAGGGATGTATCGACATCTTCATAAGAGAAATCAGGGTCCCCTGTTTCCTTATTGAATGTCGCAATTGTTGTCTTCAGCCACTCTTCATCATTACGATCCGGAAAGTCCGGTTTGTAATGGGCACCGCGGCTTTCATTGCGGTTGTAAGCTCCGATGGTGACGACGCGGGCAAGATTCAGCATGTTTTTCAGCTGGCGCGTGAAAAACGGTCCCTGATTGCTCCACTTGCTCGTGTCGTTAATATTGATCTTTTCATACCGCTCCATCAGTTCCTGAATCTTGTTATCTGTTTCCTGCAATTTATCATTATGGCGCACGACAGTCACGTTCGCAGTCATCCACTCACCGAGTTCACGATGGATTTTGTATGCATTCTCCGTGCCGTCCATTGAAAAGATCTTTTCGGCTTCAGCTTCTTCTTCACGGACATTTTGTTCAAACAGCGAAGAAGGCATATCATCAGTTGACTTGTCGAGGCCATTCATATACTCGACAGCATTCGGGCCGGCCACCATTCCTCCATAAATGGAAGAAAGCAGGGAGTTGGCCCCGAGGCGGTTAGCCCCGTGCTGTGAATAATCCACTTCACCGGCGGCAAACAGCCCCGGAATGTTTGTCTGCTGATTGTAATCGACCCATAAGCCGCCCATCGAGTAATGGACCGCAGGGAAAATTTTCATTGGAACTTTCCGAGGGTCGTCACCCATGAATTTCTCGTAAATTTCAATGATTCCGCCCAGCTTAACATCTAGTTCATGAGGGTCCTTGTGTGAGAGATCAAGGTAAACCATATTCTCTCCGTTAATGCCGAGCTTCTGGTTCACGCACACATCAAAGATTTCACGTGTTGCGATATCACGCGGAACAAGGTTTCCATATGCCGGATATTTCTCTTCAAGGAAATACCACGGTTTTCCATCCTTATATGTCCATACCCGGCCGCCTTCACCGCGGGCGGATTCGCTCATCAGGCGAAGCTTGTCATCCCCCGGGATTGCAGTAGGATGAATTTGAATGAATTCACCGTTGGCGTATTTCGCTCCCTGCTGATACACGGAAGCTGCCGCCGAACCGGTATTGATAACAGAGTTAGTCGATTTGCCAAAGATGATTCCCGGTCCGCCAGTCGCAAGGATGACGGCATCAGCCGGAAAAGCTTTCATTTCAGATGTTTTCATATTCTGGGCTACCACACCGCGGGCACGTCCTTCATCATCGATAATAGCCCGCAGGAATTCCCAGTACTCATACTTTGTGACAAGGCCTGCCACTTCATGGCGGCGGACTTGTTCATCGAGCGCATATAGCAGCTGCTGGCCGGTTGTAGCACCGGCAAATGCTGTGCGGTGATGCTGTGTACCACCAAAGCGGCGGAAATCCAGCAATCCTTCCGGTGTCCTGTTAAACATGACGCCCATCCGGTCCATCAAGTGAATGATGCCCGGTGCAGCCTCTGTCATGGCTTTTACCGGCGGCTGATTAGCCAAAAAGTCGCCGCCGTATACTGTATCGTCAAAGTGCTCCCATGGGGAGTCGCCTTCACCTTTTGTATTAACTGCTCCGTTAATTCCACCCTGTGCACAAACTGAGTGAGAGCGTTTCACGGGCACGATCGATAAAAGGTCAACCTTTACTCCAGCTTCTGCTGCTTTAACTGTCGCCATAAGCCCGGCAAGGCCGCCGCCGACAATAACTAGTTTCCCATTACTCATCCAGTCTCACTCCTTACATATTCGCTAATGTTGGATCGATGAATGCAAACAATGCCCTTATACCCATATAAGAAACAAGGACGAAAATGACCATGGTGACATATGTAGTGATCTGCTGAGAACGCGGGCTCTGTGTAATTCCCCATGTTACCGCAAAAGACCAGAGGCCGTTTGCAAAATGGAAAACAGCAGACAGTATGCCGATTATATAAAAGGCCAGCATAAATGGATTATCAAGAATCTCCACCATCATGTTGAAATTCACTTCCGCTCCGAAAGCAGCCTGTATCCTGGTTTCCCACACATGCCAAGTAATATAAATCAGCGTGATGATGCCGGTTACACGCTGGAGCATGAACATCCAGTTCCTGAAATAACCGTAACGGCTGACATTATTTTTAGCCTGGAAAGCAATGTATAGCCCATACACCGCATGATATAAAAGCGGAATGAAAATGAAGAAAATTTCCAGGAAATAACGGAATTGGATTTCTTCCAGAAACTTGACCGCATCATTATAAGCTGCTGCACCGCTTACCGCAAAATAGTTGGTGAATAAGTGCTCAAGCAAAAACAGCCCGACCGGTATTACACCAAGTAATGAATGAAGCCTGCGGTAAAAAAACTCTCTGTCTGTCTTTTCTGCCATTTCTTTGACCCCCCTTTAAATTTCGGTCCAATTTTTCCATGTGTACTGCGATTTTGCTTCAATGCAATGGATCATGGCCATTGGATACCCCCTTGCCGCCATTCATCAACGTGATAAGTGCCGCCAATGAATTTTTTGTCGATTCATTGACATATATAACATGTATAATTGTACTCCCATCGGAAATAAGCGTCAAGAAAACGCGTACACAAACTATCCGAAAAATCTAATTTATGTAAAAGATTAACGCTTTAAAGGGTATCGGCGCAAATGAAAAGAGCTATTCAGCAAGGACGTTAAAAGTTTTCAGGATTTTAAAAAGAGGCTGTGTTAAAGATCAATATTGATTTTTTCGCTAGTTGATTGGAGTGGAAGGTGCGAGACTCCGGCGGGACTAGCGGAACAGGTGAGACCCCGCAAGAGCGATAGCGATGAGGAGGCTCACCGCCCGCCCCGC
>JAENYN010000031.1 GCA_016841765.1 Guptibacillus hwajinpoensis
GTGAATTAGCGAGCATTCGTGAGAAAAGTGTATTTAACTGAGGGAGTTGAATAAGCCCAATATAAAAAAGGGAAACTTCCGTAAAATTGGAAGTTCTTTTTTGTTAGTAATATCAACTCTAAACTTAAATAGAGCCATTTTTTTAAAAGACTATCACACAAAGGGAGAGAACTACTTGCCGAACTATATGTTTGTTGAACAAATGAAAAGTAATATGGGGATCTTAACTGTTGGAGTAACTGTCAATAGTGATGAGTTGGATGAACTCACTAATAACAGAGACTTTGATGACGAAGTTTTAAATATTTTGGAAGGGACAATTTCATGGGAAGACGCCAGCAATGGTATAAAGAACTTTATTTCATTATATATAGCAAATTTAAATAAAGGACCTATTAAAAATATATTTAGTGATACCGCCTATATTACGCCAATTGAACTGCAACTAGAACAAAGGCAGCAATCCTTAGAAGATTTCGCTACAGATGAATTGATTAAAGGTCATTCTGATAGCGATTGCAAAGTCTTTATAAAAGGTTTTTATGAAAAAATTTACTCCCAAATTGATGATATAAATGAAGATAAAAATAAGAGTATTGGATTCATCTTAACGAACTTTTTGTTATGGAGTGAGTCCCAAAATATAACTCAGAAACTTATTAGAAGTGCATATAAAAATGAGCTTGATGAATTTCAAGACTATATTACACAATATCCAAGTTTAGGAGCATATCACAGTACAGGAAAAAAGATAATTAATGCAATTAGAGCTATGCAACCTACTACTATAAATACATCGACCTATTTTAGGGCGAGAGAAGTCAGTGAGTCTAGAGTGTTTAGTCATAATGATTTGGATGCTCCAGAAAGTGAATATGTTACTAAAGAAGGAAGATATAATCATATAGGTATACCAGTACTTTACCTTGCTAGTGATAAAGAAACTTGTGTATCTGAAATGATGGAAATAAATGAATCTAAACTACTATGGTTTCAAGAGTTTAATGTATATAATGTCCGAATATTAGACTTAACAACAAAACCAGGTGAATCTATATCTACTCAGCATTCTTTACTTATAGCTGCCTTAATTTATGAAGGGGTGATAAATCAGGATTCTAAACGTGAGAGCGTTTGGAAACCTGAATATTATATTCCTAGGTTTGTGGCTGACGTAACTAAAATGGTAGGTAATTTTGATGGTATTAAGTTTTCTAGTAATCGTGGACAAGGGAGTAATTTAGCATTATTTAATTGGGAAGGAAAGTATTCTTTTCTAGGTAATCCAAAAGCAGGTGTCTACACAAGAAAGGTTTTATTTGATTCAAATACTCCCCCTTGGAAGAGGGATTTATATTCAATGATTTGTCCTAATTGTGAGCAAAAAATTAGTCAGCTTGAGCGACAATGCCACATTTGTGGTAAACCAAATCCATATTACATAATGGATGATGATTTATAAATAACTTGATATGATTATATAACAAATCATAGGTTATTCTTCAATTTTTTAGGTGCATATATTGATGGCAAGATAGAAGCAAAATAAAGCCTACCTCAAAAGGTAGGCTTTATTTAAAAGGGTAACAAAAGGGTAACACCACCCTGTTATATACCGTTAATTAACGTTATAGATCTGACTCCAAATACTTCAAAAAAACCTTTAATGCCGCGGTCTTATTAACTAGCGTTAACCATTGTTAAACACCTGACAAAGCTGCGGGTTTATGGGCGGCATGATGTAAGGTGCCTGTCAGTAAATACTGAAATACTAGGAGCTGAAGGGTGTCCCTTCAGCTCTTTTTTACGTTGCCTGTCACAACCTTTAATGTGTCCTTTCGACAAAAATCGGGAAGTGACAGGCACTTCTTTTGTTTATAAGTCATAATTTGCAAATTTATTATGCATAAAAAGATGGTAAGATAAAGGGAAAACCACAGTTTCTATAGAAACATATTATAATTAATAAGTGAATTTTAGAATTGGAGGGATAACTTTGTTAAACAAGGAAATATCCTACGATTACTTCGATGCAAGTAATAAAATTAACCGGTCATTATTTGTGAATTTTCTGACTGAAGTTATAAACGGTATTAGGAGTAATAATAGAGTTAATGTCAATACAGAAGATATAGTTGATTTTTTAAAAAACGCCAGGGATTATTCCGATGGTAAAATTGTATCAAAATATAGTTTTCCACCTTCAGAATCATTTAACTACACACTAAAATCATTAAACCTTAAAAAGTTAGGTAAAAAAGAAATTGATGAAGCCTTGGAAGACACAATTATGAATCTTATCAGATTTAAAAATGGTGAAGATTATAATAGTAAGGAGCTTCTTTTATTTTTAGAAAAGTTGGCAATTGTACTTGACGAAGAAAAAAAAGAATCTAATCAGTTAGTTTCTTCCTTGATTTAGGTGATAATTATGTCAGGAATAAATAGAAGTTTATTAAAAATGATGTGGGAGCAGTCATACTCATTAGCAAAATATATAAATAAATTGGAGAGTAACTCTTATCCGACTGAAGAGATTACTCTATTCTTATTGGAAATAAAACATGTTAACGAACAGTTTTTAGAGAAATTTAAGATAGAAAATGCTTCAACTATAACTCAACAAGAAATGAAATTTTTAAACAGTCTCTTTTTGCATTTCCATAATTTGGTTAAATCGATTGCGCAATCAAACACTTATAATCACCCTTTGGAAGTAATGTTACCGATTACAGAAATTGTTAATAAGATTGGGGAAAGTCCAGAGTTTATTACAGAACCAACCTGGGAAATAAATTATGCTATTGGAGATTTGTGGTCAAATTTCGCTAACGTTATTAATAAAAATGGTATTGCACAAGTAACAGAGAAGAAAAGAATAGTTACAAAATTCCCGATGTTACATAAGGATAATGTCTTATTAGGGTGTATTATGGGGCATGAATTAGGCCACTATTTAGATTTACATCATAGTTTTAATATAACGGAACAATTGTTATCTATCATTAACAATGATGAAGGATTTGAAAAGCTTTTACCTTACATAAGATGTACTACATCCGAGGCAGATAAATCTACTCTTTTAGTGGTTTTAAAAGAATTTGTGAAAAATGTTTGTTTAGAAAGTTGGTTGAAAGAATTCGTAGCTGACATAAGTGGAATTATTTTGTACGGCCCGTCCTCACATTTTTCTTGTGAACAAATATTTATGATATATGGGGTTGCTGATTCTTCACACTTGATTGATTCTTTTAGTGGCACACATCCCAAAAGTTATACAAGGAGTAAGGTGAGAAATTACGCACTAGAAAGCTTAGGTTATAATAATTTGCCTGATAAAATAAAAGAAGTTGTGAGTGAAATGGATCAGGCTTGGGAGTCAGCACCAGTTAATGAAACAAATCAACTTTTAAATCAAGATTATCTAAATAATAATTTTACAATGTTGTTTAATAATGAGAGCCTATCAATTATAGATTCCATTTTGGTAGAGAATTTAGAAACTATTTTTGAAAAAGTGTATAAATCCTTACCAGAAGCAATTCATTATAACCCTGATACATTTACTTCTACTGCAATTCCCTTAGCTTCTAAACTATCTAGATTAATACCACCAAACGAATTAGAAGGGGGACCAGTAGACTCTATTAGTATTCTTAATGCAGGATGGTTAGCTTATTATATGTTTGGTGAAAAAATTAAAAGTGAAAGGGGATTAAATCAAGACGAAGGTGATAGTGAGCTTAGAGACATACTAAATAATCTTATTAAGAAAGCTTTAACAGCTGCAAGTATTCATAGGAGATGGGATGAATGTCAATAATTTCTGGTGATGAAATTAAAAAACTGATGGAATCAGAGGCTTTAGTTGTAACACCTTTATTGGATAAGAACAATCAAGTTGGTCCATCAGGAATTGATCTAAGATTGAGTAATGAGTTCAAGGTTTCTATTCAAACAAGAAAACCAGTTTTAAGTGTAGATGAAAAAAAGATTGAACCCTTTTTTCAGGAAACGTATAAAGAATTCGGCGAACATATGATTATATATCCTAATCAATTAGTATTAGCCAATACTTTTGAGTATGTTAGAATGCCAGATTCAGTTCTAGGGCTAATTTATACACGTTCATCTTTAGAAAGACTAGGGTTATCTATAACATCCGTTGTTCAACCAGGTTATGCAGGAACGCTCACTCTCCAGTTAACTAATAAAGGAGAAAACGCAATTCAATTAAGAACCGGAATGAGATTAGTTCAATTGGTTTTAGTAAAGGCACATGAGACTGATTCATATAGAGCTGATGTTACTTCTAAATATGTTGGGAATATAAATCCAGTATTATCTGGCATAAATAAAGACCAAGACTTAGAGATTTTAAGGCGATTTAATCTAGCGAATAAACTATAAACGATTTGGTTGTATATAAATTTGGGAGCAAAATACCTGCCCCTTCATTAATGAACGCTATCTCTTTTAATACACTTAAATAAGAGCACTACTTTTTTCTTCACTCATTAATCTCAACTCACTTTCTATTGCGGTGTGCGTTTTGGCATTAATTTTTTTTCTTCTTAACTGATTCTAATTCTTTAAGAAGTTCAGGTTTTTGAAAAGTAAAGATTTCATCAATACTTTCTTCTACTGTATATCTTGGATTTGCACTATATGCTAAAAATGGGTCAACCTTTTTTTTCATATTGTTCATTATTCTTTCTGCTTTTTGAACATAAATTAAGCAACATTTCTTGTATTTTTTTAAACTTCCACATATGCATAAGTCGTTTCTTTTTACATCTTTATACTTTAGAAAACGCATTGTACAAAAAAATTCAAATGCTAATTCATCTTCTTTGTAATAAAATACTTCCTTTTTTAATTTGTATTGACTATATCCTGAAGTGTAATGCGCAATAGCTCCTGCGGGACTTGTAGAATTAAAATGTGGTATGGCTTCTTTTAAAGTTTTTTCTTTTAGTGAGATACACTTATGATAAGAGTTGTTTAAAATAGCAATGTTCACACATTTTGTTTGTTTCTCATCTAGATGGCTTAGCTGATTCTTAATTACGTAATTAGGATTTTTGCCGTTGAAAAATACAAAATAATATTCATTAGATATAGGGATAAATATTATTACATCTTTAAGGCCCATTTGTCGGTTTGTAACATTTATAAACCGACTTTTCGCAGAAAGGGCAGCGGTACTGATATACTGATCACTTAAGAGAAAGTTTTTATTTGCACTTTTAATAAGAGCCCAATCATAATTATCGATAATCATGGACTTTAAATTATCTAGATAGTTGGAATCAGTTATTTTTTTAATTAACAATTCAATTTTTTCTTCATCTGTTACTTCGCCATATTGTGCAGTGTATTCATGTAAAAGAGCGCCGCTTCTATAATAAAAAATTAGTAACTCACGTAAGTGTTCCTTAAAGATTTTAAACACTTCGCCGTTATCTTTTTGCGTGTCTTTTATTATTCCAATTGTTTCATTCAATACTGGGGCAATTTTGCTTTCAATCTCACTAAAAAATTTTTCTAAGGTGTTTTGCTTAAGTCCTTTATGTTCATATGTGAACTTGGAACTCATTGATCGATTAGTATTTGTTAAATATGTCTTCCTTTTTTTTACAAGACATTCATAAACCTGATTTTTCTCATTAGAAAAATTTCTTAGTATGAACTCTGAAATATAGTGTTGGTTTTTAACGACACTCTTTTTAGACATATAAAAATCCTCCCTATTTTTTAATAGATATCTATTTTTCTTAATTTATATAAGTAAGGGTACTTGAAGGATTATCTTATAAATCCTTTTATTTCCATTACAATTCTATCATAAATTTCGAAATCAAATTCCAACCAAAAGGTTCAGTGAACTTAATAGAGGCTCTTTGGATCTACGGTGTTTTCATCGCCAGGTATATCAAATAAATTATAAAGTATAGTGCCTATCACAATCCGGAATATGTTGAGTGCTAATTACTCAACAAAACTCGGGAAGTGACAGGCACTTTTTTAAGAAATCCAACAGGCAATTGTCCCTTACGCTGGATTATTGATAATATTGAATCAAATAACTAGACTACCAATCAAAGATCTATAAAAATAAATTTATCAGAAAACGTGTTATTCAGTGGGTTGCCATAGCTGTTGTTATCATGTTTCTTCCAGGGTTAGTTTTATGATTCTTAAGGTCATAACGTTAACACGATTGTGTCGACTGATCATATAGACACGAAGCATAATCAACTTTTTATAAAGTTATTGATGTGATAGATTATGACTTTTTAAAAGTAGGAGGAATTTTAATGAGTAAAAAAATTGGATTTGTAGGACTAGGAGCGATGGGCTTTCCAATGGCAGTTAATTTAAAGAAAGCCGGTTTTGAAGTGATAGGCTATGACGCTTTCAAAGGAATATATGAAAAGGCAAACGGTGCTGGAATAACCATGGCAGATACTTTAAAAGAGGTAGCAGAACAAGCTGACGAAGCGATTATCTCAATGGTTCGTGACTACGACCAAAATGTTGACATTATTTTTGGAGAAGATGGTCTGTTAACTGCCCAGCCTAAAGATAAAACAATTATTGTCATGAGTACTCTCGACCCTGATACAATGAATGAATTAGGTAAGAAAGTCGAAGAAGAAAGTGAATTAAACATCATTTCTGCTTCGGTAAGCGGTGGGGTTCCAGGTGCTCAAGCTGGTACATTATCAATTATGACATCAGGCTCTGAGACAATCGTGGAATCTTTTAAGAGTTACTTTGATGCGATAGGCTCCCATACGTTCTACTACGGTAATAAACCAGGTAATAGCGAGGCAGCAAAGTTAATTAATAATATGATTCTAGGCATTAACATAAATGCAGTGGCTGAAGGACTTAAATTAGCGAATACATATGACTTGCCTGAGGAAGAGATATTAAACTTACTTCAAGTAAGTACAGGTGATAGTTGGGTATCCCGAAATTGGAACGATATTTCTGAATGGACTGCAGATACGTCATTGGGCGTTCTGATTACAGACTTAAAAGCATCTTACAACGAAGGACTTAAACACAATGTCACATTACCTTTCAATGCCTTATCATCCACACAATTATTTGACTCTATGGGAAAAGAAAAACCAAAATCCTGAATTAAGGTGCCTGTCACCACCCGAATTTTAAAAAATAATGAACCAATAAAAGGGGGGATCTTCCTCTATCCCAATGAAAAAAAGCAGCTCATTTTGAAAAAATACATTCAAAATGAGCTGCTTTTTCGTTTTGATTCACAGAAGCTGACACTTCTTCAGTGTCCTGAGATTTCCCTGTTCTTTTTTTATGGAAATGGGAGGTATCATGGATGATGTTGGCTTTTATCGTATAAACATAGACTAAATAGAATAGGTTTATAGAAAGTAATAATTAAGGAGTGAATGTTTTGAAGAATTTAGTTATGATCAAAGCTTTGTTACTTTCTATGTTTTTAATTACAGGATGTCAAAGTTCTTCAACAAACGCCGACCAAAGTGATGATTCTTCTCATGGAAATGAAAAAATACAGTCAAATGAACTCAGGGATGATCAACAAGAAATTACATACTTGAAACATCAATTAAGCGAAAAAGAAATCGAGGTTTCTGGTATTTCCAGTGGTGGTGAGCATATAACTCTGGAAAGTAAATCTGAGAATTCACCGGTTTCTAAACTCAGAATAAATTTCATTAGTGAGGATGTTGATTTGAAAAGGGAACAATCGACGGTGAATTATAAAGGAAATAGTATAGCGAGAATCTTATTTTATGCTTTTCAGAATCAACCGGAAAGTTTAGAGCTATCTAAAAATATGAGTAGTGAAATGAATAGTTTATATGCTGATGTTTCCAGAGGGGTAGTCATGCAAGAGAATGCTTCCTCAACTGATAAAAATATTCGTCAAATAAATATTACTGTTGGAGGTTCAGAAAATACACTGGAGGAAAAAAAGGCAGCTATGAATATTTTGAGTCAAATTATACGAGATTATCTAGTGGGAAATTAGGGTGTACTTTTATCTTTTTCGGATAATAACATCGTCATATGCAGCTGCCCCTGATAATCCTGTTACAGACAAAGTAGCAGTATAGTTAACGGTGCCTGTCACAATCCGTGATTTGTCGAAAAAATCCGTTCGACAAAACCCGGGAAGTGACAGGCATTTTTTACATTTTTACAGACATAGAATTACTAGTATACGTATTATGTTGGCCTGATGCAACACTAATTATAAAAATTTGGAAATGATTTGTGAAGAAATGAACAAAGAATGACTTCTATCTGGTTTTTATTGATTGTATACAGGAGGGGGAATAGTATAGTGAATGTGATTCTTTTCACATTATTCATGTCAATAAAACATAGAGAGGTGTAATCGCAATGGAAGCTCAAATTAAGGACCAACCGATTAGTCAACCAGGCACACGGGGGAAGTTAGTCAGTAATCAGGTGATTATTGGGTTTGGAATCATACTGCTTATTACATTGCTTAGCAGTTATGTTAATAACTCAAGCGGGAAATTCCCTTTATATTTGCTTACTGGTGTTGCTTTTGGGTATATCTTGACACGTTCCAGTTTTGGGTTTGCTGGTGGAGTCAAAAGAATTTATGTTACTGGAGAAGGAAGTCTTTCAAACGCTCTTCTTATCATGTTAGCTGTAACGATGATTGGAATGATAGGTATTCACTGGGCTGCTGCGGCAGATGGTGCACTTCCTAAATTTATGGCAACTGCAGGAGAGGCAATTATTCCTGGTTCTGCTTCCGTTAAAGTGCTTAGTATTGCAACCGTCCTTGGAGGATTTCTTTTCGGGATTGGCATGATGATGGCTGGAGGCTGCGCATCCGGGACGCTGACAGATTTAGGAGAAGGTTTCACACGTGCTGCTATCGTTTTGCCATTCTTTGTATTAGGTACGGTCCCGGGACATTTTTTACGATACGAAATTCACGAATCACCACTTGGAGCTTTCAGTACGACGATGTATTTACCAAATACATTTGGTTATCTCGGTACACTTGGCATTTCTCTTTTGGCATTATTTTTCTTATACATACTTGTAAGAAAATATGAAGCGTTTCGAAAAAAAGAAGGTCATTATGAAGAACTGAAGTTTGAAGAAGATGAGATGCCTGTAGAAAGTCATGCGGAATTTAAAGTGTTTAGCCATCAGATGTATCATAAGCTTTTTGTTCAACGCTGGAGTTTTCTGACAGGCGGCTTATTGCTGGCAGTGATGTTTATCTTTGTAGTCAATACAACTGGATCCAGCTGGGGTGTCACATCTGCTTTTACAAGATGGAATGTTGCTTTACTGCAGGGCTTAGGTATAGAACTGACCCACCCGGCCTTTACAGGTATTGTTGAAGATGTTAACGCAGGTTTATTCAACGACAATGGCTCAGTGAGGAATGTAGGGATCATTTTCGGTTCTGTTATTGCGTTACTTTTAGCGGGGAAATTCAAGTTTGACTTCGATTTTAAACCGAAAGATGTAATGATTTACATCGGTGGTGGACTATTAATGGGTTTTGGTGCTCGTTTGGCAGGAGGATGTAATATTGGTGCCTTATTTGGGGGAATCGGTAACTTCTCACTTTCAGGATGGGCTTTCTTAGTTGCATTGACACTCGGTGGAATTGTTGGATTGAAACTATTTGAAGGAAAACTTAACATTATCCCGCCGAATAGACATAAATCATAAAACGCCATACAAGATAACGATAGTAGGAGGATTTTGCAATGGGTAAAAAAGTGTTAATGGTTGGTGGAGTAGCCGGTGGAGCTTCAGTTGCAGCAAGAGTTAGAAGACTTGATGAAAGTGCAGAAGTGATTATGTTTGAACGAGGGCCGAATGTCTCTTTTTCAAACTGTGCACTGCCATTCCATTTAAGTGGCATTGTGGAAAATAGTGAGGATCTTGTTTTGATGGATCCGGTTCAATTTAAAAAACAATATAATATCGAAGCTAGAGTAAACAATGAAGTCGTTAAAGTTAATCGTGAGAAAAAAACAATTACGGTTAAAGATTTAGCTGCAGGATCTACTTATGAAGAGAGCTATGATAAGTTGGTTTTATCTCCTGGAGCTAATCCTATCGTGCCGAATATAGAAGGCCGTGATCGTTCAAATGTATTTACAGTGCGTAATGTAGTGGATATTGCAAAATTAAATACATTTGTAACGCAAAGTGACGTAAAAGATGTTGCTGTCATTGGCGGCGGATTTATCGGAGTGGAAGTAGCGGAAAACTTGCGTTTAGCTGGGCTGAATGTATCGTTAGTCGAATTCAACAACCAAATCATGAATCCATTCGATTATGATATGGCACAAGTCCTTCATAAAGAAATGATCGACAAGGGTGTAAATCTGATTGTAAGTGATGGCCTGGCTAAAGTTGAGGAAGGTTATATTGAGTTGCAATCAGGTAAACAGGTAGATGCCCAAGCAGTAGTATTGGCTGTTGGTGTAAGACCGGAAACAACATTGGCAGTAGAAGCAGGTCTTGAACTTGGTGAAACAGGCGGAATCAAAGTTGACAATAATTATGTGACAAATGATAGAGATATATATGCAGTCGGTGATGCTATTGAAGTATACGACCGTTTGACACATAGACCGACAAAACTTGAACTCGCAGGGCCGGCACAACGACAAGCAAGAGCAGCGGCTGACCATATGTATAACATTCCTCACCGAAATACAGGTGTGATCGGTTCATCTTGCATTCATGTATTTGATCAAAATGCTGCTTCAACTGGCCTGAATGAAAAAGCAGCGAAAAGAGCTGGAATCAAATATGACTTTGTTTATATTATTCCTGGAGATAAAGTAGGGTTAATGCCTGAAAGCAATCCAATGCACTTTAAATTGATTTATGAATATCCGACAGGGAAAATTCTAGGTGCACAAGCAATTGGCAAAGGGAACGTTGACAAGCGTATTGATGTAATTGCAGCAATGATTACAATGGGTGGAACGCTGGAAGACTTGAAAGAATTGGAGTTATGTTATTCTCCGATGTTCGGTACCGCGAAAGACGTTGTGAACTTTGCGGCATTGGTATCTTTGAATCTGCTAAATGGTCAATTCAAGCAAGTTCCAGTATCACACGTGCGTGAATTAGTAGAAAATAACGCCTTTATTATGGATGTGCGTGAAAAAGACGAATATGAAGCGGGTCATCTGAAAAATGCTGTAAACATTCCGCTAAGTGAATTCAGGGAACGATTAACCGAGATTCCAAAGGATCAGCCTATTTATCTTCATTGCCGTTCCAGTCAACGCAGCTATAATGCTGTTGCGGCTTTGCAGCACCTTGGCTATAAAAATGTAACGAATATTTCTGGATCTTATTTAGGTATTTGTGTGTATGAATATTATAATGATCAGGTTACAGGCAGAGATAAAATTGTAACGGAATATAATTTTAAATAGTAGGGATAAATGATGAATAACAAACTAGGTCGTTACGACATCTTAAGTTTAGTGTTGGGATCAATTATAGGCTGGGGATCTTTTACTCTTCCCGGAGTGAAATTTCTCCAGGAATCTGGTGTGATTAATACAGCAATCGGGCTGACTATTGGTGGATTGGCAGTTATATTCATCCAAAAAGGTTACCATATTATGATGCAAAAGCACGTGGAAGACGGTGGAGAGTTTTCCTATGCGTATAAGAATATGGGGAGGAAGCATGGTTTTATTGTGGGATGGTCATTGATTCTTTGTTATTTAAGCATTGTCCCACTAAATGCTACCGCTGTTGTATTGGTATTCAAAATATTGTTTGGTTCTAAATTGGCGTTTTTCTACCTTTATGATATTGCGGGTTACTCTGTTTATTTATCTGATGTTTTGATTGCTAGTTTAGTTATTGTTTTATTTGCTGTTATTAATATTAGAGGGCTTCGACAAAGTTCCAATGTACAGAACACGATGGTCTTGTTTTTAGTAGTAAATATCTTGATTGTGTTTGCTGCAATGTTTTTCACAACAGAAAAAACATTATTTGTGGACAATTATATAGCGAACTATGAGCTCAGTTTCAGCGGGATTGTAAAAGTCATCGCCATCATTCCGTTTTTATTTGTCGGTTTTGATGTGATCCCCCAAGTCGCAACCGATTTGAAATTCAAACCAGAAAAGGCTACTAGAATTGCGATCATCTCAATATTTTCAGGAATCGTGATTTACAACCTTTTAAATGTGATTACTGGATTGGCGTTCACGCCAAATGGTGCAGCCCAGCTGGAATGGGCGCTGGGGGCGGCTGTCATGGATCATATAGGTACGTTTGGCTTTATGCTATTGGTTGTTGCGTTAACAACGGCAGTAACAGGCGGGATCAATGGATTTATGATCAGCAGCAGCAGATTGCTTTCTGCAATATCATCGTACGGACTCTTTTATTCTAAATATACCGAGAAAAATAATAAGGGCGTTTATGAAAACAGTATAAAATTTGTTACACTTATAGCCTTAATTGCCCCGTGGTTTGGGCGGGAAGTGATTATTTATATTGTTGACATGTCATCTTTATTGGCAGCGATCGCTTACCTTTATGTATGCTATATCGGTTATCAAAATGCAGAGAAAGCAATCGATCGATCTCTATCTTTCGTTGGTGTGTTAATTAGTATGAGCTTTATCGGACTGTTGATCATTCCTTCATCACCGGCTCATTTAAGTGCACCTTCCCTAATTTTCATGATTACGTGGGGAATATTTGGGTTTATTTATTACAAACGCTATATAAATAGGTTGGAGAAGTTGGAGCTAATAGAAGTTAAATAGGTAAGTTTAGAATCAACCAGAAAAGTAGAGGGGATTATCTTACCCTCTACTTTTTTTTATGGGACAAAGGGACAGGTAACCTGTCCCTCTTACGGATTCGTTGACCAAAGTCCTGCTGTCTTCACAAAAGCTCTTGGATGAAGCTTCAATTGAGAAACGATGTATTCTGCAAGGTCTTCAGGATGCATGACGCGTTCCACATCGCCTTGAAAAAGGTTCGCCTCATTCGCCAGATCGGTTGCGGCCGTTCCAGGTGTTACCGTACTAATACGAATGTTATGTTTGCTAACCACTTGCATCAAAGATTCAGTTTATCCCATCACGGCAAAACCTAGATTAGCTGTAGCACTTGTTACCGGAGTGCGTTTTTACCCGCAGTGGAAGAGATGTTGATGATGTACCCGATTTCCGTTCGATCATCTCAGGGAGAACCTATCCCTTTGTCGCCAGATAAATATAAAATACCAGGCCCACATCAAGCCTGGTAAATGAATCTGTAAAAATTTGAATCATATAAGGAAAAGGGACAGTGAACCTGTCCCTTTTCCCCTCTTTCCTTATTAAGCTAATGTACTTTCATGAACATCAATTGAGCTGTTCATGAACAGTTCAATGTCGTCTTGTGTATTTGAAATGCCGCCTACTCCAAAATTGTCAACTAAGAATTGCGTGACGTTTGGTGATAAGAAAGCTGGCAGTGTTGGGCCGATGTGAATGTTTTTCACACCCAGGTGAAGTAAAGACAAGAAAACGATAACCGCTTTTTGCTCATACCAGGCGATGTTATAAGATAACGGCAATTCATTTACACTTTCTAATCCGAATGCCTCTTTCAGCTTCAATGCAGTCATGACCAGAGAGTACGAATCGTTACATTGGCCGGCGTCAAGTACTCGTGGAATTCCGTTGATATCCCCTAACTCAAGCTTGTTGTATCGATATTTTGCACAGCCGGCTGTCAAAATGATCGTATCTTTTGGAAGTTCCTCGGCAAACTCTTTATAATATGTTCTGCTCTTATGGCGCCCATCACATCCAGCCATAACAAAGAATCGTTTAATATCGCCATTTTTTACAGCTTCGACGACTTGGTCTGCTACTTGAGCGACTTGATTATGTGCAAATCCACCAACAATTTCACCTTTTTCAATTTCTACCGGCGGTTCGCATGTTTTAGCATGCTCAATAATAACGGAGAAATCTTTTGACCCATCTTCTTTTTGAGGGATATGGGTTACTCCATCAACTGCTGTAGCCCCAGTTGTATACATTCTTCCTATATAAGAAGCCTTTGGCGGGACAATACAGTTTGTTGTCATTAAGATAGGTCCGTTGAAGCTCTCAAATTCTCGGTTTTGTTCCCACCATGCATTTCCGTAGTTACCGACAAAGTGGTCATATTTTTTGAAAGCTGGATAATAGTTCGCTGAAAGCATTTCACTATGTGTATACACATCTATGCCCGTGCCTTCAGTTTGTTTTAACAAGTCTTCCATATCTTTAAGGTCATGCCCGCTAATCAGGATTCCTGGGTTTTGGCGGACGCCAATGTTTACTTTCGTCATTTCAGGATGGCCATACGTTGTTGTATTCGCTGTGTCTAAAAGCTCCATGGCATGAACACCGTACTTGCCGCATTCCATTGAAAGGTCAATCAGTTGTTCCATGCTTACTGAGTCATCTGTAACTTGGGCAAGAGCCTTTTGCATAAACGCATTCAGTTCTTCATCTTCATAGCTTAGATGTGTAGCGTGCTCTAAATATGCTGCCATTCCTTTCAGGCCGTAAGTCACTAATTCTCTTAATGAACGAATATCCTCATCTTTTGTAGCTAACACACTAACTTCTTGGGAAGCGGATTTGATTTCAAGCTGATCATTCGCTTCACCATACCAGGTGACAAAATCACTATTATTGTCTAACGTGTGTCCAGCTTGTTCAATTTCCGTTTTAATCTCTTCACGAAGCGTTAATCCTTCTCGTACTGTATTGAAAAATTCGTTTTTACTCCAGTTCGCATTTGTAATCGTCATAAAAAGGCCATTTACGATAAATTCATTCGTTTTCTTTTGGTTGATCCCGATTTCGCGAGCTTTATTATTTACAATCGCTACTCCCTTAAGCGTGTAAATCAACAAATCCTGCATATTTGCTAAATCATCTTTTTTTCCACAAACGCCAACGATTGTACAGCCTGTTCCTTTTGCTGTTTCTTGACATTGATAACAAAACATACTCATTTACGATAACCTCCAGTGGTGGTGTTTGAATTCTTCAAAATGGAAAACAGTTAATATTTACTGATTTTGTTTAAACTATCAATTCCGTGTTAATGGTAACAACCTGAGCGGGGAGAAGAAGTGAGGAATATCACACTATTCGATTGTTCGCGACTTTGTCATATTTGATCATGAGAGTCATGAAGGCGGGACAGGGGGGGCAGGTCGCTTGTCCATTTTGGGGAGGGACAGTGAACCTGCCCCTTTGTCCCAGGTTGTACATAACTAAATAAGTTATGTTTAGAGTCGAACAATAACTATTTAACGTAATCCTGTTTACTAATAATTAGTTAAGCTGAAAAAACAAGTTCGTTCCATTGCGCTGCAGACACTCGCTTTCCACGGGGAGGAAGCTGAGCCTCCTCGGCTTCGCCTGCGGGGTCTCAGCCTTTCCTCTATTTCCCGTAGGACTTTGAAAAAGCTTCTTTGAAATAACACCGCACGAAGAAAATCGGTTTTTATTTTCGAGGAGTCGAGTGTCTTCCGCTCCATTCCACTAGTTTTTAAAAATAGGTTGCAGAATTAAAAGATGTATTGAAGAGAGTAAAAAAGGCCCGAACGGTCAGGCGAAAGATTCTCACCTAATCGTTCGGGTCTGTCATTAGTTGAAATACTTATGTCCCAGCCTCTTTACGTCTTCTGCCGTTCCAGAATCAAACTTGAGGAGGGGACAGGTAACATATCCCTCTATGCCTGGGACAGTGAACCTGTCTTTTTGTACCTCCAGCCAGACTGCTTCACACTTAGCACGGTGATCGTAACCAGGATGCCCCCCATTCCAATAGGTTGAATCACGGTCAAATGATCGCCGAGGAGCAGAACGCCGAATAATGAAGCTGTCACCGGCTCTACCATAGCGACCATCGAAGCCGTTGAAGGGGAAGTCCATCGAATGCCAATCATATAAAATATAAATGATAGTCCAGCACCTACGATCCCTAACAGCAGAAACCATCCGATGTCGCTTGATGTTAACGCACTGGCTGCTTCATCATGGTCTGCAAAAAGGAGAAGGATGAGACAAAGCGAAAAAAAGGAAATCGTTAAGATGGTCTGCGGCTTTCCGATAGAAGAGGAATTTTTAAACCCGAATATAAACAAAGCATAGGAAAGTCCAGAAGCGAGCCCCGCAGCCGTCCCCAGAAAACTCACTGAAACCGATTCGGTGTTGTAGGCACCTGTAAGCAGGATAATCCCCATAAGTACACTGGAAATGCATCCCCATTTAAACCAGGTCGATCGTTCTATTCGCAGTAAAAAGGAGATTAAAAGGACGAAAAGAGGGGCGGTGTACATTAAAGTAGCGGCAACAGCAATGCTTGAGGATTGGATACTTAGAAAATAAAAAGTGAAATTTCCAGCAACTCCAATACCCGCTAGTAAGGACCAAATGTATAAACGAGTAGAGAAGATCCAATTTTGCTTGAAGCGAAAGAGAAACCACGCGAAAAAAAGGATAAACCCAACAGCCCCTCGGTAAAGTGAAATCACAATGGGATCCCAGCCCTTGTTCAATAAAATCTCGGCAACTCCCCCGCTAAGGCCCCAACATATTGCAGCCAGCATAACTAAGCCCACACCTTTAAACCGCATCGTGTGCCTCCTGAAAATTAGTAAGGTACGGAACTTCACGTATCAGAAAAACGTAAATTCAAGGGCCAAACAATCCTCCTAACGTCTCTAAACAAATAGATATGTTTTTTAATAAAGGTGTATACGGTAAATCCTTAAATTTCTTACGGGACAAGGGGACAGGTCACTTTTACCTCTATCCCATAAAAAAAGCCAAAGCTTTGTGTTAATCAAAGCTTTGGCTTTATGTCTTCTATTTAATGCCGTTCCCGAATCAAACCCAAGGAGCCGGCACCCTTATATCTTTAATTCAACATCTGCATCTTTTTTAAGTTCTTCCACTTTTGCCATTAGTTTTTCTTGTTGCTGCTGGCTTTCCAGCTGTTTCTTTATGTCACCTTTGACTTCTTCATATGGTGGAAGCTCTTGCCCGTTCGATTGTGAACCTGATTGAGCTTTCATTTTTTCATAGTAATCTTTCGCTTCTTTATCGGTTACCTCATCTGTCTTAATTTCCTTATCAACGTATTTCTCGATCATAAGGGATTGTGTAATCTGCTTTTCAAGCTCTTTTGCTGTGAGGTTATTCTGTTCGAGCGCCTTGTTTAAAGCTTCTTCATCACCATATTGTTCTTTTAAGCCACTCATTTGTTTCTCGACATCCTCCGCAGAAGCTTCATATCCTTTAGATTTTGCTTCCTGAAGCAGCAATTCCTGGCCGACGAGCGCATCGAGAACTTGCTTTTTCAACTGTTCTGCCGCTTTTCCTGAAGTCGGGTCCTGTCCCATTTGCTGATATTGCATTTGGTTTTGGGAGAGCAGGGAATTATATTCACTGCCTTTTATTTCTTTGTCGTTAACGACGGCAACGGTCTTATTTTCATCAACTTGCTGTTCTTCCATTTTCTTTTGCATTGCCTCAGCCTGTTTCTGTTGATCTTGTTTATTTTGCTTATTTTCCTGGCTGGCTTGCTGTTCTTGTTTGTTTTCCTTTTGCTTGTCTTCATCGGCCTTTGACTCTTCATTTCCTCCGCAAGCTGCTAATAGCAGAACGAAAATTGCAGTTATCACTAAATATGAAAACTTTTTCATTATTTAAATTCTCCCTTCAATCAATCATTAGTGGCTATTATAGTATAGAGCATGAGGAAATGGAAACCCCCGTATACATAAATGACTGTAATGTAAGACAGTTGTAATGAAATCGTTATAGGAATGGCGTGTTTGTTGTATGCTTGCAAACTTAAATGGTAAAAGCATGCAATTACGGTAAAAACAAATATAGACAACATTTCACATAATATAGAAATATGTCCTATCAGGTCATAAAAACTGCGGCTTATTCATTATGCCATCAAGGTTATATAAGAGTCGATGGACAAGTGAGCAGTGCCTGTCACCACCCGTATTGTCGAACAAAATCGGGGTAGTGACAGGCACTTTTTTTTGCGGCGGTTTACAAAAAAAAACCACTATGATATATTTAAAAAGTTAAAAACGTTAAGAAATAATTTAACGTAACTAAAAAGAATAATCCACATGGCTTGGGTATGGGTCTGTTCTATGATTTTGTACATACTCGTGGGGTTGAGAAGGCATTGGACATGAATTGGACAATCAGGAGTGGAAGATTAATAGAAACGAAACATAATGAAAGGAATCAATAGCTGGAACCATCAATAAAAAACTGACAAACGATTAACTGGCTTATATAAATGATGGAAAACGTTTAAATAAATGCTTTTCAGATTGTTTGAATTTTAAGCATCCAGGGAGGATTTCAAGATGAATGAAACATATGACATTGTTATAATTGGCGGCGGAAGTGCGGGTTCTGTACTCGGCAACCGCCTGAGTGAAGATGGGACACGCCGTGTTCTCGTTTTAGAGGCAGGACGTAAGGATTTTTCATGGGATTTGTTAATCCAAATGCCGGCGGCTTTGCCGTTTCCGGCAGGAAAGCCATTCTACGACTGGCGATACGAATCTGATCCGGAACCTTATATGAATGGAAGGCGTATCAAGCATGCCCGGGGAAAGGTGCTCGGAGGTTCGGGTTCAATCAATGGAATGATTTTCCAGCGGGGCAACCCAATGGACTATGAGCGATGGGGAGCAGACCAGGGCATGGAGACGTGGGATTTTGCGCACTGTCTCCCGTATTTCAAACGGATGGAAAATGCATTAGCCTCTGATCCGGATGATGAGTTTCGCGGCAATGATGGCCCTCTTAAATTGGAACGAGGGCCCGCAACAAATCCATTATTCCAGGCCTTCTTTGACGCAGCTGTGGAGGCAGGCTACTCACGAACCCCTGATGTGAACGGTTTTCGCCAGGAAGGATTCGGCCCGTTTGATAAGCATGTGTACAAAGGCCGGCGCTTTGGGCCTTCACGGGCATATCTGCATCCGGCTATGCAGCGTGAGAACCTCACTGTCAAAACGCGTGCTTTTGTTGCGAGTATTGACTTCAAGGGCACCCGTGCCAGCGGTGTGACCTATCAGCAAAACGGGAAGACGCATCAGGTCAACGCAGGGGAAGTTATTCTGGCTGGAGGTGCAATCAATACACCGCAGCTGCTTCAACTGTCAGGTGTTGGCGATGCTGACCATTTGCGCTCACTTGGCATCAAACCGGTAGTCGATCTCCCGGGTGTAGGTGAAAACCTTCAGGATCATCTCGAAGCCTACATTCAGTACTCTTGCCCGCAGCCGGTTTCTGAGCAGCCGAACTTGAATAAAGCGCGGATGCCGTGGATCGGGCTGCAATGGCTGCTCGGACGAAAAGGCCCGGCAGCAACCAACCATTTCGAAGGCGGAGGGTTTGTCCGGTCGAACGAGGATGTCGACTATCCGAATTTGATGTTCCACTTCCTTCCGGTGGCGGTACGGTACGATGGGAAAAAAGCGGACACCGAGCACGGTTTCCAGGTGCACGTCGGGCCGATGTACTCTGATGCCCGCGGTTCTTTAAAGATTCGTTCAACGGATCCGAAAGAGCATCCGAGCATGGTCTACAACTATCTTTCGACCGAACAGGACCGCCGCGAGTGGATTGAAGCGATAAAGATTTCACGTGAAATCATGACTCAGCCAGCTATGGCACCGTATAATTCGGGAGAAATCTCGCCTGGTCCTTCCGTCCGTACAGACGAAGAGATTTTGGACTGGGTGGCGCAAGATGCTGAAACTGCCCTTCATCCGAGTTGCACGGCAAAGATGGGACCTGCTTCAGATCCAATGTCTGTTGTAGACCCGCTGACAATGAAGGTCCACGGACTCGACAATGTCCGAGTGGTTGATGCGTCAGCAATGCCGTATGTCACGAACGGCAATATCCATGCACCCGTATTGATGCTGGCGGAAAAGGCAGCGGATATCATCCTGGGCCGCAAACCGCTCGAGCCGATCGATGCCGACTATTACCGTCATGGCGTACACCCAGCCGACGCAGGCACAGTAAAAGCATAAGCAAACAAACATCATTTCATGAGATGGGCTCTATCAAAATGTATTTGCAAGGATACATTTATGATAGAGCGCCGTCTCTTTTTTTGCTTGGAAGCAGTTTTGTTCTATACTAAAGTTGTTGATTTCCGCTGCAGGGGCTCGCTTTCCGCGGGGCGGGCCCTGAGCCTCCTCATCGCTATCGCTCTTGCGGGGTCTCAGCTGTCCCGCTATTCCCGCAGGACGGAATTGGCTTCCTCGAATCCTCACCGCACGAAGGAAATGCGGAGCATTTACGAGGAGTCGAGCCCCTTCCGCTCCAATCAACTAGTACGTGATAAGATGTCCCGCTTTTATTTTATTCAACCGGTTGTTTGGATAAAAACAAGCAAGTCAGCCGCGCGTTCTTTTAATGAGATGACTCTGTGTTACCGACAATCTTTGGTTTGTTGATTTATTGTTACTTCAATTCCTTTATTCCCACCTTGAATGTCCAAAATGGTAAAGAATCGCTAATTAAAGTTGTTGAGTGGTTTTGCAAACTGTTGTTATTTAACTGAGTGGATTGGAGCGGAAGGCATGAGGCTCCCCGATCGCCCCGCGGAAAGCGAATGCCTGCAGCGCAAAGGAATGGATAACTTCCAGAAGGATAGAAGTTGCATTTGCCCCTAAGAGCCAAAAATAAAAGAAGCTAATCTCCCCAAAAAGGAGAGACCAGCTTCTTCAATTCTTCCAACTATTCTTTAACCCACTCATCAACCAGCTCCTGGTTCTCATCGACCCACTTCTTAGCCCCGTCCATAGGATCCTCTGCACTTTCTGTATAGTCGATAAGCTGGCCGATTTGTTGATCATTCATCTTCCAGTTTTTAAACCACTCACTTACTTTTGGATACTCTTCTTCAAATCCGTGCCTTGTCGCATGGTGAATCTTCTCTACACCGCCAAACGTATTTTGCGGATCTTCAAGGAACTTCAAGTCATGCTTGGAGAACACCCAGTGCGGGCTCCAAAGCGGTGCCACGATTGGTTCTTCATGTGCTGTTGCTTTTTCAATCTCAGCCAACATCGCAGGTTCAGAGCTTGGCACGAGTTCATAATCAAGGTTGTAATCTTTAATTAATTGCTCGGTAACTTCCATCGTACCTGCGCCAGGGTCAAACCCGGTGATTTTCCCATCAAACAACTCTTTATGTTCATTTAAGTCTTCTATACTATTAACCTCTTCTAAATAGGCCGGCACGACAAGCCCGACTTTTGCGTTATCAAACCAGGTGGCCTCTGAGAAATTGACAGTATCCTTGTACTTTTTTAAATAGTTCGCATCCTGGACTGGTAACCATATCTCTAAACTGGCATCCAGATCGCCGCTTTCCAGTGCACTCATTGTAACTCCCATGTCCAATGAGGTTAATTTCACATCATAGCCTTTATCTTCCAAAATCACTTTCCACATATTTGTTACGGCAATGTTTTCAGCCCAGTTAATTTGGCTGATCGTCAATTGCTCACTGCTTCCTTCGGTATCCTGAGCTTCTGCTTCCCCTTCACTGTTTTCCCCACTCGTGCTTCCGCATGCTGTCAGTACAGCAGCGATAAGCAGTGCTAAGACTAAACCAACTTTTTTTCTCCCTTTGTTCATGTTGAAAAACTCCCCTTTTTAGTATGTGGAATAAACCAAATTCTATTCTAAACGTTAAAAACGTTAAGAAATAATTTAACTATGATACAGCACTGACTTATCTCTTAGTAGTTAAGAGATAAGTGCACGATTCAATTAGCTGATGGTGAATGGCATTTTTCTATCGATTGCCTCATTACTTTTTTAAAATCAGTCCTGGTTATCTTTAGGTATGAACTCAAATATCTTGCCGCTTTTTATACTTGCAACTAAGTCTTCCAGCCAGTGGTAGTATGTTTTGGATTCTTCTAATTGATCGTAGTATGCTTTTGCCTCTGCAACAATTTCAGGCGTGCTGGCGGAATCTTTAATGACATTTATAAAATCTTCCTGGGCTTCCTCAATTGCTTCCATATTCATTTTCACTTCCCGTTCCCACATCTGGCAGTAAAACGCCATAAAGGAACGGAAGAAGTTTTTCTCAGCGACATAGGTATGTTTTCTTGACCCGCGTGTAAATGTTTTTTTCACCATTTCGATTTCCTGGAGTTTACGGACGCTCGTACTCATACTCGGTTTGCTCATGCTGAGCTCCGTACGCATTTCATCAAGAGTCATCTGGTTTTTGAAGTACATTGTCGCATATAAATTTGCAGCTGCTGGTGTAACGCCATACAAATCCATTGTCTCTGCAATGGTGCCGATGACTTTATCTTTGGCTTCTTCTATTTTCATTCTTGATCGTTCAGTCGATTCGTTCATAAAGTTGCTCCTTCAATTGAAAGTAAAGCATGTTAATAATTTATTAAATTTTCTTCACAAACTTTATGATAACGAGTTCAGATTAAATGTCAAATGAAAATCGTAATATTACCTTACTGGAAATGGTGTAAACTTCATGGTACCAGTGATTCGGGCTAATTTAATTTCTTTCTGGGACTTTCATTTTTGACAGTCTTTGAAAAACCATGTTATTCTTGTTGGAACGTTAAATAAATTTTTAACAAACTTAATTTATGAGAAAACTGGAGTTGATAGATGTGAATTTAAAACAATACATAAATGGTGAATGGGTGGGAGCGCTGTCGGGGAATACGCGTGATATTATTAATCCATTCAACCAGGAAGTGATTGCCACTGTTCCGGAAGGCGATGAATCAGATGCAAAAGCGGCAATCGGTGCAGCTAGAGCAGCGTTTGATAATGGAGAATGGTCTTCTGCCCCTGCAATAGAAAGAGGGGCGATCGTCAGGAAAATTGCTGAATTAATAGAAAGAGACAAGGAAGAGCTTGCCAGGCTGGAGTCTTTGGATACGGGAAAAACGGTGGAGGAAAGCCGTGGGGATATGGATGATATCACAGGAGTGTTCCGTTATTATGCAGAGCTTGCGGATAAAAACAGCGGGGAACTAATCGATTCACCAGTACCGAACTCGATCAGTAAGGTCGTGCACGAACCTGTTGGCGTATGCGGCCAGATTACACCGTGGAACTACCCATTGCTGCAAGCATCCTGGAAATTGGCTCCGGCATTGGTTACAGGGAACACACTGGTTATGAAGCCGAGTGAAATCACACCGCTCACGACGATTAAAGTATTCGAACTGATGGAAGAGTCGGGCGTGCCTGCCGGTGTCGCCAACCTGGTACTTGGTGCCGGAAATACAGTTGGTGCAGAGCTCACTGATAGCCTTGATGTGGATCTTATTTCCTTTACAGGCGGAATTGATACCGGGAAGAAAATTATGCAGGCAGCAAGCGTCAATGTGAAAAAGCTTGCACTTGAACTGGGCGGGAAAAACCCGAACATCATCTTTGCCGATGCCGATTTCGAGGTGGCTGTTGACCAGGCATTAAACGGGGTATTCTTCCACGCAGGCCAAATATGTTCCGCTGGCACAAGACTTATTATAGAAGAAAGTATTCACGATGAGTTTGTCAACGCACTTGTTGAGCGCGTGAAAAAGTTCAAGCTGGGAAGCGGATTTGACGAAGATACACAAATGGGTCCGCTCATTTCAGCTGAGCACCTTGCGAAAGTGGAAAAGTATGTACAGGCTGGCGTTAAGGAAGGTGCAACATTGGCAGTCGGCGGCAGTCGTCCGGAAGAACCGGAATTGCAGAACGGATTTTTCTATCTCCCTACTATTTTTACAGACTGTACATCCGATATGAGCGTTGTTCAAGATGAAGCTTTCGGCCCTGTCATCACGGTTGAGAAATTCCGTACAGAAGCGGAAGCGGTTAAGCTTGCGAACGACTCGATTTACGGACTTGCGGGCGGAGTTTTTACAAACGATATTGTAAAAGCCGAACGCTGTGCAGCAAAGATGCGAATGGGTACGGTTTGGATTAATGAATTCAACCTTTACTTCCCGCACGCACCATGGGGTGGCTTTAAGCAGTCCGGCATTGGACGCGAACTGGGAAGGCCAGGTATTGAAGAATATACTGAAACAAAGCATATCTTCCAAAATCTTAAACCGGAACCGATCAACTGGTTCTAAGCTGTCCCTCTGTCTGTTTGTAAGATAAAACTAGTTTGAGATAAATTAAATAGCTGGTTAACTACCCATAATGAATGTTAAAACAAAAAAACACTACCTTCACAGTAAGCAGTTCCGATAACGTGGAGAAAACTTAAAATCGCAGTCCAAATAACAGTCGTTTTCGCAACATAAATAGCAAGCGAACTAACAATACAATTAACACACCAAAAAAGCTTGGGATATCCCAAGCTTTTTGTTATTAAATGTGTAGTTCTTATTCAATTAAAGCCCCTGTTAGTATAACTACATTTTTTCACAATTTTGTTATTGAAAGTAGAACAAAGGAGACTCCATTAAAAGAAAAGTTTCATCAACAATCACAATCTTTCTATTTACTTCAAATTTATTTAAATAAATCTCTTTAAATATTCGCCAAATATTTTGTTCATAACTTTGGGGGTGTTTTCTAAATAAATATTAATTTGTTCAATGTTCGATTCGAACTTATCAGAGTTACTTTCTTCTGTTGGAAAATCAGATATTCCTTTTATAATAATGCACTCAACATCATTCTTCTTACAGATATAAGCAATTGCACCCGCTTCTGTATCGGCTATTATTATTTTATTTTCTTTAAGTTCTAAATAGTCCTTCCACATAACTACTGCTTTATCCGCGGTGCCAATTGTTCCGGTATAAAAATCATTTCCATATTTTGATAGTTCAATATCGACTATGAAGGATTGTTTAATAAAAGGCTCAATTTCTTTTACTGTGCAATCATATTGAACGGCTTTATCGGGTACAAAAATATCTAAATTACTGAACTTATCATCTATTCCTGCACATGTTCCGGCAACGATTACTTTAGTTAAATTAAATTGAGAAATCATATACTGATTACCACCAACACCATTTACTTTTCTTACACCGGTACTATAAAAAACAAGCTCAGTATCATTAATTGTTCTCATGAAATACTCGCCATAAGGATAACCGAAACGTTCGTTATCTTTTATGCTAAAGTATTCCAATGTCGCTTCATATTCCCACTTCGTCGCTATACTTATTCCTATCATTGACTTGTCACCCTACTTTTTGTATATAAAGAACTTTATTATCCATTAACACCGATTTCTTGCAAATCCATAATTATATAGATTTTTTAAGCTAACCTGCCCCGTTAATTGAAGAACTGAATTTTCATAATCTTTAAGTGTACTTTACCACATAATGTTATAAATCCTTGAGTTTTCTTGGATAGTATAAAAATCACATCTCATATAATAAGTAAAATAGCACCCTAACTCGCATGCTGACAATATTCATTGTCAAGTCGTTATTCGGGGTGCTATTTGCTATGCTATTTTATTGTTATTATCTTAGAAAAGGTTGATACATCAATAAAAACAACCATGCGATTTACAGTGCTAAAAGGTATGCTAATTCATATGCCACTTGCAGTGTTTCTCCACGGAAACGGAACTACTTACCTTCACAGGCAGTGATTTTCTCGCTGTTAAGGAAATTATAAAATTTTTGCGTTGTGGATAAAAAGCGAGAAGGGAGTCATCCAGCTCCAGGTGCCAGCGGCTATCGTCATAAGCGGTGATCCCCTCTGGAAGAAAAGACCACCTTCCTGCGGGTACCCCCGCTTATGCGTACGCCGCTAAGCAGGCGCCCTGCGCTTTTGTTCTTACAAGACATATAAATAGACACTTAAGAAGTGAAAAAGGCTCCCTGCAAGAATGAATAAGTGAAAAATCTCGTGGAATCCCATGTGTTTGAATGATAAGAACTTCGGTTTTAGTGCGTAAATGATTCCGCCGATTGTGTAAATTACTCCCCCAATGATAAGGAGTGTAATGCCAGATGTGCTGATTGCGTTTGCAAGCGGTGAGCTGAAAAAGACAACAATCCATCCCATGGCGATATATAGCGTTGTGGAAAGCCATCTTGGAGAATGGAACCAAATCAATTTGAATGCAACGCCCAGTAAAGCAAGACCCTGGATGACTGCGAATAGAATCCATCCGGTTGCCCCTTTCAGACTGATCAGACAAAGTGGGGTATAGGTCCCGGCAATCAATACAAAGATCATTGAATGGTCAATTCTCCTGAGGAACGCAATGATCCGGGGCTTTGCAATGACCATATGGTAGGTTGCGGACGCGGCATATAATAAAATCATACTTATTCCAAATATGATGACTGCGGTGATGGCAAGAGCTGAGCCTGTTTCGATGGATGCTTTTATGACCATAGCAAGCAGGCCGGCAAAAGCTAGAAGGGCACCTGCCAAATGTGTCAGGCCGTTGATTGGCTCACGAATAAACAGATTCATAAAACGAACACCTCTTTATGTAGTTATTGATACTACATATAATCGTATTACTGTTTTATCATGTAGTCAAGGTTTACTGTGCAATTTCTGTAACGTATAATAAAGAAAAAAGACGAAGAAGAGGTTTTTCCATGGAAAAGATAAATGATCTCATTTCTGCATTGGAACCGGACAACCAATTGACACTGGAGGAAATACCGGATTTGGATTTATATATGGATCAGGTGATTCAATTATTTGAAAAGAAATTCAGCAGTTCAAAGCGAAATGATGATGAAAAAGTGCTGACGAAAACAATGATCAACAACTATGCAAAAGGAAAACTGTTGTTCCCGATTAAAAATAAAAAGTATTCAAAGGAGCATCTGATTTTAATTAGCCTGATCTATCAGTTGAAGGGCGTGCTCAGTATTAATGATATCAAGACTGTTCTCGATCGAATTAATACAAGAATACATGAAGAAGATTTTGGGATAGATCCGCTTTACAATAGCTTTTTGCATCTATCCGGGTTGAACGCCGCAAGATTTACAGAGGATATTAAGGGGTGTGCAAGTGAAGTAAAGGAGGAAGTGGCCCATATGAAGGAAAAGGATGAGGATCATATGGAACACGTATTGTTGATCGCTTCTCTTGTTAATATGAGCAATCTCTATCGTAGAGCGGCAGAAAGATTGGTGGACGAAATAGGCGAGGGGAAAGAAGAATAGAATTCTTAATGACAGTTCCCGTCACCACCCGTAAATCTCGAGTAATAAGCCTGTTCGACAAAACTCGGGTAGTGACAGGCACTCTTTTTAGAGACATTTAACAAAACAATAACGAATCCGGGGACTCAGAGAAATTGTTAATGAACCTCTGGAAATCTACTCAATGCACGCTAAAAAAGCCAAAGCTTTGTTTTATTCAAAGCTTTGGCTTTACGTTTTCCTTTCCAGGAGGAATTTACAGGCGCTTACAGCAAGCTTCTTATAAGTCCGCTGACTATTGAGAGGGTTTTTGTTTTGATGATTGACACTTGTCCCGGGACTCATAACTTAATGGCTAAAACGATGCTGACGCCAAACAGAATAATAATGCTGCCAAAAACTTTATTCACTTTTTTTAAATTATGATCATTTATTCTAGCTTTATATTTATTGGTTATATAGGTCAATAATATCCACCATAATCCCCCGCCTGCAAAGACCCCTGCTATTAATTGGAGAGCTCCGGTGTAATTGTTATCTAATCCTTTCAAGCCGAAGCCTGCAAAAATCACTAAGAAAGAGACCACAGTTGTGGGATTGCTTATCGTCAATAAAAACGTGGACAGAAACGCCCCTATATGGCTGTGGACATTTTTATTTTCTTTCTCTGCGTCCATATCATTAAATTGCAACCTTGATTGATATATTTTTATCCCAATCAAAAGAATCATCATCCCGCCGAAGAGCCGGAACCAAAATTGATAATGAATTAAAAAATCAGATATGAAAGTTAATCCGAAAGCAACGATACTGCCATAAACTAGATCAGCCACACTCGCACCCAATCCTGACGTAAGGCCATAAATTGGACCATGAATTAAAACTCTTCTTACAGATAGTGCCCCGACAGGTCCAACGGGCACACCTATTATGATGCCTATGAGCAGTCCCTTCATAAAAAGCAGCATTTCCAGCCGACCCCTATTCTCCGAACTTGGATTTATATGATTAAGCTTAGGATATGACCATAGATCTTTTACCGGTATCAGGATTTATGGGGATTTCATCCACTTCCTGGATAGAGTAATGAAGATTCGTAAGCTTTTTCTCTTTCAGGATCTCATTCATATTGCTGCGAACACTTTCCTTAATGTTTTGACGATCTTCATCCAGAAACTCGATATTGATTTGGAAATCTTTTTTGGAATGCTGGATGAATTGATAATGAATGTTTCCTTCCGTATCAATATCATCAATAATTAACGGGTGCAGGAAATCGGCTTCACCATCTTCATTTATAAACCACATGATTTCTTCGTTGCGCCCGATAATGCTTTCAATTTTCGTGAATGGCAACATTTCATTTGGTGTACGCTGTTTTTCTGTCAGCTTATCTGATAATTGATAACGGATTAATGGCTGAGAATAATTGTATAACGGTGTGATAAATGTATTGGCAGTAAACATTTCACAATAATTCAGATCGTCAAATAGATAAAAGCCATTTGAGTTCGTTCTCTCCATCCCGAGCATCAGCGATTCACTGGCGGCATAAATGTTGATCACTTCCACGCCGAATATACCTTCAAAATATTGTCTGAGTTGGTGGGTTAACGGTTCCCCGCCGGTAACGACATCGATTACATCCACGGCCACCTTTTTTCTTTCAATCAAATCACACAGTATTTTTAAAGCCGAAGGGTAGCCGATAATGATGTTAGGTTGAAAGTCGTTAATTTGATCGATCCATTCATTTAAAGGTAAATTCACATTTAATATTAATGGTTCGTATCCAAATTCCTTAATACCTGAACTTGCCGCCATAACTCCGCCGAATCTGCCTTCTGTCGCTGCAATATAGGCAACTCGGACCTTTTTGGAAAAAACAGTTTTTAAAGGGACGTTCCCTTTAGCTGCACGAACACCGGCAGATAATATCGTTTTCCAGGCTTGATCATCATAAGTAAAGAAGGTTGGATTTCCTGTACTTCCTGAAGAGTGAACAATACTATATTTATTTAGGTATTTGCTTTGCTGATCCGTATTTTCTGTGGTGAATCGTTTTATTTTTTCAAAAGTCAAATCCTCAGTTGTAGATATGTCATCAAAGTGCTCTATAAATAGGGACTTATTGATAGTGGGTAAGGATTCGATGGGAATATCCTGCAAATCATTTTTTTTGATGCCATGACTCAAATAATAATCGTGATAGAATTTGGAATGATCGAAGGCATACTTTAAAATTTTCCGGAATTTTTTCTCTCTAATATCCAGGATTTCCTGTCTGCTTTTTTTAAAGTTATGATTTAGTCTAAAAAATTCGAGGGCAATTTGTGCATAATTAAGCATGAATAGACCTTCTTTCTTTGGATAGTTAGTTTTTATGTTGCAATCTGCTGGAGTCTTTCATGAAAAATGCACTTTTTATTATACTACTATATAAAATTAAGGAGAGCTATCGAATTGAAATTAGGTCTAAAGTGACCATTACTTTCACATTGAATTGTTATTTCGGCAGGATATAAGGAATTTCAAAAAAGCCGAGTGATAGAGATGTTCTTTCATCAGGTTACGAGACGGGTGGAAGGCCCATTCTTCATATCGGTTTTTTTAGACGGTTTCTTTTACACGGTTCCCTGCTTAAATTAAGATAAACGGATTTAAACTCTCTAAATGTACCTCTTAAGACTCGTGTGAAAACCCAGGAATGATAGCACTTACAGGCATTCACCCATTCCTCTCCAGTTCCATATAGTAAAAAGAGTTAAATGGAGAGGAGTGCTGGATTTGTATCAGGAAGATCCGTATTTTTTTGATTATGACATGCCTGAGTGGAACAGTGACGACCGGCAGTATCCCGGAGGTTATTACGGTCCGCCGCCGGCTGGCGGAGGCATTCCTCCAATGGGGCCGCCGCCGGCCTTTTCGCCTCCTATTCCTGCCTGGCAGTACGGCCCTGCCGGCATGAGGAGTTGTTTGTATCGGAATACGTATATTTGGTTAAGGAACGGCAGCAGTTTTTGGTTTTTCCCGACCTTTGTGGGCAGGAATGCAATCGTCGGTTTTAGGTGGAGAAGGCTCGGCTGGATTTATCATGTCATTAATCCGAACACGGTCAGATCTTTTCAATGTTTTTAACGGCCGCAGAATGAGGGTTTTTTCTGAAAAACATGATAAGCATGCACTGAAAGTCATCCGATATCTTTGATGGTTTTTTCACTGCCAAAAGCAAGCTTACTATTAGCAGTCAACCGCCAGTTGTTCCCTTTTGCCAGTCGCATTCTACATCCGTTCGACAAAAAGAATCCATCCTGTTAGCGGATGGATTCTTTCATGTGTTCTGTTGATTCGTTTCAGTCGTTACATAGCAGCATCCACAAATAAGGCCGGCAAGCACTGGATCGAACTGAAACATGAAACATCGATCGTGATGTGCACGCCTGTTGGCACCAAATCACCGATTTCTGCATAATCTAATTGACAACAGGGGGTGCATTCCATCGTCGTGTTGATTGTCTTTAATCCAGGGTGGTCTTTTAGTTTTAACAATTCCAAACACGCACAATCACCTTTAATATCCTTCACTCGGAAAAGAAAAGTAGGAAACCAGATCCAGCGTTCTTTCTGCCAGCTATAATCTGTTGGAGTCATATGCCATAAGCAATAAATGGTTTTGACTCACAATACAGGATGAATGGGATTGTATTTTTCTTTTGGCGAGTTGATTCATCAATAAGTCCATGTAGAGATGACTCACGGGCACCGATATCAACTTTCCGCTGAGCATCTGCTATCTTTTCCAAAGCGGTTCTTACGCAATTGTTTTCATTGCTGCAGCTTTCCAATGATCCTGCCCCCTTTTCCAGCAAACTGCTTTTTCAATATCCTATGGAACGAAGGTGCTTTTGTTTCAGTTGCCGGCCTATGTTGGACGTATTTCCGCATAGGTATGTAAAACAAAAACCTCTGATCTGGAAGGACCAATGAACCAGAGGTTTTTGCGATTAATAAACCGTTCAGATGCCTGGTCTATAAACTAGCATCCCTTTGTACAAACAGAAAGGATGAATTGTTTCCTGTTTAAATTTTGTACCGTGGAGTGAGGCAAAGTTCACCCTGGGCAGGGCCTTCCGCTGCAGTGTTGGCTGTTGTCGCACGGATCACATCAAAGTTTCCAACTGTGAACATGAAACATCCGCCTGGCGGGATAACGGCTGTTCTGATTACAGTACCGCCGCCCCCTTCAGCGTTTGCACCTCTTACAAACGAGACAGTCATGTTAGTCTGACTGCAGTTTCTCACCGTTCCGGAAGCCACAAGGGAATCACACTGGCTTGCATTTGTTGCATACAGCACTGTTGGCGTCCCTCCTGCAGCTACACTGAAATCACAGCAAATCTTATCCTGTAAAAGATCCTTTTCATTGCAGCAGTTGAAGCAGCAGTTGTCATGATTGTTCTTGTCGTTCTTATTCATTAACTAAATAACCTCCTTTAATTTTTAGACAGCGTGTAATTTGAAACTCCTTGGACTTGTTTCTATCGCTGTCTGATACTATTAAATGCAAAAGCAGCTATTTCGCATGTATGCCTGTCTATTTATCCGGCCTATTTATCTGCCGTTTTCGTCCATTTTCGGCATTAACCTATCAATTTATGGGGGAAGATAATGGAGAAGCAGGGGAGTGACAATTAAAATTCGCCTTAAAAAAAGAACCATCCTGCCTCTCGATGAATGGAAGGATGGTTCTTTTTTATAGTGTCATGAAAACCTGGTGGCAGGCAATGCAGCAGCCCTCACTTTATCCTTTTGTATAGTTGATTTACTCCCGGCTGAAGCTAAAAGCAAATGGAGAATGTCCGAAATCTATGAATCGAAAATAAGAGCCCTGCCCGTATGCTTCCAACAGGCAGGGCTCCTATTCATGCTTTTTCCTTCGTCTGCTTAACGAGCTGATGCCCAAACACCGCAACCCCCGCCGCAATAATCGCATTCACAACCGCATCAGGGGTAAACCCGAATGAAAATACCGCTAAAGCAAGCGACACGAAAAACAGGATCCAGATGATCATCCAATCCGGCACTTTCGGAGTCCGCTTCAATGCAAAACCCAACACCCACAGTACCGGTACGAGGAACATATAACTGTCACTTAAATAGTGCGTGACATCCATCGTTTTATGCAGCCCCCTCCATCAAGTGATCGGCAAAGCTGCTGACAGCCAGCCCTTTACCACGAAATCCCTTTCTTATTGAAAGGCTGTGTTAACGTACAATGTTGATTTGTACTGAAGTTGATTGGAGCGGAAAGCTAGCCCCTGCAGCGGAAACCAACAATGACGTTTAACAGAACCTATTGAAAATATATGAAAGGGACTGGAGCTATAGTCAGGTTGAAGAAAAACGAATTTGCATGAGGATTGGAATGGCTTAAACCTTACCCGTTTATCAATCAACAGGAAACGGACCGTCTTTTCCAGAGGGGAATGCCGGCCAGAGAAGAATTTTAGGGAGTGCAGGCGAAAAAAACAACATAGAACCGGTTGAATAGAGTCCATTGAGAGTAGGGGGTAACAGCGGCGTCGCGGTTTGCCCCCTGGTGAAGGGGAAGTATTCAATGGAGGTTTGAGAGCCCTCTTTCAGCTCTCTTTCGATAGGCCAGCAAAGCCGTTTTTAATGAGGCATAAATTCCGACAGCGGCGTTGCCGTAAAATAAGCCCATGAAAATGCCGGCCCATACATTACCTGGATGGGCAATGAAAATGGAAAAGGCCAGGCCGATGATGTTGGCGGCTGTCGGGACAAACACGTTTGGAATCGGAAAGGCTATTTTTAAGATTTGCGTAAGGATGACGACAGCCGGTACAGCAATGATGGCATCCCAGACATTTGTATGGATGATCGGAAAGTGTTCCAAGAAACTCACCTCTTTCGGTTAGTGTCAGCGACTGGCATTATTTAATCTTTCTGTGAACGGGCGCAGTTATTCCAGGTCGGCTGGAGAATGGATATGATCTTTGTATGTGTCAATAAAAAGGGAGCCGTTGCTGTTTACGACGGCATAGTAAACATCGTCGACCGCTATATTTTGTTTTTGGCACTGCGAACGAATCCAATTTTCACTGTACGGATCCGTGAGGTTTTTCCTGATAATTTTTCCGTCCATGATCAACTCGACCGGAACGCCTTCAGTTGTGGATTGCAGGTGTAATTCCTGTTTGGTTGGCGTCTGGAACCGATCTTTTTTTCGCATTGATAATTTCCCGCTTGCTTCCACCAACGCATAGTCCACTTCGTAAATATCGAAAACGCCCAATTCTCTCAGGTGCTGATTCAAGTCATCCAGGGAGAATTTGATTTTTTTCATGTTCTCATCCAGGATCTTGCCGTTTTCCATAACGACAGTCGGCTGTCCGGAAAACCACCTCCTCAGGCGGCGGTTTCGGGAAGCGAGCAGCAGAAAGGCATAATACAATAAAATGAGTGCAAGAAAAGCAGCCAGCATTACCCCGAAGTTCAGTTTTGTATTGAACCCCATGTTGGCGATAAACGATCCAATTGTAATGGCAAGAGCGAAACTGTAATGATTTTTATGGATGTTGATATGTTTTCCAAGGATTATTGTCACAAGGATTAAAATAATAAAACTGAACAACGTTCTTGCAATTGCAATGGCGGCATCTTCCATTTTATTCCCCCTCAAACTGCGCCCGCTTAAAAAAGCATGTCTAGAAACTGGTATAGCTATTGTTAATATGCACATGATAACCGTAAATATTAACGTTAAAGGTGATGGCATGATTTATATATACAATGATTACGGAGGAACCCATTCAACTGCTCTGGCTGCGGCATTCCATTTGAAAATCCTGACGGCCAAATCGCTGCCGCTGACAAAAAAACAAATTCTATCAGTTCCGTATTTCAATAAATTGAAGAAAACAGATGCGGGCAAGCTGTTTTTTCATGGAAAAGATGAGGATGGAAATGCCGTTTATACGTTGGGGAGAAAGCGGTCAAAACTTGTCGTTCCCGCTATGACTGATTTAAGCTACTTATTTTTGAATCGTTTTGATTCGGATGACCAGATCATTTTTTCCAATACGTCGCCTACTGTCCCCTTTTTAATGACGATCGGCGGCGGCCTGTCGAGAGGACTGGGCATAGACAGCCTGGGGGTGCCGCTGCTTGTGAAAGGCGCCCAGCAAACTAGCGCAACCATTTTGGCTCTAGTTGAGAATACGAAGCAACAGGCTGCCCGGACAAATGAACAGGTGCTGGTGCTGGATAATAAAGAGTATCACGGCAAGATCAAATCCGGCCGTTTCCAGAAGGAATTCCGCCCCGAATCATGACAGAATCCCATTCCGTTACCATGGAATGGGATTTTTAGTTGAAGCCTGGTCCATCTCAAAACAAAATAGGAGCCGCTTCAAAAAGCAGCTCCAGTATGAAAGAATCAACCGGCCACGAAGCCGCCGTCAGCGGTGAATTCCGAACCGGTACAGTAACTGGATTCATCAGATGCTAGATAGACGCAGAGCATGGCAATTTCTTCGGACCGGCCGATGCGGCGGAGCGGAATGCCCTGTGCCATTTCCTGAATGACACCCTGGAGTTCTTCCACATCCGTCATCGGGGTCTTAATGATCCCCGGGTGAATCGAATTGACGCGGATGCCGGCTTCCCCCAACTCAATCGCTGCTGATTTCGTCATGCCGCGAACGGCGAATTTCGAAGCGTTATATGCAGATGACATGGCCTGGCCGACAAGGCCGGAAATGGAAGAGATATTGACGATTGAGCCGTTCCCTGCTTTCTTCATGGAAGGGATGACCGTTTTCATGCCAAGGAAGACACCGAGCTGGTTGATCCGATACACTTTCTCGTAGTTTTCTGTATTGAATGTTTCGAGTGGTTCCTGTATGACAATGCCGGCATTGTTGACAAGAACGTTAATCGGGCCGAACTTCTCCTCCGTTTTTTTCACGACATCTTTCCATTGGTCCTCACTGGAAACGTCATGTTTATAAAAAACACAGTTTTCACCGAGTTCGTTGGCTACCTGTTCGCCATCAAGAATATCCGTAATGACCACTTTTGCCCCTTCATCGATAAATGCCTTCGCATCAACTGCTCCCATTCCGCGGGCTCCGCCGGTAATCAGGGCCACTTTGCCTTCTAATCGTCCCATTTTGTATTCCTCCTTTAATATAACCTTGTCAATGACACAGCCTGTATTATTTACGTAAATCCTGAAAAAAATGTAAAAAACAATCTATTTTTCACAAGAATGTCAGAAGGAAGAAAAATGGATGTTCAGAGAGCAAAGCCATGATAGGCAGGGGCTGGTTGAGATGGGGGAGCTTTTTGCGCGATATTCTGACAGAAGGGTCTATATTCGCCATTAAGCAGATATAGTAAACATAAAAATAGCCTTATACACTAAGCGGATTTGATCCCTGTGGAAATGGCAGAAAATAAAATGGATTATTTTCTGATTATTCAGTAATATAAAAAGTGATCAAGCAATAGAGGGGGGAGGTTTAATGGCAGCCTTAATAGAAAACCACTATCAGATAGATCGAAATAATAACAGAATCGTATGCCACCTGGCTGAAGCAAATCAGAAAAGCATGGAGTATATCAGCCAATTGGAAGCAGACATTGAACCTGGAAAAACAATCATTTATGCACGAAAGGAACACGGCGGCATTCTGCAATCATATGGGTATGAGCAAGAGGGGATGATCAGCGGCTTCTTCCAGGGAGAGGATAGTTATATCTTTTCGAAATTCCATCAAGAAGCCCGGAGAATTACGATTCTTGCTGATAAAGTAAGAGATTCGATGGTGATTGTGGAGCGGGATGACAAGAACGTTACCGAAGCTGATTTAGCGGAAGGGTTTGAAGTGGTGCCGGCCGGGAAGGAAGATGCGGATGAGATTTCGGCACTCTATAAAAAGGTGTTTGAACAGTATCCGACGGATGTCCGTCAACCTGAGTATTTGCGGGAGAAAATGGGTGATGATTATTTCTTTGTTACTGTCAAACACCACGGCCGCATTGTCTCAGTCGCTTCAGCATTGATCCGGACAGAGTTCAATTGTGCCGAAATTACCGATTGTGCTACAGAACCTGACTATAGAGGAAAGAGCCTCCTTTATCCAATTGTCATGAAACTGGAGGAAATGTTAATCGCTAAAGGAATTCATTCCTTTTACTCAATGACAAGAGCGCTGTCCCCTGGCATGAATCTGACGGTAAAGCGGCTCGGCTATACGTTTCAGGGCCGGCTTGTGAATAACTGCAACATTGCGACCGGATATGAAGATATGAATATTTGGACGAAAGTAAGCAAGTAGGAACGTGATTTCTACCCTATTTGCGAAAATCAGACAAATTTGGATAAAACTCTTTGAAAACAGTGAGAATGAAAACTTCTCGCTGTTTTTTCATGGTAAAGCTCCTGATAGCTAGGGTGTACAGGTTTACAAATCAAGTTGACAATTTAAAATTTTTAGAATATTGTTAAAATAAGAAAAATGGAATCCTGATTCCGCCTGATGGAATCGGTAAAAAGGAGGTGAACATATTGGCTAATGAAGGGACGATTCGTTCGATTGACCGGGCTTTGACGATTATCGAAACCTTTACATATAAAGAGCCCGAATTGACATTGAAGGAAATCTCAGCCAGAACCGGGATTGCAATGACAACGGTCCACCGCATCATCCAGACATTACTGGCAAAGGGGTTCCTCGAACTCGATGACCGATCTGGAAAGTATCGATTGGGAATCAAGTTTGTCAGGTTGAGCGGGGTTGTCATCAACCGTACCGACATCGTGAATAACTCTTATCCATGGCTGCAGAAATTGGCGCAGCGGACCGAGTTGAATATCAATTTGAGTGTGTACGACAATCAGGAAGCGTTATGCCTCATCAATATTGAATCCTTTCACCATTTCGGCTACGAAATCAAAGTGGGCCAGCGCATGCCGATTTATGCCGGGGCCCTGTCGAAAGCCATCCTTGCCTATTTGCCCGAGGAAGAGTTGGACAGCCTTGCAAATGAGTTTGAAGCTGTCACCCCGCTCACCATTTCCCAGAAGGCACAACTCCAGGAAGAAATCAACCGCATTAGACAAAGAGGGTATGCTGAGTCTCACGGAGAGTTGACACTCGGAGCGATCGCGTATGCGGCCCCTGTTTTCAATCATGAGGGCCAGGTGGCTGCAGGCATCGCGATTTCGGGGCCGGTCAACTTTTTGCCGGAAGATACAAGGCAGGAATATATCGATGAGCTGCTCAGTACAGCGACGCACATTTCACAGGAAATGGGATACTTGCCTGTTTCATAAAGGAGGAAATCGATGAAAATCAAACCGAAACCGCTCGAAAAAGGGGATACAATTGGAATTATTGCGCCGGCAAGCCCGCTTTTTAAAAAAAGTGACCTAAAGCGGGGCGTCCAGACGCTGGAGGAATGGGGATTCAATGTCGTGGTCGGCGACCATGTCAATTGCCGTCATGAATACATCGCAGGAACCGATGAGCAGCGGGCCGCCGATTTCAATGCCATGTTTGCGAATCCCGATATTGATGCCGTTTTTGTCACGCAAGGCGGATATGGTTCCGCCCGGATTATCGACCGTATCGATTTTGACCTTGTCAGGAAGAACCCCAAAATCTTCATCGGATACAGTGACATCACTTCTTTACACCTCGCTATAAAAAAACATACCGGCCTGGTCACCTTCCACGGTCCCGGAATGGCAGGATTCAATTCAGAAGATCTAACAACGTACAGAAAAGAGTATTTATTTAAAGCGCTGTCTTCACCTGAACCGATCGGGGAAATCAAAATGGCTGATGAAAAGAAGTATTTGGACGTCATCAACGGCGGGGAAGCACGCGGTGAATTGGTTGGCGGGAATCTCACGCTGATATGCGCTTCGCTCGGAACTCCGTTTGAAATTGATACGAAAGATAAAATCCTCTTTTTCGAAGAGGTGGAGACAGAGCCGTGGATTCTCGATCACATGCTGACCCATTTAAAAAATGCCGGTAAGCTGCAAGAAGCCGCCGGTATAGTAGTTGGTGAATGTTCAGGTTGTGAACCGTTCAAGCATAATCCTGGTTTTCCGGTCACGTTTTTCCTTGAAGATATTTTAGATGATTTCTTGAAGCCGCTTGGCATTCCGGTGATCCATGGGCTGCCGATCGGGCATACGAAGGATTTGGCAACACTGCCGATGGGTGTTGATGCCTATCTTGATGGAACAAATGGGAAGCTTTTTGTGGAGGAAGCAGGCGTGCAGGCTTGATGTAAAACAACAAAGGGGGAGTAACATGCGAAACTCAATGAAAAAGGCATTTCAACTGCTGGTGTTGACGGTTGTGTTGCTTGGAACCTCGTTTGGCGGTGCTGCCGGCAAAGGGGTGCAGGCGGAAGGGGATGCGACGCTCAGAATTGGCTGGACGAATGAAGTGGATAGTTTGAGCCCGTTCATTGCGTACACGATTTCCGCGACGGAAATTTTTTCACTCGTTTACGATTCACTGGTTGCATTTGATGATGATGTAAAACCGGTTCCAAGACTGGCAAAAGAGTGGAAGGTCAGTGATGACAATAAAACTTGGACATTCAATTTGCGTGATGATGTGACCTGGCATGACGGTGAACCGTTCACGTCAGCGGATGTGAAATACACGTATGAAACGATGCAGGAGAGCGGGCTTGGCCTCTATGCCGGTTATATGGATGGCATTGAATCGATTGAAACTCCTGATGATCATACGGTTGTCATCAAGACAAAGGACCCGAAGGCGAATATGCTGCAAATCACCGCGCCGATTTTACCCGAGCACATCTGGAAAGATGTTAAGGCAGATGTGCTGGAAACATGGCCGAATGAAGAACCGGTCGGAACGGGCGCTTTCAAATTTGCCGAGCAAAAAGAAGGGGAATATATCAAGCTTACGAAGAATGAAGATTATTTCCTTGGCGCCGCAAACGTGGATGAACTTGTATTCGTTTTGTATTCCAACAATGACACGATGGTGCAGTCGCTGAAAGTCGGTGAAATCGGCGCGGCCATCAATATCAATCCGAACCAGGTGGCACAGCTGCAAAATGAAGACAACCTTGATGTCGTTTCAGCTCCCACTCATGGATTTACCGAACTCGCCATCAACACATGGGACGATCCGAAATCAAAAGGGAATCCGCTTTTGAAAGATAAGGCCATCCGCCAGGCAATGGAGTATGCCATCGACAAACAGAAACTGATTGATATCGCTTATGCCGGACAGGCGGTTGAAGGGACATCCTTGATCCCTCCGAATCTCGATTTCTGGCATTACAAACCTGAAGATAAACGGAACTATGATCCGGAAAAGGCGAAAAGCATGCTTGAAGCCGCCGGCTATACCGATTCTGACGGCGACGGCCTCCGCGAAGCTGAAGATGGAAAGCCGTTGAACTTCAAGCTCATGCTCAGGTCAAATTCGACCGAAGAAGTGAAAACGGGCAATATGATTGCCGATTATTTCAAGGAAGTCGGAATCGGTGTTGACGTGGAAACGGTGGATGACGGCCTCCTGTCAGACCGGATTTATGATAATGCCAACTTTGATATGTTCATATGGGGCTGGGGAACCGACGCCGACCCGACAACGATTCTCCGCGTCATGAAAGGCGACCAGATCGGCGGGCTGAGCGATTCTTATTATGCGAATGACCAATACGATAAGCTGTTTTCCGAGCAGGAAAAACTGGTCGACCGTGACGAACGCCAAAAGGTCGTTCATGAAATGCAAAAGATCCTTTATGATGAAAATCCGTATATCATTTTGTTCTATGATAATGCCATGCAAGCGGTAAATACAGAGGAATGGGAAGGCTGGACGAAAGTGAAAGATACGTACTTCCTGACATTCAACCATTCCAACTATATGAAAGTGGCTCCTGCAAGCGGCGGAGATGATAAAGTCGCTGCAGCCAATACGGAAGAAACAGCAAGCGGGGCGGCTGAAGAGGGCGATTCCGGTTCAGGAATGATGTGGGGCATTGCCATTGGTGTCATTCTTCTCGGCGGAGCTTTCCTCATTGTCCAGAGATCAAGGGGCAAAAACCGTTATAAAGGAATGTAACGAAAAAGGGTGTTGATGGTATGAGCTGGAGTTATCTTTTAAAAAAAATGATGCAAGCCGCAGTGACGATCTTTCTCGTACTGGTCATCAACTTCTTTCTCTTCAGGATCATGCCGGGTGATCCGCTGTCCATGCTGATCCGCAACCCGAATGCTTCGCCTGAAGCGATCGAAAAGGCGAAGGAGCTATTCGGGCTCGGGCAGCCTTGGTATGTGCAGCTGGGCATGTATTTCAGCGACTTATTCAAAGGGGATTTCGGGCTGTCATTCATGTTCAAAAAACCCGTCCTGGATGTGATTGCGGCCAAGCTGATGCCGACGCTGCTTTTGGTCGGGGTTTCCACGGTGATTGCGATCGCCGCGGGAACCTTCATCGGCGTCATCTCAGCCTGGAAACGCGGCACGAAAATCGATGTCACGGCTTTGAGCTTCTCGCTGATCACGTATTCGATGCCGACTTTCTGGCTTGGGATCATTCTTGTGATCCTGTTCAGCGTCCAGTTCCAGCTGTTCCCGACGAGCGGGATGGTGACGCCGGGAGCGTCTTACGGCAGTTTCATCGATCACTCGGTCGATGTCGCGAAACATCTGTTTTTGCCTGCAGTCACGCTGAGCTTGATTTTGATCGGGCAGTTCGTGCTGATCATGCGGAACTCACTGCTTGAAGTGTTGACGGAAGATTATATTACGACAGCAAAAGCGAAGGGATTCAAGGAAAAGTGGGTGGTCCGGTGGCATGCGGTTCCGAACGCCATGCTGCCGATGGTCACCATCATCGCCATCAATCTTGGTTTCATGATTGCAGGCGCCATCCAGATTGAGACCGTGTTTTCATGGCCGGGACTCGGCAGGTTGATGTATGACGCGCTTCTGAACCGCGACTATCCGCTGCTGCAAGGTATTTTCCTCATTGTAAGCGTGAGTGTCGTCGCAGCTAATTTACTGGCTGACATCATCTACGGATATCTTGATCCGCGGGTTAAGAGCTGATGGGGGATGTGAGTATGAAGAACAGATCTGAACTGAAACTGAAAAAATATAAAAATATCATCCAATCGTTCAAGGAAAATAAGCTGGGCCTTTTTGGCGCTATATTGCTCGGGCTTTTCATATTTATTGCAATGTTCGGTCCGGTTTTGACCGACTATGATCCGAGCAGCTATGGAAGCGGCGGTGTTTTTGAACCGCCAAGTAAAGATCATTTATTGGGAACAGATGATATGGGGCGCGATGTCCTCGGGGCACTGATTGCCGGTACCAGGATTTCAGTCCTGGTCGGCGTGCTGGCGACGTTGATTTCGATGCTCGTCGGCACAGTAGTCGGCCTTGTATCCGGGTTTTATGGAGGAAAAGTCGATAACTTCTTGATGAGGTTTACGGATGTCTTTCTCGTCCTGCCGTGGCTGCCGCTCGCGCTGGTGCTGACGGCGATTTTGGGAGCGAGCCTCTGGAACATCATCCTCGTCATCGGCCTGACAAGCTGGCCGGGAACAGCACGGGTCGTGCGGTCACAGACACTCTCCATCAAAGAACGACAATATGTCGAACGTGCCCGGGCGCTCGGGGCCAGTTCGCTATATATCATGCGCAAACATGCGCTCCCGAATGTGTTCCCGCTCATTTTTGCCAATACGGTGCTCGTCTCGGCGACAGCTATTTTATCCGAAACAACACTGAGTTTCCTCGGGATGGGGGATTCCTCGAATCCGAGTTGGGGAATGATGCTCCATTATGCGTTTGAATCCGGCGCTGCCAGTCTGGGGGCATACTGGTTCCTCATTCCGCCGGGGCTCTGTGTTGTGGCGATTGTACTTGGCTTTACATTCATGGGCTATGCGATCGATGAAATTTTGAATCCGCAACTGAAGAGGGGATCCTAATGGAGTTGCTAGATGTAAAAGGATTGATAACAACGTTTAATACGAAAGCCGGCACGGTGACTGCTGTTGATAAGGTCAGCTTCTCCCTCGCGAAAGGGGAAGCGATCGGGCTGGTGGGGGAGTCGGGTTGCGGCAAAACGACAACGGCCCTGTCCATCACCAACCTCCTGCCGGACAACGGCAAGGTAGCATACGGAGAGGTGCTGCTTGAAGGGAAAAACCTGGCCGCCCTTACTGACGATGAAGTGAGATTACACAGGTGGAAGGATATCTCAATCGCCTTTCAGGGTGCGATGAATGCGTTGAACCCGGTGTTGAAAATCGGCGATCAGATCATCGAGGTCATTTTACTGCATGAAGATATGGATTATGAAGCGGCACGGAAACGGGCCAAAGAACTGCTGGAACTGGTCGAAATCGATTCCGACCGGATCGATCAGTATCCGCATGAATTCAGCGGCGGCATGAAACAGCGCGTCATGATCGCAATGGCGCTGGCCTGCCGGCCGAAAATCCTGATCGGGGACGAACCGACAACAGCACTTGATGTCATGGTCCAGGCCCAGATCCTCGATTTGATCGAGCGGCTCCGGGAGGAACTGGACATGGCGATGATTTTGATTACACACGACTTGTCCGTCATGGCGGAAACATGCGACAAAGCGGTCGTCATGTATGGCGGCAGGGTCGTGGAGACCGGCAGCGTGGAAGATATTGTGGAACGGAGCACCCATCCGTATACCGAGAAACTGATTTCATCCTTCCCCGATTTGACGAAAGAACGGAAGATGGTGGAGTCGATTCCCGGCTCGCCGCCCAACCTGCTTGATCCACCGGCAGGCTGCTATTTTCACCCGCGGTGCGAATATGCAACCGACATTTGCAGACAGGAAGCCCCTGAATTGAAATCAATAGGCACAGACCATCTGGTCGCCTGCCATCATAGGGGGAATTGATGTGAGCAAATTAGTGGAAGTCAAAGACTTGAAAGTCCATTTCACAGTCAGGGAAAGCATGTTGAAAGAACTGTTTTCCAAAAACAAAAAGAAGGTAAAAGCTGTTGACGGCATCGACCTTTCGATTGAGAGAGGGGAAATCGTCTCGCTTGTCGGGGAAAGCGGCAGCGGCAAGACGACAACCGGCAAAGCGATTCTCCAGTTGATCGAGGAACAGGAAGGTGAAATCCTGTTTGATGGCAGCGGCGATTTCCGGAAAAACAAAAAGCAATTGAAAGCATTCCGGCAGCAAGCTCAAATGATTTTTCAGGATCCATACCAGTCCTTGAATCCGAAATATATGATTTATGACATTGTGGCCGAACCGCTCGTTGTGAATGGCCTGGCCAAAAAGGAAACAGACCGGAAAGCGAAGGTGATCGAAGCGCTTGAATGGGCAGGCTTGAAACCGGCTGAGGACTTCATTTACCGGTATCCCCATGAATTGAGCGGCGGCCAAAAACAGCGGGTCGCCATCGCCTCGGCTCTCATCCTGAACCCGAAATTCATCGTAGCGGATGAACCTGTTTCAATGCTTGATGTCTCGGTCAGGGCCGATATTTTAAAGCTGATGGTCGAGCTTCGTGATGAAATGGGGCTTTCCTATCTTTTCATCACCCATGATCTGTCGCTTGCATGGCTGATTTCCGACCGGATCGCCATCATGTACCTCGGCAAGATTGTTGAAATCGGGGATGCGGAGGCAGTCGTGAAAAACCCGAAGCATCCATATTCCAAAGCACTGATCAATGTCATGCCTTCCTTGAAAACAAAACGGAAGGAACGGGCCATTTTAAAAGGAGAACTTCCTGATCCATCTGATATGCCGGCAGGCTGCCGTTTCCATCCGCGGTGCCCGATTGCCCGGGATAAATGCATGCATGAAGCGCCGCAGCTGAAAGAGACGGGGTCAGGTGCATTTGCAGCCTGTCATTTTGTTGGAGAAGAGGGGGAAACCAATGATAAAAGAAACGATAAAAGACGAGATGAACCGCATCCTCAAGCTGGAACAGGATGAACTTATCGCAATCAGCAAAGAAATCCAGCGCAATCCGGAGTTGGGAGGCGAGGAATACTTCGCCTCAAAAATGCTCTGTGACTACCTGGAAAAACAGGGCTTCGATGTGCAGCGGGGCGTCGGCGATCTCGAAACCGCCTTTATTGCCACTTATGAACAAGGAAGCGGCGGCTATCATGTCGCTTATTGTGCAGAATATGACGCCTTGCCTGAAATCGGGCATGCGTGCGGCCATAATCTGATCGGCGTCGCCAGTGTGGCGGCGGGTGTCGCACTGGCAAAAAGTACGTCGGAACATCCTTTCAAAGTATCGGTCATCGGAACGCCTGACGAAGAAGGCGAGGGCGGGAAGATCGACCTTATCCATGCCGGGGCGTTTGCGGATGTGGATGCTGCCATGATGTTTCATCCGGGCTATGATACGATCCTTGATGTGAAGTCGCTCGCTTTACATACGTATGAATTCATCTTCCATGGCAAAAATGCGCATGCGGCTTCAGAACCATGGGAAGGGCGCAATGCCCTTGACGCTGTCATCCAGACATTCAACGGCATCAGCGCATTGAGGCAGCAGTTGAAACCGGACGTCCGCATCCACGGAATAGTTACGGACGGCGGCAAGGCGAATAACATCATCCCGGACAGGGCAGCGGCTGAGTTTTGTATCCGATCAGCCGATAATGCGTACTTGCCGGAAGCGGTGGAGCGCGTGATCAACTGTGCAAAAGGAGCGGCCCTGAGCACCGGGACCGAATTGGAAATCCAGCCGGTCGGCAACTTTTATGAAGCGATGCAGACAAACCAGGAAATGCTGAAAGTATATGGACAAGCGCTGGATGATGCCGGTTTTGTTGATAAATCCCAGTTTGAAGAAGGCATGGGTTCAATTGATATGGGAAATGTGAGCCAGGTCGTGCCGGCCATCCATCCGGTTCTGTCCCTGACAGACCAATTTGTGCCCGGCCACACGAAAGAATTCAATCAATTATGTAACAGCCCTTATGCATATGAGACGATGGTCACCGCCGGCAAAAGCATGGCACTTACCGGTTGGCGGATTATACATGACCCGGAATTGCAGCAGGGAATAAAACAGGAATTCGAACAATCTCAGCGTGTCTGAGGATCGGAGTGATGAAATGAAAGTCGATAAATACCTATTCGGAGAGATGACGTGGCCTGAAATCAAACAGGTTGTCAAAGAAGAACGGGTCGCTGTTGTACCTGTGGCCATGATCGAGGAACACGGCCATCATCTGCCGGTGGACACTGATGCCGTATTGGCGTATGAAGTGTGTGTGCGGGCTGCGCAAAAGATACCCGAAGAAATGGTCGTCGTTCCGCCAATTAATCATGGATATGCCCCTCACCAGATGGACTTTCCGGGGGTCATTTCGATCAGCCAGGATACGTTCATCCGCTATGTGGTCGATGTATGCAATAGCCTGGCACACCAGGGATTTAAGCGGATCCTCTTGCTGAATGGCCATGGCAGCAACGTGCCTTTATTGAAGGTAGCGGCCAGACAGGTCTTTTTGGATTACCCGGATGCCATGTGCGCTTCGATGTCGCACTGGGATTTCGAGCCTGTCGTCACACTGGCAGCGGACATCCGCGATTCGGAAAACCCGGGCGGAATCAATCATGCCGGTGAATTGGAGACATCCATGTACCTTGCTGTAAAAGAAGACCTTGTTCAGATGGATAAAGCGGTGCGGGATCTCGACAAGTATAAAATGTCCAAATATTTCTGGCTGGATCTGGTGGGAACAGGTGAAGGCCGCCCGGTGGTCATGGTTCCGCAATGGAGTTCCATCTCCGAAACCGGCACGCTTGGAGACCCTCGGCCTTCAACAAAGGAGAAGGGCGAAAAACTGCTTAACGCAGCTGTTGACGGACTGGTTGAATTCATCAAAATTTACAAAGAGCGCGAACATGAGCCGCGCGTGAACCATCATTTACAAATAAAAGAGCCAGCGAAAGAAGTGTGAAGAAAGAATAGGCTGGCATTGGGAAATAGAGTATAAGACCGCTAAGGTTTTATACTCTATTTTATTGGTTTGTAAAGGTTCACTATGAGTTGAAAATTGATACCGCACTAAGAAATTTGGTTTTTTATTTTCGAGGAGTCAAGCCCCTTCTGCTCCAACCAATTGGTACGTGAATAGATGTCCCTTTTTTATTTATTCAGACAGCTGATTTGGATAAAAGCAAGCACATATACAACTGTTCTTTTCTTATTGAAGACGTCTCTCAGCTACCGATAAGCATTTATAACCCTTTCCATTTCCAATGTGATTTAAATATCTTATTTTAACATTAGTAGACATTGGCTTCTTTCATTTCCGAAATATAGATTGGAATAATACCTTCATACAGATGTTCTTTTTCTTTGCAAAAAATGATTCAAAACTGAGTGGATTGGAGCGGAAGGCATGAGACTCCTGCGGGACTAGCGAACAGGGAAGACCCCGCAGGCGCGAACAGCGCTGAGGAGGCTTCCCGGACGCCCCGCGGAAAGCGAATGCCTGCAGCGCAAAGGAACGGGTAACCTCCAGAATAGCCTGCTATCATTTTCAGATTTTCACCCCCAAACAAAGGAAATTACAAAAAAATTGCGAAATTATTACAGAAGGGCCTTTGTTCACAGTTCAGCAGATATAGTGAACATGTTACGATAGATGGAGAGATAGGGGAGGGAGTAAGAAAAATGGCTTATACTGTTGAAAAATACAACCCGGCTATCCAAAAAGTAGTCGAAAATATCGAAAAAGTGATGATCGGAAAACGCCAAGCTGCCGTACTCAGTTTAACCGCCCTTCTTGCCCGCGGCCATGTGCTGCTTGAAGACGTGCCGGGCGTGGGTAAAACGATGCTCGTGCGCGCACTTGCCAAATCGGTCAGCGCCGATTTTAAGCGAATCCAATTCACACCGGACCTGCTTCCGTCAGATTTGACCGGTGTATCGATTTATAATCAGGCTGAAATGAAATTTGAATTCCGTCCAGGACCGCTGATGGGGAATATCGTCCTTGCTGATGAAATCAACCGGACATCGCCGAAGACCCAGGCGGCCCTGCTCGAAGGGATGGAAGAGGGGAGCGTCACGGTCGACGGCGATACGAAAATTTTGCCGAAGCCGTTTTTCGTCATGGCGACGCAGAACCCGATTGACTATGAAGGAACCTACCCGCTTCCGGAGGCACAGCTCGACCGGTTTTTATTGAAGATGAAGATGGGTTATCCGACTGCAAGTGAGGAGCTTGAAGTGTTGAACCGTGTGCAGGCGAGTCACCCGATCGATATGATACAGCCGGTAATCACGAAGGACGAATTGCTTACTCTCCAGGAGGAAGTGGCAAATATCTATGTCGATGACACAATCAAGCGCTATATCGTTGACCTCGTGAATCGGACAAGGTCGAATAATTTGATTCAGCTCGGCGCCAGTCCGCGCGGCTCGCTGTCATTGATGAAGGCGGCCCAGGCATATGCCCTCATCCACGGGCGTGATTATGTCCTGCCGGATGATGTGAAATTCCTGGCGCCATTCACGCTTGCCCACCGCGTATTGTTGAAGGCAGAAGCGAAGTTTGACGGGCGTTCCCCGGAAGATGTCATCCGAGAAATTGTCGAACGCACGAGCGTTCCGATTATCAGGGAAATGAAAAAGTCATGAGACAGGCCAAGCACTATGCAAACTTTTCGGTGAAGTTCTTTCTGCTGCTGATCATTGTGGCGGCGGTGTTTGCATATGCCATGTTTCAAGGCGGCTTTGTCAGCTGGTTCCTGTTTTACAGTTTTCTGCCGTTTGCAGTTTACTCGGTCTTATTCGGTTTTTATCCGCTGACGGCTTTTCAAGTGAAACGGGAACTGAAGCAAAGGCGGTATACGGCGGGTGAGAAGATGACTGTCACAATCCGGATCACCCGGGTTTTGCCGTTCCCGCTCGTCTATGTATATGTCGAAGACTTGCTGCCGCCGGAATTGAAAAAGCAGGAGAGCAGCGGCAAGCAAGTGGTGTTTCCCTGGTTCAAGCGGGACATAACAGTCGAGTATACAATCGACCCTCTCCAGCGGGGCCGCCACGAATTTCCGGCGATCCGCATGAAGGCGGGGGATATGCTTGGCCTCGTTGAAAAAGAATTGTCTGTCCCGATTGAAGATGAAATCCTTGTCTATCCGCAATACCGGGAAATCCATTACCGGCAGATCGAAAACAAATATGCACACGGAAGTGTTGCTTCCACCGTTCAAAAAATGCGTGATACGACGATGGCGGCCGGTGTCCGTGAATATGTGCCCGGCGATAAATTCTCGTGGATCGACTGGAAGGCGACAGCGCGAAAAAATGCGATCATGACCAAGGAATTTGAACAGGTGCAGACAAATGATGTGACGATCATGCTCGATCGAACCGCCGGCGGAAGCCCGATCATGTTCGAAAAAAGTGTGGTCTTTGCCGCCTCCGCCGCCCGCGCGGTCATTCGCCAGGGCGGCCGGCTCGGGTTCCTGTCGATCGGCAGCGAGCGGACTGTCATGCCGTTCAATTACGGGAAAGGCCAGGAAGAGAAAATTTTCTACCACCTCGCTTCTGTCAGGGCTGACAGCCGCATTTCATTTTCCGACCTCATCCAACAGGAAATCGGCAAATGGCCGATCGGCAGTACGATTATGCTTGTCACCCATCAGCTCACGACGGATCTTGTCCAGACGCTTGAAAACCTTTCTTACCGAAATCACGCCATTTACCTGTTCTTGATGACAGGCCGGCGCGAACTTGGCCCGGAAGAAACGAAACGGATCAACCGGCTTAGGGTCCAGCATGTCATCGTAAAAGTCGTCAGCTCGAACGATTTCAAAAAGGTGTTCGATGAGGTGAGGCAACCATGAAATTATACAACCCGCGCTATTTGAACTGGCTGAACGCAGTCTTGTACGGACTTGGTTTTTTGCTGTTTTTGGAATGGCTCCGTCCGCTGGAAACGGTGACAGATACCGGCGATTTGACGGTGTTTGTCATGTTTGCGGCCTTTTGTTTTTTTCTTTCTTTTTTACACGTGAATTTTTTTCTGTCGATTGTGCTGAAAGGTTCATTCCTGTTTTATCTGTTGAACAGCCTATTTTTGGATGAAGCCTTTCTCAGTTTCAAATGGGTCCCGATTGTCGTCAATGATGTGATTTATAACATCGCGCTTATTACCGAGGCGCAGTGGTGGGAGATGACCAACCTGTTCCGGAGCTTCCTGTTCTTTGTGCTGCTCTGGCTGATGGGGTATTTGATGTTCTACTGGGTCGTGCAGGTGAAGCGGATTTTCATTTTTATCCTGTTCTCGATCATTTATTTGACCGTCCTTGATACATTCACCGAATATGACGCGGAATTTGCCATCGTGAGAACGGTCATATTCAGCTTTCTTCTGATGGGTATTCTCTATTTCAACCGGATCAAAGAAAAAGAAGGATTCGCTCTGCCTGTCGGCCAGGTCATTATGTTCTGGATGGTCCCGCTTATTTCGGTCATTCTGCTTGCAGTCCTGGGTGGATTCACAGCGCCGAAAGCGGCACCGCAATGGGCTGATCCTGTTCCGTTTCTGAAATCGGCGACGAATCAGGGCGGCGGTGGCAGCGGACCTTATTCGGGCATAAGCAAGGTCGGCTATGGGGAGAACGACAGCCGCCTTGGCGGACCGTTCCTCGGTGACGAGACACCTGTTTTCAGGGCTGAAGTGGAAGATGTCCATTACTGGCGGGTGGAGACAAAGGATGTGTACACCGGAAAAGGCTGGGAAGTGTCACAGGAAACGGAAAGTGTACCCGTCGATCCGCTTCAAATCGACCTCGGCACGGTAGCTGAAGGTGTGGAAACTTCTGAGCTGGAAACGACGCTCACGCTTGCTGACAATGCAAAATATCCGCATCTTATTTACCCGGTTGATTTAAAAGCGGTTCAGCTCCCTGATGGAACGTCGATCGCCAAGAATCCGATCACGGAAAAATTCACAACACAGCGGAACGGGGAAGAAACGATCCTTCGCTCCTATTCCATGACTTATGATTTTCCGGAATTTCCGGTCGAGAAATTGATGAGCTCCGGCCAAAATGCCAGTCCGGAGCTCCGGGATGCGTATACCCAGCTGCCGGAAAACCTTCCGCAGCGGGTAATTGACCTTGCTGAAGAAATTACGGACGGGAAGGACTCAAGTTATGAAAAAGCCAAAGCGGTCGAGAAGTATTTCACAGATGAGGGCTACATCTATGATACCCTCGATGTCGCAGTACCGGACAAGGATGAGGACTACGTCGACCAATTCCTGTTTGAAACGAAAAAGGGGTATTGCGATAACTTTTCCACTTCAATGGTTGTGCTGCTCCGGGCCGTCGATATTCCGACACGCTGGGTGAAAGGTTATACACAGGGTGAATATATCGAAACGCCGGAAGCCGGCATCAGGGTATATGAAATCCGCAACGCCAACGCCCATTCCTGGGTGGAAGCTTATTTTCCTGAAGTCGGCTGGGTTCCGTTTGAACCGACAAGGGGATTCAGGAATCCGTTTGAATTTCAAGCGATGCCGAATCAGACGGATACGGAAACAGAAATCCCGGAAGAACAGCCGGAGGAGGTCAAGCCGGACAAATCGCTTGAGCAGGATGATAGCGGCGGCGGGAGCTCATTTAATTTTGATGTCACCTGGAAGGCAGCAGCCATCGCGGCCGCCATTATTGCGGCGGTTGGATATATCCTTTATAAAACAAGCGATAAATGGGGGACTGCCCTGCTGCTGTACCGGTTCCGCAGGCGTGAGGACGAGCAAGTTTATTTCGAAGCATACCAGAAATTGCTGAAAAGGCTGGAACGCAAAAAAGGCCTGCAATTCAGGGAAGGCCAGACGCTGAGCGAATTTGCCCGCCATGTCGATAAGACGCTCGGGCTCCATGAAATGGAAGCATTGACCCGTGATTATGAACGGGTGCTGTACCGCCATGAGGATGCCGGTGCAGGCTGGAAGAAATCGTATGAATTATGGGAAAATTTAATTAGAAGACTTGCGTCTTGACCGCCGTGAAGCGGATTGTTAGAATAATCATCAAATTGATAGCATGACGAAACCTTCGTATATCCTCGATAATATGGTTCGAGAGTCTCTACCGGGTCGCCGTAAATGACCTGGCTATGAAGGCAGATGATCACAATCCGTCCGTACGGATGCTGCGGCCGGCTGCCGCCCCTGTGCAGCAGTTCGGCCGTTTTTCCAGGATAGAATCTGCCTTCTTTTCATAGAGGCGGATTCTATTTTTTTATTATCGGGAATATCGGAGTGACAGTCCGGATTGGAAAGCGGCACAGGCTCATGCGGCATTATAGTCCGCCGGCAATCCGGACAGGCTAATACAAATGGAAAAACGGGGTGGGAAAATGGAAAGACCAGAAGAAATGGTGATTGTCCTCGATTTCGGGGGCCAGTACAACCAGCTGATCACAAGAAGAATTCGCGAACTGGGAGTCTACAGTGAATTGCATCCCCACACAATGACTGCGGAAGAAATCAAGGAACTCAATCCGAAAGGGATCATTTTTTCAGGCGGGCCTAACAGTGTTTACGGCGAAGGGGCGTTAAGCTGTGACGAACGCATCTTTGATCTTGGCATCCCTGTGCTTGGCATCTGTTATGGCATGCAGCTGATGACCCACCATTTTGGCGGCGTTGTGGAACGGGCCAAAAGCAGGGAGTATGGAAAAGCGACACTGACGCTGCAGCATACATCACCGCTATACAAAGGATTGCCTGAACAGCAGACAGTCTGGATGAGCCATAGTGACCTTGTCATGGAAACACCGGAAGGATTCCGGGTCGACGGCACGAACCCTTCCTGCCCGATCGCTGCAATGAGTGATGCAGAACGCGGCCTCTACGGCGTCCAATTCCATCCTGAAGTCGGCCATACCGAATACGGAAATGATATCCTGAAAAACTTCATTTATGAAGCGTGCGGATGTGCTGGGGAGTGGACGATGGAGAACGTCATCGAGATGGAATCCGAAAAAATCCGCGAGCTTGTCGGCGACCGCAAAGTCCTTTGCGCCCTGAGCGGCGGTGTTGATTCATCCGTTGCCGCCGTGCTGATCCACCAGGCGATCGGCGACCAGCTGACCTGTATTTTTGTGGACCACGGCCTCCTCCGCAAAGGGGAAGCGGACAGCGTCATGAAGACATTCAGCGAAGGATTCAACATGAACGTCATCAAAGTAGATGCAAAAGACCGGTTCATGGCGAAACTGGCCGGCGTTTCCGATCCGGAGAAAAAGCGGAAAATCATCGGCAACGAATTCATTTATGTGTTTGACGACAAGGCCTCCGAGCTGAAGGATATCGATTTTCTTGCCCAGGGCACCCTTTATACCGATATCATCGAAAGCGGTACGGCAACCGCCCAGACAATCAAGTCCCATCACAATGTCGGCGGCCTGCCGGAGGACATGAATTTCACGCTGATCGAGCCGCTGAATACTCTTTTCAAAGATGAAGTGCGCAGGCTCGGTTCCGAACTCGGCATTCCGGACGAAATCGTCTGGCGCCAGCCGTTCCCGGGCCCGGGGCTTGCCATCCGTGTGCTTGGCGAAGTGACGGAAGAGAAGCTTGAAATTGTCCGGGAATCCGATGCCATTCTCAGGGATGAAATCAAAAAGGCCGGCCTTGACCGTGAAATCTGGCAATATTTCACTGTCCTTCCGAACATTCGCAGTGTCGGCGTCATGGGTGATGCCCGTACTTATGACTATACGATCGGCATCCGTGCCGTCACATCCGTCGACGGGATGACTTCAGACTGGGCCCGGATCCCGTGGGATGTCATGGAGAAAATTTCTACGAGGATCGTAAATGAAGTCGATCATGTCAATCGCATCGTTTATGATGTGACAAGCAAGCCGCCTTCAACAATCGAATGGGAGTAAAAACGAATAAAAATATAATAATCTCCATAAAATGTTCGTATTTTGCTTGACGGACGCTCGTACAGTTGCTAAAATGAACGAGAACTTAATCATTATACTAATATAAACCGTCGTATATTCTTGGGGATATGGTCCGAGAGTTTCTACCCGGCTGCCGTAAATGGCTGGACTACGAGGGTATATGGAGATATTTCAATTCGGGGACCTTTCTATCCCTTTTTTCCATTGCCTTTGTATGTGAATGCTCTCGGACACGACGTCCGGGGGCATTCTTTATTTCCGGAACAGGCCTTTCCCCGCGGAAGATGCGGCGAACCACTTAAGGGGGATAAACAGTGAAACGGTTTTTCAATTTCGACGAACTCGGCACAAACTATAGAACGGAATTCGTCGCAGGACTGACCACTTTTCTTTCAATGGCGTACATTTTGTTCGTCAACCCGTCCGTTCTATCGCTGAGCGATATTCCGGATCTGCCGGCAGGAGTCGGCATGGACCAGGGAGCGGTCTTCACCGCAACGGCCATCGCTGCCGCGGTCGGCTCGCTGATCATGGGCCTTCTGGCCAAATACCCAATTGCCCTTGCGCCGGGCATGGGCCTGAACGCATTTTTTGCTTATACCGTTGTCCTGACAATGGGAGTTCCATGGCAGACAGCGTTGACAGGCGTGCTTGTTTCCGGATTGATTTTCATCGTATTGACGCTTACCGGCCTGCGTGAAAAAGTCATCAACGCCATTCCGGCAGAATTGAAGCATGCTGTCGGAGCAGGTATCGGATTGTTCATCGCGTTTATCGGCTTCCAGAACGCCGGTTTGATTGTCGCAAACGACGCCGTACTGGTCGGACTTGGCGATCTGACTGCCGGAAACACGCTCCTTGCCATTTTCGGCATTTTTGTCACCATCATACTGATGACGGTGGGCCTCAAAGGCGGCATCTTCTTCGGAATGGTGATCACCGCCATCGCCGGCATGATCACAGGGCTTATCGATGCACCTTCCAAAGTGATTGGAGCAGTCCCGAGCTTAGCGCCTACTTTTGGCGTGGCATTCCAGAACTTCGGCGATATTTTCACAATTGAAATGCTTGTCGTCATCCTGACGTTCCTGTTCGTCGACTTTTTTGATACTGCCGGAACGCTGGTCGCTGTTGCGAACCAGGCGGGACTGATCAAAGACAACAAACTTCCACGGGCCGGAAAGGCGCTGTTTGCCGATTCAGCTGCAACGGTTGCCGGAGCTGCACTCGGAACATCAACGACCACGTCCTATATTGAGTCGACTGCAGGTGTCGCCGCAGGCGGGCGCTCGGGATTCACGTCTGTCGTAACAGCCGCATTCTTCCTGCTCGCTTTGTTCTTTTCGCCGCTGCTGTCCATTGTCACTGCACCGGTGACCGCACCGGCGCTTATCATCGTCGGCATCCTGATGGTTTCGTCACTCGGCCAGATCGACTGGAACAAATTCGAAATTGCCGTACCGGCGTTTCTGACCATCATCGCCATGCCGCTGACATACAGCATCGCAACAGGCATCGCCGCCGGCTTCATTTTCTACCCGATCACCATGATCGCAAAAGGAAGAACGAAAGAAATCCATCCGGTTATGTATTTCCTGTTTGTGATCTTTATTTTGTACTTTATTTTCCTTATTTAATAGATCGGCAGCACAGCTCCGGTTTCTCTGCGGATAGTCCGCAGGGGACCGGGGCTTTTTATTTGGGAGGGGAAGTGTCCTTCCTGCTGAAAAGCGGCATATGCTAAAATTGGAGTATATATTTACCAGTATGCAGGCGGAAGGGGAGAGCCGTTTGATAAATGGGAAGATGAAGAAAATAGGAGTTGCAGCCCTGCTGGTTTGTGCGATATTCATATTCTGGATTGTCCGGTCAGACGTTGAATTCGGTACATATGACAGTTTGCAGGAAGCGATGGATAAGGCGGTTCCATATGAAATCAAAACCATAATCCATACCGGAACATACGGGGGCGTGACCGCTGTCATGTATACGACAGACCCGGATAAAAAAGAGCTTCCTTTTGCAGATTACGAAGCGCTGGCGGTCGCTTTCTTCAAAGTCGATGAAGAAAAAGGCTGGGAAAACATCGGCGGCCACAGCTGGACACACTATGAAAATGAAAACCTTACACAATATGATGAGTATCTAAGAGACGATGATGGACAGGGAAACAGGCTGCATGAACTTCATGTGGTGTTCGGTGAAATAAATAATCCGGATATAACAAAAGTGGAAACGTCAGTGATCGGAAAAGAGTCATTTGAAGAGGCCGAGATAATCGAAAACGGGGGCCAGCGCTACTATTTTGACACTGGCAGCAGAACGGTTGTCAGGGGCCTGTCTGCAAAAGGCGAGGTCATAGACAGGCAGGGCGGGTGAGTCTGTTTTTTCGGCGGCTTATGGCGGGTTTCGGCGGATTGTGTGTGAGTTAGAGTCGCTGCGGCGTGAAAAGGCAGGCGTTCGGCTTGGAATTGACGGCTTGTGGCAGGTTGCGGTGGTGTGCGGGAGTGGGTGGATTGCGCGTGAATTAGTGTTGCTGCGGCGTGATGTAAAGGAGTTGTGGCGTGAAAGCAGAGGTTCGGCGTGAAAAGGCAGGCGTTCGGCTTGAAAATGGCAGCTTGTGGCGTGAAACTGTTGAGATTTAGCGTGAAAATTGTGCTGTGTCGCGTGAAAACTGGACCTGTTATGTATTTTGCCTGAGAGAAATCTGATTAAAACAAAGATAGGAGAGATACAGTGGAGGATTTCGCTGTTTCTCTAGTTCCAATTGCCATTACACTTGGTGTTGTGGTGCTTTTTCCGTTTGCGTTCTTCGCTGTCGATCCTTTTTCTGTTTCCAATCATTTTGGCGAAATTTATTATCACGTCACTGTCCGCGGGATTTATCGGCGGTTTATCTGAAAATAGGGCGTCCCTTTTCATGTTCTCTCTATTGTTTGTCGTTTTGTTTTCAGCTTTAATGGCGTTGAATTTTTATCTGCTGCCGAGAAAAGCCAAGGGAGGCCACTGAATCAATGTATAAACAAACACTCGCTTTCATAAAAAGGAAGGATGAATAGCACTGCCAGCCGTCTGGAATCGGAAAGGTTGAACGTGATTAATGATACTTAGCTAAAGATCTGAGGCCTTTTAAAAGGGGAGTTATAGGGCTGGTTGAAAAATGAAGGGGAGGTTTCTAGATGGATGCGGTATTTGAAACGGAAAAAGGCATATTTAACTATCGGGTGGCCGGGGTATGCCTGGTGAATGATCATGTCCTTTTACATAAAGAAGTCGACGGCACGCACTGGTCGCTTCCTGGTGGAAGAGTCGGAGTGGCGGAGGCATCACAAGAAGCCCTGCGAAGAGAGTTCCAAGAGGAGCTTGGGGTGGAAGTCAGCGTTAGACGGCTTCTCTGGTCCGTTGAAAATTTCTTTATCTACAAGGGGAACAATGTTCATGAAATAGGGTTTTATTATGAAGTGTCATTTAATGAAGAGTACCCTTTTGAAACAAAACCATTTTGGGGGATTGAAGGAGAAAGGCTGCTTTATCAGTGGATACCTGTTATAGATCTTGAAGAAATCGTCTTATACCCAGAGTTCTTGAAAACAGAATTAAAGGATATAAAAAACGCTCCAAGCCACTTTGTAGTCAAATAAGAACTCCTTAATGATCACGCGGCATTCCGTCTGGTTTCCGGAGAAGCTAAATGAATTGCTGGGTTGCTATTGACACTTAATAAAATAGGTGATAAATTAGATAACGTTGTCGCGAAAGAGCACATTTCGTTGCAGGAGGAAAAAAGCATAAAAAGCTGTTGACTTCCGATTCTTATCGTGATATATTAATAAAGTCGCTGTTAAAAAGCGGCGGATTCATTAATTAATAGATTGTTCTTTGAAAACTAAACAAAAGTCAAGCGCGTCTAAAGAATTTTTTAAGC
>JAENYN010000032.1 GCA_016841765.1 Guptibacillus hwajinpoensis
CTATAAGCTTTTCTGAACCCTAGGCCTAGCCTAGGGTTTTCTGTTTACAAAAAAACCCCCGCTGAAGCGGGGGGTCCAGGTGTAAAAGCAATTACTGCTTTACGTTATAGAATGCTTTTTTACCGAGGTATTGTGCCATTTCACCAAGCTGGTCTTCGATGCGGAGCAGTTGGTTGTACTTGGCTACGCGGTCTGTGCGGGATGGTGCGCCCGTTTTGATTTGGCCGGCGTTGGTGGCGACGGCAATGTCGGCGATTGTTGTGTCTTCTGTTTCACCGGAACGGTGGGAGATCACAGCTGTATAGCCGGCTTGCTTGGCCATTTCGATCGCATCAAATGTTTCAGTAAGCGTACCGATCTGGTTAACCTTGATGAGGATTGAGTTGCCCACGCCGTTTTCAATGCCCTGCTCAAGCTTCTTCGTGTTCGTGACAAACAGGTCGTCACCGACAAGCTGCACGCGGCTGCCCAGGCGCTCGGTCAGCATTTTGTGGCCGTCCCAGTCGTTTTCATCAAGGCCGTCTTCAATGGAGATGATTGGATACTTGTTGACAAGCTCTTCATAGAAATCAACCATTTCTTCGGAAGTGCGGGTCACGCCTTCACCTTTGAAGTTATACTTGCCGTCTTCATATAGCTCTGAAGATGCAACATCCATTGCGAGCATGACTTCTTCACCTGGCTTGTAGCCGGCTTTTTCAATTGCTTCAATGATGGTGGAAAGAGCTTCTTCATTTGAGCCAAGGTTCGGAGCGAAGCCGCCTTCGTCACCGACTGCAGTGTTGTAGCCTTTATTCTTAAGGACAGATTTCAGCGCATGGAAAATTTCCGCACCTGTGCGCAATGCTTCCTTGAATGTCGGCGCGCCGACAGGCATGATCATGAATTCCTGGATATCGACGTTGTTGTCTGCATGCTCGCCGCCGTTCAGGATGTTCATCATCGGTGTAGGAAGAGTCTTCGCATTGAAGCCGCCCAGGTACTGGTATAACGGCAGTTCAAGGAAGTCCGCAGCAGCGCGCGCAACCGCCATGGATACGCCGAGGATGGCATTGGCACCAAGGTTGCCTTTGTTTTCAGAACCGTCAAGCCCCATCAGCATTTTATCAATCGCGACCTGGTCGATTGCGTCATAACCGATCAGTTCAGGAGCGATTTTTTCATTTACATTGGCTACCGCCTTTGTTACGCCTTTGCCAAGATAACGGTCTTTGTCGCCGTCGCGAAGCTCAACCGCCTCATATTCACCTGTGGATGCGCCGCTTGGCACAAGCGCACGGCCCATGGCGCCTGATTCCGTATAAACTTCAACTTCAACAGTCGGATTGCCGCGGGAGTCAAGGACTTCGCGTGCATATACATCAATAATTACAGACATGCTTCAATCTCTCCTTTTTTTTGAAAAAAATGATAGTGTACACTTACTTTTTGATGATCGTATTGCCGGTCATTTCTTCCGGTTTATCCATGCCGAGCAATTCAAGAATTGTCGGGGCAAGATCGCCGAGAATGCCGTCATTGCGCAGCTCGATTCCTTCTTTCGTCACGATGACCGGAACCGGCGACGTCGTATGGGCTGTCATCGGTTTATCTTCCAGTGTCCTCACTTCATCAGCATTGCCGTGATCGGCAGTGATGATGGCTGTGCCGCCTTTCGCTTCAAGGGCATCCATCACACGGCCAAGGCATTCGTCCACCACTTCAATCGCCTTGATGGTCGGTTCCATCATGCCCGAGTGACCGACCATATCCGGATTGGCAAAGTTCAGGATGATCGCATCGTGTTTTTCCGCCTCGATTTCCTTTACGAGGGCATCTGTCACTTCATAGGCACTCATTTCCGGCTGCAGGTCGTACGTTGCCACTTTCGGCGAATTGATCAGGATCCGTTCTTCCCCTTCATATTCAACATGCTGGCCGCCGTTGAAAAAGAACGTGACATGCGGATATTTTTCCGTTTCCGCGATGCGGAGCTGCTTTTTGCCGTTTTTGGACAACACTTCACCGAGTGTATTGTCCAGATTGACAGGCTCATATGCCACATAGCCCTGGACAGTTTCGCTGAAATGCGTCAGGGCGACGAAATGCAGGTTTTCCGGATGCTTGCCGCCGCGGTCGAAATCCTTGAAGTTCTTGTTCGTGAAAGCAGTCGAAATCTGGATGGCACGGTCCGGGCGGAAATTGTAAAAGATGACTGAATCATCGTCCTCCACTGTCCCTACCGGTGTGCCGTCCTTCTTTTTGATGACAGACGGCAGGACGAACTCATCATAGATGCCATTATCATAGGAATCCTGGATGACTTCCATCGGTGAGACATAAGAAGGCCCTTCGCCGTATACCATGGCCCGATACGCTTTTTCGACCCTGTCCCAGCGCTTGTCACGGTCCATGGAATAGTAGCGGCCCGACACCGTAGCGATTTCACCGACACCCAGTTCCGCCATCAGATCCTGCGTTTGTTTGATATATGTTGCTGCCGTTTGCGGGCCGACATCGCGGCCATCAAGGAATGCATGTACGTATACCTTTTTCAGGCCGTGCTCCGCGGCAAGGCGCAGCAGTGCGAACATGTGGTTGATGTGGCTGTGAATGCCGCCATCAGACAGCAGTCCGAACAGATGGAGGGCTTTCCCCTTGTTTTTCGCATCTTCAATCGCTCTTACGAATGTCGGGTTTTCCTCGAATTCACCCTGGCGGATGGACAGGTTCACCCTTGTCAGGCTTTGATACACAATCCGGCCGGCACCGATGTTCAAGTGGCCGACTTCGGAGTTGCCCATTTGCCCTGCCGGAAGGCCGACCGCTTCACCACATGCCGTCAGCTGACTGTGTGGATACTTCTTCCATAAGCGGTCAAAATTCTGCTTATTCGCCTTTGCGACAGCATTTCCTTTTGTTTCTTCACGGCAGCCGAAGCCGTCGAGAATGATAAGTGCTACTGGATTTTTAGCCATTAGTTAACAGCCTCCAAAAGCTGCAGGAAAGATTGCGGCTCAAGGCTTGCCCCGCCGACAAGCGCACCGTCGATATCCTGCTGTCCCATTAATTCTTTGATGTTTGCCGGTTTTACGCTGCCGCCATACTGGATGCGGACCGCTTCAGCTGCACTCTGTGAAAATGTTTCGGCAACATGGGTGCGGATTTGTCCGCAAACTTCATTGGCATCTTCGGAAGACGCCGTTTTGCCGGTGCCGATCGCCCAGATCGGTTCGTAAGCGATGACCGTTTCTTTTACCTGGTCTTCCGAAAGGCCTTCCAGCGCTTTTTCAACCTGGCTGGTCACAACATCTTTCGTCTGGCCGCCTTCACGCTGTTCAAGTGTCTCACCGACACAGACAATCGGGGTAATGCCATGCTTGAATGCCGCATGCGTTTTTTTATTGACCGTTTCATCTGTTTCATTGAACATCTCACGGCGCTCGGAGTGCCCAATGACCGCATACTCCACGCCAAGGTCTTTCAATGCCACCGGGCTGATTTCACCAGTGAACGCACCGCTTTCTTCATAATGCATCGTTTGGGCGCCGACACGAAGGTCAGTTCCTTTTGCCGCCTCAACGAGCTTATTCAAAAACAGGGCTGGTGCGCAGACAACTGCATCAACTTTGTCAGCAGATGGAATCTGGCCCTTCACTTCGTTCACAAAGCTTTCCGCTTCGCCCAATGTTTTATGCATCTTCCAGTTTCCTGCAATAATCGGTTTACGCATTTCGCTTCCACCTTCCTACTCTCGGAATTACTTGTCGTTCAATGCTTTTACACCAGGAAGTTCTTTGCCTTCCATGAATTCAAGGGACGCGCCGCCGCCTGTTGAAATGTGGCTCATCGCATCTGCATAGCCGAATTTTTCAACTGCTGCAGCTGAGTCGCCGCCACCGATGACGGTGAATGTATCCTTTGCATCCGCCAGCGCTTTGGCAACCTCTTTCGTACCGGTTGCGAAAGACTCCATTTCAAAAACACCCATTGGCCCATTCCAGATGACCAGTTTGGAACCAAGAATCACATCGCGGTATTTTTCGATCGTCTTAGGGCCGATATCGAGGGCCTGCCAGTCAGCCGGGATGTTCTCGATATCCACCACGTTTGTATTTGCATCATTTGCGAAATCATCAGCAACAATCGCATCAACTGGCATAATGAAGTTCACGCCGGCTTTTTCCGCCTTTTCCATAAACGTTTTCGCAAGATTGATTTTGTCTTCTTCCAGCAGTGAATTCCCAATTTCATAGCCCTGGGCTTTAACGAACGTATAAGCGAGGCCGCCGCCGATGATCAAGTTGTCCACTTTTTCAAGCAGGTTATCGATAACGCCGATTTTGTCCTTGACCTTCGCACCGCCGATGATTGCTGTAAACGGACGCTCCGGATTGGAAAGGGCTCCGCCAAGTACTTCAAGCTCTTTTTCCATCAGAAAGCCTGCAACAGCAGGGATATGCTCGGCAATGCCCGCTGTCGATGCATGGGCACGGTGGGCCGCACCAAATGCGTCATTCACATAGATGTCGGCGAGATCCGCGAATTTCTTGGAAAGGTCTTTGTCGTTCTTCGTTTCGCCTGGATAGAAACGGACGTTTTCCAATAACAGCACGTCTCCGCCTGTCATTCCGGAGATGGCTTTGTCCACCTCATCACCATAGGCTTCATCTGTTTTCAGCACTGTTTTGTTCAGATAATCGCTCAACCGCTGGGCAACAGCATCAAGGCGAAGCTCAGGAACGACTTCTCCTTTCGGGCGGCCGAGATGGCTGGCCAGGATGACGATTGCACCTTGCTCGCTCAGATACTGAATCGTAGGGACAGCCGCACGGATACGGGTGTCATCCGTGATCTTGCCATGCTCCATCGGGACGTTGAAATCCACCCGGCAAAATACGCGTTTGCCAGTTACATCAATGTCTTTTACCGTTTTCTTGTTCATGCGAAATTGGCCTCCTTGTTCGAAATTGTCCGGCAGGTGCCGGGGAATTGCCAGGCAATTGCCTGGCATTTAACAGGCAGTTGCATACCTAAGGGGAGGGGGATATATCCCCTCTCCCCTAAAAAGATGGTGTTAAACTATTTTTTATTATAGTCCTTTTTGGGCGATGTAGTCCACAAGGTCAACTACACGGTTAGAATAGCCTGTTTCATTGTCATACCAGGAAACGACTTTCACCATGTTGTCTTCGATCACCATAGTGGAAAGCGCATCTACAGTTGAAGAATAAGCATTTCCGTTGTAGTCACGGGATACAAGCGGTTCTTCGCTGTAGCCAAGAATCCCTTTCAGGTCTCCTTCGGAAGCTTCTTTAAGAGCGCTGTTCACTTCTTCAACCGTCACGTTCTTGTCAAGCTCTGCAACAAGGTCGACAAGGGAAACGTTTGGAGTCGGAACACGCATTGCCATACCGTTCAGCTTGCCTTTAAGCTCAGGCAGTACAAGGGAAACAGCTTTTGCGGCACCAGTCGTTGTCGGAATGATGCTTTCTGCAGCAGCACGGGCACGGCGATAGTCCTTGTGCGGCAGGTCAAGAATCTGCTGGTCATTTGTGTAAGAGTGAACGGTTGTCATCATGCCGCGCTTCACGCCGAATTTGTCGTTAAGCACTTTTGCAAACGGCGCCAGGCAGTTTGTTGTACAAGAAGCGTTTGAGATGACGTGATGGTTTTGCGGGTCATACTTTTCTTCGTTTACACCCATAACAACTGTGATGTCTTCTTCTTTAGCCGGAGCGGAAATGACAACTTTCTTTGCGCCTGCTTCAAGGTGCTTCGCAGCATCGGCACGCTGTGTGAAGCGGCCGGTTGATTCAACAACAACCTCAACACCGAGGTCGCCCCAAGGAAGCTGAGCCGGATCGCGTTCAGCTGTTACCTTGATCTCTTTTCCATCAACAACAATGTTGTTTCCGTTTACGGAAACTTCTTTATCAAGCGTTCCGTGAACAGAGTCATACTTCAACAGGTGTGCAAGCATGTTTGCATCTGTAAGGTCGTTCACTGCAACAACATCGACATCCGGGTTGTTGAGCGCTGCGCGGAAAACAACACGTCCAATTCGTCCAAAACCATTAATACCTACTTTTACTGCCATGTAAAATTCCTCCTTAAATGCACCTTTAGGTTATTTTTTGAGGGTGAAAATGTGAATCTATATTAAAGGGAAAGTTCCCTTAATAACGCTTTTGCTGCCCCTTCGTCCGTAACGAGGGAAGAATTCTGGCCCTGTTTGATGAATGCGGCAATGGCACCTGCTTTTGATGCTCCGCCTGCCACTGCAATGACATTATCTACTTTGCCCAGGTCATCAAGCTGCATTCCGATCGTCCGGACTTTATGGACAATGTTGCCGGAACGGTCAAAGTAATATCCGAATGCTTCCCCGACAGCCTCGCTGTCCTGAAGCTTTTGCAGCGTCTCGGCCGGTTCTTTCCTCCGCTTTGCCATCATCATGGCATCGCCGATTCCATGCACTACCATTTTTGCCGACTTAATCAGATCCAACACTTCTTTTATTGAAGGCTCGGCTATCATTGATTGATACGCTTCATCGCTGACGCGTTCCGGTACATGCAATAAACGGTAGTGCCCTTCCGATTTTTCGGCCATCTGTGCGCAAATGCTGTTGGCCTGGTTCTTGACATCTTCACCAAGCCCGCCACGCGCCGGGACGAACAACACATCACCGGCAATTGTCTCAGGGGTCATCATGTCGGCCACCGCCGCCATTGTCGTTCCGCCTGTAACCGCAACAATATCATCTGCTTTAAGCTTCTTTTTCATACGGATAACTGCAGCTCTGCCCATTTCCTGCTGTACCCAGGGGGCTTCATCGCTGTTACCGGGAACGACCGTCACTTCAGTGAGCCCGAGCAGCTCTTTGATCCTGGATTCGAGTGCCCCGATGCCGGCCACTTCCCGCATCGTCTCTTCCAGCTGATCAAGCACTTCTTCGCCGCTCGCCGTAATGGTCATTCCCCCGGAAGCGACCGAAATGAGACCCTGCTCTTTTAAAAAAGAAACTTCCCCGCGCAGCGTCCGCTCAGTCAACCCGAGACTCAACGCCAGCGTCCGCCTTCCGATCGGCTGCATATACTTCAAATATTGAAGGATCTGATAACGCTTCTGCATAATCTTCAGCAAATCCGGCAATAATTTTTTTTGAATGTCAATCAGTGAGCGCATAAGCAAGGACCCCTTACTGGTTAACTGGCCTGGTCGATTGGACTTAAAACGTCCCGGCAAGCCATATTATGTCCCGGTCGGCCGAAAAAAATATATCGTTCTTACAAACTGTATTCTAACACCGTTCTGTAGGCTATTCAATCCTTATTTACTGCTGTTTTGTAAGCAAGCGCTTTCTTAAATCACTTTTCACAACTTTGCCATAGAAGGCATCTTGACCGTCAATATTTACCACCGGAATCATCAACTGATACCTTTCCACCAGCCGGTCGTCGGAATGAATATCAGTAATATCCAGTGTAAGCGGAATTTCCTCGTACAGTTCTTCTATTACCCGTTTTGCACCATCACATAACGGGCAATTTTCTCTCGTGTATAAAATGACGTGCGGAACAGCCATATGAGCCCCTCCCCTTCCGGATTTTCTGTCTCTCATTTTATCTTTTCTGCTGGATCTTTGCCAGCTTGGCTTTTAGGCTTACATTGCACATATTAATACGGAAAGGCAATCTCCGTTGCTTGGACGTTTACGTTAAAAACCAGAAAAAAAGAGGCTCGGACATAAGTATTTCAACTAATGTTAAACCCGAACGATTAGGTTAGATTACAATGAATCTTTCGCCTGACCGTTCGGGTTTTTATTTACTCTCTTCAAAAAATCTTTTAATTTTGCAAACTATTTTTAAAAACCAGTGGAATGGAGCGGAGGACACTCGACTCCTCGAAAATAAAAACCCATTTTCTTCGTGCGGTGTTATTTCCAAGAAGCTTTTACAAAGTCCTACGGGAAATAGAGGAAAGGCTGAGACCCCGCAGGCGTAGCCGAGGAGGCTCAGCTTCCTCCCCGTGGAAAGCGAGTGTCCGCAGCGCAATGGAACGAACTTGTACTTTCAACTTTACTGATTATTCGTAAACAGTATGACGTTGAATAGATATTGTTCATCTCTATGCATGACTTATTTAGTTATGTCCCAACCTCTTTGTCAGGTTATCCTATGCAATTTGCCGCCACAATGCGGGCTGTTAAAACCGTTTCCGCTTGGATGAGGACGGGATGTTCATTTGTTCGCGGTACTTCGCAATCGTCCTCCGGGAAACGACGATCCCTTTTTCTTTTTGAAGTGCTTCAACAAGCTTTTGGTCTGAAAAAGGTTTTTTCGCATCCTCTTTATCTATCAATCCTCTGACCATCTCTTTTACAACTTCAGCCGAGGCTTCTGCCCCCGAATCCGTTTTCAAGCCGGCTGTGAAGAAATACTTCAATTCAAACAACCCATGCGGGGTCTGGACATATTTGTTTTTAACCGCCCGGCTGACTGTCGATTCATGGATATCCGCTTCTTCAGCCACTTCCCTCAGCGTCATCGGCTTCAAATGCTGCGGGCCGAGCTCAAAGAAATCTTCCTGACGCTCCAGAATGACGGACATCACCCTGAGGAGCGTCGACCTCCGTTGCTCGATCGATTTGATCAGCCAGACCATCTGCTGGAACTTATTCTGGATATATTTCGCTTCTTCCGATTTGCTGTCATCGTGAAGATAGTTCTGGTACTGCCTGTTTATATTGATTTGCGGTGTATATTGATCATTCATCATGATTTCATAATGCATGCCGCTTCGGCGGACGGTTATATCAGGAATGATGTATCTTGGCTTTTCACCGGCATAAAGGGCGCCTGGCCGCGGATTGAGGCCCTGGACCACATCATAAACATCCTGCAGTGCCTGCAGGTCGGTATCCAGCTTTTTCGCCAGCTCCCGCCATTTTTTAAACGCAAACTCCTGCAAATGTTCAGACACCACTTTTTCAGCCAGGTATTGCCGCGGATAGAGCTGCTTCAGCTGAATCAAAAGGCATTCGCCCAAATCGCGCGCGCCGACACCAGCAGGTTCAAGCGTCTGCAAAATGCCGAGTGCAGCCTCTGTATCCTCCATAGAGACGCCCGTTTTGGCAGAAGCGGTTTCAAGCGGTTCTGATAAATACCCATTCTCGTCCAAAGAATCCACCAAAAATGACAGCGCTTTCTTTATATCGCCTGAAATAGACTGATAGGAAACCTGCTCCTGCAAGTAGTCCCGGAGGCTTGTTTCATTGCTGCTTATAAAATCAAAAGGATTATGCTGCTCGCTCTTACGCACCCGCCCGCTGTAACCGCCCATGGAAGCCGGTTCAGCCGCAGAGGCCTGCTCCGCCAGGTCGATCAGCGGATTCTCCAGCGCCTGCTCTTCAACAAACTCCTGCAACTCAACTGCAGAATATTGAAGAAGCGTAATCGCCTGCCGTAACTCATTCGTCATAACAAGCTTCAGCGTTTGTTGTTGAAAAAGACCTAAATCCATTCTATAACCTCCCCATCCGCCCTCTATTTTACACTATTTTATGAATGGATTGAACGGAAATGATTACGGAAGCGGTGAAGATTTTACCTGCAGGAGTATATCTCGCATAAACAAGATTATGAATCTATGAACAACAATATAGTCAGAGACCTTACATTACAGGCATTCACTGCTGTTCAGTCCCTGTAATCAGTTGAATGAACCTTGCAATTCGAGCCACCTGGCCTCGCCTGAACGATTGTTCTGGAGAATTATTGCCTGATACTGTCCAATTTACGCCTTTTACTGTCCAATTCACTGACTTTACTGTCCAGATTTTGCATTTTACTGTCCAATTCAGTACCTTTACTGTCTAAATAGAAAAACAATGAAAAAAGCAGCACCGTGTGTCCGGTGCTGCTCTCTGGAAAAAATAAAACCCCCTGCACATCCGCACAAGAGGTTAGGTGATATTTGAATGAATTATATAACAGGGACTTTTGGATTGCAACCGTTTAAGTGAAAAAAGTTAAAAAATTCACAAAGTAGGCCTGTTTCAACATAAACAAGGCTTGATCAGCATATCTTTTTATGTTGAAAGGACAGGGTTGGTTCTTTAGCACTGTTTTGCGTTTCAGTATGGGAGAGGAATAGATGTGAAACGGCGGATGAGAATTGCAGAAATCCGTGCTCCGTCAAATATTCCGGATGGACTTGGCCGGTAAAAGAAGAGGTATTGGTGAAATCCTCTTGTTTTTGGTGATTTAGTGATTAAGACGAGTTACTTGTTCTTCTTCCAGGGCAAAGTTGCGCCGATCGCTGCTTATTCGGAATGTTGAACTGATGTTTCCGCATTATTCGGGCCCTGCCTCTTTTCAAATTTGTATCTATCGCGCCATAGCCGAAAGATTTCGCGCGGATCACCCTTCTTTTCGCGCCGCATACTGGCAAATTCACGCCGGGACGGCACCGGCACTTGTCAGACTTGCTTGTTTCATGCCAGACACTTCTGGTTTCACGCCAAGCTGTCATCTTTTCACGCGGTTAGCAGAAGTTTTCACGCCGAACACCGGTGGATTCACGCCAAACCGATGCTTTCGCGCCATTCACTCGCTATATCGCGCCGCAACAGCAAAGTTTCACGCCGTTCATCCCGCAGCTGCCCAGCCCTGGACAAAAACCCAGCCACCCCTTACTACAACGATCCAAACATTAAAAAAAACCGCCAATAGGCAGCTGCTTATCTTATGTAATATGGCGCCCCCGGCAGGATTCGAACCCACCCTACGAGAACCGGAATCTCGCGTGCTATCCATCTACACCACGGGGGCAAATAAAAGTCACTCAGAAATCCAGCGACTCATTTATTATAGTAAAAAAACCTGCCCATTGCAAGAGGATTTTACAATTTGATGTTCAATGGGCGGAATTGCCATTCCATCCTGTTGATTGCCTGGCAATTGCCAGGCAATCAACACCCAATCAACACCCCATAAACAACAATTCTACGTTTAAATTAAGCACGAGCGGGTATGCTGAATTAGGTAAGTATATGGATGTTCCCGGCTGATAGGTTGCCCGCGACGGCGATTGCTGCCGGGTGAAAATTTGGTCGAACGGTTTCTTTTGACCTTTATTGACCAAAATTGTATGATGGAGGTAAGCATCTAAAGTACATAACAGATTTCACTTAAAAAATATGGTGTTAGGAGGATGAGGAATATGAATTTGATTCCTACAGTCATTGAACAGACGAATCGCGGGGAACGTGCTTATGACATTTATTCCCGCCTGTTGAAAGACCGAATCATTATGCTGGGAAGCGGAATTGACGATAATGTCGCCAATTCGATTGTCGCCCAGCTGCTGTTTTTGGCCGCCGAAGATCCGGAAAAGGATATTTCCCTTTATATCAACAGCCCGGGTGGTTCCATCACTGCCGGCATGGCCATCTACGATACAATGCAGTATATTAAGCCGAATGTATCGACCATTTGCATCGGCATGGCCGCTTCCATGGGTGCTTTCCTGCTGGCGGCAGGCGAGCCGGGCAAGCGTTTTGCCCTGCCTAACAGTGAAGTCATGATCCATCAGCCGCTTGGCGGAACACAGGGCCAGGCAGCCGATATCGAAATTCATGCCAAGCGCATCCTGCAAATGCGCGAAAAGCTGAACCAGATCTTATCCGAGCGCACCGGCCAGCCGCTTGAAGTCATCGAACGCGATACAGACCGCGATAACTTCATGACTGCCGATGCCGCTAAAGAATACGGCTTGATCGACAAGGTCATCAGCAACCCACCGACAACGGAAGATAAAAAGTAAGCAGACGAAAGCCCGGCCATTCCGCCGGGCTTTTTTTCATTTACATTTTTATGTCTTTCTTTTCCACAAACGATGCGAGTGCTTCAACTGCCTGGTCCTCGTCTTTTCCATCCGCCTGCAGGGTGACTTCCGCACCGGAGGCGACGGCAAGGCTCATAATGCCCATGATGCTTTTTGCGTTCACTTTCTTTCCGTCTTTTTCTAAAAAAATGTCCGAATCAAACCGGTTTGCCTCCTGTACAAACAGTGCAGCCGGCCTGGCCTGCAAACCCGTTTCAAGTTCAACTACGATTTGTTTCTCAACCACCACTGATTCCTCCCTTTCATATCTCTCTGCCTGTGTTCATCTTATCTATATTTCATGGAAGTCGAATTGCTTCTTAAAAACCCTGTAGTCACCCGCCCCAATCAGCAGGCCGTTTAAACGATAAGCCTGCCCGCCAGCATAAGAAAACGCTGTCTTTTCACCTGAAAACCGCGCATCCTCAGGCCGGCAAGCTCCCGCTTGTGCCAGTCTCTGATGATGCACACTTTGTATATCTACGATTGTTATCAAGAAATGGGTTCACCCATTCTTATTTTTTCGGCAATCTGATCTAATTTGCGCAGCCGGTGGTTGATGCCTGATTTGCTGATTTTGCCGTTTTCGAGCATATCACCGAGTTCTTTCAAGGTCACATCCTGGTATTCGAGGCGGAGTTGGGCGATTTCCCTGAGCTTGTCAGGCAGTGCCTCAAATCCGATCGTATCCCGGATCAATTTTATGTTCTCAACCTGGCGCAGAGCAGCGCCGATTGTTTTATTTAAATTTGCGGTTTCACAATTCACGAGGCGATTGACCGAATTGCGCATGTCCCGTACAATCCGTACATCTTCAAAATGGAGAAGCGCCTGATGGGCCCCGATGATATTGAGGAATTCGGAAATTTTTTCCCCTTCCTTCAAATACACGATAAACCCTTTCTTCCGCTCAAGCGTTTTCGCATTCAGGCCGAATGTATTCATGACATCACATAAAGCCTGGTTATGTTCCTTATACAATGAAAAAATCTCTAAATGATAAGACGATGTTTCCGGGTTATTCACGGATCCTCCTGCAAGGAAGGCACCGCGCAGATAAGCACGTTTGCATACTTTCTTTTTCGTGAACTTATCCGGGATTTGATGGTTGAAAGAAAAGTGCCCTTCCAGGATAGCAAGGTCCTCCAGGATTTCCCGCACCTGTTCTTTCAGCCTCACAATGTAGACATTATTTTTCTTCAGCCTCATTTTCTTCCGGACAAGCAGCTCGACAGGGACGCCGTAGCCGCGCTTAATCAGCATGTACATCCTTCTGGCAATGGCAGCGTTTTCTGTCTGTACGTCCAGGACGAGTTTTTGGCTGGTGAATGACAGGGAGCCATTCATGCGGATGAGTGCCGCCAGTTCAGGCTTCATACATTTTTCATCCAGTTCCAGGGTAGTCAATTCTTTTTTTGTTGCTGAAGCAAACGACATCTTGTCACCCCCTCTATCCAGAGCTGTTCCCGTTCTAGCTTTCTCTTGTGATCATATCATAAATGAGCCTTGCAATTTTCTTGGCATCGTGCCGGATGACATTTTTGTCATATTCAATGATTCCGTCACTTAAGATTTCACAGCCGAGTGCCTGCAATTCTTCTTCATCGCTCAGCACCGGCCTGGCCTCTTCTTCTTCATAAAGGGCCTGGATATCTTCCGGAACGAGTGTGTCATTGACGATGACGGTATCGATGAATGGCTGGTCCATATGTTCATATAATGCCTTCACATGATCGCTCGCGGTGTAATCCGTCGTTTCGCCGGCCTGGGTCATGACGTTACATACATACACCTTCCGTGCCTTTGAGGCGGTAATCGCGGCACCGATTTTCGGCACAAGCAAGTTCGGAAGGATACTAGTATACAGGCTGCCCGGACCGATCAGAATCATGTCCGCTTCCCTGATTTCCTGAAGTGTCTCATACAGAGGCTCGACGTCCTCCGGCGTGATGAACACCCGTTTGATTTTTTTCCCCGAGGCGGGAATGCGCGACTCGCCGCTTACAATCGTACCATCTTCCAATTCCGCATTCAGCACAATGCTCTGGTTGGCGGCCGGGAGCACTTTTCCACGAACATTCAGCACACGGCTCATTTCCTGGATGCCGTGGACGAAATCACCGGTAATATTCGTCATGGCTGCAAGCAGCAAATTGCCGAGGGCATGACCGGATAGGCCGTTCCCCTGGGAAAAACGGTGCTGGAACAGGCTTTCGAACAGCGGCTCGACCTCCGCCAGCGCTATCAGCACATTCCGAACATCACCGGGCGGCGGAATGAAGAGCTCATCGCGGAGCCGGCCGGAACTGCCTCCGTCATCAGCAACCGTGACAATTGCTGTAATATCCAATGGATATTCCTTCAACCCGCGCAATAGAACGGGCATCCCTGTTCCCCCGCCGATTACAACCACTTTTCGGCCCTGGTTCTCAGAATTGTTCATCTTGCGTGTTCCTTTCGCTGCATCTCCCGGTGAGATACATGGGTGTCATAGTCCTTTGAAAAGTAATCCGCAAGATATTCAGCAAGCGTCACGGACCGGTGCTGGCCTCCTGTACAGCCAATTGCGATCACAAGCTGGCTTTTACCCTCCCGTTTGTACTCCGGAAGCATAAACGCGAGCAAATCGAGAAGTTTATTGATGAATGTCTGGGTCTCAGGCCATTTCATCACGTAGTTTGAGACGACTTCATCAAGACCGGTCAATGGCCGCATTTCATCGATATAATGCGGGTTTGGAAGGAAGCGGACGTCAAACACTAGATCGGCGTCAAGCGGAATTCCGTATTTGAATCCGAAGGAAACGATATTGACATTGAAATTTTGCCGCTCACTGTCCGCAAACCGCTTCAGCACTTTTTCCCGGAGCTGCCGCGGCCGCAGTTCGGATGTATCGATCGACTGCTGGGCTTTTCCTTTCAGTTCGCTTAACAGGGACCGTTCCTGCCTGATCCCTTCAAGCGGAAGCCCTTCAGGTGCCAGCGGATGGGAGCGCCGTGTCTCTTTGTAGCGCCGGACAAGGACAGAATCATTCGCATCCAGGAACAGGATTTGCGGTTGAATCCATTCTTCCGATTCGATTTCATCTAGCACCTCGCTGAGCTTGTCAAAAAATTCACGGCCGCGCAAGTCCATGACAAGTGCGACTTTATTCAGTTTCGTTCGCGACTCTTTCACCAATTCAAGGAACTTCGGCAGCAGTGTCGGCGGCATGTTATCGATACAAAAAAAGCCGAGGTCCTCAAGCGCTTGCATAGCGACCGACTTTCCCGCTCCCGACATGCCGGTTATCACCACCATCTGGTTTGATGCTTCAGCCATCATTCCCGCCTCCCTACTTACTCTTTTTTATACTGTTAATCTTATTCGTTTATCTGCCTGTCTTGCAAAAACTTCTCCCGACTCTCCATATAAAAGGACTAGGGAGAACGTAAAGGGCTTAAAGCCACTTCTGAATAAAACGGCAATCCACTCTGGCGTTTCCGCCTGCCGTTACGATGGATCCAGGCGGTATGAAATCAATTCAAAGTCGGGTGTATACGTGAATGTCCCGTAAATCATCCCGCTCCCTTTCAATACGTATTCGATGATGTGATGGTCGCCGGGGGCCATCGGCAGTTCGGCCACCTTATCGGCAGGCTGCCATTTCAAAATCCCTTCTTCGCACTCATCCACGCTTTCACCATCAAATTCGGTCGCCAAAAACGTAAACATCATCCATTCGGAGACGACTTTGTCCCCTTCTTTTATAATAAATGTAAAAATGCCTTTTACATTCGGATTTTTGATATAAATGCCGGTCTCCTCGCGGAATTCCCGGATGACGGAATCCTTGATGGACTCACCTGGCTCCATTTTTCCGCCCGGTGCGACCCACCAGTCGCGGCGCGGCTTTTGCAAAAGCAAAACTTCATTATTTTTCAAAAGGACACAATTTGTTACCCTTTGCACAATATCACCTCTTCCAATCCGGACCCCGCCTTCGGCATCAGCCGGTTCAGACTGGGTCTTCACCTAAGTATACTATATTTTCATAAGGGCCCACAATCCAATACAAAGCCGATTTCGGGCCTTCCCTCCCATGTGAGGCGTCCCGAAGACTGCCGCTCTTCAGGCGTTTTTAATTGCGAACAAAAAAAGGACACGGGAAGGGAATACCCGTGTCAAAAACCGTCTATTAAATAAAAGGGGGGTCAATTACTACTTCTATAGTACCCCACAAATATTTCACCTGTGTTACAAACGAGTTAAAAGCGGGTTACGCTTTTTTGGCCGGATCCGAAAGCGTATATGTAAGCAAAAAGCACTTCGGCGCAGGTGCCAATCTCCAGAGAAAGATATAGCAGCTGCGCCGAAATCTTCATCTATAGACCCAAAGGCCCGCCGGTCGGCGGGATGTCTTTAGGACTGCTTTTGTGTTTTCAACTCTTCCATCAATTCCTCGACATAATGCTGTGCCGCCTGGGCCGCGATACTGCCGTCGCCAGTAGCTGTAACGATCTGGCGGAGCATTTTTTCACGGACATCGCCTGCAGCAAAAATGCCGGGTACTTTCGTTTCCATGTTTTCGTTCGTTTCGATGTAGCCATTTTCATTCAGGATGCCAAGATTGGCAAATGGCTTGCTGAGCGGAATCAGGCCGATGTAAATGAAGGCACCATCTGTTTTGAATTCGCTCTGTTCGCCGGTTTTGACATTTTCGATTGTGACGCTGCCGACTTTTCCGCCTTCATCATTGATGGATTTCACAACAGTATCCCATATGAAGTCGATTTTGTCGTTGTCAAATGCGCGGTCCTGAAGGATTTTCTGGGCGCGCAGTTGATCACGGCGGTGGATGATTGTCACTTTGCTGGCGAAACGGGTCAGGTATACCCCTTCCTCTACAGCGGAGTCGCCGCCGCCGACAACTACAAGCTCTTTGCCTTTGAAGAAGGCGCCGTCACAAACTGCACAGTAGGAAACACCGCGGCCGCCAAGTTCATCTTCGCCCGGAACGCCAAGTTTTTTATACTCGGCACCGGAACCGATGATGATGGAACGTGCTTTATATTCTTTGTTTCCGGCTTTAACGGTTTTATATTCTTTACCGTCGATGACTTCCGTGATGTCGCCATATGCATACTCGGCCCCGAATTTCTTTGCATGATCGAACATTTTATTGGAAAGATCCGGTCCGAGAATGGACTCATAGCCCGGATAGTTTTCAACGTCTTCTGTATTTGCCATCTGGCCGCCCGGGATTCCGCGTTCCACCATCAATGTGGACAGGTTGGCGCGGGAAGTGTAGACGGCGGCAGTCATGCCGGCCGGACCGGCCCCGATGATAATGACATCATAAATTTTTTCTTCACTCACAGAAATTCACTCCTTTTTCAAGAATCCGATAACTCACATACCGATACCAGTATATGCATCTCTGACTATATTTGATTATTCCACAATGTCTATCCTATAAAACGAAAGTCACAAAATCCATTAAATTGCTCACGATAACAGGGTGTTCACCAATTTTACATATTTACTGACCGTTCCTGGTGAAATGCCGTATTTTTGAGCAGCTGCATTCTGTGTTAGTTTTTGTTCTTTATCTAATTTCCATACATATTCAAGTGCGGCAGCCATTGCTTCCGCATTCGTATGGCGTGATTTTTTCATGTTGAGCATTTCTGCAGCCAGCTGCGACCAGCTGACAAGCAATTCATGCAGGGCCGGCATCGCCAGCTGCTGCATGTTGTTCCTGCAAATCAGTTCCGCGGTATCAGCAAGCTGCACCACCGCCCGGGTTTTCACCTTTTTGATCCGCTTCTCCGCATCATTGTGCACAATGGAAACCGTTTTCTCCGGTTTCATCTGAAGCATCATGTGGGCAGCGAATTCTTTTAAAACGAACGGCTGGCTGCCATCTTCAGCAAAATCCCTGAGTACACGGTATGCCCGGTCATCTTCAACGCGTTTCAGGATATAAAGCGCATATAGTTTCGTTTCAAACGTCTCGCCGGAGCCGAGCGCTTCAGCCAGCATATTCCGGAACGTTTGATGTTCTTTCAGGTCTTCGAACGTGAAGCCGTGAAAGTTGTTTGCCTGCGATTCCCTGGTCTCTTCATGTTTTTTCCACGGTTCTTTGCCGGCTTTTTGAGGGTTGTGTTCCGTAACGGATTTCCAGGCGCGTTCAGCTACACCCTGATTGCCTGTTCGGTGTGCTGACAGCGCCAGCCAGTAATAAAAGCTGCCATCGCCCTCATAACCATGCTTATCAAGCCAGCGCAGCCACCTGTATGCCTGGTCGTGATATCCGGTCAGCGCAAAAGTGGCCCCGAGTTTGAAACGATGATCAGCACTTATCGGATATACGGACATAAGCTGCCCGATGACATCCTGTACTTTATTTTCCACCCCCAGGTAATGGCTAAACACAGCCAAATTACAAAGGGCATGGAGGTTGCCCGGATCTTTTTCAAGCACATCACCGAGAACATCGAGGGCGTTATCCGTTTCCCCCGAGTAAAAATAAGCAAGCGCCAGGTTATTGTAATTGGACCACAGCTCTGGATAATCGGTGATAATGTCTTCAAGCGACTTGATCGCTTTGTCGAAATCGCCTTTTTCCAGATAAGAGCGGGCCTGTTCCTGCTTTAACAGCAGATCATCTTCAATTTCAAAGTCCCCGTTTCCGATTTCGTCATTTTCAATCCCCAATAAGTCAAGAAGCTCCACGATATCGTCGGCAAACTCGCCGTTCGGCGCCGCTTTAATGTAAAGCTTCGCATTTTTTTCAGCTTCCTGGAAGAGCCCCAGATGGGCGAAGTTGTTGGCCAGGAAGTACCGGCATTCCGCCATCTCCGGATCGAGTTCATCGAGCACCCTGGTCAACATGCGATTGGACTCGTCATAATTTCCGCGTTCCGAAAGAATGACGGCATACTGGACGGCGAAAACCGGCTCTTCCGGTTCGAACCTGACCGCCCGCTGCAAGTATTTTTCCGCTCTGCGCAAATCTTGCTGATGATATGCCTTCAGTCCCTTATTAAAAAAGTATTCACCGTCCTGGATAAACGGGATTACCTGCCCTTGATGTTTTTTTATGTTCTGTTCTTTTCCCATATCCATCCTCCAGTCTCCCCCGAGATTCATTCCGTCCATTATTCAACGCATCTGAGTATAACACATTTGCATTCAATTGGCTGTAAATTTTTACACATTGTCGCATGTATGAAGAAGATATGTGAAAAAATCAATTGTTTTCATCCGGCCGCATGAAAAGCGGCAACCGGTAAACCTTCACAACAGCACCGTATCCGGTCTCAGCCGCCCCGAAAGCGACCGTACGCCTTTTCAAGCAAGCTTTCCGGGGACCATCGGCTGAATTGGACACAAGGTGAAAACGGGCAATTCACTTCGCTTTTCAGTGTACCACAGGCGGGTCAAACAGACTATAACAACCAGGGACAAAAGAAAAATGCCTGGGAACTGCCTGGCAATTCCCAGGCATTTCTCAGGCATCATACCCCTGATTATTTTGTTTTGGTGCTGTGCCGTTCCTGCAGAACGGCGAGGACGTCATCGAGCGGCAGTTTTTGTTCGCGGAGGAGGACCATGAGATGGAACAGCAGGTCGGCTGCTTCCCATTTCAGTTCCTCCGGATCGCGATTTTTGGCGGCGATGATAACCTCGGCGGCTTCCTCGCCGACTTTCTTCAATATTTTATCGACACCTTCTGTGAATAGATAAGTTGTATAAGAGCCTTCCGGCATTTCCGCTTCCCGTTCGGCGATAATCCGCTCAAGCTCGTTCAGGATGGCGAACCGGTTTTCCCTGTCTGAAACAGGTGCTTCACCACCCGCCAGCACGGATTCCCCAAAACAGCTGTAGCTGCCCGTATGGCAGGCGGGCCCGGCCGGTTCGACACTGACGAGGACCGCATCCTGGTCACAATCATACCTGAGCCCGGTCACCTTCTGGGTATTGCCGGACGTCTCGCCTTTATGCCACAGTTCCTGGCGTGACCTGCTGTAAAACCATGTTTCCCGCGTTTCGATCGTTTTTTCCAGTGATTCCTTATTCATATAAGCAAGTGTCAGCACTTCTTTGCTGGCAGCATCCTGGACGATTGCCGGCACAAGCCCTTTTTCATCAAATTTGACGTCGGATACATTCATCGGACCAGCACCCCCTTTTCCTTCAATGCGTGTTTCACTTCTTTAACCGATGTCTCTTTATAATGGAAAATCGAAGCGGCCAGCGCCGCATCGGCTACTTCCTGTTTGAATAGTTCATTGAAATGCTCGGAGCTGCCGGCACCTCCTGATGCGATGACCGGCACCGAAACCGCTTCATTCACTTTCTCGAGAAGCGCCAGGTCAAAGCCGTTCTTGGAACCGTCCCGGTCCATGCTCGTCAGCAGGATTTCCCCGGCACCGCGCTCCACAACCTCTTTGGCCCAGTCAACGACTTCCCACTCGGTCGGGGTCCGCCCGCCGTGAGTATACACCCGCCAGGAACCCAATTCTTCATCGTACCGGGCATCTATCGCCACGACGATGCACTGCGTCCCGAAATAATCGGCCCCTTCGGTAATCAATTCCGGACGGTTCACTGCCGCAGTGTTAAGCGACACTTTATCGGCTCCGGCCCGCAGGATCCGTTTCATGTCTTCAAGAGACGAAATTCCGCCGCCGACCGTGAACGGAATGGCCAGCTCGGAGGCGACATCTTTCACGACTTCGACCATCGTTTCCCGGCCTTCATGCGAAGCGGAAATATCGAGGAAAACAAGCTCGTCCGCACCTTCCTCGTCATAAAAGCGGGCGAGTTCGACCGGATCCCCGGCATCGCGGAGCTGGACAAACTGCACGCCCTTGACGACCCGGCCTTCCTTCACATCAAGGCACGGAATGATCCGTTTCGAAATCACAGGCTGTCCACCTCCCGCAATGCTTCAGCAAGCGTGAACCGGTCTGTATACAGTGCCTTGCCGACAATCGCCCCGGCAACACCCTGCCCTCGCTTTTCCGCAAGATTCCGGAGGTCGGCAAGACTGCTGACGCCGCCGGATGCGATCACTTCTTTCCCCGTTGCCTCAGCAAGCCGGATTGACGCTTCAATATTCGGCCCGGACAAAGTGCCATCGGTCGCGATATCGGTGAAAATGAACGTTTCGGCGCCGGCAGCAGCCAGCTCCCTGCCGAGATCCTCCGCTTTCACCTTTGACGTCTGGGTCCAGCCTTCGGTCGCAACATATCCGTCGCGGGCATCCAGTCCGATGGCAATCCTGCCGTGGTGTTCAGCCAGCATCCCTTTTACAAAATCAGGGCGGGAGAGGACGCTGCTTCCTAAAATCACCCGGGTCACACCGCGATTGAAATAGTATTCCGCGTCTTTCTCCGTACGGATTCCGCCGCCGACCTGGATTTTCAGCCCCGAGTTGTAGGCGATCGATGAAATCAATGTCTCATTCACAGGCTTGCCTGCTTTGGCGCCGTCAAGGTCGACCATATGAATCCACTCGGCGCCCTGGTCGGCAAACTGCTGTGCGACCGTCTGCGGCGAATCGCTGAAAACCGTTTCCTTATCATAATCGCCTTGCAGCAGGCGCACACATTTGCCGTCCCTGATATCAATCGCCGGATAAATCGTGAAGCTCATAGACTATCCGCTCCTTTCACAATATCCGTGAACCTTTTTAAAATCGCAAGCCCGGCCCGGCCGCTTTTTTCCGGATGAAATTGAGTGCCGAAAATAGTGCCGCGCCCGACAACCGCCGGCACCTCCACATCATAGTTGGCACTCGCCAGCACAACATCATGCCGGTCCGTCTCAACATAATAGGAATGGACGAAATAAACAAAATCCTCCGGGATGTTTTTCAAAAGTGGCGACTCGGGCGCATGATAGGTGAGCTTGTTCCAGCCCATGTGCGGCACCTTATATTTCAGCCCGGCTTTCGTATGCCCTTTGAAACGGACGACCCGGCCCGGTAAAATGCCAAGCCCTTTCGTCAGGCCGTTCTCTTCACTTTCTTCAAATAACAGCTGCATGCCTAGGCAGATGCCGAACAGCGGCGTGCCGTTTTCTGCTTCATCGAGGATGAATTCCGCCAGCCCGTTTTCATTGAGCGCCTTCATTCCGTCCCGGAACGCCCCGACTCCCGGCAAAATCAGCCCGTCGGCTTTTTTCAATTCCTCTATGTCGCCAGATAGGAAAAAGGGGACTTCCATCCGCTCAAGCGCTTTGCTGACGCTGAACAGATTCCCCATTCCATAGTCGATAATGCCGATCATTTACAACATCCCTTTCGTAGAAGGAACCCCCTTGATGCGCGGGTCCAGCATCGTCGCTTCATCAAGCGCGCGGGCGAGCGCCTTGAATACCGCTTCGATCATATGATGAGTGTTTCTGCCGTAATGGACGATCACATGCAAGTTCATCCGCGCTTCAAGTGCGAACTTCCATAAAAATTCGTGGACGAGTTCCACGTCGAAGTCACCGACGCGCTCATTCGGAAATTCCCCTTTGAACTCAAAATGCGGGCGGTTGCTCAAATCGACAACGACCTGGGCAAGAGCCTCGTCCATCGGCACGAATGCATTGCCGTAACGGCGGATGCCCTTCTTATCGCCAAGCGCTTTGGCAAAAGCCTGTCCAAGGCAGATCCCGATATCCTCCGTCGTATGGTGGCCGTCAATCTCGGTGTCGCCGTTCGCATCAACATCGAGCTCGAACTGGCCGTGTCTGGCAAACAGGTCGAGCATATGGGTCAAAAACGGGACTCCGGTCTCAAGCCGGCTTGTCCCTTCTCCGTCCAGGTTAAGTTTCAGCGAAATATCGGTTTCGTTCGTTTTGCGGCGGATGCTGCCTTTACGCGGTTCCATCTGTTGTTCCATCATTTTCTTCCTCCCTTGCTTCCACTGCGCGGGCATGCGCCTCAAGCCCTTCCAGGCGGGCGAGTGCAGCAATCTTTCCGCTATTTTCTTTGAGCGCTGTGCCGCTATATGAGATGATGCTTGATTTTTTCACAAAATCATCGACCGATAGCGGACTTGAGAATCTGGCCGTTCCGTTTGTCGGCAGGACGTGATTCGGACCGGCAAAGTAGTCTCCGACCGGTTCCGAGCTGTACGGGCCGAGAAAAATGGCGCCGGCATGGCGGATTTTCCCCAGGGCCTCGAGCGGTTCTTCGGTTACGACTTCAAGGTGTTCCGGAGCCAGGCTGTTGACGGCTTCGATTGCCTCTTCCATCGTATCTGTCACATAAACCATGCCGTAATCACGGATCGATGCTTCCGCCACTTTTTTGCGGGGCAGCGTCTGCAGCTGCCGTTCCACTTCTTTCACGGTCTTTGCAGCCAGTTCTTCGCTGTCCGTGACCAGAATGCTTGAGGCGCGCTCATCATGCTCCGCCTGTGACAAGAGATCGGCTGCAATATAGGCCGGGTTGGCGGTCCGATCAGCCAGGACGACGATTTCTGACGGGCCGGCGATCATATCAATCGCCACGTCCCCGAACACTTCCCGTTTGGCCAGCGCCACAAAAATGTTGCCGGGACCGGTGATTTTATCGACGGCCGGAATCGTTTCCGTTCCGTAGGCAAGCGCTGCAATCGCCTGGGCTCCGCCGATTTTGAAAATATCTGTGACGCCAAGCTGTTTTGCGGCAGCAAGTACGCCCGCCGGCAGCTTGCCATCTGCTTGCGGCGGTGATACCATTACGATTTTTTCCACCCCTGCCACCTGGGCCGGAATCACGTTCATGAGTACTGATGACGGATAAGCGGCCGTTCCGCCTGGTACATAAACACCGACCGCATCGAGAGGCGTAATTTTCTGGCCGAGGATCGTGCCGTCTGCTTTTGTGGTCATCCAGGACTGCTGGACCATGCGGGCGTGGTAGTCCCGGATATTTTCAGCCGCTTCTCTTAAAGCTGATAAAATGCCAGGTTCCATGCTTTCATATGCTTCATTGATTTCATCTTCGCCAACCCGGATGGTGCCCAGCTTAACCTTATCGAATTTTTCCGTATATCGGCGGACGGCGCCGTCACCGTTCAGGCGGACGTCTTCAATGATGGAAAGGACTGCTTTGCGCTGATCCTCTGTGCCTGAGTCCAGCGACCGTTTCAGGGATACAGCATCGCTCACTTTTGTGATTTTCACTTGCCGACACTTCCTTTCACCGCTTCAGCAAGCCGTCCTGTCATGTCATCAATGATGCTGTCCTTCGTCCGGTAACTGACAGGATTGACGATGAAACGGGAGGTGATGCCGACGATCCGCTCCATTTCCACAAGCCCGTTATCCTTCAGCGTCTGCCCGGTCGAAACGATGTCAACAATCCGTTCGGCAAGCCCGACAAGCGGAGCGAGTTCGATCGATCCGTTCAATTTGATGATTTCAACCTGTTCGCCCTGCTGGCGGAAGTAGCTCGATGCGATGTTCGGATACTTCGTCGCCACTTTCGGCGCGACACTGCCAAGCTTAGTGCCCGGCACCCCGGCAACAGCGAGGTGGCATGGGCTGATATTCAAATCAAGTACTTCGTATATATCGCGTTCTTCTTCAAGCATGACGTCCTTCCCGGCGATGCCGACATCGGCGACTCCATACTCCACATATGTAGGGACATCCATCGGCTTGGCCAGAATATAGCGGAAGCCATCCTGCTCCGATTCGATGATCAGCTTTCTCGTGTCGGAAAAATCAGGCGGCAGTTCATAACCGGCATCCTGGAGAAGCCGGGCTGCATCCTTGAAGATCCGCCCTTTCGGCAGGGCGATTGTCAGTTTTGCATCCATTATCGGCGACCCCCTTTTCCGTTTCCGAGCATATAGGCGACTGAGTCATAGCGGGAGGTGAAACGATCGACGTCTTCCACCCCGTGTATATCCTGCAAGATGACCCGGACGCCTTCAGAACGTTTCTGCGCCGCTTCTTCAAGGGCCTGCTTGCGCTGTTCATCGCTGAAGAGAATGCAGTGGACCTCCGGTGCTTCTTCGGCCGCCCCGGCCGCTTCAAGCAAACGGTCCATCCGGATGCCGAATCCGGTCGCCTTCGCCGGACGGTCGAATTTTTCCATCAGCTGATCATAACGGCCGCCATTGCAAAGCGGCGAACCGATTTTATCCGTATACCCTTCAAAGGTAATGCCTGTATAGTAACTCATGTGGCTCACGAGGTTTAAGTCCAGACGGGCGTAGCGGGTCACACCCTGGCTCTCCAAAATGTCCCACAGCTTTTTCAGGCTTTCGGCGGCCTGTTTCCCTTCTTCTGACCGGACAAGTTCGGCAGCTTCCTCTATTTTTTCTGGCGTGCCTCTTAATTCAAGCAGTTTGAGGAGGCGGTTTTCATCGATTGATGACAGGCCGAGCGTCCGGATATGCTCCCGGTAGCCGACATAGTTCTTCTCATAAAGATAACGCCGCAAACCTTCCGCCCGCTCCTCATTTCCGAGCACTTCGACGAACAGAGCGTTCACATAACCGATATGGCCGACAGCGATGGTGAAATCAGACAAACCGGCCTTCTCGAGGACTGCCGTCATAAGCGCGATCACTTCCGCATCGGCACTCAGCGTCGGATCCCCGATCAACTCCACGCCGATCTGCTCAAATTCCGCCGGCCGGCCGCCCTCGCGCTGCTGGGCCCGGAACACATTGGCATCATAAGCAAGGCGAAGAGGAAGGCTCGCGCTGCGCAGCCTTGACGCGGCAACCCGCGCGATCGGTGCTGTCATATCAGGGCGCAGCACAACCGAATGGCCCTGCTGGTCAAGCAGCTTGAACAGCTGCTGATCCAAAATGGCCGACGCATTCCCGACCGTCTCATAATATTCAAGTGTCGGCGTATCAACATGCTGATACCCCCAATTCGCAATCTCATCCGCAATCGCCCGGCGGACCCTCTGCTTCGCCTCATACAAAAGCGGCAGCGTATCCCGCATGCCAAGCGGCTTCTCAAACATAAACGGCTTAGACATCATTTCCCCTCCAATATCGATTCACTGCCTTACTACCTTCGCTAATCGGCCCGCAATTCCTGTGGGAATGCCTGGCAATTGCCTCGCAATTGCCAGGCATTCCCGACCAAATGCGAACGCTCACTCACGGAATTTTTGTGTCTTTGAACAAACCGCGCCCACAATAGCATTTGCATTATTATGAGCAACTTTGAAGGAAATAAGGCGGCATATGCTGAATTAACGTAATACTCTTGTATAAATAGCAAAACGCTTTAGTTCGCTAATACGATAACAAAATAAAGTTATAATGAGTGTAACTTTACAAACTTCATTCGTCAACCAAAAAAGTTTGCAGGATTTGTTGCCAGGCAATTGCGACGCAATTGCCTGGCACACTGCCCCTAATTAAGTACTTCTCTACAAATCATTCGAATAAACTAGGAAAAATGCCAGGGGAGGATTCTAGATGACGCGGATTGCCTGGATTACGGACAGTACGGCCAATTTGCCCGACGAATTTATGAAAGAACATGGTATTTATTCCGTGCCGGTTCACATTATCGCCGGGGACGACACATACAGGGATGGTATTGATATCACTCCTGAACAGCTGTACAAGAAGATGAAGCAGCTGCCGGAAGGCGTCGCAAAAACCTCGCAGCCTTCAATCGGTGAATTCACGGATGTATATGACAAACTTCAGCAAGAATACGACGGGGCGATTGCCGTCCACCTGTCCGCCGCATTGAGCGGTACGTTCGCAACGAGCAAACAGGGGGCGGAAATCGCGGGTTTCCCTGTTGAAATGGTCGATTCCAAACTCATTTCCGAGCCGCTTGCCGTCATGATCCAGCGCGGCATCACCTTGCTGGCCGGGGGGAGAAGCGTCAGCGAAATTAAAAAAGAGCTCGAAAACCTGGCAGCTCTAAATGAAACATACGTATCCGTAGGAAACCTGGAGCAGCTCTACCGAAGCGGCCGGCTCAGCAGCATCAGCTATTTCCTTGGCAGCTTTTTAAAAATCACACCGATTATCGCCCTCGAAGACGGCAAGCTTTCAATCAAAGAAAAGGTGAGGACAGAACCGCGGGCCTGGAAAAAGATGATTGCCCGGCTCGAAGAATGCAAGAAAAATCACGGGGTGGGCGAGGCTTATATCCTTCATGTAAACTCAATGGAGAAAGCCGTCCAGCTAAAATCGCAAATTCAGGCGGCCATGCCTGAAATGGACATCTCCATTTCGGATCTGTCCCCGGCGGTCGGGGTCCATACCGGCGAGGGGACAGTTGCATTGAGCTGGTTTAATGAAAAGAGAGAAGATGGGGAGTAATCAAACATACAGGGGCAGGCCGGGCAACGGTTTCAGACTGAAACGGTGACGGATTGTCCCTATTTTCATGGAAAAAACACCTGCTTTATTTCAAATAGGTGCTTTTAAACGGGCTCGTCCAGTACGATACCAGCTAATATCGCCAAACTCCTGTAAGCCGGCCAGCCGAAATCCGTTCCCGGAGCTTTTCAATTCAACTTTCACGCTTTTTCAATCATTCAATCCGATTTATCTTTAACTTCCCCTCATTTACAACCAATTTTTCCGGTTTTTCCGCCATTTTATAAAAATGCCCAAACCGGCAGCCCGCATGATTGTCCATTTGAACAAACAACACCGCCTCCGGTCTCATCCTCCCCCCGCTCCAAGCAAAACAACCCCTTCCAAAAACAAAAAAGACCAACCCCTCCCAGGATCAGCCTTCTTCCTCAAACTTCCGAGCTTCCATCTCTTCTTTTGTATAAATCACCTGCATCGGATTGCCGCCGACGAACGCGCCGGCCGGGACGTCCTTGTGGACGAGCGTGCCCGCCGACACGATCGCCCTGTCGCCGATATGGACACCGGGCAAAATAGTCGAGTTGGCGCCGACCAGCACTTCATCGCCGATCACGACATCTCCGAGCCGGTACTCTTCAATCAAATACTCATGAGCGAGGATGGTTGTATTATAGCCGATCACACTGTTGCGGCCGACCGATATCCGTTCCGGGAACATGATGTCGAGCATGACCATCAGCGCAAATGCCGTCTGGTCGCCGACCTTCATGTGCAAAAATGTCCGGTACAGCCAGTTTTTCACCGGCAGAAACGGCGTATAACGGGCCGCCTGGATGACGATGAAATTTTTGACGACTTTCCAGAACGGCACGGTTTTGTAAACACCCCAGAGCGAATTGGCTTCCGATACTTTATAACGTTCGGTCCTTCTCACGATTACCCACTCCGATCAGCTTCAGCAGATCCGGCATTTCTTCAAGCATGAAATCGGGGTCGTAGGCTTCAAGGTGTTTGCGCCCTTTTGCAGTCCAGGCGACACCTGCCGTATACGTGCCCGCGTTTTGCCCGGCGACGATATCATGATGATTATCGCCGATCATGATCGCATGCTCGCGCCGGCTGCCGAGCTGGAACAGCGCTTTTTCGACCGGCTCCGGATCAGGCTTGGCATGTTCAACATCATCAAGCGTGACAACAACATCAAAAAAACGGTCAATACCGGTCAGTTCCATCCCCATTTTTACCGTCTGCCGCATTTTTGTCGTCACGATCCCGAGTTTATAGTTATGTTTATGGAGCGTGTCAAGCGTCTCGACGACACCATCAAAAGCTTCCACAAATTTATCGTGATTTTCAATATTATGCTTCCGGTACGTGGCCACCATTTCATCCACCCGGTCGGGATCAAGGGAAGTGAAACTCTCTTTAAGCGGCGGCCCCATGAACTGCAGGCAGTCCTCGCGGCTATATTGCCCCGGATAATAGTGATTCAGCGTATGCATGAAAGACGAAATGATCAATTCATTCGTATCGATCAGCGTTCCATCAAGATCAAACAGCAGTGTATCAATGTTCATAAGTTGCTTCCTTTCTATGGGCTGTTTCAAATCGCGGCCAGAAGAATGCAACCGCCATCGTCAGCAGGATCGCCGTCACCAGCCGGATGGCTAACAATGGCCAAACCGGGATGCCGAGCGGCACAAAAATAAGGGTATCTTCCACGACCGCATGACAGGAGACGAGAAAAATGAAGGCCAAATACAGGTCGCGTTTTTCAACACCGTCTTCTTTTACAGCCTGGATCATCACACCAGCCCCGTATGCAAGACCGATTGTAAGGCCGGCAACAAGTGTCATCGACGTATTTTCCTTCATGCCGAGCATGCGGGTAAACGGAGCGAGCCGGCGGGAAAATGCATCGAGCCACTGTCTTTCCTTCATATATTGAATGGCAATCATAAGTGGAATGACGATCAAAGCAAGCTGGAGAATGCCGAGGGATGCTTTTTCAATCCCCTGCAGCACAATATTGAACCAGCCGGTGACTTCCGAATCAGCCGACTGCACAAGCCCGTAGTTTGCAAGGTCTCCGCCGCCGGACCAGGCCAGGTTGATCATGACGGCTGAAAAAAGGGCAAGCGCAATCCTGACCAGTGCCACCACCCATATCTTGATGCCGACCCGGGCCGCAACCGTCGATTCGATCAGGAGATTATGGGAAAATGACAGCATGACAGCCAGAATGAACACTTCTTTTACCGTCAAATCCAGTGTCAAAATCGCGCCGATTGCCGCATACAGATTCAAAAAATTGCCTATGACAAGCGGAATGGCGGCATCCCCGGACAACCCGAGCCATCCCATCAGCGGTTCAAGCCTGGCAATGACCCACGGCAGAACCGGTGTATAGCGGAGAAGCGTGACAATCAGCGTGATGGGAAAAATGACTTTTCCCAGCGTCCATGTCGTGTTAAGGCCGACAAAAAGCCCTCTCTTTAATGTTTGCACAACATACTCTCCCTTAACCCTCTAAGTTCATCACAAATATTACATCATCGTACATCCGTTATTTGTCTTTGTCAATGGATTCTATGCTTCCAAATATCGCTTATCCGCATAGCCTTTTGCCCGCCGGTACCACATCAGCAATACCGCAGCGGCAATCAGGACAAGGGAAATGACCTGGGCGATGCGCAGGCTGTCCGTCAGCATCAGGCTGTCGGTCCGCATGCCTTCAATGAAAAACCGGCCGAATGAATACCAGATCACATAAGACAGGAACAATTCACCGCGCCTCAGATTGACCCGGCGCAGCAACATCAACACGATAAAGCCGAGCAGGTTCCAGATCGATTCATATAAAAACGTCGGGTGGTAATACGTGCCGTTTATGTACATTTGATCGATGATGAACTGCGGCAAATGCAGGCCTTCCAAAAATGCGCGGGAAACCTCACCGCCGTGCGCTTCCTGATTCATGAAGTTGCCCCAGCGTCCGATCGCCTGTCCCAAAATGATGCTCGGAGCCGCAATATCGGCGAGCTTCCAAAATGACAGCCCGCGCTTTCTGGCAAAAACGAGCGCCGTCACCACGCTGCCGATCAACGCCCCATGAATGGCAAGGCCGCCTTCCCAGATGGCAAAGATTTTTCCCGGGTGTTCCACATAGTAATCCAACTTGAAAAGCACATAGTAAAGACGCGCCGACAGGATTGCAATCGGAATCGCCCACATGACAAGATCCACAAACACTTCCGAATCCATGCCGCGCCGTTTTGCCTCACGGGTCGCCAGCCAGAGCCCGAGCAACGCCCCTGATAAAATAAAGACCGCATACCAATATATCGTAAATGGGCCGAAATCCAAAAAGACGCGGTCAAGAGGCTGTATTTCCTGTTCCATTTCGTTCACTCCTAACAGTTATCCGCTTGCCAGCCGGCAAACATCCGCTTTTCGTTAAAAATCATCATGATTCCGATCATTGATCGTATCAGTCAGGCGCGAAGAAAACTCCTCAGCCGCATTCATCCCCATCCGCTTCAGGCGGAAATTCATGGCAGCCACCTCGATAATGACAGCCAGATTCCGGCCGGGCCGGACCGGCACAGTCATTTTCGTGACCTCTGTATCAATGATCTTCATCGTTTCCTCTTCCAGCCCAAGCCGGTCATATTGCTTGGTCTGATCCCACAACTCCAGGTTCATGACAAGCGAAATCTTTTTATAATTCCTGACTGCACCTGCCCCGAACAGGGTCATCACGTTAATGATGCCGAGTCCGCGAATTTCAAGAAGATGGCGGATCAATTCAGGCGGTGTTCCGACAAGTGTATCAATGTCCTCCTGCCGGATTTCCACGCTGTCATCTGCAACTAGACGGTGGCCGCGCTTTACAAGTTCAAGCGCAGTCTCACTTTTACCGACACCGCTGTTCCCTGTGATGAGCACACCGACGCCATACACATCGACCAGAACGCCATGAACGGCCGTCATCGGCGCCAGCCGGCTTTCCAGGTAATTGGTGATATGGCTTGACAGCCTTGTCGTTTTCATCGGGGAGCGCATCAACGGCACACTTTCCCGCTCACATGCCTCAATCAATTCCTCCGGCACATCCAATTCACGGGACACAATAATGCCGGGAGTGACATCCTCGCAAAGCCGTTCCATCCGATTCGCTTTTTCATCATTCTGAAGCCCTTCATAAAAAGAAATCTCCGTTTTGCCGAGCAGCTGCAGCCGCTCAGCTGGATAATATGCAAAATAACCCGCCATCTCGAGGCCGGGCCTTGAAATATCACTCGTTGTGATCGGGCGGCCGATCCCTTCTTCACCGGCGACCAATTCAAGATTGAACCGTTTAATCAAATCCTGTGTACGAACCTTTGGCACATTCGTCCCCTCCCGCTTCTCTAATGAGGTCATAATCAAAAATAGTCCGTCTTCTATTGTAGCATGGTTTGTCCACTAAAATGAAATTGCCGGTATGGTTCAACCCGCATCTTTCACGGATCTCACCCCATGCAGCGGACATCCAGCCTGGCGGACAGACCGGTTAAATAAACGTTTAATTACCTGCTTTACATACGGAGGAAAAAGGCCCATGCCCTTTTAAACAAACGTTTATTTAACAGGTTCTATTTTTCTTTCATCGTGAATGTTTCAACCTGCCCATCCCATTTTATTGTTACCGTAAATTCTGCGCCCTCTTCAATTTCAGGACAATCCGTGCAGGACGAACGTTTCTGGATCGCCGCATTTGTGACCGTATTTTCAGTGCCGCCCATCATAAAATCAGAACCCTTAATTTCATAATCAACGTCTGCAAGGTGTTTACTTTTATCTCCTTCAAAACGCAAAACTACCTCCGTATATTGCTCTTCCTCAAGCTGCGTCGTCGTCAGCTGGCCAAACCAGTTCTCGCTTTTCCCTTCAAAATACAACTCTTCCTTGCCGGCGCAGCCTGCAAGCAGAAAGAATGGAATAAAAAACAATAAAGCCATCGCTTTTTTCATCAACAATCCCCCTTTTACCATTTTCTATTATATACAAATGAGAAGGACAAGCGGTGGTATATCTTAAAAAGTTTATAAGAATAACGAGCATTTTTAGCTTCCGAATTTGGTCCGTTCCTTTCCGCTGCAGGCATTCGCTTTCACCATAGGCACAAGTGCGACATCTGTTCCTGCTTCCCTCCGGTCGCACTCACAGTGTCTTCTTTGCCGCGGGGCGACCGGGGAGCCTCCTCAGCGCTATTCGCGCCTCCGGGGTCTCCCCTGTTCGCTTTCCCCGCTGGAGTCTCATGCCTTCCGCTCCAATCCACTCGGTTGAACACCCATATAGGAAAAAGAAAAACTGGATAGCTGTTATTTAATGTTCTAAAGCCATAACGCACCTTGTTCCAGACATTTTAGGAGGGCATGACTGGAGTTAACAACTTTTAATCAAAACCGCCAAGCTGGTATGAGTATTACGAATAACAACTTAAAGAAAAATATGAGTTGATTTTCTATCTACCATAAATTTCCAGCAAAAAAGATTAGGAAATCATCCCCAATCATTTTCACGATATATTTATTCTGTTAAATATAACAGCAAAAAAAGAGGTGCGGATTAACGTCCTAATCCCACCTCCAAAAAGTACTTCCACCGAACCGATCAATGCACCATTTGTGCATTACTTTCGATCACGGAGCGGTTCTACGACAAAATTTTGAATTAACAAATTCAGCAGTGAAATGACGATTGCTGCTACAATAGCAGATCCGAAACCGTCGATAGTGAAGGAGTCACCCATAATGGCCTGTGTCAAATACAGCGTCACGGCATTGATGACAAACAGGAACAGGCCGAGCGACATGACCGTTACCGGCAGCGTGAGAATGACGAGTATCGGCTTCACGATCACATTCAGGATCGATAAAATGATGCTTGCCAAAATTGCCGCTCCGACACCTTCAAGATGGAAAGAATCAAAATATCCTGCGACTACCATTAACACAATGGTATTCACAATCAAATTGATGATCCATTTCATTCCTTGATGACTTCCTCTTCATTCGGGATGATGAAGATGCTCAAAATGTAAAGCAGCCCCATCGGGAAAAATCCGGTTCCGATCAAGAGCACCAGGAAAATGATCCGGATGATGGTCGGGTCGACACTCAAATATTCGGACAGCCCGCCAAGGACGCCTGCCACTTTACGGTCTGTACGGGAACGATATAATCTTTTCATCAATTGCCCCTCCTTGATAGGATAATAAGATATTTTCTGCTGGAATGGATATCAGGAATCAGCCCTGTTTTTCACGACGATTGTGCCAGTTTTGGTTTCCGCTTCGACAAACAGGGTTGCCGGCTTCCCTTCATTCGCCTTAAACCTGAGTGATTTTTGGACGACATCTTTGTGCTCTTCCATCACCTTCATCTCCGGCAGCTCACACTTGAAGCCGCCAAGCATCGACTTCAGGTTCCCGTCAACTGTCACCTCTTCATCGGTAAAAAGATCGACATTGCCGGTTGTCGTGCGGATGAACAGCCGCTCTGGCCTTGCATCTGCCAGGTTGCATACAATATCGCCATTCAGGCTGTTCAAGTCCGTTTTCACATAGGATGCGTCCACAGTTATTTTTCCATTCAATGTTTCAGCCTCAAGCTCGGTTCCGCTGCTTTCTGTCACGGAAATATGCCCGTTCGCCGTTTCCAACTCCACTTCCTGCCCCTTCAATCCTGAAAAAGCGAGATTGCCGTTCGCGGTCTTCACTTTTACTGAATCGGCGCTAATATTGTTCCCGGTGACTGCCCCGTTAAACATCCGCACAGCTACATCCTCATAATGTGCTTCCGGAATGTAGATTGTCGTAAACACCTTCATCTGTTTTTTCTGTGTGCCGAAATGAAGCGAGCTGCCGCTGATTGAAAAATCGACATTTTGCATGAATGTCTTGCGGGCTTCTTCATCCGAGCGGACCCGGTACACTTTGGCCTGGCACTGGACTTTTACATCCTTCTCCTGCCATGGGACCAGTTCGACATCGCCGTTTGACAGGTCGATGTTGATTTTCTGTAAATAAACATCTTTATGCTGATACGTATGGTTGACTTCAAATGCCTGGCCAAAATTGAAGTCCAGATCAAAGTCTTTTATTTTCTGCACGGCCGTGTCGATGAAATCAAAGAAACGATCAATCGTCGCCGACTGCTTATAATTTTGTCCGGACTGTTTGCTGGCCGGATCAACATGCGTTGAAAGCGTTCCGCCTCCCGATTCTTCCTGCTTTTGCTCGCCGGTCTGCTCTTTCTTTAACTCGAGCGCTTCAAGCAGTATTGCCGCTTCCTCCGCTTTCAGGCTCCCTTCCTCAACAAGCTTTAAAATCCGTTTTTTCTCCTCATTCATAAAAAAACCGCCTCCTGCCCTTTACTTTGTTTAGACGCATCAAAAAGCTAAAACCCTGCAACAAATCGGTGAATCACTGATGGGACTTCATGCTGGCGGCTGAAAAACTGAACTTGCACAAGATAAACGACAAGCACAACAAGTGAACGAACCACCTCTTCCCGCTGCTCCTGCCTCCTTATATATTCCATAAAGACAGCTTGTATTCCTCTCATATATACGGACGGGATGGGAAAAAGATTCGTTATTAAGGCTAACTTGGATAGGGTGCTTTCAACGATCCGCGACAGGTGACTTCCCGAAAAAGGAATCCAGGGCAGCATGCCCCGGATTCCTGTCATTTGGTATTATTCAATGCCTTTTTATATTCTTCGCCCATCACCGTTGCCCGGTTCGCTGCTGCTTTGATGCATTCGATCATTGCTTCCTGGTACTCATGGGCTTCTAAAACTTTGAGCCCGGCCTGGGTCGTGCCGCCCGGGCTTGTGACTTCCTTGCGGAGCTGTGAAGGGTGCTTCGGGCTCGTTTTCAGCATTTCCGCTGCTCCGATGATCGTCTGCAAGATGAGATCCTTGCCGACTTTCTGCTCGAGTCCGATTTTCTCTGCTGCCTTTTCCATTGCCTCCACCAGGTAATACACATAGGCGGGACCGCTCCCTGATAAGCCTGTCACGGCATCCATATCATGTTCGCTTACAATGGAAACGAGTCCGACAGACTCAAACAGCTTCTCTGCTGTCAGGACATGACGGATTTCCGCATGTTCACCCGGCGCGATGGCAGTTGCTGACATGCCGATGGCTGCCGATGTATTCGGCATGGCCCTGACGACCGGAACCGCTTCTGCCAATAGATCGGCAATCGTTTCCGTATGCACGCCGGCGAGTACGGAAATGACGAGCTGATGCGGTTTGATGTACGGCCTGATTGACTCAAGCGCGCTTGCGGTATCTTTCGGCTTCACCGCGAGGATTAAAATATCCGCATCCTTCATCAACGTTTCCCTGTCATGCGTCGTCTGGATGCCATATTGCCTGTTCAACTCAGAAAGCCTTTCACTATTGCTGCGGTTTGCAGCCATAAGCTTCTCAGGTTCGTATAAATCCTTCGCCAGAAAACCGGAAATAAGCGCTTCTGCCATAGAACCGGCACCGAGTATGCTGACTTTATTCACTTCCATTCGTTCTACTCCTCCTTGCTGCCGGCTGCACAAACTGAAATGCCTGCTACCGGTTCGTCATTATATAGAATTTTCTGTTTATTTATGCTATTATGCGTGCATTCGATTGTACATGTCAACAAAGAAATCCATTTTAGCAAAAAATGGGGCAGGAATCCGTGCCGGGGAATTGCCAGGCAATTGCCTGGCAATTCCCCGGCATGTTTCCATAAAAAAACTTCCGCATCATACATAAATGATGCGGAAGCGGATAGCAATCCATTCCCCGCAAAGATCGGCTTAAGCAGGGATTTATTTATTCCCGACAGATTCTTTTTCCTTCAGCCTGTTTTCCATGCGCTGGCGGTCGCGTTCGAGGATGGGGCCGAGGTATTTGCCTGTATAAGAACTTTCGGTTTTGGCGATTTTCTCCGGCGTGCCGGAAGCGATCAAAGTGCCGCCCCTGTCGCCGCCCTCAGGCCCAAGGTCGATCAAATAATCGGCCGCTTTGACGATATCAAGGTTGTGTTCGATGACGAGCACCGTATCCCCGTTATCTACAAGGCGCTGCAGCACTTTCAGCAGGCGGGCGATGTCATCGACATGAAGACCGGTTGTCGGTTCATCAAGGATATAAAACGAACGGCCGGTCGAGCGGCGGTGCAGCTCTGAAGCCAGCTTCACGCGCTGCGCCTCACCGCCGGACAGGGTCGTCGCCGGCTGGCCGAGATGGATGTAGCCAAGCCCCACATCGACAATCGTCTGCAGCTTGCGCCGAATTTTCGGGATATTCGCAAAGAAGTCGAGCGCCTCATTGACCGTCATTTCGAGCACATCGGCAATGTTTTTATCTTTATAGCGCACTTCCAGCGTTTCGCGGTTATACCGTTTGCCGTGGCACACTTCACACGGGACGTACACATCCGGCAGGAAGTGCATTTCAATTTTGATGATTCCGTCGCCGCGGCATGCTTCACAGCGGCCGCCCTTCACGTTGAAGGAGAACCGGCCTTTCTTATAGCCGCGTATCTTCGCTTCATTCGTCTGCGCGAACACATCGCGTATATCATCGAATACACCGGTATACGTAGCCGGATTGGAACGCGGTGTCCGGCCGATCGGCGACTGGTCGATATCGATGACCTTATCGAGATAGTCAAGGCCCTTCATTTCGCGGTGCGCGCCCGGCTTCAAGTTCGTTCTATAAAGCTTCTGAGCAAGCCCTTTATATAAAATCTCATTTACGAGTGTACTTTTCCCGGAACCGGAAACCCCCGTCACACAGGTGAACGTGCCGAGCGGGAACTTGACATTGATATTTTTCAAGTTATTTTCTTTGGCACCCTTTATTTCCACATACCTTCCGTCAGGTTTGCGGCGCTTGGCCGGAAGCGGGATGAACTTCCTCCCGGAAAGATACTGGCCTGTCAGGGAATCGTTATCTTCCATCACTTCCTGCGGCGTACCTGCTGCAACGATTTTGCCGCCATGCGCTCCGGCACCCGGGCCGATGTCAATCAAATGATCAGCAGCGAGCATCGTATCCTCATCATGCTCGACGACAATAAGCGTGTTGCCGATATCGCGCATGTTCTGCAATGTGCTGATGAGGCGGTCGTTGTCGCGCTGATGTAGGCCGATCGACGGCTCATCAAGAATATAAAGGACACCGGTCAGGCGCGAACCGATTTGCGTCGCAAGCCGGATGCGCTGCGCTTCCCCGCCGGACAGCGTGCCGGCTGAACGGCTGAGCGTCAAGTAATCGAGCCCGACATTAACAAGAAAGCCGAGGCGTTCATCGATCTCCCGTAAAATAAGGCGGGCGATCTGGCGCTCTTTTTCGGTTAGCTCGACGTTTTCAAAAAAGTCCTTCGCTTCTTGAATCGAAAGCGCAGTGACTTCGCCGATATGATTGCCGTTCACCTTCACGGCAAGACTCTCCTTCTTCAGGCGATGACCTTTACACGTCGGACACGCTTTTTGCGCCATATACTTTTCCATCTGCTCGCGGATATAATCGGAACCCGTTTCCCGGTAGCGGCGCTGGACGTTGGCGATGACGCCCTCAAAGTAAATATTGTTGTTCCGCACCTGTCCGAAGTCGTTTTCGTAGCGGAAGTGGATTCTGTCCTTCCCGCTTCCGTATAAAATTTTGTCCATCTGGTTTTTCGGCAGTTTTTTCACCGGCACGTCCATGTCGATGCCGTAATGGCCGGCGACACTTTCAAGCAGCTGCGGATAATACTGTGAGCTTGTCGGCTCCCAGGGTGCAATTGCATGCTCACGGAGCGTCTTATTCCAGTCGGGGATCACAAGGTCAAGGTCGACCTCGAGTTTTGTGCCGAGTCCGTCACATGTCGGGCAGGCGCCAAACGGCGAATTGAACGAAAACATGCGCGGCTCCAGTTCGCCGATTGAAAATCCGCATTCCGGGCAGGCATGGTGCTCGCTGAACATCAGCTCTTCCTCGCCGATCACATCAATGAGCACACGCCCGTCACCAAGCCTGAGCGCCGTCTCGAGCGAATCGGACAGGCGTGAAGAAATGCCGTCCTTGACAACAATCCGATCGATGACCACTTCGATGGAGTGCTTCTTGTTTTTTTCAAGCTTGATGTCATCGGTCACTTCCATCATTTCACCGTCAACACGGACGCGGACGTACCCTTCCCTTTTGACCTCTTCGAACACTTTCACATGCTCGCCTTTGCGGCCCGAAACAATCGGTGCCAGCACCTGCAGTTTCGTCCGTTCCGGATATTCCAGGATCCTGTCGGCCATCTGCTGGATCGTCTGTGATGATATCTCAACACCATGCTTCGGGCAGACCGGCCGGCCGACCCGCGCAAACAACAGTCGCAAATAATCATAGATTTCCGTCACTGTCCCGACAGTTGACCGCGGGTTGCGGCTCGTCGTCTTCTGGTCAATCGAAATCGCCGGTGACAGCCCTTCAATTGAATCGACGTCCGGCTTGTCCATCTGTCCGAGAAATTGGCGGGCATAGGCGGACAGCGACTCGACATAGCGCCGCTGCCCTTCCGCATAAATCGTATCGAATGCAAGCGAAGACTTGCCGGAACCGGACAGTCCGGTCAGCACGACAAGCTGGTCCCTTGGAATCGATATATCAAGATTTTTCAAATTATGGGCCCTCGCCCCTTTTACATGTATATGGTCAACAGACATATAGCTGTCATCCTTCCGCTTTTAACTCGAGTATCAGGTCGCGCAGCTCGGCGGCCCGTTCAAAATTAAGCTCCTTGGCAGCTGTTTTCATTTCTTTTTCCATATTCTCGATCATCTTCTCGCGCTCTTTCTTATTCAGTTTCGAAAGCTTAGGCGCTTTTTCATACGCTTCACCGTCTTCAGCGACCTGGGTGGCGCGGATCGTGTCACGGATCTTCTTCTTGATCGTTTGCGGCACAATGCCGTGTTTTTCATTATACTCTTCCTGGATTGTCCGGCGGCGCTTCGTCTCGGAAATCGCAGCTTCCATGGCTTCGGTCATCTTATCCGCATACATGACAACCTGTCCGCCCGCATTTCGGGCCGCGCGTCCCATCGTCTGAATGAGGGACCGCTCGCTGCGGAGGAAACCCTGCTTATCGGCATCCAGAATGGCGACAAGCGATACTTCCGGAATATCGAGGCCTTCCCTTAGCAGGTTGATTCCGACCAGGACATCATATTTGCCGAGACGCAGGTCGCGGATGATCTCAATCCGTTCGAGCGTCTTGATTTCGGAATGCAAGTACGACACCTTGACGCCCATTTCCTTCAAATAATCCGTCAGGTCCTCGGACATCTTTTTCGTAAGCGTCGTAACGAGGACACGCTCGTTTTTGTCGGCCCGTTTATTTATTTCTCCAAGCAGGTCGTCAATCTGCCCTTCAATCGGCCGGACATCGATCAGCGGATCAAGCAGTCCAGTCGGGCGGATGATCTGTTCGATCACTTCCGGCGCATGCTCTTCTTCATAAGGACCAGGCGTCGCCGACACATAGATGATCTGATTGATATGCTGCTCGAATTCCTCAAACGTCAATGGACGGTTATCAAGCGCGGACGGCAGACGGAACCCGTGATCGACAAGCACCTGCTTGCGGGCCCGGTCGCCGTTGTACATGCCCCTGATTTGCGGCAGCGTGACATGCGACTCATCCACGACAATGAGAAAATCATCCGGAAAATAGTCCAGCAGCGTATACGGCGTCGAACCCGGCGGCCTGAGAGTAAGATGGCGCGAATAGTTTTCGATGCCGGAGCAGAACCCCATTTCATTCATCATCTCAAGATCATAGCGCGTCCGCTGTTCTAGCCGCTGCGCTTCAAGAAGTTTGTCCTGTTCCTTTAATTCTTTAAGCCGTTCTTCAAGCTCGGCTTCAATATTCTTTATCGCGACTTTCATCTTTTCTTCGCGGGTTACGAAGTGGGAAGCCGGGAAAATGGCAGCATGCTCGCGGTCACCCATGATTTCGCCAGTCAGGGCATCGACTTCGCGGATCCGATCGATTTCGTCCCCGAAAAACTCGACACGGATGCAATGCTCGTCACGGGAGGCCGGGAAAATTTCCACAACATCGCCGCGCACCCGGAATGTATTGCGTTGAAAATCGATATCGTTGCGCACATACTGGATATCGACCAGTTCGCGCAGCAATTGGTCACGTTCTTTTTCCATGCCGACCCGTAAAGACAGCACAAGCTCCCGGTACTCTTCCGGAGAACCGAGGCCATAGATAGCGGAAACACTCGCCACGATAAGGACATCCCTGCGCTCGAACAGCGCCGATGTGGCAGAGTGCCGCAATTTATCAATCTCATCATTGATGCTTGCATCTTTTTCTATAAATGTATCAGTCTGCGGAACATACGCTTCCGGCTGGTAGTAATCATAGTAGGAAACAAAGTACTCAACTGCATTGTCCGGAAAAAAATCTTTAAACTCACTGTACAGCTGGCCAGCCAGCGTCTTGTTGTGGGCCAGCACAATTGTCGGGCGGTTGACCTCTTTAATCACATTGGAAACCGTGAACGTCTTGCCTGTACCCGTTGCCCCCAGGAGCGTCTGGTGCTGTTTCCCATTATTCAGGCCCTCGACAAGACTCCGAATGGCTTTCGGCTGGTCGCCCTGCGGCTGATAATCCGACACAATCTCAAATTGATCCTTCAATATCTATCCCCCATTCCATAATGGCAGACTTAACCCTGCATACGTGCTAAAAACCATAACGCCATTATAACATAAAGGCGAACGGATATTCGATAAAATTGCCTGGGAGTTGCCAGGCAATTCCCAGGCAATCCATCCTCAAATTTCGTCCATGTCCACTACCAATAGAATAGACGTTTACGGCCGGAATCAAACCTGCCGGGCAGGGATTCGGCGGAAGTGATTTTCCATTCCGGGCCAGGAAGTGGGGAGGCCGGTCTGTTCTGTCCCCAAAATCTTCTGGCTGGTATTTTGGAAAAGGGAGTAGAAGTCAGCTGAAAAATATGGATGAGGCACTTATTTCTCTAAAAAGACACGCATCTAGTTGTGTGACCTAAAAGGACTGAACATCACTAGAACGCATGTGGTTATTCGTTACTAAAGTGCACCCCGCATCTCCAAAAAGGGCACGCATACGTTTATTCGTTACCAAAATGCACACCGCACCACCAAAAAGGGCACGAAGCCGATTTTCCATACATATTAATAGTTCGTTTCATTAGACTTTGTATGAATGCCATACCCAAAAAGCAATTTCCCTAATATCATCGTGGACCATGTTTTTAATAGATAATTTAGAAAGCAGCTTCACTGTAAAAAAGGACGTTGAACAAAAACGTTTTCCTCAAAATAACAAAAAATGCCCAGAGCACCTGAGCATTTTTCACCTTAATTTACTCCCCCGTCACAAACGCTGTGATCTTCCATTCCCCATTGTCCAGTTTGCTGAATTCCATCCGGTAATCCATCGGGCTGCGGACGAATTTTTCCACCATGTATCCGGTTGTGCCGTAGGTTGTTTCAATCGGCACCCAGTGATACTCGCGCCCGCTCATCTCATACGTTTCTTCCATCGGTTCGCCCTTTTTGACCAGCTCGTTCGTAAGCGGCTGGACGATTTCGCTGTCAACAGACGGTTTGCTTCGCAAATTCACATCCGTGCCGTTCACAACACTGTACACTGCCGGGTCATATTCCGCCGGAAACCTTGCTGCCAGATACGGCATCAAAAACGACCCGCGGCCTTCCGTCACAAAGGCGCCGCCAAGATCCAGGATGTCAGCAGCCTCATTCCAGAACGGCGAGCTTTCCGGTGCAGCATCAAGCTTCCACTCCTGAACAAAAGCTTCCTTACCGCCATCCCCACCGAAGGAATAGGTCACATCCTCACTGACCATTTTGAGCAGTGCGGCGGCATCCTTTGCCTGTACAGCCGCCTGGACCTTCCCGATTGCATTCTTCAACTCAGCATCCTGATCACTTTCATCCTGCATATCAAACGGCACTCGTATTCCGAGCGGTTCATTGTTTTTGGCATTCTCTTCCTCTTTGGCGGCCTCTTCTTTTTTATCTGTCGAAGCTCCTTTGACATCCTCGGCCTTTTCTTTTGTTCCACAGCCAGAAAGCATGAGAACAGCTGCCAGTAACACAACGATCCATTTTTTCATGGTACGTCCCCCCGTTTTTAACCCTTTGCAGCCCATGACTCCCATCCCGGTGTCAAGACTGGTTTGCAGCCTCTTCCAAGCGCATCTCCCGCTCATCCTGTACAAAGAGCAGGCCGAGCTCGTGGTGTTCATTTTCATAGATTGCCCGCTGGACAAGCCGGACTTCCCCATTATGATCGAGCACTTCCAGCTTACAAAAGGCGAGATTTTGCTGAAGTGCTTCATAAAACCCTTCTTCTGTATGGACTTCATAACCATTCACAACGGTGACAATCTCGCCAACATGAAGCTTTAGCTTATCGGCAGGCGAACCGGGCAAAACACCAAGTATGACAAGCCCGTCATCCCGCCTTGAAAAGTAGGTGGTGTTCTGGTCATCATTATGGCGCTGGCGCACAGTCAAAAATGCTCGTCCAAGCACTGCGGCACCGGCTGCCGCTATCGCCATAAGTGGAACCCATAGGGCTGAAACGGCAATCGCCGCCACCAGAACGCCAAGTGCCGCCACCCTGCGGCCTGTCACCCGGACGCTTTCCGCCGGCAAGGACCCCTGGACACGCTGCGAAAATCCGATGCCAAACGGAACGAACCAGAAAGCGAAAGCACTGCCCCCTACGGTAATGACCGGCCACCACTCAACTGTTGAAGTGATTCCTTCAGCCGGGACAAGCAGCAAAACCGGCAGCATCCAGAGCCGTTTCATGCTGTGGCTGCCGATTGTTTTCCCGCGTTTGCCCATCTTGAGCTGCGGTGAACTGTAGTCCATGCCTTTATATGTGATTAACAGGCCTTCCACAATAATTAAAATCCCCATCAAGACAGCAAGTCCAGGCAGTGATGCTCCGTACATGTCTTGCAAAACCGAATTCAAAAATGGATTCGCAAGCTCGATTTCCGGCAAAAATTGTGCAGCAAGGATAACGGCGCTGAAAAGATAAGCCGGTGAAAGCCAGCGAACCTGCAGGGTAACCGCCAGCACAATCGATAAAACAGCGAGCATCGCCAAAACACCGTAAGGCAGGGCCAGTCCCAATCCGAACGTCAAAACCGAAACCGCCAGGCCGAACAGGACACCGTGGAACAATGCCTTCAAATCTGTTATGACATCATGTACACGGGTGTGAAAATCACGGCGTTCCCGCTTCACCCTCCTTTTGCCGAGTAAAAAAGCAGCCAGTATAATTAAATAGAGCTGGGGCTGCATAAAAAAGCGGCCGGCCGCCCTTGCCAGCTCCAAAAGCCAATCTGCAATCATATCTGTAATCCCCCGTTATGTTTTTTCAAAATGTAAAAAGGAAAGACCGGCATCACGTACAGCCGATTGATAGATGAATAGAGTAAAAAGTTAAGCAGGAAAAATCCTGATGAGGAAAGAACAGCAGCAATCATCCTCCACAGAGGCTGTTTTAAACATACCATGACTTGCCTGCCGCGAAAAGCCGACAAACGTATCATCTCTTTATTCGTTTGGCGGCCATTACCGGTTTTCATTCACGAAAAAAAGTATATCCGCGAACGGCTTCACGGATATACTTTCGACAGGGGCAGGTGGAGTCCTGCCCGCTTTCAGTTCTTATTTCAACAACATCTTAACAGCTGTCTGGAGCTGAAGGTCGTTTTTCTGCTCTTTGATGCTTTCCACCGTTTTTTCCTGAAGTTTGGCGGACGTTTTTTCTTCAATTTTGCCGTCGGACTTCAAATCGTTCCGCTCCTGGAACGCTTTGACGGCCGTTTCGGTTTGCTTACTGAAGTAGCCATCCGTCCTGCCAGGGTCGAAGCCGAGGCCTTTCAGCATGACCTGGGCATTTTTAATTTGCTCGGAATTCATGTCATACTCAAGCACTTGCCCCTCTTCCAGCTGGATCGGGTTTGCATAAAAGTACTCCGGCTGTTTCACTTCAACTGTCGGCTTGATTCCTTTTTTATGAATCCAATTGCCGTCAGGCGTCAGCCATTTGAACAGGGTGAGCTTGATGTTGCTGCCGTCATCCATCGGAATCGCCTGCTGGACCGTCCCTTTTCCGAATGACTTCTGGCCGACAAGTTCGTAGCCGCCCGCTTCCTTCAATGCGCCGGCCAAAATTTCAGAGGCCGAGGCACTGCCGCCGTCAATCAGCCCGACAATCGGATAGTCTTTCTTTGATTTAAGTGTTGAGAAGAACCGGTCCTTTTTGCCATCACGGTTTTCAATTTGCACAAACGGTTTATCATCCGGTATGATCAATCGGGACATCGCTTCAACGCTTTCCAGGTACCCTCCCGGATTGCCGCGGACATCGATGACGAGACCGTCGATCCCTTTATCTTCCATCTGTTTCAGCTGCTTTTTGAAGTCATCAGCCGTATTCTCGGAAAACGAGGTGACCTCGAGAACCCCGATTTTCTTGCCGGCTTTTTCAATCATATCCGAATAGACTGTTTCAATCGGGATTTCATCACGTTTGACGTCTATGGACAAATTGCCGGTCACACCCGGCCGGTTGACCTCAAGGGTCACAACCGAACCTTTTTCACCGCGGATTTTCAACACCGCTTCATATAAATCGAGCCCGGAAATGCTTTTGCCGTCAACCTTCAATATCTGGTCATTCGGCTTCAGGCCCGCCTTTTCAGCCGGTGAATCTTTAAACGGGGCGACGATCGTCACTTTCCCGTCCACCATGCTCACTTCCGCCCCGATCCCTTCAAATGAAGAGTCGAGTGACTGGGTGAACTGGTTGGCCGTCTCTTTATCCATATAGACGGAATACGGGTCCTCCAGCGTATCTATCATTCCCTGGATCGCCCCTTCAACGAGCTGGTCTTGATCCACATCTTCCACATACCGGTCCGAAATCAGGTCCATCGTTTTTTCGATTTTTTCCACGTCTTCTATATCAGCAGAGTTTCCATCGCCGGAAGCCAGGTTCTGCCCCAACTCACTTTGGATTACAGACGGCCTCTCTTCATCTTCCAGGAAGGTCATTCCTGCATATGTCCCGCCTGCTCCAACAAGCAGGGACACAGCTGCCAGCGCTGCTGCGGCACGACTTTTTAAAAACACACTGCTCACCTCATATCCCTTAGCGTCTGTACTAAAGCCATTTTAAACGATAACGGGGTGGTTTTGCCATTGCGGGCACCCCGGCCGCTGTTAAAAGACATGGCCAGCCTCTGGAAACAGTTTTCTCAGCTAATCTAAAAAAATCCATTTTTACAGAAAAGGCACCACACTGGGAAGAGTGCGATGCCTTCTTCAATCTCATATTATGAAATGCTTGTACGGATTATGCTAAAGCGGTTCGGAAGTGTTTACCAGCCTGGGATGTATGGTCTTGCATCAACGGCGTTTCTTTTGTCAGCAGTCCATGGACCTTTATGGAGTTCAAAGTGCAGATGCGCACCATATGAACGTCCGGTGTTGCCCATATATCCGAGCATCTGGCCCTTGCTTACTTTCTGGCCACTGCTCACCAGGCGATTTTCCATGTGGGCATATAGCGTCGTGTAAAGTTGGCCGTTGATGTAATGTGTAATATATACGACGTTTCCATAAGATGAAGAATAATAGGAACGGAACACTGTACCGCTAGCTGCCGCTACAATCGGAACGCTTGTACCGCGTTTTCCGATATCGGTACCTGCATGCAGCTTGCCCCAGCGGCCACCGAAGTTAGATGTGATCGGTCCGGCAGCCGGCACTGTGAATGCACCGCTTGATGTCGCGGGCTTCGGTGCCGGTGCAGATGTGTGGCTTGGTGTTGAACTGCTCGATTGCTTCGCTTTCTTTGCTGCTGCTGCTCTGGCCGCAGCTTCAGCCTCAGCTTTTTCACGCGCAATTCGGGCCTGTTCTGCTTCGTATTCCTTTTTCATCTGGCGGACAGTCGCTTCCTGTGCTGCCAGGTTATCCATTTCTTCCTGCTGGTCCATCGCCAGTTCTTCAAGATGTTCTTCTTCTTGCTTGAGTTCTTTCATCAGCTGGTTCTTTTTGGCTACTTGAGCTTTCAGGTCAGCTTTCAAGCCTTTCAGTTCTTTCATCTTCTGCTCAAGGTCAGCAAGTTTTTGTTCCACTTCTGCTTTCTTTTGCTCGAGAGCATTCTTGTCATCCTGATGCTGTTGAAGAAGGTCCTTATCCTGCTGGACAATTGTTGTCACGGCAGAAATGCGGTCGATGAAATCCCCGAAACTCTGAGCCCCAAGAAGAACATCCATATAACTGATTGTGCCGCCGTTTTCCTGGACGGACCGGACACGGGTCTTCAATAACTCATCACGTTCGGCGATGCGCTTTTCGAGTGCTTTGATTTCAACTTTAAGCTGCTCGATTTCTTCTTTCGTTTGGCCGATTTCCTTTTCTTTTGTGCGGATTTTCCCCTGCGTTTCCTCTACTGCTGCATCAAGGCGCTGGATTTCTGCTTCCACTTTCTGTTGGTCTTCCTGCACCTGTTTGATTTCCGATTCGGTTTTCTGCTGGGCTTCTCCAACTTCGGATTGCTTATTTTGATATTCTTTAATCTGCTTGTCAAAATTTTGAGCTGAAACGACGTCTGTTCCTGCATACCCAAATACACTGCTTGCCCCCAGCGCAATAGCCAGGCCGAATGCAACGATTTTCTTTTTCAAGACACAACTTCCCCCTTCTGGTACTTTCAGCCGAACGGCTGCAACTCTAGTTTTTCTATATATGAGATTGATAGCTTTATATCTTCAAAAATTTCCGTACCGACATTGTGCTTCCCCAGATGCCGATAAAAGCCCCCATCAAAATGAGGATTCCTGCTATTTGATAGACAAACGGACTGAATGTCAGCAAGCTGAAAAAGGTAGATTCCAATTTCGGCGTAAGTATATCGTACAGATACTCATAGCCGAAGGCCACTGCCGCGATTGGCAGAATAGCACCCATGATGCCCAGTACGGCACCTTCGATAAAAAATGGCCAGCGGATAAATCCGTTCGTGGCTCCGCACAGCTTCATGATCTCAATTTCCCTGCGGCGGGCGACGATTGTGATTTTAATCGTATTCGAAATCAGGAAGATGGCAGTGAATAGCAAGCCGCCAATTAGGATGATCCCAGCATTGCGGGCCACTTCAACGACCGAGAAGAGCTTTTCCACTGTTCCCTGCCCGTAATTGACTTTCGATGCAAATTGCATCTCTTTTATTTGTTTGGCAACATCCGGTGTGTCCTTCGGATTCGTTGTTTTTACAATGAAAACATTATTTAACGGATTTTCTTTTTGGAGTGACTCAAATGCCGCTCCTTCTTCGCCGAAGCTTTCAATCACTTTTTTTAGTTCTTCTTCTTTTGAAGAATAGGTTACATTCGAAACTTCAGGAATCTCTTTTATCTTTTTTTCAAGCTGGCCCTGTTGTTCAGGAGATGCCGTCAGGCCGACATGCACCCTGATTTCGACATCCTCTTCCACCTGGGAAGCAAGATGATTCAAGTTCAGCATGATGACAAGGAAAATGCCGACCAGGAGCAGGGTGACCGTCACCGCACTGACAGACGCAAATGTCATCCAGCCGTTTCGCTTAATGTTTTTAAAGCCTTCACGGAAATGGCGTCCGACTGTACTAAATTTCATAGCCGTATTCCCCCTTTGACTGATCGCGGGCAATCTGGCCGTTTTCAAAAGCGATGACACGCTTGCGGATCGTGTTTACGATTTCACGATTATGGGTAGCCATAATAATGGTAGTTCCCATACTATTGACTTCTTCAAATGTGTTCATGATATCCCATGACGTTTCTGGATCAAGGTTTCCGGTAGGCTCGTCTGCAATCACGACACTCGGATGGTTTACAATCGACCGGGCAATCGACACCCGCTGCTGCTCGCCGCCCGAAAGCTCGTCCGGCAGCATGCGCGCTTTGTGTTTCAGCTTTACAAGGTCGAGGACATCCATGACCTTTTTCTTGATTGTTTTTGGGTTTTCTTCAATGACTTCAAGTGCAAATGCTATATTTTCATAAACCGTCAGACGCGGTAAAAGTTTGAAATCCTGGAATACGACTCCGATTTTCCTGCGGACAAACGGCACTTTCCGTTCCTTTATCTTCGACAAGTCGATACCGTTGAACAGGATCGTCCCCTTTGTCGGTTTCTCTTCACGGTACATCATTTTAATGAAAGTGGACTTGCCGGCACCGCTCGGGCCCACTATATAAACAAAATCCCCGTCCGCGATGTTGACATCAATCCCATTAATAGCCGTCACACCATTCGGATAGGTTTTGTACACTTCCTTCATTTCAATCATAATCAACCCACCTAAACACTTTGATGTTGTCAAAAGAATGTTTCCCTGCTGCACGTCTTGTGTTTATCTATCTATTTTCCATATGATGCTTGTTCGCTTTGTTTTTGACTTCATTATTATAACATCAAGATTCGCCATTTTAAGTCACAATCTGCTATTTTTACATTACAATTATGTTTCAAATACCGATTTATTGACAAATTTTGTTATGAATGTAACAAAAAAGGAGTTTTCTGTAAAGAAACAGAAAACTCCTCATATTATGGTAATTATTTGAATGCGAATCACTTCATATTTGCAAGCCAGGTTGCGACCGTATCTGCATCGTCGCCTTTTAGGAGCCCGCTAGGCATTGACCCTTTGCCGTTATGAATAATATCTAATATTTCATCTTTTGAAAGCCTGCTGCCTACATCGTTCAAAGCCGGTCCGACTTGCCCCTCAAGGTTTTGGCCGTGGCACTGGACACAGCTTTGTGAATACAGCTCAGCGGCTGCCTCTTCATCTACCTCAGCAGCGCCTTCGCCTTCTGTACCTTCATCAGTTGTTCCCTCATCAGTCGTACCTTCATCTTGTGCAGGTTCTTCAGTTGCAGGTTCGTTGTTGTCTGCCGGTTCATCAGCATTCTCTTCTCCGCCGCCGCAGGCACCCAGAACGAGCATGGAACCGAACAGAACAGCCAATAGTTTCTTACTCATTTGCTTTCCCCCTAACTATGGATGATTTAGTCAAACTTTCCAAAGCCTACTGTTTAAGTATAACCATGTCAGGACCGATTGAAACCCTCACCGAGCACTTCAGAAGCATTCATGACGACGACAAATGCTGATGGGTCAATGCTTTTCACTAATTGTTTCAATTTTGTGAACTCCGTCTGATCCACAACACACATCAGAATCGGACGTTCATCATCGGTGAAGCCTCCGTAACCGGACAGCCGGGTGACGCCCCGGTCGATTTCGTTTAATATGCCCATCCGGACCTCCTCTTCCTTGCCGGTTATAATCATCGCCATTTTTGTATAGCCGAAACCAACCTGGACGAGGTCGATCGTCTTGCTCGTGACATACAGGCCGATTAATGCATACAACCCCCGCTCAATGTCAAATACGACCGCGGCGGTGGTTACAATGATCCCGTCAATGATCGCCACACTTGCTCCAAGGGAAATGCCGGTATATTTATGAATGATTTGCGCAGCGAGATCGGTTCCGCCTGTCGACGCTTTCCCCTTAAACACAATTCCGAGCCCGAGGCCGACGCCAATGCCGCCAAAGAGGGCGCCAAGGAGGGGATTGAGAGTGGCTGGTTCCATATTCCGACTTAAATAAACAATAAACGGCAAAAACAGCGTGCCGACGAACGTTTTCATCCCGAACTGGCGGCCAAGCAGAACGACGCCTAATATGAACAGCGGAATGTTGAATGCCCACTGTACATAGGCCGGCTCAAAACCGAACAGTTCATCTGTGATCGTACTGATCCCCGAAACACCGCCGGATGCTACGCGGTTCGGCAGCAGGAACAAGTTGAAAGCCAACGCCACCAGACTCGAACCGATCAGGACGAACAGATAATCAATCACAAGCTGGAGCTTGGGATCAAGGCCATGCCTCTTATAGTTTTTCACCATCATCATTATGCATACACTCTTTCTTCGACATTATTTGTAGTTTTAACCTTTGCTACTATATCATGCACCCGAAAACGTGTAAACGCAGCCCTAATAACGCGTTAACGAAGTGCAGTGGTGCCTGGCAATTGCCTGGGAAGTCCCAGGCAATTGCCAGGCATTATTTGCAACTAGCCCAAAAAACCCCTCTGCCGATAAGCCCGGCCAGAGGGGGTTTTGGTTTCTTCTATATCATTCTGCGGATTAAAGGTTCGAGCGCAGGTACGCATCGATGAAGGGCTCAAGGTTGCCGTCCATCACGGCCTGAACGTTGCCGTTTTCTTCATTTGTACGATGGTCTTTCACCATTGAGTAAGGGTGGAACACGTAGGATCGGATCTGGCTGCCCCAGCCGATGTCTTTTTGCTCGCCGCGGATTTCGGCCAGTTCCTTTTCCTGCTGTTCAATCTTGAGCTGATAAAGCTTTGCTTTCAGCATCTTCATCGCTCTTTCCCGGTTCTTGATCTGGGACCGTTCCGACTGGCAGGTGACGACCGTATTTGTCGGTGTGTGCGTAATACGGACAGCCGAGTCGGTCGTATTGACGTGCTGGCCCCCGGCGCCGCTTGACCGATACGTGTCGATCTTCAAATCCTCGGTCCGCACATCGATTTCAATTTCGTCATTGAACTCCGGCATCACATCGACGGAAACGAATGACGTATGGCGCCGCCCTGATGCGTCAAAAGGCGAAATCCTCACCAGGCGGTGCACCCCTTTTTCAGCCTTCAAGTAGCCGTATGCATTATGGCCTTTGATGTTAAGCGTGACACTTTTGACGCCGGCTTCATCACCGGGCAGATAATCGAGCGTATCGACTTTATAGCCTTTGCCCTCAGCCCAGCGCGTGTACATGCGGAGCAGCATCGAAGCCCAATCCTGCGACTCCGTTCCGCCCGCACCAGGATGGATTTCCAGGATCGCATTGTTTTTATCATAAGGCTCGCTTAACAGCAACTCGAGTTCAAACTCGTTCATATCTTCCGTCAGATTCGTAATCTCGCTTTCAAGCTCTTCACGGAGATCGTCATCATGCTCTTCTTTGACAAGCTCATACGATACAGACAAATTTTCATAGCGTTCATCAAGGTCCTTTAATTTATTGACCGAGTCTTTCAAGGCATTCACTTCATTAATGACGGTTTGTGCTTCATTCTGGTTATCCCAAAATGTCGGCATCGCCATTCTTTCTTCCAGTTCAGCTATCCGTTTCTCTTTGGTGGAGAGGTCAAAGAGACCCCCTAAAATCATTGATACGGCGGGACATCTTTTCTAATTCTTGTTTGATTTCTGCAAGTTCCATCGAGACACCTCATCTATTTTCATATTTGTAGCATTTATACCCTGCAGGCCGGCATTTTATCACCGTGTCTGCTGATTTCCCAAAAGAATGATACCGTAAGGAACTCCCCCCGGCATACGGAGAGAGCCCCTGAAATTCATATTCTATCGTTAACTTCCGTGGCAATTCTTATACTTTTTACCGCTTCCGCATGGGCACGGATCGTTGCGGCCGATGTTTTCCTTCTTAACGTACGGTTTACGCTTCTTTTCCTCGCCTTCATTCGCGGAAGGATGGACAGCGGAAGACTCTTTCGCCACTTCCTGGCGTTCCAGGTTATTGCGGATTTCCGCCTTCATAATGTACCGGGACACTTCATCTTCAATGGAAGCGACCATCGTCTCAAACATCTGGAAGCCTTCCATCTGATATTCGCGCAGCGGGTCCGTCTGTCCGTAAGCGCGCAAGTGGATACCCTGGCGGAGCTGTTCCATCGCATCAATGTGATCCATCCACTTCGAATCGACAGAACGGAGCAGGATAACTTTCTCAAATTCGCGCATCTGTTCAGAAGTGAGCTGCTGCTCTTTCTCATTATAGCGCTCTTTCACTTTTTCCATAATGAGCTCGGTCATCTCTTCAGGCTCAATGCCCTTCAAGTCCTTCTCTGTAACAGTTCCTTCAGATAGAAGGTTTGCATTCACAAAGTTAACGATCTGCTCAAGCTCCCACTCTTCCTCGATATCAGAACCGGTATGAATCGACACAATCCGGCCAACGGAAGACAGGATCATCTTCTCAATGATTTCGCGCAGGTTATCGGAACTCAACACGTCATTGCGCTGGTCATAAATGACTTCACGCTGCTGGCGCAGGACGTCATCGTAAGAAAGAAGCTGTTTACGGGCATCATAGTTATTGCCTTCGACACGTTTTTGGGCCGACTCGACCGCACGGCTGACCAACTTCGACTCGATCGGCTGTTCATCATCCATGCCAAGTCGTTCCATCATCGACTTCATGTTATCGGAACCGAACCGCCGCATCAATTCATCTTCCATTGAAAGATAGAATTGGGACATGCCCGGGTCACCCTGACGTCCGGAACGTCCGCGCAGCTGGTTATCGATCCGGCGCGATTCGTGGCGTTCCGTGCCGATGACAGCCAGCCCGCCGAGTTCCTTGACGCCGTCACCAAGTTTGATATCGGTACCGCGCCCAGCCATATTGGTCGCAATCGTGACAGCCCCGGGCTGGCCTGCATCCTCAATGATTTGTGCCTCTTTGCCATGGTTTTTCGCATTCAGCACATTATGCTTAACGCCTTTTTTCTTCAAATAACTGGACAATAGCTCGGATGTTTCGACAGCAACCGTACCGACAAGCACCGGCTGGCCTTTTTTATGGCGCTCGGCGATGTCATTGACGACAGCCCGGAATTTGCCGTCGATTGTCTTATAAACGAGATCGGCTTTGTCATCACGGACAATCGGCCGGTTCGTCGGAATGACGAGAACGTTCATATTATAAATGTTTCGGAATTCCTCTTCTTCCGTCTTCGCCGTACCGGTCATCCCGGCAAGCTTCTCATAGCGGCGGAAATAGTTTTGGAAAGTGATCGTCGCAAGCGTCATGCTCTCATTCTGGATTTCGAGCGCCTCTTTCGCCTCGATTGCCTGATGCAAGCCGTCGCTATAGCGGCGCCCTTTCATCAAACGCCCCGTGAACTGGTCGACGATGACAACTTCGCCGTCCTCCACGACATAGTCGGTATCGCGGTGCATGCTCACATGCGCCTTCAACGCCTGACTGATATGATGGTTCAGCTGGACATGTCTTACATCATACAAGTTTTCAATATTGAAAAACTGCTCAGCCTTATTAATGCCATCTTCTGTCAGCTGGACGCCTTTCGTTTTGACATCATACGTATAATCCAATTCATTTTGAAGCCTGCGGACAAACGCATCCGCCATATGGTAAAGCTCTGTTGATTTGCTGGCACTCCCTGAAATGATCAGCGGTGTCCGTGCCTCATCAATCAAAATGGAGTCAACTTCGTCAATGATCGCAAAATGAAGCGGGCGCTGGACCATATGCTCTTTATACAGTACCATGTTGTCGCGCAAATAATCGAATCCGTATTCATTGTTTGTCCCATATGTGATATCAGCGTCGTACGCCGCTTTTTTCTCTTCTTTGGAAAGGCCGGTTACATTGAGCCCGACGGTCAGCCCGAGAAACTCAAACAGCTGCCCCATCTCTGTGGCGTCACGGCTGGCAAGGTATTCGTTGACTGTTACAATGTGGACGCCTTTGCCTGTCAGGGCATTCAAATATGCCGGCATTGTCGCCGCCAGCGTTTTACCTTCACCGGTCTTCATCTCGGAAATATTTCCTTCATGGAGGGCAATCCCGCCAAGTATCTGTACAGGAAATGGCGTCATGCCGAGTACACGCGTAGACGCTTCCCGCACGACCGCAAATGCTTCCGGAAGCATTTTGTCAAGATCCTCGCCATCGGCATAGCGACTTTTGAAGTCTTCCGTTTTAGCCCGCAGGCCGTCATCGGAAAGCTTCTTCATCTCATCGGCCATTGCCTCTATTTGTTCAACGGACTTTTGCATTTTATTCAGTTGGCGCTGATTCCCGTCACCAATCACTTTCTTCAGGATACCAAGCATTGCACTACGCTCCTCTGTATTCATTTCAGTTAAATCGAAAAAGCAAATTCCTCTTTATTTCCGGCAGCTATTCCAGCATTCGTTTTTTTAATACAACCTTTATATTAACACTTTCTTGAAAAGAGTGCCAAGTGTTTCACGGGCTCACAGACCGTATTTTCAGGAAGATAATGGATTATCCTGCCGGCTTTTTTGTAACTTTATGAAAAAAATGTGAACAAATGAATCCGATTTTTTGGAAATGTTGTTGATTTCCACAGTAAAAACGGTGCAAACTCACTTCACTGTCGATATTTCCCGGAAAATAACAACTTTTTTTGGCCGGTTATGTTGTTTTGACGATCGACAACGATAGGGTTGATTTCCGTCCCCGGAACTCTCTTTTACGAAAAAGCACAGGTGCGACATCCATTCTTGCTTCTCTCAGGCGTTTCGCCTGTTGCATCCATTCGTCTTCTCCGCCTGTTAGATGTTCTCAAAAACACCATCTCCTTTAGCAGGAAACTGCCTTCCCGATCACCTATGCCTTTTGAAAATTTTCCGCTTAACAACGAACCCTTCTGGAAACTTTGTATATGTAAAAATAAACCTTTCCCAACCTAAAAATGGCACATTTGCCGAATTTTCATAACCGTTGTCCAAAATCTGCGTTATAATAGTCAAAGAACTTCAAATGCAGAATAAAGGAGTTTGCAGAGTAAATGGGGGATTACAGACAGCAGAAGAAACAATTGGTGGAGATATACAAAAAGACCGTCTACCGTTATCGGAGAAAATACTTAAGAGGAGAACTGTCCATCGAGCGCTATACGGATTGGTACCGCTTCTCGATCGATTCGCTGATTTCACTTGATTATTCGTTGACGACTGCGCATCACTATTTATTCAGCGCTGAAAAACAAGCGGACAGGGAACTGAAAAAACTATGGGCGAGTACGACCGATCCAGGTGCCAAAGTCGGCATCCATAAACGGATTGCGATTGACAGGAATAGGGTTGAAGAACAGGAAGCCCGCACAATACATATAAAAAAGTAAAACGCGCAGCCTTTGATATGCTCCCCCTAAGGTAGACAGGTTAAAAAATAAAACTTGTTTATCTTA
>JAENYN010000033.1 GCA_016841765.1 Guptibacillus hwajinpoensis
TGACGATAGCCGCTGGCGCCTGGAGCTGGATGACTCCCTTCCCGCTTTTTATCCCAACGCAAAAATTCTATCATTTCCTTAACAATCAAAAAGGCGTCCATGACGGACGCCTTTTATCTATATTTCCCATAGTAGTAATATCCGCCGCCCGCAACGAGCAGCAATACCAGCAAAACGACAAAAACTCCATAACCTCTCCTTGCATCATAAGGCGGGTATGGCGGAGCCCCAAAAGCCTGGCAGCAGCAAGTGGGAACTGGCTCCGGATATTGGCACCCGCACGGTCCATATTGGTGCATGGAATCAACCTCCTTTGCCTGGCCCTTCTCGCCATAACTTATGCAAGATGCTTCCCGGATGTATGGACATTTGCCCTGTTACCGGGCTTGTGCAAAGCTCCTGTTCCGCGCTTTTCCGTTGTAAGGCCGGCATGACAGAATATTCTTCAATTTAAATGTGCGTACGGCATGTTTGGAAGTGCAATAGGCCCGGCAATAGGTCCTGTTCAATTCATTCACTACAATGATACGCTGGCTGATTTCACCTTTTTCAGAAAGGTAGATGATTTCAGCCGGCGTTTGCTGTTCCCGGCATCTTTCCAAAACGTTTTCCATTCCTTTCAACCCCTTTATTTTATTCCTGCTTCTATTATATACGAACAAACGTTCTTTTAACACTTTTACCCGAACATATTTTCGGGTAAACTGTATTTACCGGAAAACTCCCTGATTAAATCCGACCAATTGGGGGAGCGGCTGAAAGGATGGTAACCGCACAATGAGATATCATATTTTATACACGTGGAAACAGGCTGCCCAGATCTATATTGCCGTCATGGATTTCCATAGAGGAGCAATTATTACATTTTCACTTGAAGATCTGGATAACGTAAGTCTTGATCCCGATTTACTGCATTACATCCGTAAGCTTAAGGATAAGATAAAGAGCGGCTACTGGAATTATACACAGCTGGCCGGCAAACGGCAGTAGAAGGCAGACCGCATTTTTCACATATGTAAAGCCCAGTTGCAAAACTGGGCGATACAGCCATCATGATAAATGGCGCTTCTTTTTGTTGTCGGGTTTTTGATCATACCGGTGTTTATAAAATTCATGGAACAGCTTCATCAACGCCCGTTTTTCGATTCTCGAAACATAGCTCCGGGATATTCCGAGCTCCCTGGCAATTTCCCGCTGTGTTTTCTCCTTTTTCAAATCCAGACCGAATCGGCCGATGATCACTTCTTTTTCACGGTCATCTAAAATGTGGATAAAATCGTATATTTTGCGTAGTTCCATGCTTAATTGAATTGTCTCAATCAAGTCTTCCGTTTCGGCTTTCAGCACATCAATCAGCGATATTTGGTTGCCCTCTTTATCCTGCCCGATCGGATCATGGAGGGAAATATCTTTCTTCGTCTTTTTCAGTGCCCTCAAATGCATCAGGATTTCGATTTTAATGACAAAAGGGGTGCAGGTCAAGTACGGTTATTTAACAAAAAAGCCGCTAACCAATTTTACGGATTGACGGCTTTTCGGTATCCCTACAATGATTTTATAATATCTTTTATTAACGATCACCTTGTATATAAGAGAAAAAGCCGAACCCCGAAAGGTTCGACTATTGTGCAATGCCAATAATGACCAAAGGAACTGCTGGAACACCACGACCTTGCCGAATTACATTATAAAGTTCCCCTTCATAATAACTAATCCCGGAGGACATTTTTTGTTGCAGCTCTTTCATTGGAAGTACTTCAACACCAACGTCAATTTGATTACCGACATAAAAAGCCATGTGTTTAACGAATAAGTCGTATGCAACGAAAGCATACTTTCCAAATTGAACTTCGATCGCAACACGATCTTTCACGAAATCCGTTTGATTGTACGATCTTAACGCTTCTAAATTTTCTTCCTCAATCGCTTGTTTTTGTTCCTTCGGTTCAAGGGAAAGAGTATCACGAATCAAGCTCGGGTCTGATGTTACAAAATAACTTGTCCGACTTTCCTTCCAATCTTTTGCTTCAAGCTTTTCTTTAAATACTTTGTTAAGATCAACAGGACTATAAAGCATTTGTCCTTTTTTCGTTTTTTCCTTAGATTCTTTGGTCTTACATGTTTCAGCATCAATTGAAGAAATGATTTCTTGAATTTCGTCCCAAATATGCGGCAAATGAACTTTTATGTACTCTAACCCGTTCATATGCGAGTATATTTCAACGACTCTCATATTGCCCTACCCTCCCACACAAAAAAAGTTATAGTAATACGGTAGAATATACCAATATCACTATAACATGGTTTGTTACTTTTGTTCTATGGTTTGTTTCCATTCTTCTGGAACTTGGGCGACTTTTTCTTTTCCAGTAGGCTTATGAACAGGTTTTCCCATAGGACGAATTTTTAGTTTTCCTTCATAAAAGTCTAGTATTCTTTGTTTACCGATTTCAACATATTCTTTTTCTTTATCAACGCCTAACGCTTTTCTTTCGTGCTTCAACGCCCCAATAAGAGCCGATCCAACGCCCGCATATGGGTCAAGGACGAAATCATTTTCATCTGTCAATGCAAGAACAAAGCGTTCAACCAATTCAATCGGATATTGACACGGGTGTTCTGTCTTCTCCGGATGATTCGCTTTTACGTTAGGAATTTCCCAAAGTTCTTTATCCCACTCTTGAATTAGGAATTCCCATACATCCGAAGGGTTTTTTCCTTTTGGATTGCCCGATAGTTTACCTTTCTTATCGCCTTTGTAATGACGTTTGCCCGGATATTTTGCAGGTACACGAACGGGATCAAGATTAAATGTATAATCGTCAGATTTCGTGAACCAAAGCACAGTTTCGTAACGTCCAGAAAAACGTTTAGAAGCGTGAAGCCCGTGACCAAAATGCCAAACAATACGGTTACGTAGTTTCAGCCCATGCTTCTTAAAAATTTGATAATAAAACATATCAAGCGGAAAAACTTCGCCCTTTTCAACGTAATTTCCAACCTGCCAAGCAATACTTCCGCGATCGTCCACAACACGAATCAATTCTTCGATAACGGATTCTTGTATGGTAAGGTATTCTTCAATTGACGTCTTCACTTCGTAAGATTTCCCTACATTATAGGGCGGTGAAGTAATCGCCAATTTTACTTGTTGATCTGGTATAGTCTTCAAAAAGTCTAGAGTATCCCCCTGATTAAATACAATTTGGCTACCTTCTTTATATGATTCATCTATGCTATTTTTATTGAAACCCAACAAATTCATCCCCTTTTCATGATAGAAGAAAGTCTTTGTCTATATATTACATCAAAATTCAATATAACATTTTTCGACAACAAATTCGATAGTTTCGTTTGTGCTTTACTATTTATCGTTCAAGTCATCGTTATTTTCAGGAATTAAAATGAATTCTACAAGTTCGTCTTCTACTTCTTCCGCTTTACTATTAATTTCCTTCAAAATGACCTCCAGTTCTTCAGGAGTCTTCGGAAAGTCGACCCAACGTCCTACAAGGTGACCATCATTATAAGCCGTCAAACCTATCCATACACGAATTTTGGATTCGTCCATGTAAATCCTTCCTTTCTATTTCGTTATTGTCCGGGTTTAGGAACATATGTTTGACCGTATTTCGTTCAACCCTGAAACAAGCATACCATATAGAACGAAAATCGGTCAACCGCCGTTTTCTCTGTGTTTCCAGTCTGTTATAATGCGGATAGAGTCGACAAAGTGGAAGCAGGTGTATCTATTGGAAGATATCGAAAACGTATTACTTTATTGTAAATTAGACGAAATAATGAAGCAGCGGGACATTTCTGCGAACCATTTGTCTATTGAGATAAACGAACGCCGTTCAACAATAAATGATCTACGCAATAATAACGATATGGGAACCCGTCACATTCCCGCCCGCTTAATTGCAAAGTTATGTTTTTACTTAGACGTGACTCCAAGCGACCTTTTTGAAGTTAGGAAAAGTACATAATAGTTTGGAAGAATTGTTTTAAAACAAAAAAAAAGACGTTCCAATTCGGAACGCCGATTATTACGAGGAACAGTTTATCGAAATTTATTCTTCTGTACGAAGAAGGTGAAGTCCCGTGATTATAAAGTCTTTATATTGCCCAGAGTAGTGATTGGACAATTCACCTACTAAATTTTGAGTTTGTGCAATGTTTGTAATCTCTTGTTCTAGACTAATCTCATGATTGCCAGTTATAATTTGATTTCTTTCCACACCTCTGGCACTAAATCCTACAAAATAAATAAAGTTCATTTTACATCCTCCAGTAACTATTTTATTTTTCCTGCCTGTCGAAGCTGTTCCTCTAAAATGCCGTATAAAGAAGGATTCCCACGTTTTGAGTTAGGGTTATTTGATACGCTTGTCAACTTTCCGCCTACATTCATATGTATATGACCGCTATCTTCGTTGAGCCAAATATTCAAAGGTACAGATATAGTCTTTTTTTCTGCTTCTGGTTTCATTCCGCCCTTCCTTTCTTAAATTTACAAATGTTACTAAAATCATATCAATTAATGGTTGGTTTTTCCAATAATTTAAGAGTTAATTTAATATATATTCAATTTTGTTCCCAACTTCAAAATCGTCGTCCCACGTTATAACGATTTCATATGGAGGTGCGAAGACTCCTGTTATCGACATGACCGTTTTAGTCGTTTGACCTGCATTTATTTTCGAAGGAACGTTATACATAAGTAAATTTAATTTGCGCTTTGAGCCGTCCCCTTTTCTGTCATAATTATAAAATTCGACCTCAACGTTTTTTGCTTCTGCTTCCCCGATGTTTTGAAGTATGAATTTGTCTTGCATTCCATTTGAACCCATTTCTTTCGTTCGATCAACCGAAAACTTCGCCTTCTTCTTCGATTCAAGACGTTCCTTTTCTTTTCGTTTTAAAATAGCCGTTCTTTGGAAGTTTAAAATAAACGCCCAAACACCAAATATCGAACCAATTGCCGCCATTCCAAACGATATCCATTGAACCCACGTTGGCAATTCGATACACCTTCCTTTCGTCAACTAAAAAGAGAGAACCGTCCCATTTCGTATTTAGGACGGTATTGTCAGGGAAAATCTAAGAGGTTCTTCTTGGTCAATTATATCAAAAAATGGAAGTTTTGGTTCGATTAATTAGGAACCTCCGTTTGACTTATGATCGCTGCATTCGTCTGTTTCACGGATTTCGCCGAAGTGTTTGCGGCGATCCAGTTCCGCTTTATATTCCGTATAGTCTAAATGACTATCGGGGAGAATCGGTGTCATGCTATTCGGATGCAAATACGTCTTTCGTTTTATTCTTTTACCGTAATGAATCGGCAACATGATTTATCACCCCCTTCGAAGTAATTTGAAAAGCGATTCCAGGTCTCCGCCTTTAAGCCTTCGAACACATCATTGTTATCTTTCGTTTCATACGTTTTCCACCTTGCATTTCATCTCGGCCAAATATACCTTTTCAAGGTCACGAACCGTCATAACGTCCAAGTGACATATACGTGCGATAAAAAAGATATTGTTCGGTTGGTCATTCCGTAACATTGCCTCCGCTTTCTTTTTGTTCGCTTCGAATTTGGACTTTGTCGCTTTGTCCCAATACTTGCCCCTTGTCTTATGAATGACTTCGTCAACTGAAAATGTGGAATCTTCCTCAAAATAAAAAAGACCGAACATTATTCTGCACCGCCTTGAATCACTTTCAATTGTTTTTCAATTGCCGCTAATTCTTCGTCAATGTCTTCTTGTGTCATATCCTTGAAACGATTATCTTCAATTGTGGTCGTTTGTTTAACTTCGGAACGATCAACAATCAATCCAAGCATTTTGACAACAAGTTCAATAGAACGGAAGTCACCCCTTTTCGCATTCTTTCGAAGTGCCCCTAGTATGTCGGGAACGTCTTCTTCCACCGCTTGGAGTGTCCGTTCCTTGATAGCTTTTTTGATGTGTGGCTTTTGCCTAATGCGATAAAGATGACGGTCGGAAATTCCAATTTTCTTTGCGATTTCTTCGTAAGTCCTTCCGCCTTTATTTGCTACTTCTTCGACCACTCGGATTTCTGTTTCGTTTAGGTCTTTATAAATGTCGTCCATTATAACACCCCCCTTACGTTCTTTAATCCATAACTTTCTATCCTGGCGTTCTAATTGCTTTTGAAGTTTGACAATTTGCAATTCAAAGTGTCGAAGTTCAAGTTCTTCTTCCTTTGTCATACGCTTTGGCGTTGGATTTCTCCGTTCCAATTCGGCTTCCAATTCCCAACGCCTTTTGGTCGCCTCCTTCACCGCTTGTTGTTCCGCCCAAGATAATTTTGAAATGTCAAAGCCGAATATCATGACGTTGATACCGCTTATTAGCTTTTCATCTTCATTCCAACGCTCTATATCTTCTTTGGAAGGCATTTAATCACCCCCAACGCTTTCTTATTTCATTCTGAGTGATATAGACAAACAACGAGGTATAAGCGAGAACAAGGAGGGTCATTACTCATCGCCCCTGTTCAATTCTTCTTCCATATAGTCGTTTACTGCTTTTTGACGTTCTTTTGCTTTCTTATTGCGCTCTTCTTGCAAATTCGCCATTCCAAGCGTCAGAAGCTCGATTGGCGACAAAGAATCTTTGTCTTTGCGGTATCGTTCTCGAAGGGCTTCCACAGAATCGCTTGGTTCCGATTCCTTGACTGGACTTTTTTTCTCATACCAATCGGCAATGTCATGAATAGGTTGACGCCTTGCTTCTTGATAGTTTAGATTGTCAAATTCATTATTTCTCATTATTTAGAACCCCCTTAAAAAAATTTTCTATAATATGATCGCCGTGATCTTGAACGATTTATCTTTAGAACTGCATTCGCTTCTGTTTTCCCAATCCCAACTTGTTCAGCAATTTGTTCGACCGACAAACCTTTTTCATAAAGGTCACGAACCATTCTTATTGTTTCACGACGGTAGTCTTCTTGTTTATTTATGACCTCGTAGGCAGTCATTCTTTTCATTGCAACAACCCCCCGTTATTACTTAACCCAATCGGGAAGATTGCCTTTATACGCTTCTTTCTGAACGGATTCTTCAACGCCAAGACAGTCTTTTGCCAAAGTATATCCGCCACTAATTACAGGAACTTCGTTAAGTGCAGCACCATAGACCGAAGGTTGTTCGCCCATTTCAACCATTACCGCATTAAATTCGGCATTTGCTTCGCCTACTTTGTCTTTGATCGTTCCAAGTTCCGCAAGTTTGCGAAGGAATTCGTTTCTAGCTTCGATAACTTCCTTTGTTTTTTCGTTATATTCTTTTTGAATATTTGCGACTTTCTTTTGACGTGCTTCCTTTACAAATGGAATCGTTTCAACAACAACGGACTTTCTAACCGCCTTGATCTTCGCAATCATTTCGTCAACATCTTCAATTTCCTTCGTTTTAGATTCAAGCAGAGCCTTTACTTTTTCAACGTCCTTATCGTCAACTTCGCCAAGTGCGTATGATTCAATAGAATTTTCAACAGCTTCAAGAATTTCGTTCACTTCATTTTGAAGGCTTTCTTTCCTCGCTTCCAGCTCTTGTAGTCTTTCGTTTACCTTTGTTAGCTTTTCATCTTTAAACATCGCTTACCGCCCCCTTTTATTGACCAATTATTTTACAGAATGCCATCGCCTCTTCTTCCGACACTCCAATGAAATCAAGAAACTTTTTTGTTTTTTCTTCGGTTAATTGGCGTTCACCTTGTTCGCAACGTGTAATGAAAGATAACGAAACGTTCAAGGCATTCGCTACTTCAACACCTTTTTTACCTTTGGTTATACGGAGTAACTTCATAGGCTGTCCGTACAATCTGAAACTCGCTTTTTCCACCTTGATCCCCCCATTATCGACCGTTAATATATTGACTTTATCCACAAAAAAATAATGACGCCTATTGGCATCACTATTAAGTGGAAGTAAACCACATATTCAAATGCCCGTTTTAATCGTCGGGTCTAAATTGAAAGAGGTTATTGAAAAGGCACACAACCAAGAAGGACGAATGAAGAAGGGAACGGGCAACCCTTACTTCACCTTCATGTTAATAATTTGACTACACCCCTATTTGACAAGGTGATAGAATAAATTTTTTTACAATTTCATCCCCTTAAAGTCTTCTTGAACCTCTTTCAACAATGCTAAAAACTCATTGTTATCGGCTTCATTTTCGCCTTCTAAGCGTTCTTTTTCCTCTACAATACTTTTGCCATTAGCAACCTCTTCCACCGCCATATCGGGCAAATTATGCGTTTCAGATGCGGCGTTTTCACGCTCTTTTGCTGCCTGTTCTTCATGTTTTTTCGCTCGGTCACGTTCCCTTGCCTTGCGGTATTCTTCCGCCCAAAACAACACCGCTTGAGATTCAGACGAAGGTTCAACGCTGGACGCCGTGCCCGCCCCGTGCCCCGTGTCATTGTTTTCGCTTATATCGGTTTTATTTTCGGTGTTATTCGCAACAATATCCTTCGGGGTAAGGTTATCGCCATATTCGTTATAATCGCCGATTTTATCGGTTTTAGATTCGGATAATTTATTCGGGTTTAAATCTTTATTTATATCATCTTTGTTGTATCTTTCTTCAACAAAGTGAGTATTACCAGAATTTAAATTGCCGCCGTTAGGCGTATTATCTTGTTCTATATTGAATTCTTCTTTATTGGATATTGTTATAACTGAATTCTTCTTAGTGTCAAGTACATTTGACAACCTATCCGATTTCGTTACAACCCCTTGTAAAGTAGACTTGACAACCTTCGAATTTTCCTCACAACCTTCAGTGATTTCTTGACGTTGTAAAGTAGAGCTGACAACCTCATTGTTTGAATTGTTAGCTTGTAAAGCTGGCTTGACAACCTCATCTGATGAATCAGCTTGTAAAGCAGAGTTGACAACCTCATCTGGAACATCACTAATAAACGTAAAGCCACTTGCAGGTAGTAGTCGGTAAAATGTCCGTGTCTTGTTTAATCCCTCACGAACAGTTACGGCTTCAAGAACCTTTTGGCCGGCTTTTGTTGTAAACTCCGTTAATGCTTTTATTCTCGCATTGATCGTTTGTCTTGAAACTCCGCATTGCTTCGCCAGTTCAGCTTGACTTGGAAATGCCATTCCGTCCTCGTCGATATATAAAGCTATTGCTGCAAGTGTTTCGTATCCACCTTTCACCGCACTGTTAATTTGTGCAATTAAATTCGTTTCCCTAGTAAGTTTTTTGTTCACCTTATAGAATAATTCCTTTTGTTTTTTCTCGTTACTCATTGTCATTTCCCCCCTTTCAATTGATTCTTGTTGAAGAACGACCCGACCTAAATCGTCCTTCGGTTAATAATTTGACTAAACGTACCTTTGACAAGGGGTAACTCGAAAAAAAATTTACCGTAAACAAGGAAAATACCCGCAAGGATTCGAAACCTCACGGGTAAATAAACGATCTTCAAACGATCTTCACATATACAATGTCATTCATTGTCCTTTGTTTGACCGTAACTTTTCGATTTTGTTGCGTGTATTTTCGAAGAGCATTCTTCGCCGCCAGCCACCCCCTAGTCCCCCGTTGGGTAGGGTCAAATATTCCCGAACTTTTGTTGCTACATATACGAATAATTTTCGCTTTATAGCAATGCTTTATCACCTTTAACCGTATTCATAACTTTTAAGTTTTGACACCATTTTGTAATTGCGATAAAATCAAGGCATCAAACGTATTCATAACTTATATTCATAAGTAAGGAGCGAAATTTTATGAAATATGGTTACGCTAGAGTATCTACAAGAGGACAAGACTTGAAGGGGCAAATTGAAGCGTTGAAGACGGAAGGCTGCGACAAGATATTTCAAGAGAAATTCACGGGAACAACGAAGGATAACCGCAAGGAATTCAACGCTTTGTTGGACGTCATTAATGAAGGGGATACGCTTGTTGTCACGAAACTAGATCGTTTTGCTCGTTCCTCAAAAGACGCGTTAGACGTTATCGGCAATCTATTTGAAAAGGGCGTGAAAGTTCACGTTTTGAATATGGGTATTGTTGAAGATACACCAACGGGAAGACTTATCTTCACGATCATGTCGGCATTTGCACAATTCGAAAGGGACTTGATCGTTGAAAGAACACAAGAAGGAAAGGAAGTCGCAAAGCAACGTGAAGATTTCCGTGAAGGGCGTCCGAAGAAATTCACGAAAAAGCAAATTGAACACGCTTTGAACTTGTTGGAAGAACATTCTTATACGCAAGTTGCGGAGATTACAGGAATTTCGAAATCAACGTTAATCCGTGCAAAACAAAGAAAAAAAGCAAAGTCGAATAATTAAGTCGTTCCTTAACGAAGGGAACGGCTTTATTTTTGTCTTTGGAATGTCCGATTGTGTAATTTGTTTTCGCTTACTGAACGCTTGATATTGTGGCGATTGTTCGGGTTTTGTTGTCGGATTTTTTCGGACTGCTTGGGACGCATAAAAGGCGTTTTGCGGGATTTATAAAAAGAGACCATTAGTCCCGAAAAATTTCCTAAAATATTACAAATCCTTATATATTTGTCCACTTTCTATGATATCTTAGAAATAGTAAGAAAATTTGTCGAAAAAAGGGGGGTGAGATAGTGGCAGAGAATAGGCTGACGACCAAAGTGGATGACTTTTTCAGTAAGGAAATTACGGATACAAAAATATATCTCATTTTCAGAAACGTTGATGACGAAACAAGCGAATACATTTATTCAACTTCATATTTTGGTTTCAGAGGTCGGGACTACACGAACTTTAAGAACGACTATGAAGAGTATCTCGTTGAATCGGTTAAAAACAAAGAACTAACCGAATATGATATAAGCGTAAGTGAAAAAGGTTCTATCGAAACAATATCTTCGTCCGAAGTGCCTAACCTCACCAAGATCAAGGACGTTTTAACACCGCCAGAAAGTCAAACCATTACGGATGACAGAGAGTTAGATCCGGTTACAATCTGGGGTTATGCTACTGTCATGAAAAATCGCGATGAACAGGTAATGAGGACTTATCGCAAACAAGTCAACGCAAAACTCTTGAAAGAAAGTAAGGTCTTAAACTTTCGACAAGGTGAAGCTAAAATCATCAAAAGTGACGACAGACTTATTTTAGATTTCAAAGTTGACGCTATTGAATTTGATGACGAATGTTTTGTAACAAACACCTTTTATTTCAATCAGTTCTTCTCATACACAGAAGCACACGTGAGCTATGCAAATACTAATTTTGATGAGTTGAAAGAGATTGACATAATCGAAAACTTTGATGACTTCCATTCAAGATGCGTTGAAAGTAGTACGCTTGTAAAACGTTTGGTTGCCGTTATTAAGGAAGATAGACTGACATGGTTAAAAGAAAACTTTAGTAAAGCCAAAAAAGTTGCGACGGAATATGGTCTAAAAATTGATTTTGACGGCGATAAAATCAACTATTCTAATCAGAATTGCAATATTTCTGATGTTATCACACTTATTCGGGGTGGTTGTGTAACAGACGCTGTTGATATGGAAAGGTATATTGCTTCATCTGTTCGCAAAGTAAATGCGGCAGCGAATCAGTAAAGGGAGGGGAAGGAGTTGTTAAGTAAATCCAGACTTAAAGCAAATATTGTTTTACTTTTTAGTGCTTATATCCCACTTTATTTAACAATCATTGTCCAAAACTCCTTCTCCTTATGGGATAAGCTAAATCTTGAATATGACCTTTCTTTTATTGATTTATTTAATTTCAGAAAAATAAGAAGTCATTTAACTGAGATTTGGGCTTATCCTGAGTTTTTGATAATATCAATTTTTATTGCTTTAATTTTTTTGTTGCTTTTCTTATTGATTTTGATGTTAAGAAATACATACAAAACAAACAGCAGCCTTAGTTTTGAAATAAAAGTAGTAAATTTGGAAGATAAGAACCATGAATACCTTACAAGTTATATAGCAGTTTACATTCTTCCCTTTATTACGTTAAATCTCACAACTTTGAGTGGATTGACGCAGTTTGTTATTCTGTTCCTATTCATTGGGTATATCTATGTGAAATATGAAATGATCTATATTAACCCTATATTAAACATTTTCTTTCGCTTAAACACTTATGATGTTCAATACGAAATAAAGGACAATGAAAAAACGTACAGTACGATTTTGTTATCTAAAAAAGATAAAGAGAACCTACAAAAAGGCTTTTTTAGAGTAAAAGGATCAAACGGTATCCATATCGACCTCGAAAAGAAAAAAGAAGAATAGAAATATTTCACCTACCTGGTCACTGTCCCCGAAAGGAGTTCCACGAATGCCTTGCGAAACTGAATACATGCAGAATGCGTATAAACTACTCTATGAAATCGAAACTTCGTTAAAAAATAACGTCGAATCAACGCTATCCAATATCCACGGGATTCACTGGGAATACATTTTGAAAGAACGAAAAGACTTCGAAAATACTTTATACCACGACATTGTTAGCTACTATGGAAAGTACGTCCCACTAACTCAAACCTTCACTGATACCGAACGAAAATTCCTCTATTCAATTTCTAATATTCGAAACAAAGTCGCCCATATGAAAGTTATTACCAACAATGAATATACCGACCTAAAACAAGCTCACGAAATAGTTCAATCAAAATTAGTCCTAAAATAAAAAAGCATTCTGCATTAAATACAGAACGCTCTACATTCTTACGAATTCGACTTTACCATTCGAATAAACCCTAATTTCACGAAAAACCTTCCGAAGGTATTCTTGCTTTTGCTCGATCGTTAGTAATTGCGGATTCTCTTCACGAAGATATTCCTCTACGGTTTCGTTGAGTATTTCTTCATTAATCTCTTCATCCTGCTTACTTCCAAGTAATTCTGTAATTTCTTCTCTCGACTTTTTTAGATGTTCTTCCCTTTCCTTCAATTTCATCAGTTGATTCCGTATATCTTCTTCGTCAACAACATCCGCATTATTTACTAAAAAGGTAATAAGACGTTTGCGTGAGGATTTTATTCGTTCAAGTTCGTCTTCAACTCTTTCAAGTTCGCTTTGTTCGAAAGATACAGCATCTTCTTCCTCTTTTGTGGCAGCTACTTCAGCAACCGCTTGCCCTCGTGTCGTCATAAGTTTGACAAAGTTATCCCAAACAAAATTATCGAGTTCTTCGCATTTTATACGATTTCCACAGCCACGATTCTTAGCACCTGCCGTATTTTTTATGTCTGAGTATTCAAAAATATACTTTCCCCAATTCTTAGTTCGGCGTCCTGGCATCGTATTTCCACAATCTCCGCACCGTATCAGACCACTTAAGAGGTATTTATTCTTGGAGTGACCTGCCCAACGGCGTCGGGATTCTTTCAAAAATTTTTGCGCAAGGTCAAAGGTTTTCTTTTCGATAATGACTGGGACTTCGACAGGTACCCACTCTTCACGAGGTCTGTGAACCATAGGAACTCTTTCATCTTTTCCCTTATACTTGTTAGCCAACATACCTTCTGTCTTCCATTTATTATGATAAAAGACACCTGTATAAGTCTCATTCATAAGGATTTGACGAACTACCTGCCTATGCCAAACACCTTTACCCTTCTTTGTAGGAATACCTTTATCCATTAAATAATGGGCGATACCGTTTATCCCTTTGACCCGCCCCATAGGATTAGTAAACAAATCGAAAATCAAACGTACTATTTTCGCTTCAGGCTCGTAAATTTCTAATTCTTCCTTTTCCTTGTTGAACTTATAACCGTATACTTTCACGTCTTTTACGACCTTTCCTTGTTTAGCTTTTTCTAGTCGCCCTCGTGACATTCGCTCATTTATTTTCGCTTTTTCGAATTCAGCGATAGCCCCACGCATTTGATAAAACAACATACCTTCTGGGGTCTTCTTATAATCCCCGTTTACGAAAATAAGTTCCGCTTTCTTTTCAATTTCTTCCGATAGAATAAGTTGGTTCATTAATTTACGGGAAAGACGGTCGGGGTCATAAACGATCACTTTCTCGACTAATCCTTCACGTATATCATTGCGAAGGTTGGTTAATGCTGGACGTTCTATGAATTCGCCAGAATATCCATCATCAACGTATTCCATAACATCGGCACTACTTCCTGCCTTTTCACGGCATTGACGTATTTGGTCTTTCAGGGAATAACCGGATTTCGCTTGTTCTTCTGTCGACACCCTTGCGTATAGTGCTATCATTGTGCATTAGTTTCTCCTTTCGAATCAAATCTTTAATATCGTGATAGCAGTCAATTAAGGTTTGGTCGGTTACGTTGTCTTCGATTATGACAGGGTACAATTTACTTGCCGAAATATATCCCTTTTTACCGTTACCGTTTTTGTTCATAAGTAACGTCCCCCCAAACTCTATTCGTGTTGTTTACGTTTAAACGTGTGGTTTGAGTAAGGTGAGTTGTGACGTTGATTATGAAATTTTTAACGGTATTGTTTTTATAATTTCTTACGCAACCTTTTGACTTTACAATTTCGTTTTCAATACACCGGGCCGCATATGTCGCAAGCTTTGTGCCTTTCCCCTGCGAATAACTTTCAATGGCTTTTATCAACCCGATGGTCCCAATGGAAATCAAGTCTTCCTGATCTTCACCAGTATTCTCAAATTTTTTCACGATGTGCGCCACAAGGCGAAGATTGTGTTCGATCAAGCGGTTCCGGGCTTCTTCATCTCCCTCGGCCATCAAGTTCAGGTATTTCTTTTCTTCCTGGTCTGATAAAGGTTGTGGAAATGCATTGTTTTTCACATATGATACGAGGAAGAACAGCTCCTTAAGAAAGTAGCTAACCGTTGCCAGAATACTGGACAAACATATCACCTCCACCGAGATAATTGCACATGTTACATAAAATATATATGTGCATTCGCCCGGTCGTGTGTCTGTCCAATGGATAATTGCGGAAAACCTTTGTTCAGATTCGTATTCTATCATTGGCCCAACATATATGTCAGAAATAATGTGAAATGGCTGTAATTTAAAGTTATCAGCAAGAGCCTGTTCTAATATTAGCCCGTTCCTTTCCGCTGCAGCATTTGCTTTTACCACAGGCACAAGGACGACATCTGAACCTGCTTCGGTCGCACTCACAGTGTCTCCTTTGCTGCGGGGCGATCGGGGGAAGCCTCCTCGGCGCTACTCACGCCTCCGGGGTCTTCCCTGTTCGCTACCCGCAGTGGAAATCAACACTCAGCTTTAAATTCTTTGTTGAATAAGGAACAATGTTTATATTGATCTAAGCGCATAAAGGGTTTCCCTTTGTATGTTTTCATCGTTTGGCGAATAATCAACAACAAACTTTAACAGACATCCATGCAAAAAAAACACCGAACCTTAGCGATTCGATGTTCCATTTCATTGCTTCTAAAAAGTGCTGTCCTGCAAAACCCGTTTACATTACCGCGATTTTTCTTTTATGTCTTCCTGGTATGATCCTTCTGTTTTTTCTTCGGCTTCATCAAACGCACCGACCAGGTAAGGATTGTTCATTACCGAGTATGTTTCTGCGATTCCATCCAGAACCTCATCCGGCCATGCGTTTGGCTGCCTGGTTTGGGAAGGTTCGTTTTCTTTCATAAAACTTCCTCCTTGTGAACTCAGGTTGAAGGGCGGTTGGGGCCATCCGTTTTCTTATCTCCGTAACCAACCTTGCGTTCTGCTGTTTGTTTTGGCTTTTGAGCTGTCTTTTGCTCCTTGCCGAACATATTTTTGTCCATCTTCATAACCTCCTTCACATTTCATCATTATTATCGGCCGCATCCATGGTTTCATTCGTGAAAATGATTTCCAAAGACACGCTGGGTACAGGCAGTTTGGGGGACAGACTGTTTTATCGTCAGCCAATGAACAAAAGCGCAGGGCGCCCGCTTATTGGCGTACGCATAAGCGGGGGTACCCGCCGGAGGGAATCACCCCTTATGACGATAGCCGCTGGCGCCTGGAGTTGGATGACTCCCTTCCCGCTTACGCAAAAATTTTATAATTTCCTTAACAGTGAAAAAGCACCCGCATCGCAGGTGCTTTACCGGGCATGAGCCCATTACATATACAAATGATGTTCGCATTTGCGGTCGGTCATTTTTTCGGTCAACCGCTTAGCAAGCTGCCGGTCCGCAAGTGAACAATAGCTTTCACATTTTTTAGTGGTTCGTGTGTTTACGGTGATATCAAACGCAAAAAACGTAAAGGTTAACATAAATATCCCTCCATGGTTCTCATATTCAGTCGGTATCTCTCTCTACAGCCAGCCATAGTAAAAACGCCTTCTTCAACGGAATCATCTTGATCCTCTCCTTTTTTAACAATTAATAAAGATTATACAGTTCACATTTGCGATCGGTCATTTTATCAGTGATTGATTTGACGCGGTTTCGGTTTTCGAATTCTTCATTCGTCATGCGGTGCTTCTGTATGGTCACTGTAACGAAAAACAGATAAATGGTCATATTGTCTCCCTCCTTACTTGAACGGTATCAGTCGGTATCCTTCTCCTCAGCCAGCCAGATTAAAAACGCCCTTTTCATTGGAATCATCATGATCACTCCTTTTCTTTTTTAATAAAGGTTGTAAAATTCACATTTTCGGTCCATCATGTCATCTGTGATTGACTTGATGCGATTTCCATTTGCCAGTTCTTCATTGGTCAACCGTTGTTTGTGGATCGTGACGGTGACAAAAAGTAAATTGATGGTCATTTTCGTTCCTCCTTTGTTAATTGATAATTTATAAAAACCGGCATGATTGATGCCAGGTTTCCGCCCTTTCTTAACGAAAATCCATTTTCAGGGACAAAAGCGCAGGGCGCCCGCTTAGCGGCGTACGCATAATCGGGGGTTCCCGCAGGAAGGAGATCTTTCCTTCCGGAGGGGATCACCGCTTATGACGATAGCCGCTGCCGCCTGGAGCTGGATGACTCCCTTCTCGCTTTTTATCCACAACGCAAAAATTTTATCATTTCCTTAACAGGCACAAAAAAGCCGCAAGCAAAGACACCTGCGGCTTTTGTCGTTAACTATAAAAAAGACATAAAAAATCGCAGACGCCTTTATTCGGCCTGCGGCTTGGAAGGTTGAAGGGTTCTGGATGTGGCCGGAATAAATCCGATTCTGGTTATGCCATTACCTTCAGGTCGAATAAATCTTGAATTGCATATGAAGTTTCGTTCTTAATCATCGCTTTGCCTTTAATCATGTTATTCGACCTCCTAACTCCGTAATTTTTTCGCTCAAGGAAAGTATATCCAAAGAGCCATGAAAAGTAAACGCTTTTTTATTAATTTTTTTCCAAATTGCAATTTATCTTGAATGAGTTTCTCATTTTTCAGTTTTGCAGCAAGAACAACGGAGGTTGTACATAGGTATTTACAGGGGGGATTTATAATGAGTTTAACAACAGGCTTTTTAGCGATTATCGCTTCCATCTTTTTTTTCGGGATTTTGATTCATCTCCAGGCTGTTGTCATTTTGCAAAGATGGATCGATTATATAAGGAACTATACGTCCGCTGGAGCACGGCACACTCACGATATCAGCTGGTTCACGGAAATGGAAGAGGAGTACCGCCAATTCCGGCTGAAAACTTCAGAAGAGCCAAATACCGGAGCACTCATTGAAAAACATATGTACAGTGCCAGAGTAAGGCTGCTCGGAATTTTTCCGGTTCCGGTCGGAAATCTGGTCCGTTTCCAATCGCAGCTCCCGTCGGCGGCCATCATTTTTGGCCTGTTGGGAACATTCACCGGCCTGACTCTTGCCCTTTATTCGATGCAGGACTTGCTTGGAGCACTAAGTTCCTCTTCAGGCACAACCCTTACGATTGATACCCTTGTTGCAGCGCTGATCGAACCTTTCCAGGGGATGAGCCTTGCCTTTGTCACAAGTATTGCCGGCATCAGTGCAGCACTCGTTCTCACCCTGTTTCAGAACGGTTTTTTCAACAGTGGAAAAAGTGTCACCTTCCTGATTGAAGAAGCGGCGGCGGCAAGTGAAACAACCCTCGATTACCGGATTTCCGCAGAAGTTTCCGCTGAAAAACCGCGTGACTATTTGGAAAAAATATTTGACCGCTTTGTCGGCAAGGTTCAGGAAAGCTTTGACCGGAGTGTCGGAACATTCAGTGAAAAAATGATCGGTTTCACTGAAAGTCTCAATGTCGCTATGGAGAGGGTGCAGAACATTCTGGAAGACCAGGAAACAGCCAGCAAGATTTTCTCGGAAAGCGCCGGCAGTTTGAAGGATTTCGGTGAATCGATCTCTTCGTCGTTTGAACGTGCGGGCAGATTGACTGGTTCACTTGAACAATCAGCCGGCAGCGTTTCGAAGAGACTCACGAGTCTTGATCAGACGATAAAAGGCCAGGAAAAAGCATCCGAACAGGTGCAGAGGCGTTTTGAGCAGCTGATTACACGATCTGACGAAGTTATCAAATCCACCGATCAACGCATAAAAGAGTTGAACAGCCAGTATTTAAGGGGGCTTGAAGAACAACTCGCAAGGAGCCATGAGCAACAGGAGGAACTTGAACGCAGGAGTGAATCGAGGCAGGATGAATGGTACCGGCGGCTCCAGGAAAATCAGGAATCCTATTACCGTTCAGCACAGGAATTTTCCGGGGCTGTCAATCATTTGGAAAAGGCCTGGTATGAAACAGTTGAACGGCTGAAACGCGACATATTCGATCAAATGGGCAGGGAACGTCAGCAAAGTCAGCAGTTCAATTCCTTTCAGGATGACCGTACTGAATGGTTCAGGGCGCTCGAGCGCATGACCGGCAGCCTTCACCAGGATGCAGCCCAAATTCACCGGGACCTTCAGGAAATGTACGAACTCATCTACCGGGCGGCAGAGTCGTCCCGGCGCCAAACGGCAGTTCTGAACGGCGACGAGTCCGGCATCCGCCAGCGCTTCAGCTCACGGGCAGGTGAATGAAAATGGGACGCCGCAAATCAAAGAAATCCTTCAGTGATTCAGGTTCACAGAATGAATTCTATTGGCCTTCCTTCACAGACATGATGGCAATGGCTGTCCTTGTCATGCTTTTTATCACATTAATCGCTTTTGTCCAGGCGATTTATGAAGCGTACGAACAAACTGAAGTGAGGCAGGAACTCCGGAAAACAGCAGACATTAAAAAACATATATCCGATCGGATTGAAAAAAAGTTGGAGGAAAACGTCGGAAAAGATAAAATCATCCGCGGGCCCAACAACACGATTTCAATAGAGGGAGACATTCTTTTTCCGACTGGGAGCGCTGAAATCAATCCCGCCGGAAAACAGATTCTGTCCTCCCTGAGCCATGCGCTTGTGGAAATCATAGAAGACCAGGAGATGAACCAGTACCTCTACATCATCCTGGTGGAAGGCCATACCGACACCGTCCCTTATGATAACTGGACGTTATCTGCTGAACGCGCGGTCGCCGTCGTCAAATATTTGATGAAAAGCAATCCCCAGCTTCAGCAAAAAGATTATGCCAAATATCTGGCAGCAACCGGCTATTCGGAGTACAAACCGATCATTTCCGGCACATCAGCTGAGGCCATGGCTAAAAACAGGCGTATTTCCTTCCAGATCATCCTCGATGATCAGAAATGGCAGGGAAAATTAAAAAATCTCCTCAAACTAGAGGAGGAATGACCAACGGGAAACAGCATAATCATCTTCCCAATCAGCGCAAGCCAAGGAGGTTTCCTGGCCGATCAGGTTTGTTTTGATGCTAATCCAAATGAGCTTTCGCCACACACTTGCCTCTGCCACACTGTACGTATGAATTGTTACGCATGGGTAGTCAATATATACAGCCTCGGTTTTTTCCACAAAAAATGACTGCCCCGGGCGCAGTCATTTTTCTGTTTCATGTCATATCATCTATAACTATGCTTCGTTATTTGTTTCTTCAGCAATTTCATTTGAAATCTTCCGTGACCGGCTGTAAAAGAAAGCCGATGCCCCGAGGAATGCGGCAATGGCGCCCAGCATCACAAGGAACTGCATTTCTTCTTTATGGCCGGCAGCCTGGCCAAGCAGCACCCCAAAGTAAAGGAATACACTTACAAGAAGGAGAACATGGGCAAACCGTTTAAAATCAATTGCCTTTTCCACCAGATGTTTAAGCCTGTAAGAATCCATCACGTTACTCCTTTCCATTGAAACTATGAAACTCACTTTTACGATAACATAAGATAGGAGCCAGTGGTGACGGTAATGGTTCCAATAACATACAAAAAAAGGAAGGGGCGCACCCCTTCCTACTTTTCTTGCCCGATGATATCAAGCATTTTCAAAATCAGGCTGGCTGAATGACGTGCGGCCTTTTCCAGAAATTGTTCAAAGCTTATATTTGATTCTTTGCCGGCAATGTCAGACAGGGAACGGATAATAACAAATGGTGTGCCGAATTGCCGGCAAACCTGCGCAATCGAAGCGGCCTCCATTTCAGCGGCATGCAAGTCCGGAAATTTCCCTCTGACAAACTCAACCCGGTCAGCGTCATTCATAAATGAATCTCCGGTTGCGATCAAGCCCCGCTCAACGGTAATTCCTTCCAGACCGGCAGCGGCTTTTTCAGCCACTTCAACCAGATATGGATCAGGTAGATAGGCTGCCGGCATTTGCGGAACCTGTCCATATTCATAACCGAAAATCGTGGCGTCGACATCATGATGACGCACCTCTTCCGAAATGACGACATCGCCAACATCAAGCTTCTCATGGAATCCTCCGGCAGAACCTGTGTTAATGACATAATCCGGCTTGAACCGTTCATTCAGGATTGCAGTTGCCATCGCCGCATTGGTTTTACCGATGCCTGATTTAAGAAGCACAACTTCCAGGCTGCCGATTGTTCCACTGTAAAAATCACACCCTGCGACGGATATTTCGTTTCTGTCTGTTATCTTTTCGCGAAGCAATTGCACTTCTTCGTCCATTGCTCCGATAATGCCGATTCTCATATCAAACCCTCATTTCTTTATGGCAGTGATAAACCTATGATAAAATTTTTTTGTATTTATTTCAGAAAGGATGTCCGTATATGAAGCTGGATCTTAACCCTTTATCCGATAAAGTGGAGTTTTTTGAAGCCCCTCCATGAAGGCGCTCGAAAAAGCGGTGAATGAAAAAATAGAAGACAACAAGGCGATCTTGCTTGAAGTCCATTCCGTCTCGCACCATGTTTCGTTCCATCCGGAAAACGGCAGGCCGATCTATTCTGCTGTGGTTCACTTCAAATCGAAATCCTGAGGCTCCATATCCATTAAGAACAATCAGCGGCATTCACCGTGAATGCCGCTTTCATTTGACTTTAATTATGTGGATTCTTTTTCAGTTTTTTCAGTACCTCCGGCTTCCAGCCTTGTCCTTCAACCCAGACCATTTCGACCTGGTACGTTACAGACTCGCCTTCGGCGGACACGGTCGCGACTGACTTGTCAGGACCGCCGTTGTTCCCGATCCACCAGGTGGTCATGTTAGAAGGATCGATACCCGCCGCATAAGCGGCTGCCTGCTCCATCTCTTTCCACTCCTGGCTTCCCTTTTCATATACAGTTGCTTCATGGGCGCCTTCCTGTTCTGTGCCGATCGGTTCCCATGCCCCTTTGACGGCGCTGATGACATTCGGATTGTCGCTGTATTGTTCAGTGACATCTTGCCCTTCACCTGCTTCAGCTTCCTCTCCGTCCTGTTCTTCTCCACTTTCTTCGTTTTGCTTATTATCGCTGCTGTTTTCTTCTTCCTTGTCCCCAGCCTGATTCATATCATCCCCTGATACATCCGATGATTCTTCCTTTTCAGGCACCTGCTCTTCCGTATCATTTCCGGAAGGCTCTTCTGATGAGGTATCCGGCTGCTCAACTGAAGCTTTTTCGTCATTGTTCCCAAGCAGAATCGAACCGCCTATGAGGATGATCAAACCGAGGACAACTGCTATAAAGGTGTTCAATAATTTGTTGTATCTTCTTTCCCTCGATTTCCTTGCCAATCTTCTTCCCGTATTAGCCATGGTCTCCTCCTCGAAAACGAGATATCAGTACAGAGTGTATTTTATCATTTTTCAGGTGGAGTGTTAATCATTTTAATGCTTTAGATTCAGCGTGTCTCGTTCGCCGGCGGCATCCAGGTCATGGAGAGCATTCACCATATCCAGAAAAACGGCATTGGCCGGATGCGTCCCCGGTTTGCCGGCAAGATTTACAACGGCCATTGCGTATCTTGGCTTTTCCGCCGGAAAGTAACCGATGAACCATTTGTTTTCAAGGTTTTGTCTTCCACCTACTTCGGCGGTGCCGGATTTCCCTGCCACTTTGTATTCAGCCTGCTGAAGGAAACGGCCTGTTCCTTTTTCACTTCCCGTGACTTCAAGCATCATTTCTTTTAGAACTTTTGCCGTATACGGGCTTATCGTTTCCTCTTCTAAAGTTTGATCGTTGAATTCGTACATGATTGAATCATTTTTATAAAGGATTTCGCTTACGGCTTTCACCTGCTTGGACTGGCCGCCCCTGGCGATTGTCGCCATCATGTTTGCGGCAGCCAGCGGCGATACTTTGACATTTTTTTGGCCGATTGCCGTTTGCGCTATGGCTTTCTGTGACTTTTTCTCATATTGTACACCCTGACCTTCCCAGATTTGACCCTTTTTTTCTTCCTTCAGCTGCTTGAAGCCGGATAGGTGAAACAAGTCTCCGGTCCAACCGGCTCTTGCCGTGATGCCGAGCTTCTTCGCATAGTCATCGAGTATGTCCGGGTTGTCTTGCAAAAGCTCCAGGGCAAGCTGGGCGAATGTACGGTTGCAGCTCTGGGCAAAGCTGTTTTTGAAGGTTAAACGTCCTTTAGGGTGGGCGGCAGTCCCATCTCCATATAAGTTCTGATTACAATCAAAGGTACGGTTTGGGCCAGCGATATCTTTCTCAATTGCTGCAGCTGCCGTCACGACTTTGAAGATGGAGCCGGGAGTCTGCGGCAGAAGCATTTGGTTAAGTCCCCCCTGCCCTTCAAAAGGGGATTTTGAATTATAATGAGGACGGCTCGCCATGGCCAGAATTTCACTGTCTTTTATATCAAGGAGTACAAGGCCCCCATTTTCAAGGTTGTTGCTGTCAAGTATCTCCTCTGCCTTTTCCTGAATGACGCGGTCAATGGTCGTTTTGATTTTGATAGGATAATAAGGGTTGGCAGGTGATGCGTACTTGACTTCGAGTCCGAATAGCGGCCCGCCCTGGCGATCAACATGATATAAGAGTTCTTCCGGGCCTTCGCTGACTAAAAACTCGTCAAATGAAGCCTCAAGGCCGGTTATTCCAATCTGTGTCGATTCCCGCACTGTTCCGGCCTGCAACTTTTCCGGATACCGCTCTCGGAGTAACGTGCTGTTTTCACCTGTAAGGCCAATCAGATGGGAAGCCGGCAGATTCCGAATTTCCGTTTGCCTTGAAACGGCGAATACTCCCGGTATGTTCAACCGGTTGATTTTTTCTGCCTGTGTTACTGTCAGCCCGAACGTATCACCGTTTTTGAAAACAACCGGTTCCTTCGCATATTTTATGGCATCATGCAGATCCTGTTCGGCAACTCCTGCAATGTCCGCGACTTTTCGGGCCGGCCAATCGGTATCTTGTAAAAATGGAAAAAGGACGAGTTCAGTCTTCTCTGCCACATTTAACGGGAGACCGTTCCGATCGGTAATGGTTCCTCGCCCTGTATTCAGCGTCATTCTTTTGGTCCGCTGTTCAATGCTTTTTTGGATCAGATTGATCCCGCGGCTTGAAAAGTCTTCGGTACTGACCAGCTGCAGCTGCACAAGCCTTCCCAGCAAAAGAAGCAGGCAGATTGTCATTAATACAGCCAGTTGTATGATCCTCTTTCCTGTTTTCATGCCCGACCACCTCAATGTCCATTGTCGCCGAGATGGCGGACATTTAGACAGGCGGATTGGCCATTACCTTATCCAGTCATAGATTCGATAGTGGGAAAGCAAATGAAATATCACACTAAAACTCAGTATGTTTTTGCACCTTGAATTACGGTAAAAATCAATCACACAATATTGGAACTGCCAATTTTAAAGACGTTATTAAAATTTATTATTCATATCAATATTGAACGTTGCAAAGGTATCAAAAAAAAGAAGAACCGGCACCAATTTGTGACGATTCTTCTGTATCGTTTATTTAACTGCAATAATTTTTACGCTGATCTCCCCGCCAGGCGTTTGGACGGCAACCTGTTCACCGACACGGCGGCTCAGAAGGCTCTTTGCCATTGGCGAGTCATTTGAGATTTTGCCTTCAAACGGGTCGGCTTCGGCACTTCCCACGATTTGATATTCTTCTTCATCACCGTCAGGAAGCTCCTGGAACCTGACAGTTTTACCAAGCGTGACTGTATCTGAATCGGCCTGGTCATTTTCAATGATAACGGCGTTGCGGACCATGTTTTCAAGTGTGGCAATTCTGGATTCGACAAATGCTTGTTCATCTTTGGCGGCATCGTATTCGGAGTTCTCGGAAAGGTCCCCGAAACCTCTTGCAATCTTGATGCGCTCCACAACTTCTTTACGCTTTTCCGTTTTCATGTATTCCAGTTCTTTTTCTAATTTAGCTTTTCCTTCTTCTGTCATGTAATAGCTTTTTTCTTCAGACATGCCCTTCACTCCTTCTTCTGTTCAGTCCCCCGCTTAATTGCGATTCCGAAACTTTTTAGCATTTACGAATAATTATAGCATTATCGTTCAATAAATTGAAAGCGTACTCTTACCTATGCTATTACAAAATGGGTTTTTCTTCAAGAACCGTTTGGATTTTGGTGGCAAGCAGATCGATGGCAACATGATTTTGGCCGCCTTCAGGAACAATGATGTCGGCATACCGTTTCGTCGGCTCGATGAATTGCAGGTGCATCGGCCGGACAACGCTGACGTATTGTTCGATGACAGAATCGATGCTGCGGCCCCGGTCTTTTATGTCGCGGAGCAGCCTGCGGATGATTCTGATATCAGCATCTGTATCCACAAATACTTTGATGTCCATCAAATCACGGAGGCGATCGTCTTCTAAGATAAGGATTCCTTCAAGAATAATGACATCTTTCGGCTCAACATGAATCACATCGTTCGATCTTGTATGCATTTTATAATCATAAACGGGTTTTTCAATCGGTTTCCGATGCAAGAGCTCATGGATATGATCGATCAGAAGATCATTATCAAAAGCGAACGGGTGGTCATAATTCGTTTTCAGCCGCTCTTCCATCGGCAGATCGCTCTGATCTTTATAGTAATAATCCTGTTCAAGCATGAGGATGTTCTCTTCTGATAAGTGCTTGACAATTGCACGGGTGACAGTCGTCTTGCCGGACCCTGACCCTCCGGCAACCCCGATGACGACAGGCTTCTTCCCCATTTTAATTCTCCTTCCGCATCATATTGTATGGGAATACCGGGTGGGCTGCTTTGATTTTCACAATTTGAAGCGGATGGCGCGCGGCGTCAAGCTCATTGCCGTCCTCATCCCAAATTTTTTCTATTTGTTGTGAAAAGTTATTGATTTCCGGACCGAAAAATTCAACTTCATCTCCAGGCCTGAAGTGGTTGCGCTGCTGCAGGGTCACAATGCCGGTATCACCATCATAATCCATGACAAACCCGGCGAATTCATGTTTGGTGGCACGTCCATGTTCACCGAACATCTGCTCCTCATGCCCCGGGACCCCTTCAAAGAAGGCTGGTGCTGTATCACGGTTTGCGCACTTATCCAATTCTTCAATCCATTCTTTTTTTATTTCAAAATTGTCGGGATCTGCACAATATGCATCAATGACTTTCCGATATACGCTGACAACTGTCGCCACATAATGGATGGATTTCATCCGTCCTTCAATTTTCAGGCTGTCGATTCCGAGTTCAATCATGCGCGGAATCGAAAGAAGCAGATTTAAGTCCTTGGGACTCATGGCAAACGGCTTGTCACTTTCTTCATACAACGGAATTTCATTAGTCCCTTTCTCAGCGCTGTCTGTTTTAAGTAAATCGTAATCCCAGCGGCAGGACTGGCAGCAGCCGCCCCGGTTTGAATCACGCGCTGTCATGTGATTGCTCAATGTGCACCTTCCTGAATATGCGATGCACATGGCCCCATGAATGAATGTTTCAATTTCAATGTCGACTTTCTCTTTCATTTCTTTAATTTCGTCGTGGCTCGCTTCTCGGGCCAGAACGACCCTGTGCATGCCCTGCTCCTTCCAGAACTGGGCCGCTTTCCAATTGGTGAGGGATTGCTGGGTGCTTAAGTGCACCTCAACATTCGGCGCCACCCGCTGGCATGTTTCGATGATCAGCGGATCGGCGACAATGATGCCTGCCACTCCGGCTTTTTCCAGGTCGCGCAAGTAGTCTTCAAGGCCTTCCATATTCTCGTTATGAGCATATATATTGGTCGTCACATAAATTTTCGCATCAAACTTTTTGGCGAACTCCACACCTTCGGCCATCTGTTCAATCGTGAAATTCCCCGCATTGGAACGGAGGCCGAATTCCTGCCCGCCGATATAAACGGCATCCGCTCCATAACGGACGGCAACTTTCAGTTTTTCCAGGTTTCCGGCCGGTGCGAGCAGTTCAGGCTTTTTCTTGATGACACGCTTGCCGTTTTCCTTCACTGCAATTTCTGCAAGTGCCATATTAATCCCCTCCTATTAATAAACCGTTTCTTTAAAGAAGAAACCAGTGTCAAGTTCCCGGTTCACCGGCTGGATTTCCTCTATTTGATCGAGGTAGCCCGCCTTTTCATCTTCATATTTATCACGATCATCAACACAAAGATCGATCGCCCTGCGATACTTTTCCGTCACTTTCAAGATGTAGTCGGAGGACTTCAAGACACCGTCTATTTTGAAGCTGTCAATTCCCGCATCCACCATCTCCTCAAGTTCGTCGATGATGCAAATGTCATTCGGGCTCATGATATGTGTGCCGTTGGCATCTTCAAAAATCGGATATTTGTTTTCCCGTTCTTTATCATAAAGGAACATCAACTCGTCCTGTCCCTTATTTTCAATCTTCATCGTTTTGCCCTGGAAACGGAAATAGTTTCCGATCAGTGACCGTTTTGACTGGAACATTGCTGTCATTCCATGAACCTGGACTTCAATTTCCACTTCGGCATTTTCTTTGATCTCCACAATTTCGTCCATGCTCAATTCACGGGCGAGCACGGCACGTTTTGCACCCTTTCGGCCCCAAAAGTTGCATGTGTACCAGTTGGTGGCAGTCGTTTCTGTATTCCAGTGCAACTTCATGCCGGGCGCTTCTTCCCGCACTGCCATAAGGACAGCCGGGTCGCCGAATACAATGGCATCAACTCCGGCATCAGCGAGAAAGCGGACATATTCATTCAGTTCATCCACTTTGTCATTATGCAAGATGGCATTCATGGCCGCATATACTTTAACACCTGCAGGGCGGGACAGCTCGACTGTCCGCTTGATGTCTTCCCTGGAAAATTCGCCTGCAAGACGGAGCCCATAGCGCTCTTCACCTACAAAAAACGCATCGGCCCCGGCTTTTATCAATTGTTCTATATCATTAACATGCTTCGGTGTTACAAGCAGTTCAGGTTTCTTCATGTCCTTCACCTCTTTTTACTGATAGCAATTCCATCCCCGATCGGGAGGATTGCTGTATCGTACTCTTCATGCTCCATCAGCATCTTATTATATTTCTTCAATTTTTCCACCATCGGACGGATTCGTTTATTATCTATGTGTTCTTCAGCTACAAGGCCTTTGAACAAGACGTTATCTGAAATGATCGTCCCGCCATCGGCAAGCATCGGGCTGTACTGTTCAAAAAAGCGTGTATACTGCCCTTTGGCGGCATCTATGAATACGGCATCAAACTGTATTGAAACGGGCAGCTTGTCCTTCGCTTCAAGTGCATCGGCAAACAAGATGTGGATCCGGTCTGCAAAGCCGGCCCTGCTGACATAATCAAGCGCCCGCTTATAGCGCTCTTCATCCCGCTCAATCGTATAAATCTGCACATTCGGAAGGGCCTCTGCCATCCGGATTGCGGAATATCCGATTGCTGTCCCGATCTCAAGGATCGTCGCGGGGTTCATTATCCTTAATATTTGCAGCATTGCTTCGATCCCGGCCAGTTCCATGATCGGCACTTTGTGCTCTATTGCATAATGCTCCATTTCCGCAATAAGGCCTCCGCGTTCAGGAATAATGCTCTCCACATAGCGGGTTAGGTTATCTGGAACCACAGCAAGGCCTCCTTTAATCAGCTTTTAAGCGGCCCAGTCATTGTGACGGCCGCTTAACCTGATATATTTTAACACAACTAACAGGGGGAATGCGAATTTTTGCGCATTCCCCCTTTGTCTCAGTTTTTCAAATGCTTGTTTTTATCAATGTTGTGATCCTCGAGTGACTTGTTGTAAAGCACTTCTCCATCGGGTTTCGCCAGGAAGTAAAGGAAATTTGTGTCCTCCGGATCGAGTGCCGCTTTCAATGACATCTCACCGGGACTCGCGATCGGGCCCGGCGGCAGGCCTTTGTTTTTATACGTATTATAAGGCGAATCAACTTGCAGGTCTTTTTTATAGACTTTTTTCTTATGCTCGCCAAGTGCATAAAGCACAGTCGGATCCGTCTGCAGCGCCATATTTTCTTCTAGGCGGTTATAAAACACGCTGGCAATCTTCCTGCGGTCGGCTTTTTTGGTCGCCTCCTCCTCAATCAGGGATGCCATGGTGATGATCTGATGCGGTGTATACTCTTTCCCCTGAACAGTCAAATCATACTTTGCGAGAATGGCTTGTGTTTTATCAAGCATCTTTGCGATTATGAGCTCAAGCTTAGGCTTTTCCTCATAGAACGAATAGGTTGCCGGGAATAAATATCCCTCAAGCGGATGCTTAATGTTATCAGCGAGTATCTCTTCTGTCAGCATTGCCGGATAAAGCTCCATCAGCTCTTTCAGGAAAGCTTCATCATTCAGCTTCTCTTCAATTTCTTTTTCTTTATAAGGTGTGTGTTTGGCGATGATTTCAATGATTTCAGGGATTTGCTTTCCTTCGGGAACCGTCATTTTGAAAATGGGGTCGGCAAGAATTTTTCCGGTCTTAAGGGAAGCAATAATGTCCTCGATCTCCATTGATGGGCTCAGTTTATAGTCACCGGCCTGGAACCCCTGTTCATTTTTATATTTCACATAATAACGGAAGATGGTCGCATCTTTGACAATGCCGTTTTCTTCCAGTATATTTGCTATTTTTGAAACGGATGAGCCGATTGGGACGTTTATATCCTTGATCGTTTTATCGCTCTCGTCAGCCGGTTCAAGGGCAGATTTCACATATAAGTAACCGCCGATTCCTGTGCCGAGTAACGCCAGAACGAGAACGGTGACGATGATAAGGACGATTTTCCGGACTACCCGTGCTTCTTTTTGTTTTTCTTTTCGTTTTTTATAATACATGTTCATCATATCCTGATTCGAGTCGGACTCTGACATGCCACTCCCCTCCTTTTCACCTTGACTATTATACTATAGATTCGTTTCATTTCGCCAATTCTTCTGAAAAAACGCTAAAAATTGTATGGCCTGACAGCTTTTGACGCCAGTTATGAATTGGAGTGCATAGGAAAAACGCGGCTTGTTGGCGGAAGTCCTCTTCGATAAATTACTGCGTGAAAATAAACGCTAAATAAAGAAAATCCGCTGATCAGCGGGCTTTAGGCGCAGCCAGATGCATAGCCGCCTTAAAATTGCTCCAATTTTCACTTCCCAAAATGGCAAAAAAAGAATCCGGGAACACCCGGATTCTCGATTCCTATATCGTCATTCTCCCTCTTCTTCCAGTTCTTCCGACACCGTATTGATCATTTCCTCAACAATGTCCCATTCCTCATCGGTTTCAATCTGGTAAAGGGCCAGGTCATCATCGTCATCATCTTTTTCCTCATACCGGAATGCGAACACTTCCATTTCCTCTTCTTCATCATGGTTATGTTCGTCTCCGCCCACCGGGGAAACGACGACATACGATTTGCCTGTGTTTTCGACGTCAAATGTGAACACCACTTCAAATAGATGCTCCTGTCCGCTTTCATCTGGAATGATGATCCGTTCCTTGTCTTCAATTGCCAAATGTAACACCTCTTTCTTTGATTTTGGTCTGTCGACCATGCAGAAAAACCTTTCTAAAGGGACCCGCTTGCCGGGACACCGATGGCTTTCTACGATTTACTGTCAAGATAACCTTGCAGGATCATGACGGCTGCCATCTTGTCCACAACTTTTTTCCGCTTGTTCCGTCTTACATCTGCTGATATTAACACACGCTCCGCCTGCATCGTGGTTAACCGTTCATCCCACATTTCAACAGGCATGGAAAGTTTGCGCTTAAGATAATCGGCATATTCGAGACACGCTTCGCCTCTAGGCCCGATGGTACCGTTCATGTTTTTCGGGAGCCCGACGACAATCTTTTCGACATCATACTCTCCAACCAATTCTTTGATCCGCTTTAGGCCAGTGATGTTTTGTTCGGAGCTGATTTTTATCGTTTCGATCCCCTGTGCTGTCCAGCCCATCTCATCACTGACGGCAACGCCGATCGTTTTGGTTCCGACGTCTAATCCCATTATGCGCATATCAGCCCTCTTTATGCTGTTTCAAATAAGATTTGACGAGTTCTTCAATCAGCTCGTCACGCTCCAATTTGCGGATGATGTTGCGTGCATCTTTATGGCGCGGGATGTAAGCCGGGTCACCTGACAGCAAATATCCTACGATCTGATTGATCGGATTATAGCCTTTTTCCTGCAAGGCTGCGTATACGGTGAACATCACTTCTTTGACGTTATGATCCTGGGGTTCTTCCTGAAAGTTGAACTTCATTGTTTTGTCCATTGAACTCATGAGTGCTGCACCTCGCTTTCAAACTCCGTAAAGATTGCCGTACGATTGGTAAAACAAGTGTACAATGGAGTTTTTCTCCATTGTACACGAATGAGCGGTTATTAGGAAATGGTTTTCATCCATTCTTCTGCATAAGCAAGCGCTTCTTCCAGTTTCTCCGGGTTTTTGCCGCCTGCCTGTGCCATGTCGGGGCGGCCGCCGCCCCCTCCGCCGCATCGGGAAGCAACTTCCTTGATGAGTTTTCCCGCATGATAACCTTTTTCTACAAGGTCCTTCGTAACACCTGCCGAAAGATTCACTTTTCCGTCATTTGACGTACCGAGAATGACAACAGCGGATCCCAGTTTCGTTTTCAGCTCATCGACCATGTTCCTGAGGCTGTTCATGTCCTGCACATTCACTTTTTTGGCCAGCAATCGGACCCCGTTGATTTCTTTCACTTCGGAAGTCAGGTTTTTCGCTTCCATGTTACTAAGCCTTGTGGATAATGATTCATTTTCGCGGGCCAACTGCCTGGTTTCCGCCTGAAGCGCCTTAACCCTTGCCGGAACTTCTTCGGGCCTTGTCTTCATAAGGCTTGCCGCCTCCTTCAGGACATCCACCTGGCTGTTCATGAGCCTGTATGCCGCTTCACCGGTGACGGCTTCAATCCGCCTGGTGCCCGCGCCGATTCCGGATTCAGAAGCGATTTTGAACAGGCCGATATTGCCGGTGTTGGCAACATGGCAGCCTCCGCACAGCTCCAGGCTGTAATCTCCAACCCTGACTACTCTTACAACATCGCCATATTTTTCCCCGAAAAGCGCCATGGCACCCATTGCCTTCGCTTCTTCAAGCTGCTTATTCATGACTTCGACAGTGATATTATTCCACACTTTGGCATTGACGATTTCTTCGATCTTTTCAAGCTCTTCAGCCGATATTTGTCCGAAATGGCTGAAATCAAAACGAAGCCGGTCAGGCGCCACAAGGGATCCGGCCTGGTTGACATGGCCGCCCAATACATCCTTTAGCGCTTGATGAAGCAGATGGGTTGCCGTATGGTTTTTCGTGATTTTTGCCCGGCTGGCGGAATCCACTTCAGCAGTTACCTTCATGCCGGTTTTCAATACACCTTGTTTGACTTCAATATGATGGAGGTTCTGGCCGTTCGGCGCTTTCTGCACGTCTTTTACAAAACATGTGACATCGGCATTTGAGATAAAGCCATGATCAGCGATTTGTCCGCCGCTTTCCGCGTAGAACGGTGTCCTGTCGAGCATGATATGGCCTTCTTCCCCTTCAGCAAGCTCGTCCGCATATTCCTTGTTTTGCAGGACGACATTGACTTCGGCTTCCGTCTTGAGGCGATCATAGCCGATGAATTCACTCTCAACATGAATATCTCCGAGCACACCGCCCTGGACTTGCATGGACCCTGTATCTTGCCGGGCCGCCCGCGCGCGTTCACGCTGCTTCTCCATTTCTTTATTGAAGCCTTCCTCATCGATGGCCAGGCCGGCTTCATGGGCATACTCTTCAGTCAAGTCATAAGGGAACCCGTACGTATCATAAAGTTTGAAGGCATCTTCCCCGGACAGCGAGGCTTTACCGTCTTGTTTCGCCTTCTCAATGAATTGCTCCAGGATTGCAAGCCCGTCGTGCAATGTTTCATGGAAACGCTCTTCTTCATTTTTGATGACCTTCTGGATAAACTCATCTTTACTTTTAACTTCCGGATAAAAGTCAATCATGATGTTGCCGACGACCGGAACGAGTTCATACATGAACGGTCGGTTGATGTCGATCTTCATCGCATACCGCACCGCTCTGCGCAACAGCCGCCGCAGCACATAGCCCCGTCCTTCATTGGATGGGAGGGCACCGTCGGATATGGCGAATGTTACCGTCCGGATGTGGTCGCCGATCACTTTAAATGCGACATCCTTTTCCTTATCTTTGCCATATTCGTGCCCGGATATTTTTTCAGTCGCCTCGATAATCGGGATAAACAAGTCGGTGTCAAAGTTTGTCGGGACATCCTGGGTGACAGATGCCATCCGTTCCAGTCCCATGCCCGTATCAATGTTCTTTTTCGGAAGCGGGGTATAAGACCCGTCCGGATTATGGTTGAATTGAGAGAACACCAGATTCCAGATCTCAAGGTATCTTTCATTTTCACCGCCCGGGAACAGTTCGGGATCGTCGGGATCATTTCCGTATTTTTCACCGCGGTCATAAAAGATTTCCGTGTTTGGGCCGCTCGGTCCTTCACCGATGTCCCAGAAGTTCTCTTCAAGGCGGATAATCCGCTCTTCCGGCAACCCAACCTCCTCATGCCAGAAGCGGAAAGCTTCATCATCTTCCGGATGAATCGTAACGGCCAGTTTTTCAGGATCGAATCCCATCCATTTTTCGTCGGTTAAAAATTCCCAGGCCCATTCGATCGCTTCTTTCTTGAAATAGTCGCCGATTGAAAAATTGCCTAGCATCTCAAAAAAGGTGTGATGCCGCGCCGTCTTTCCCACATTTTCAATGTCATTGGTCCTGATTGATTTTTGCGCATTGCAAATCCGTGGATTTTCAGGAACAACCCGGCCGTCAAAATACTTTTTCAATGTGGCGACCCCGCTGTTGATCCAGAGCAAGGAAGCATCATCCTGCGGAACAAGCGAACGGCTCGGTTCGACTGCATGTCCTTTTTCTTTGAAGAAATCCAGGAACATCTGGCGGATTTCAGCTGAACTGAATGGTTTCATTTTTCACCCTCCAAAATTTTTATGTATTTTTGCGCATACAAAAAACCCTCAATCCCTTGCAGGGACGAGAGTTTGCTCGCGGTACCACCCTGATTACGGATGCAGTGCACCCATCACCTCAATCAGCCTTAACGCGGCAGCACGGCAGGTTTTGGCCTGCGCTCGGGATTAGCATTCTGCCGCTCTTCACCAGGGATTCTTCCAGCCATGGAATCCTTCTCTGTTTGATGGGCTGCGGCATACTCGATCCGTCATCAGTTTCACTCTATCACTTATATATGCCGATATTATAGACATGCCGGCCGTATTTTGTCAATGTTCATGTCATGCCGTTTTCTTTCCGCCTTTTTGCAGCAAAATGTCCGTGAATGTGCAGTACAGCCGTTTTCAAAACCCCAAAAGCCGGGACCGCAAGAATCAATCCGGCAATCCCGCCGACTTGTTCGCCCAGCAAAAGTGCAAACATGATGGCAGCCGGATGAATGTGCAAGGTTCTGCCCACTATGAGCGGAGACAGGAGGTTGCCCTCCAAAATCTGCAAAATGAAAATGATCGCAATGACGATGACCACCATTTTGACCGATATGGTCAGCGCAATGATGACAGCCGGCAGTGCTCCGATGATAGGCCCGAAATATGGGATGACATTCGTAATGCCGATAATGAAAGCGAGCAAAAGCGGATAAGGCATTCCGGCCGCCCAGAGGCCGATAAAGGCAAAAACACCGATGAAAAGGCAGACGAGCAGCTGCCCGCGGATATAATTTCCGAGGGTCTTATCGGCATCGCGCAAAAACTTGATCAACGGCGCCCGCCAGCTGCGGGGCGTGACATACCATGCGGCCCGGTTCACCTTTTTATAATCCTTCAAAAAATAAAACGCAATAAACGGGATAAGGGCGATGATAATCAAGTTATTTACGATGCCCCGGATCGATAAGAGGATGCTTTCGATTGTGCCGCTGATGTTTGCTTCGATGGCGGCCAAGAGCTGTTCAAAGCGATCATGGACCCCTTCAGGAAGGTCAGCAGTACTTTCATAAAACAGCCTGATCCATTCCCTGTACACATTGATGAGGTCCGGGAGCTTTTCAGCCAGTTCTCTCAGCTGCTTGAGGATAACCGGGAAGCCGTTATATACCGCCCAGCCCATGCCGCCGAAAAACAGCAAATAAATCAAAAGGACGGCAAGACTCCTGGGCATGCCCAGTTCATGGATCTTTTCAATGAACGGATGAAGCAAATAGGCGATAAACGCCGCAATGAAAAAAGGCAGCATCACATTGTACAAAACCGCAAGAAGCGGCTTCCAGACCGGTGCCAGCTTCCAAAAAACAAATAAACATAAAAAGCCCAGCAAGATGATGGCCAGCTTATAGATAAGTGCTACGGCTGTCTCCCTGTTCACAGTCAATCCCTCCTGTGGGTAGTGTTTTCTTAGGGAAGGGATTCTATTACATTACAAATGCCGGAAAGACAGCCTATTCCAGAGATCCGGCAGGCTTTGCCATAAATGGAACCGCACGCTTCATGCATGCGGTTCCAAAAAATCAGTAGATGGACCTGGCCAGCCGTTTCCGGAAATTTCTTGCCGGACGCGACGACAACATAGATGTCATCCTCTTTCCACGCCCATCATTGGCCATCATGCGGTATGCTGCCGCTCCAAAACCGATGGCAGCGAGTGATCCGATCATTTTGCCCATGCCGCTCACCACCTGCAGTTTGATTACATTTCTAAACGGGTTTGTTCTTCGGTAAATAAGTCATCAAGCGAGCTCAGACTACCGTCTTCTTCAACCTGGTGCAAAGAGAACCGGCCTTTGACTATCGACAGTTCGACAAAGCAATTCCAGCAATAATACTGGTTTGCGCCTATTTTACCAAGATCTTTGCATTTACAATTCGGACATTGCATAGAAGAGCCTCCCAGGGTCATGAATTCAATCGGACGATAAGAGCTTCTTCACCGATCGCTGCCGGAAAATCCGTGAAATACACAACGCGGCCTTCTGCAAGATCAGTAAAAAATCCGTTCGTCACTTCATACCCAAGAAGTATCCCCTCTTCTTCATGGAAATATACATTTTCCAGCAATCCCAATTGTTCCCCGCCTTCTGTCAGGACGGGTTTTCCGACAACGTCTGATACATTCCAGGCATCCCCATGCCCAACCCTTTGCAGGGCATTCTCTCTGGTTACGATGACTGTATCCGGACCAATTGCATGGATGTCCTGAAACGCTACAATGGCGCCATTCCGAAACATCCGTCCGGTTTTGCATGCGAGGCCAGCTATGCTTCCATCCTGATTTAGACGCAAATCCTTGACATTGCCGAGCTTTTTGCCGGTGCTGCGGCTGTGTACTGCCGCCTCCTTGATTTCAAGGAATGTCCGCAAAGAAACGCCACCTTTCCGAACATCCATAGTTTGCAGCTAATCAAGGAAGTCATACGGCGTTAAATTTTCCATGTCCTCATCCGGTTCAAGCTCTAATTCAAGATTCACTTCAGAACGCGGATTTGAGTTGGCCTCCTGCACACCGTCCGCCTGTTCAGAAACGGAACCGAGCACGTCGGCCAGCTTTTCAGTAAGTGTTGTCTGCCTCATGTTGTCATTCGTGCGCCTGACGGCTGTTTCAAGGGCTGACTGTTCACCGCAAAGCAATAAAAATTGTTTGCTGCGAGTGATGCCGGTATAAATCAGATTGCGCCTCAGCATCCGGTAATACCCCTGGACGATCGGCATAATGACAATCGGGAATTCGCTTCCCTGCGCTTTATGGATCGAACAGCAATATGCATGTGTCAGCTGGTTCAAATCCTGGCGGCCGTATGTGACTTCTATGCCATCAAACGATACGACAAGCTGATCCTCTTTCTCTGTATTTTCCTTTGCGTAAAAAACGGCAACAATCTCGCCAATATCACCGTTGAATACCTGCTTTTCCGGCTGATTGACTAACTGCAGCACTTTATCGCCGACCCGGTAAGCGAGATCGCTTACTGTGATTTCCCTTGTTGTTTCCTTTTTCGGATTGAATAATTCCTGCAGCATGAGATTCAGCCGCTCAATGCCCGCAGGCCCTTTATACATAGGGGCAAGCACCTGGATATCTTTCGGGGCAAAACCTTTTTTGACAGCATTTGCAGCGATCTGTTCCACGATATTCAGCACCTGGTTGGCCTTACATGGAAAAAAACGGCGGTCGTTTTGCGGAAGAACCAGGTCATCCGGCAAAGTGCCGTTTTTGATGCTATGGGCCATGTCGATGATCGAGGAACCTTCTTCCTGGCGATAGATGTCCGTCAGCTTCACGGTCGGAACGACTTCTGCTTCGAGAAGGTCCTTCAGCACCTGACCCGGTCCCACTGAAGGAAGCTGGTCTTCATCACCGACAAGAACGACCTGCATTTTTTCCGGTACCGATTTGAACAGCTGGTTGGCCAGCCATACATCGACCATTGATACTTCATCAATGATAAGCAGGCGCCCTTCCATCATATTCTCGTCATCATGATCAAAACCGTCGTTTCCGTTCCAGCCAAGCAGGCGGTGGATGGTGACGGCAGGCAAGTCGGTCGCTTCACTCATCCGTTTGGCTGCCCGGCCGGTCGGGGCGGCGAGCAAGACCGGAAAAGGCTCAGACTTATTCATATAATCTTTCGGTTCGAGCGACAGGCCGTGCAGTTCGGCAAAAACTTCCACTATCCCTTTCGTGACCGTCGTTTTTCCGGTACCGGGACCGCCGGTCAAAATCATCATCGGAGAGGATAAAGCTTTCTGGATTGCCTCTTTTTGCGTCGGTGCAAATTGGACGCCTTCCCGTTCCTCAAGCCCGCCCAATTCCTTGAGGAATTCAGCTTCGGGAAATTGATCGGCAAATTCGGATTGGGTCAGGATCCGATGGATGTTGGTCACCAATCCTTTTTCCGCAAAATATAAAGAAGGCAGATAAACCCTGCTGTCTTCATGAATCAGTTTTTCTGCGGCCGACAGTCCATCAATTTCGGCGGCGACCTCCCTTTCGCTTACCGCCTCATTTTCGTACTCATTATTCGTAAGAAGCTTGCTCGCATTTGCAAGGAGGTCAGCATGCTTCAAATAGACGTGTCCCTCCTGCATGGATTGCTGATCAAGCAAGTATAGAATTCCGGCCTTAATGCGGTCCGGGTGATTCCCCTTCAAGCCAAAGGCACGGCCAAGCTCATCCGCTCGCGCAAACCCGATTCCCTCAATATCTTCGATCAGCTGATATGGATTTCTCTCAAGCACTTCAAGTGTTTCGTCAAGGTAGGCCTGATATATTTTCATTGAGAGCTGCGGCCCGAATCCATATTGGGACAGGGCGATCATGACTTGTTCCATCCCTTCATTTTCCTGAAGGGTGCGGCTGATGACTTTTGCTTTATCTTCGGGGAGCCGGGGGACGTTTTCAAGGACAGCTGAATTTTCAAGTATTTGTGAAATCGCTGTCTCTCCTAACGTTTCAACGATATTTTCCGCTGTTTTTTTACCGATGCCTTTGAATAGGTCGCTTGATAAGTATTGGATAATGCCGTCCTTTGACTGCGGCAGCTCCTTCCGGTAATGCTCGACATGATACTGCAAGCCAAACTTCGGATGCTCGTTGAATTTGCCGAAAAACGTATATATCTCTTCTTCATGGAGCCGGGGAAAATTGCCGGTGACAACAACTTCTTTGTCGTCATACGTTTCGTTCGTTTCTTTGATTCGAATACGGGCAACGGAGTAAAAGTTTTGCTCATTATGGAAAATCATTACAATGAGTTTCCCTTTTATATATTTTTTTTCCTCATCAAAAAGATCCAACCGTTTCTGTTCTTTCATTATGCTCCGTTCCCCTCCTTACCTTATGGCCGGCCGCCGTCGTTGTCATCCAGCATTTCTTCGACTTTTGCTCTGGCATTTGCTGCCAGTAGATGATCGGGCTGGATTTTTAATGCCCTATTGAAAAGCTCCAGTGCTTCATAAGGTTTTTCTTCATACAGACGGGCCACCCCAAGATTGAAACAGGCATCCGGATGTAACTCATCGAGCTCCAGCACTTTTTCAAACTGTGCTGCTGCCTCACTGATCGCTTCCAAGCCGGCGAGCGCCATCCCATACTGGAAACGCGCTTCCACATCAGAACCGTTCAACTCCACTGCCCGCTGGAAGCGAGGCAGCGCATGCCGCACCTGTTCAAGCTGAAGAAGCGCCATTCCCGACATGAAATACACATCCGCTTCGTGCAGCCCTTTTTCCAGGGCCTTCTCATACATCTCCCCGGCATCTTTGAATTGTTCGAGATTATAAAACACGTTACCGGCGCCATAGTAGGCGGCGGCACTGTTTTCATCAAGCTCGATCGCCTTTTCAAAAAAAGCAATCGACTGCGTCTGTTCGCCGGTGCTTGCGAGCAGATTGCCGAGATTAATATAGGCCACCGGATCTTCCGGATTTGCTTCAATTGCTTCAGTAAATGCTTTGACTGCCTCTTCGAACTTCTCTTCTTTCATATATTGAATGCCTAATTTGTTCTTATCCATTAAATGTCAGCTCCTATCGCACTCTACATTATACCAGAGAGTTTTTCGGTTATGTAGCCGCCGGCCGCTCAAGGCACCCGGTCGCGCATCGTTAAAAAAGGATCGGGTAGTTCGGCCCAAACTGTCATGTTTCAGCAAACGAAGGCATTGCGGAGGGCACCGGTTTGCGGTTCGTTTTGATCTTGCGGGGTCTCACCTGTCCCACTAGTCCCGCAGGAGTCTCGAATCTTCCACGCCAATCAACTAGTGAAAAAATCAACATTGAGCTTTAACACAGCCAAAACAAAAAAGCCGACCCCGGCCTGCTCCACTATTCAAAGGGCGGGCATAACACGATAGCCTCGATGCCGTTTGATGAATGGAAGAGCGTTGCCTTAAGAGTCAGCTTTTATACATATGTCAGCATCTTGCCGTCTTTGTAGACATCATCAATCGTTCCGCCCCCAAGGCATACGTCGCCATCATAAAAAACGACTGCCTGTCCCGGTGTGATCGCTCGCTGGGGTTCTTTGAACTTGACAACGGCTGTACCATCTTGCTGCGGCACGACGGTCACTTCCCGGTCAGGCTGCCTGTAGCGAAACTTGGCCGTGCAAATGAAGTCTTCAGACGGTTTCCCGGGGCTCACCCAACTGACATCTGAAGCAGTCAGCTCATGAGAATAAAGCAGGTCGTTATGGAATCCCTGACCCACATAAAGGATATTCTCTTCCAAGTTTTTCCCGACAACAAACCACGGTTCACCATCACCGCCGATGCCAAGTCCGTGGCGCTGCCCGATTGTATAATACATCAACCCGTCATGAGTGCCTTTCACTTCTCCGTCCATTGTCTGCATTTCGCCGGGCTGTGCAGGAAGAAACTCGCTCAGGAACTCTTTGAAATTCCGCTCACCGATAAAACAGATGCCGGTACTGTCCTTTTTCTTCGCTGTTGCGAGGCCCCTGTCCTCCGCAATGGCGCGAACTTCCTTTTTATCCAGATGGCCGAGCGGGAACAGCACTTTTGAAAGCTGTTCCTGGGAAAGCTGGTTCAAGAAATAGGTCTGATCCTTATTTGCATCTATCCCCCTGAGCAGTTTCACTTCTTCGCCGCTGTGGTCAACCTGTGCGTAATGGCCGGTCGCCACATAATCTGCTCCTAGCGAGAGGGCATGATCCAAAAATGCCTTGAACTTGATCTCCTTATTGCACATCACATCCGGATTCGGGGTCCGCCCGGCTTTGTATTCATCAAGGAAGTACTGGAATACTTTATCCCAGTATTGCTTTTCAAAGTTGACTGCATAGTATGGGATTCCGATTTGATTTGCGACTTTGATGACATCATCATAATCCTGTGTTGCTGTGCAAACGCCGTTTTCGTCAGTATCATCCCAGTTTTTCATGAAAATGCCAATGACTTCATATCCCTGTTCCTTCAGCAGGAGGGCCGTTACGGAAGAATCCACTCCACCTGACATTCCGACAACAACACGGGTGTCTTCAGGACGCTTGTTTATCATTGTTGCCACCTCCCGTTTCAAATAGTGTAGCTCATTTAACAAGGCGTTTCACGATTTTTGCTGTTTCTCTGGCAGCTTTGTCAATTTGCTCAATTGTATTGCCATTTCCGAAACTGAACCTGATTGATGATTGAGCCCGGTCCGATTCCTTCCCGAACATGGCGCTCAGGACATGTGAAGGATCGACAGTGCCTGCTGTACAGGCTGATCCGCTCGATGCCGCAATGCCCGCCAGATCAAGATTCACGAGCATTGCCTCCAGCGGCAATCCCGGGAAATAAACATTGAATATATGCGGCAATACCTGTTCTGTGCCGCCGTTTATCTCAAATTCGATATTTTCTTCAGTGAAAATATCTATCATTCGATTCTTGAATTGCTCATATGTTGAGTCCGTGCCACCGATTGGGGCCATACATTGTACCGCGGCTTGAAAGCCGGCGATCGCCGCCGTATTTTCTGTGCCTGCACGCCGTTTTTTTTCCTGTTCACCACCGAACAGGCCGGGCGCCAGATTCGTTTTTGTGCGGATGTATAAAAAACCGATCCCTTTTGGGCCGTTAATTTTATGCCCAGAAACCGACAAAAGGTCCACCTTCAGCTGGTCGACATCGATTTTTCCATAACCGAAAGCCTGTACCGCATCGGTATGGAACAAAATATCGCTTTCCTGCAGAAATGCGCCAATTTCATGGATCGGCTGAATGGTCCCAACTTCATTGTTTCCATACATAATCGTCACTAAAATGGTGCTGTCCGTGACAGCTTCTTGCAAATCCCGGAGTGATACCATACCGTTTGTGTCAACAGGCAAATAAGTTACCGTGAATCCCTGTTTTTCAAGTTCTTTGCATGTGTTTAAAACGGCATGGTGTTCGATAGCGGTCGTGATAATATGATCGCCTTTATGGGAATTTGCCTTTGCCGCACCGATAATAGCAAGATTATCCGCTTCCGTGCCTCCGCTGGTAAAAATAATCTCATCCTCTTTGGCACCGATTGCCGATGCCATCGTCCGCCGGGCTTCATCAACGAGCCTTCTTGCATCCCGTCCATACGAATGGATACTCGATGGATTCCCGAATACCTCAGTAAAATAGGGCAGCATCGCATCCACCGCCTCAGAAAGAACCGGAGTGGTTGCGGCATGGTCCAAATAAATGCGTTCCACTTCACATCACCTGCTTTATCTACAAATGTTCCGCACAGCTTAACGTGCTGGCAGCCAGGACTGCGCCGGGACCTGGATCAAATATAAAACATATAGGCGTCCTGTTCCGTATCATCCTCGTACGTAATCAGGTCTTCAAGCGTCGTATTGTCCAATACGTCTTTTACGGCATCGCGGATTTTGATCCATAAATTCCGTTTAGCCGGTTCTTCATCATCCATGACTTCCACCGGGCTGATCGGGCCTTCCAAGATCCGGATGATATCACCGGCTGTGATTTGCTCCGGCGGTTTTGCAAGCTTATAGCCTCCATATGCGCCCCGGATGCTTTTAACCAGTCCAGCGTTGCGGAGCGGTGGGACCAGCTGCTCCAGGTAATGGTCAGACAGGTTATGCTGCTCCGCAATTGTTTTCAGTGAAACCGGGCCCTCACCGTACTTTCTGGCGAGTGCCATCATAATCGTCAGGCCGTACCGCCCCTTTGTGGAAATTTTCATCATGTTTCCCCCGTTCCAATACAAAATTCAGCAATCCCCTCGACTGGGGAAGCGAAAAACCGACAATCGGACCCAGCAAAAACGCGATCAATACGGTTCCGGCTCCGACCGGCCCTCCAAGCATCCAGCCAAGGAGCAGGACAGTGACTTCCATGCCGTTGCGGACCCATGACATCCTCCAGCCTGTTTTTTCGGAAACGACCAGCATCAAGCTGTCGCGAGGTCCAGCCCCGAGATCTGCTGACACATAAATGCCGATTCCGTAGCCAAGTATTACCGTACCGGCAACGAAAATCGCAATCTGGCCCGGCAATGTCGCCGGCTCAGTCAAAATAAAGTTAAAAATATCGATAAAAATGCCGAGCAGCAGCATATTCAATATCGTACCGGCCTGAGGGATCACCCTCTGTGCGATAGATGTGAAAACGATAATGACAAGCCCGGAAATGATCGCCCAGCTGCCGATTGTCAGGCCCAGCTGCAAAAACAGGCCGTAATGGAACACATCCCACGGGCCGATGCCGAGGTTTTTCGCCTGAATCGTCATCGCGATGCCCAGGGCAAGTACGATCAATCCCACTGTAAAAAAAGTCCAGCGGACAAACGTTTCTTTCGATGTCATCCTGTTATTTGTCAATTTTACCCACTCCTGGCATCTTACTATTGTTTTCCGGCTTTTGGCAAAGCCCGCGTTGGTGACAAGCATATCCTTTGTCGCATTTGCAAAGATAATTCCATCTCTGGATTGATTGCAGTTATTTTCATAAGACCTCAAAAAAGCCCTGCTGGTAAAGCATGCTTGACAGAGCGATAAATGGTCATCCTCTTTTAGGCTTCAGTTATTATAGCACATAATAGCCCATCCTTGCATTCCGGGCTTTTGAATTGTATTCTTCAGATGATGAAAGAAAGGACGGTATGTTCGGATGGATTTATTTGATTTTAATGCAGATGATGATACACAAATCAGGGGACCGCTTGCAAGCCGCATGCGTCCCCGTACACTTGATGAATTTGTGGGACAGGACCATATCATCGGGGAAGGGAAGCTTCTGCGAAGGGCTGTGAAAGCAGACCAGCTGACGCCAATGATCTTTTTCGGCCCGCCCGGAACCGGCAAAACGACACTCGCCCAGATCATCGCAAACAGCACCGCCGCTTATTTTGAACAATTGAATGCTGTGACATCCGGTATCAAAGACATCAGGGAAGTGACGGACCGGGCCAAAGAACGGCTGAAGATGGAAAGCCGGAAAACCATTTTGTTCATTGATGAAATCCACCGGTTCAATAAAGGGCAGCAGGATGCGCTTCTCCCGTTTGTGGAAGACGGTACGGTCATATTGATCGGAGCTACAACCGAAAGCCCGATGTTCGAAATCAACCCCGCACTGTTATCCAGATCTCGGCTTTTCAGATTTAAATCGCTTACAGATGAACATATAAGGAAAGCAATCGAGAACGCGCTGACGGACAAGGAACGCGGTTTCGGCGAGTATGACATCGAAATTGACGATGATGCGATGGACCATATCATTGACATTGCAAATGGCGATGCCCGGACGGCTCTGGCAGCCGTCGAACTGGCTGTTGTCACAACGGATAAAAACAAAGACGGCGTCATCCATATCACCCTGCCCATTGCAGAAGAGTCGATCCAGCAGCGTGTCCTCCGTTATGACAAAAGCGGCGACAACCACTATGATACGATTTCCGCTTTCATTAAAAGCATCAGGGGATCCGACCCGGATGCGGCCCTTTATTGGCTTGCTAAAATGATTTATGCCGGGGAAGATGCGCGATTCATCGCGAGAAGGCTTTATGTGCATGCGGCCGAAGATGTGGGGCTTGCCGATCCGAACGCACTTCTTGTGGCCCAGGCAGCCGCATACGCCGTTGATTTCATCGGCATGCCCGAAGCCCGCATCCCCCTTGCCGAAGCGGTCATTTACCTGGCGACCGCACCAAAGAGCAATGCAGTCATCAAAGGGATTGACAGTGCCCTGAAAGCCGTGGAAACCGAACGGAACAGCAATGTCCCGGTCCATCTGCGTGATGCCCATTATAAAGGCGCTTCACAGCTTGGCCATGGCGAGGGTTACAAGTATCCGCACAACTATCCTGACGGTTATGTCCCGCAGCAGTATTTGCCGGATCACCTCAAAAACAAAACATTTTATGAGCCAGTCCAAAGGGGTTTCGAAAAAAACATCAGCAAGCGCCTGGATTACTTCAAAGAGCGCTCTGAAAAAGAAGGCAAGCGTGAGAAATAGAGTGGATTATAAAGGTTTGATGTTCGATTTTAGGTTAGGCACGGGGGGAGGTTTCCGTGTCTATTTTTTTGTTTTTGAGTAGGCTGTGTTAAAACTCTATGTGATTTTTTCACCAGTGGAGTGGAGGGTGCGGGATTTGCTCGAAAATTAAAACCATTGAGGTGTCAACTGAAAGAAGCTTATTTTCAATGTCCTGGGGGAATACCGGGATAGCTGAGACCTCGCAGGAGTGCCATCGACGAGGGGCTCAGTGCCGGCCCGATGGCAAAGAAGACACTGTGAGGGCGACTGGAGGGAAACAGGAACAAATGTTGTACTTGTGCCTGTGGTGAAAGCGAGTACTTTTAACGGAAATCAACTATAGCTTGTAACAGGCCTTTAATTAAAGGAACCGGGTTTTGGTTTAGGATTGGGCGGTTGCTGTTGATCATAGAATTAAAATAAGGAGATATTTTGCGTAAGGACTGGATTAGGGTGCAGTGCCTGTGTTTTCGGGTGTGCTTTCCTGCACCAAACAGGGTTTCCTGTGCTCCTCTGTCCAGGCTTCGCGCCGTTCGGACGTGGTTTCGCGCCGGATGGAAGTGATTTCGCGCCGTTCGGACGTATAATCACGCCGGCCGGATTTTTGCAGCTGTCCGTTCGGCGGGTTTCGTGCCGGAAGTTCTGATTATCACGCCAAACCGGTTGCTTTTCACGCCGATTCAAGCGGGTTTCGCGCCAAACCTGCACGCTTTCACGCCATTCACTCCGTTTCACGCCGTTCGAGCCGGTTTTCACGCCATAGCGACGCGGTTTCGCGCCGAATGACCGGCTTTATGTAACCCTCTTGTGTATGTCATTTAAACCATACATACTTATAGACATTGAATGAGGATTCAGTGCGTGTAAAGCATACTTGAAGCTAGGTATCCGCACTGAATGGTAATTCAGTGCCTGTAATGTTTACTGACCCTCTGAATATCCGCACTGAATCTGCATTCAGTACCTGTATTGTCAGCTGACCCCTTGATTATCCGCACTGAATCGACATTCAGTACCTATATTGTCAGCTGACCCTTGATTATCCGCACTGAATCATCATTCAGTGCCACTAAGGTTGGCTGGGCCCTTCAATATCCGCACTGAATCATCATTCAGCCCCTGTAATGTCGGTCGCCCGCTTATCATGTGAACTGAATGGTAATTCACCACTATCTTTCCCTTCCATTATGGGCATTAAATTAAGGTTCAGCACCTTGATTTCCAGCTACCTCTCAGTATAGCCATTGAACTAGATTTGCTTGCCGCCCGACCTGTTTTCCGGCGCATCGTTCAGCATCCATATAAGCAGGCACCTCAAAAAAATAAAAATAGCCGCTGCCTCACACCGGAACAGCGGCTCCCTTTTTCAATCAATCAACCCGGTCGATTTCGAACTCCTTCAGCAGTTCCCTTATGACATAGCTTGCCATAATAAGGCCGGCGACAGATGGGACAAAAGCGTTCGAAGATGGGGGGTGTTCCGCCTTTCTTGTTGCGGGGTTCTCAGGTGCCACTTCTTCGCGGACATCCTCTCGTATCCTAATCGGCCTCTCATCCGAATAAACGACAGTAACGCCTTTTCTGATTCCGTCTTTCCGGAGTTTCGTGCGGATGACTTTCGCTACCGGATCGTAGCTTGTATCACTGATATCAGCAATTTGCAGCCGTGTCGGATCCAGCTTGTTTGCCGCCCCCATGCTGGAAATGAGCGGAACGTTGCGGCTGCGGCATTCCTTTATCAAATGTATTTTATATGAAATCGTATCCGAGGCATCAATGATATAGTCGATATCATAATCAAAAAGCTTTTCATAGGTTTCATCGGTATAAAACATTTTCAGTTCGATGACGTCACAATCCGGATTGATATCATGGATTCTTTCTGCCATGACTTCCACTTTCGGCCGCCCCACTGTCGATAAAAGGGCGTGGATTTGACGGTTGACATTCGTGATATCAATATCATCTTTGTCGATCAGGATCAGGCGCCCGACACCGCTCCTCGCCAAAGCTTCGGCTGAAAACGAACCGACACCGCCAATGCCGAGGACTGCTACTGTCGACTTTTTCAACTTTTCAAGGCCTTCTTCGCCGAAAGCCAGTTCATTCCGTGAAAACTGATGAAGCATTCCGTTCCCTCCCTTTTTTGTATGTAACCGTTTAACTTATCCTTCCCCCCTTTATGGAGGAAAAAACGTTCCTTCCCGGGCAGACATGCTTTACCGGTCCCGTTTCCAGACATAATAAAACCCTGAGGGATGGATCCCTCAGGGAAATGTTTGCTGTAAGGTAAAGTCCCAACTGTGCCGTCAAGTAACCCTGTGTATTGAACCCGCTCCTGGCAGGTGGGTGTCCTGTTCCAGATTTTGTAAGTCCTCTTAACAGAGGCATGTACGCTGTCTGGAAACGGCAGACTCCCGTATACGTAAATGTTCGGTCAATACGTTTCGGGCCTGATGACGAACACTTCAGGACTTTGTGTAATGAAATAATAGCATACTGCTAAATTCTTTTCAACCCTGAGACTGTCCGGATTTTGGATTAATTTTCAAGTGAAGCTCATCAAGCTGGGCCTGGCTCACTTCATTTGGAGCATCCGTGAGAGGATCACTGGCACTTGCCGTTTTCGGGAATGCGATCGTATCCCTTAAATTGCTGCGTCCGGCCAAAATCATGACAAGACGGTCAAGGCCGAGGGCAATGCCGCCATGCGGAGGCGTGCCATATTCGAAAGCTTCCAACAGAAAGCCGAATTGTTCGCGAGCTTCTTCATCGCTGAATCCGAGCGTCCTGAACATTTTTTCCTGAAGATCCCGTTCATAAATACGAAGGGATCCTCCCCCAAGTTCATACCCATTCAATACGAGGTCATAGGCCTGTGCCCGTGCGTTCTCAGGCTCGGTATCAAGAATCGGAATATCTTCCCTGACCGGCATTGTGAATGGGTGATGGGCCGCGAAATAACGTCCTTCGTCTTCATCATACTCGTACAGAGGCCAGTCGGTGACCCATAAGAAGTTAAGCGCGGACTCATCAATCAATCCGAGTTCCTTGCCCAGTTTGATGCGGAGCGCGCCAAGGCTGTCGGCTACGACATGTTTTTTATCAGCCACAAACAAAAGCAAGTCGCCGGTTTCGGCTGCCGTCACCGCTTTGATTCCCACCTGCTCTTCTTCGCTGAAAAACTTGGCGATCGGCCCCTTCAGCCCTTCTTCTTCGACCTTCATCCATGCCAGGCCTTTCGCACCATACCGCCCGACAAATTCAGCCAGATTGTCTATGTCTTTGCGGGAGTATGTCCCAGCCTGCCCTTTCACGTTCAGCGCCTTCACCTGGCCGCCATTTTCCACAGTGCTTTGGAAAACCTTGAAGCCTGACTCTTTCACAGCCTCTGAAACATTAATCAGTTCCATCCCGAATCGGGTATCAGGTTTATCGGAGCCAAACCGCTCCATTGCTTCATTGTATGTCATCCGCGGGAAAGGGCCTGTGATCTTTTCCCCTTTTGCCTTCAACACAACCGCTGCCATCATTTCCTCCATCATGGCGAGCAGATCATCCCTTTCAAGGAATGATGTTTCTATATCAATCTGCGTGAATTCAGGCTGCCTGTCGGCCCGGAGGTCTTCGTCCCGGAAACAGCGGGCAATCTGGTAATACCGTTCGACTCCTGAAACCATCAGTAACTGCTTGAAAAGCTGCGGCGATTGCGGAAGGGCATAAAACTTGCCCTCATGCACCCTGCTCGGGACGAGATAATCGCGGGCGCCTTCCGGTGTGCTTTTGGTCAGAATCGGGGTTTCCACATCCACAAAGCCTTCATCGTCCAGAAATTCACGGACCGCCTTTGTCACACGGTGGCGGAGTTTCAGTGTTTCCATCATTTCCGGGCGGCGCAAGTCCAGATACCGGTATTTCAAACGGACATCCTCAGCCACGTCTGTGCCGTCTTCAATCTGGAACGGCGGTGTTTTGGCAGCGTTCAGGATATTCATTTTTTCCGCTTTCACTTCGATTTTGCCTGTCGGAAGGTTCGGGTTTATTGTCCCTTCTTCCCGTTCGACGACAGTCCCTTCGATTTCCAGAACATACTCGGAACGCACTTTTTCGGCCAATTCAAGTGCCTGTTGTGACACATCAGGATTGAAGACAACCTGGACAATGCCGGAACGGTCACGGAGATCGATGAAAATCAGGCCGCCCAGGTCACGGCGTTTCTGCACCCAGCCCTTAAGCTGCACTTTTTCCCCTGTCTGCTGTTCTGTAAGCTCACCGCAACGGTGCGTACGCTTCATCATTCTCTTCCATCCCCTTTGTTCAATAAGTAAGTGATCAGCCCATCAAGAGCGACTTCTTCCTGTTCACCTGTTTCCATATTTTTTACATTGATGACGCCTTTTTGCAATTCATCTTCTCCAAGCACTGCCACATGGTGCGCATTGAGGCGGTTTGCCGCTTTAAACTGCGCTTTCGCTTTTTTGTCGAGGTAATCTTTATCTGCTGTGAGGCCGGCTTTTCTGGCTTCATAGAGCAACGTAGCCGATCGGTCTTTCGCTTCGTCCCCAAGTGCCACGATATATACATCAAGTGAAGGTTCAACGGGAAGCTCAACCCCTTCAGCTTCAAGCGCCATAAGCAAACGTTCAATGCTTAGCGCAAATCCGATTCCGGACGTTTCAGGCCCGCCGATTTCCTGTATCAGCCCATTGTAACGGCCTCCGCCGCTTAACGTGGTGATGGCGCCAAACCCTTCGGCTTCACTCATGATTTCAAAAGCAGTGTGGTTATAATAATCCAGCCCTCTGACAAGATTCGGGTCTACTTCGTAGCCGATTCCCATATTATCAAGATACTGTTTCACCTTTTCAAAAAAGACTTTTGATTCATCATTCAGGTACTCAAGAATGGAAGGAGCACTTCCCATCAATTCATGATCGCGGTCCTTTTTGCAGTCCAAAATCCGGAGCGGATTCTTTTCTAGCCTGACCTGGCAATCAGAGCAAAATTCTTCAATCTGCGGTTCGAAGTGGCTGACGAGGGCTTCCCGGTGCGCTTCCCTGCTTTCCCTGTCACCAAGGCTGTTCAGCATCAGTTTCAAATCTTTCAAGCCGAGTTCCCGGTAAAAATCCATTGCCAGCGCAATCACTTCTGCGTCAACGGCAGGATCGTCGCTTCCCATTGCTTCAATTCCAAATTGGACGAACTGGCGCATCCGCCCTGATTGGGGGCGCTCATACCTGAACATCGGACCGATATAGTAAAGCTTGACCGGCTGGGTCGCATTTCCGAACATTTTATGCTGGACATACGCCCTGACTGTTGAAGCGGTACCTTCCGGCCGTAAAGTGAGACTTCTGCCGCCCCTATCCTCGAACGTATACATTTCCTTCTGGACGATATCGGTCGTTTCCCCGACACCGCGCTGAAACAGTTCTGTATGTTCAAAAATCGGTGTCCTGATTTCATGATAGTTGTAACGCCGGCAAATCTCTTTGGCTTTTTCTTCGATAAGCTGCCATGCTTCCACATCCCCCGGCAAGATATCCTGTGTTCCGCGTGGAATTTTAATTTCCATTTTCACTACCTCCTGGTTAATCCTCATTTTTTGTCCGTATGTACGCTGTCCAAGGACAGGCCTTTTCCAAAATGGCTCTGTTAAACGCTAGTGTTGATTTCCGTTGCAGGTACTCGCTTTCACCATAGGCACAAGTGCGACATCTGTTCCTGCTTCCCTCCGGTCGCACTCACAGTGTCTTCTTTGCCGCGGGGCGGGCGGTGAGCCTCATCATAGCGAATGGCTCCTGTGGGGTCTCACCTGTCCCGCTAGTCCCGTCGGAGTCTCGCACCTTCCACTCCAATCAACTAGTGTAAAAAGTCAATATTGAGCTTTAACACAGCCTTCCAATAAAAAAAACTCCCGCCCCTTCATTATTCATGAAGGGACGGGAGACAGCCCGCGGTTCCACCCTACTTAAAACACCTGTTGTGTGTTTTCACCTCATACAGTTAACGCCTGCTACGTCCATCTCCTACTAAGCGAACTTTTCAGAGCGGAACCTCGAAGGTGTTCGTTCACCGTGTCATCATGGAGCGATGCTTCCAGCCGATGGCATCGCTTCTCTGTCCATGTGTACTCACGGCTACTATTCCCCGTCATTGGTTCTATATATGTAAATGTACCGAACGTTATCAAATGAAGAATTGTTTATAATCATACGGATGTTGAACCAGGTTGTCAAGACCCTTGTATCAGGAACGCCCCATCTTTTCTTTCAGTGTTCTGATATCCTTCAGGGACAGACCGAACTCCCGGGCGAGTTCCATGCTTGATGACGTTTCCTGCCTTTGCAGGAAGTCATGGAAATCAACGCCGAAAAGCTGGCTGTTTCCGCTGTTTGCCGTTTCATTTTTCCGATTATACCTCATGATCGGCTCCCTTTCCAGTGAAATGTGATATACGTTTCAGTCTTCCTGATTTCCATGTTTTTTAGTACCTTTTTTGAAGGAATTTGTCAAAGGCTCCAGAATAATTGTAAAAAGAATGCTGAAACCAACCGAAATAACGATTAGAGAGGAGGCACTTTTTTGAAAATAACAAAAGGGATAACAGCATTTATCGTCCTGCTGGCATTGTTCATGACCTGCCCTGCACAATCTGAAGCTGCGGGCGGGACAGCAACAGTCACCGTGAACTCGCTCAATGTCAGGAAAGGGCCGGGCTTGAGCTATGCGGTCATGATGCAAATCAACAAGGGGGAATCCTATCAGGTAACCTCCGTTAATGGGAATTGGCTGGAACTTTCCATCGCAGGCAAGCGCGGCTGGGTCGCCGGATGGCTTGTTAACCGCAAACAGTCTCCTTCCCAATCCTCCAGCCTCCCGGATACTGCAGCAGATGGAACCAGCGTTTCCTCGAAAGTTGACGGCCTTCGGGTAAGAACCGGACCGGGCCTGAATTTTCAAATCATCGGCTCCATCTCACCAGGTCCCGCCTACAGAGTGATTTCGAAAAGCGGAACCTGGGTGAAAATCAGCCTTTCCGGAAAAGAAGGCTGGGTGCATGGGTCTTATCTCAATACTGTGAAAAAACAGGATGCCAAACAAGAGAAAACGCCGGATGAAGCGATTGATAAGGCAGTGGTCACAGCCACTGTTCTTAATGTAAGAAGCGGACCATCAACTTCCCATTCCATCGTCGGCAGATTGAAATCCGGGGATGCAGTCGCCGTTAACGATGTTCAAAACGGCTGGTACAAAATTAACTTTCAAAATATACAGGGATGGATTGCCGGGACTTATGCAGAAAAGGAACAGTCAAGAAAAGCCCCGGACCCCCCTAGCGATTCCTCAGCCACTTCTGGAAAAACAGCCGTAGTCACGGCTTCCGTATTAAACATAAGGAATACATATTCAACAGGCGGTAAACTAATCGGTTCTGTCCGGCAGGGCGATAAGGTGACAATTCTAAAAGAAACAAACAACTGGGCCTTTATCCAGTATGCCGGCAACAAGCAGGGCTGGGCAGCAGGCTGGTACTTAAAAGAAGTGAAAGAAGATAACAGCCAGGTTGTAAACGGCCCGTCAGTAACGATCCTTCATAACGGAACAAATATCCGGAATGGGCCTGGCACCTCACATGCTGTCACCGCACGTGCCAACAAGGGGGATACGTTCCCAATTGTGAACAAAGAAGGTGACTGGTATCAAATCAAGCTGGCAAACGGAGCACAGGCGTATGTTGCCGGCTGGATCGTATCGGCTTCCGGTGACCTTCCCGATGTTTCCCATAAAGGAAGCGGGCAATACTTAAAGAACAAAACAATTGTCATTGATCCGGGGCACGGCGGGCGCGATCCTGGAACGGCAGGAAGAAACGGTGCCATCGAAAAACACCTTACCCTGCAGACAGCCAGGGTGCTTGCCCAGAAACTGAAAGCGGCCGGAGCCAACGTCATCCTGACCAGGACGGGCGACGGGTATATTTCCCTCGGGTACAGGGTCAGTGTTTCCCATTATCAAAATGCGGATGCCTTTGTCAGCCTCCATTTTGACAGTTCGGTATACAGCAGCGCGCATGGAATCAGTTCCTACTATTTCACCAAAACAAAAGACTACCCGCTTTCGGAAGCGGTTCAAGCCGAATTAACAAAACAAACCGGTTTCAAAAGCCGGGGCGTCAAATACGGGAATTTCCAGGTTCTCCGGACAAACCGCCGGCCGGCCATGCTGGCCGAACTGGGCTTCCTAAGCAATCCGAGCGAGGAACTGTCCATAATGGGCACCGCATTCCAGGATAGGGCGGCAACAGGCCTGTACAACGGACTTGCGAGGTACTTCAGCAAATAGGAATAAGCCTGCAGCAAATGCGGGCGGTTGATTCATAGCTCAGAATGAAAAATTAAAGATAACAAACCTTTCACGGACGGAATCGGATTGATTTCGTCCTTTTCTTTTACTTAGTTAATCCAGTCATGCATAGAGTTCTTGATCAAAATAAAAAAGAGTCCAGATTTGTCACTAAAACGTTCTGTTTTGGGGTACAAAACACCCATAACATAGCGAAATTAAAACCTTAATTGGTTAAAAAACCACTCAATTCATACCGTAATTAACAGTGCAAATAGACAAATCAAAAGGAGCTTGGTTTCCAAGCTCCTTTTTTATGAGTTAAAATGGCACCTTATTCAACGGATCCGTTAGTTGAAGTAGTTGTTGATAGAATTTTTGTTGTTAACTACCTCTATCTTGTCCTTATGTAGTGCATATTTGTTGAAAAAATTAACTCTCCCCACATCTTCAAAATATCGGTTCCACCTAAACATTTTATAAAATATTTTTAAGGTTGATTTGTAATTCGATTTCTCTAGTCGAAGTTTTTGTTTAAGAAACCTCTTTATTATTCGATATGTTCTTACTGAATATTTTGTATCCAAAAAGATAATCAAATCTGCACTATGAAAACAATTGCTTACCCAATCCTCATTGTGTACTCCTTCAATTATCCAACTTTCAGATTGTATTATACTATTTAGATACTCTTCTCTTTCTTGTTCAGTTCTTCTTATATCTCCAGTCTTATCTCGTATCCAAACAACATTATCTAATTCGTAATACGGTATATCCAATTTTGCAGATATTTCTTTTGCTAAAGTCGTTTTACCACTTCCAACAGAGCCAATAATATGTATCTTTTTTGGGATGGTCTTTTTCAAATAATCACCTGCTTAAGGTTATGATAATCCTTTCATTGTTTGAAGTGGTTACGCAATCCTTATTAAGCATTCTGCACCGTTAGCATTCCTGTAGAGCGTTATATTTGAGCTTTGATAAAAACAGGGTTCCTC
>JAENYN010000089.1 GCA_016841765.1 Guptibacillus hwajinpoensis
ATGTCGCACTTGTGCCTGTGGTGCAAAGAAGACACTGTGAGTGCGACCGGAGGGATGCAGGAACAGATGTCGCACTTGTGCCTATGGTGAAAGCGAGTACCTGCAACGGAAATCAACACTAGCGTTTAACAGAGCCTATTGTTTAGGAAATTATAAAATTTTTTCATTTTGGACAAAAAGCGATAAATGGAGTCATCCAGCTCCATGCACCAGCGGCTATTGTCATAAGCGGTGATCCCCTCAAGAAGGAAACCTTCCTGCGGGTACCCCCGCTTATGCGTACGCCGCTAAGCGGGCGCCCTGCGCTTTTGTTCTGTGGAATTATTGATTTTTTTTGCGCTTTTTATTATTTTGTTTCTGTTCTTCCGTCAACGGCTCATTGGACAATTCTTCATTATATCCTGCCCCCATTCCCTGGGAACCGGCAGCATTCATGCCCGGCCTGATATGGTTCGCTTTTCGTTTTGCCATTAGATTACACCTCCCGGTTATATCTTTTGTCAGAAAGGCCTCTGTTATGTAACAATAGAGGATGAAGACTCGACGTGGGGTGAATGGTGTGAAAGATAACAAGCAATGCAGTTCTTGAGGCATTACCGACCAATCAGGACCTGAGAACAGGCGGAAAAAATTTTTTCCGCCAATATGACCGGGTATGCTGGTTTGGCTCCTGGCAGGAGTCATTTTATTAATCAAATCGCTGTTTTAAGGGGCGAGGATTCGGCCCTTCTTTATTCAGGAAACATCATTAGGAATTCTTATGTTGTTTAATAACTAACCTGTCATTTACTTATGAACAATGTTGTTCTATCATGATAGAAGGGAAGGGAACAAAGCATGCGCCAGTTTATCTGGCAGTGATATTTGTTTTTTTCGACAATTAAAAAGAATTAGTATATCATTATATTCGATAAGGGGGTTATACATATGGCAAATGATGTTTTTAAAGCGCGTTCTTCCTTTGATGTGGAAGGAAAAACGTACAATTACTATCGACTGAAAGCACTGGAGGAAGCCGGTATCGGCAACGTTTCAAAACTGCCTTATTCCATCAAGGTTTTGCTTGAGGCAGTACTGCGCCAGTATGACGGCAGGGTGATCAAAGAGGAGCATGTAGAAAATCTCGCGAAATGGGGCACTGAAGAACTGGAATCCATTGATGTTCCATTTAAGCCTTCACGTGTCATTTTGCAGGATTTCACCGGTGTACCGGCTGTCGTTGACCTTGCCTCTTTGCGGAAAGCAATGGCTGATATGGGCGGCGACGGGAATAAAATCAATCCTGAAGTACCGGTTGACCTTGTTATCGACCACTCTGTACAGGTTGATAAGTTCGGCACATCCGACTCGTTGAAATACAATATGCAGCTTGAGTTTGAACGGAATGCCGAGCGCTACAATCTTTTGAATTGGGCAGGCAAAGCGTTCGAAAATTATCGCGCCGTCCCGCCGGCGACAGGCATTGTGCATCAGGTTAACCTGGAGTATCTTGCAAATGTCGTTCACGGAGTAGAAGGTGAAAACGGCGAGCTTGAAGCTTATCCTGATACACTTGTCGGCACTGACTCACATACCACCATGATCAACGGACTCGGTGTTCTCGGCTGGGGCGTGGGCGGAATTGAAGCTGAAGCAGGTATGCTCGGCCAGCCTTCTTACTTCCCGGTTCCTGATGTTATCGGCGTTAAGCTGACCGGTTCGCTCCCAAGCGGTACGACTGCCACTGACCTGGCTTTGCGTGTCACGCAGGAACTCCGCAAGCGCAATGTAGTCGGGAAGTTCGTCGAGTTTTTCGGCCCGGGTCTCCAGGATATGCCTCTTGCAGACAGGGCGACGATTTCCAATATGGCACCTGAGTATGGTGCGACGTGCGGTTTCTTCCCTGTTGACGGCGAATCACTCGAGTACTTGCGCCTGACCGGACGCTCGGAAGAACATATCAAGCTTGTTGAAGAGTATAGCAAGGCTAACGATCTCTTCTATACACCGGATAAAGAAGATCCGACATTCACGGATCTTGTCCATATCGATCTTTCTACAATTGAACCTAATCTGTCCGGCCCGAAACGCCCGCAGGATTTGATTCCGCTTTCTGTCATGAAAGAAGAATTCCGTAAGGCGATTGTCGCACCAGCCGGCAACCAGGGTTTCGGTCTTGAGCCTAAAGAGTTCGACAAGGAAGTTGAAGTGAACCATCCGGACGGTACGACATCCGTGATGAAAACGGGTGCGGTTGCCATTGCCGCAATCACAAGCTGTACAAATACATCCAACCCTTATGTAATGCTCGGGGCGGGCCTTGTCGCCAAGAAAGCGGTTGAAAAAGGCCTGGAAGTTCCTGAATATGTAAAAACATCTCTTGCTCCGGGATCCAAGGTTGTAACAGGATACCTTGAAAAAGCAGGCCTTATGCCTTATTTGGATCAGCTGGGCTTCAACCTTGTCGGTTATGGGTGCACAACCTGTATCGGAAACAGCGGCCCGCTTCCGGAAGAAATTGAAAAGGCGATTGCCGACAACGATCTTACCGTCACATCTGTTCTGTCCGGCAACCGTAACTTTGAAGGACGGATCCATCCCCTTGTGAAGGCAAACTATCTTGCATCACCGCCGCTTGTAGTTGCGTATGCACTAGCAGGATCAGTGAATTTCGACCTTCAGAATGAGTCGTTCGGAAAAGATAAAGACGGCAACGACGTATACTTTGCCGACATCTGGCCTTCTATGGAAGAAATCAAAGCTGAAATCAATAAGGCTGTCACACCTGAGCTGTTCAAGAAAGAGTATGAACAAGTGTTTGACAGCAATGAAGAATGGAATGAAATTGAAACAACCGATGAGCCGCTTTACAAGTGGGACGAAGATTCCACATATATTCAAAACCCGCCGTTCTTCGTAGGGCTTTCCGAAGATCCAGATGAAGTGAAGCCGCTTAATAATATGCGTGTAGTCGGCAAGTTCGGTGATTCTGTCACAACGGACCATATTTCACCGGCCGGCGCCATCGGCAAAGACAGCCCTGCCGGAAAGTATTTGCAAGAGAAAGGCGTGTCGCCGCGTGACTTCAACTCATACGGATCACGGCGCGGAAACCATGAAGTCATGATGCGCGGAACGTTTGCCAATATCCGAATCCGCAACCAGATCGCACCTGGCACTGAAGGCGGCTGGACGACATACTGGCCGACACATGAAGTCATGTATATTTATGATGCCTGCATGAAGTACCAGGAAGACGGCACAGATTTGGCAGTGCTTGCCGGAAAAGATTACGGCATGGGAAGCTCCCGTGACTGGGCAGCAAAAGGCACAAACCTTCTCGGCATTAAAACAGTCATTGCGGAAAGCTTCGAACGTATTCACCGCAGCAACCTTGTCCTGATGGGCGTTCTGCCGCTTCAATTTGTTGAAGGGGAAAATGCTGACAAACTTGGACTGACAGGTGAAGAAACGATTTCGGTTGAAATCGGCGAGAACGTTAAACCGCATGATCTAGTCAACGTGCGTGCCGAATCTGTTGACGGATCTGTCAAAGAGTTCAAAGCACTCGTAAGATTCGACAGTGAAGTGGAGATCGATTACTATCGCCACGGCGGCATCCTCCAGATGGTGCTTCGCGATAAACTGAAAGCATAATAATTGTCTCTGTTTATTAAATGAGCAGCCCAAGCGGCTGCTCATTTTTTTGATGTTAAGGAAATTAGAATTTTTCTGCGTTGTGGATAAAAAGCGAAAAGGGG
>JAENYN010000034.1 GCA_016841765.1 Guptibacillus hwajinpoensis
AAAAATTGTTTTTTATTGATCTAAAAAACGGGACTAGTAAGGCTCTTTAAACCGGGGGTGTTGATTTCCGCTGCAGGGGCTCGCTTTCCGCGGGGCGGGCGCTGAGCCTCCTCATCGCTATCGCTCTTCCGGGGTCTCACCTGTCCCGCTAATCCCGCCGGAGTCGAGCCCCTTCCGCTCCAATCAACTAGCGCACATGAATAGATGTCCAGTTTTTATTTTTACGACCGCTGGTTTGTATAAAAATAAGCAATCTTTTCCGTTTTCATTTGAATGAAGAGAACCCTTTTTTAGGAGGTATAATCATATGAGTGAAAAAGTATATATTGGCCCGGAAAAACAGTTGAAGGATGAAGGAGTCAAGGTGGTAAAAGGGGGGAAGCACGCAATCGCCGTTTTCTATCATGAAAACAGCATTTATGCGGTAGATAACCGTTGTCCCCATCTTGGATTCCCGTTACATATGGGGAGCAGCTGTGATGGCATTCTCACGTGCCACTGGCATCATGCCCGTTTTGACCTGAAAAGCGGCGGAACATTAGATCCTTGGGCAGACGACGTACCTACATATCCAGTCGAAGTAACGGATGGGGAAGTATGGATCATCCCTGAGCCCATCGACAAGCAAACGTTAGTCAAACTGAAAAAAAGACTGAAGGATGGCCTGGAGCAAAACATCCGCCTTGTTATTGCGAAAGCGGTGGTTGGCTTAATAGAGGCAGAGGCAGATCCCAACGAGATTGCAAATATCGGCATAGAATTTGGAACGAAGCACCGCAGTAATGGCTGGGGATCCGGCCTGACGATTTTAACCGCAATGAGCAATATCCTGCCTCACCTCGATAAAACCGGAAAAATTCTTGCTTTGTACCATGGATTGGTCCATGTCGCTCGGGAAAGTGCGGGAATGGGAACAAGATTTCTACTTGATTCTTTACCGGTTAATAAGGAAAAGGAACAGCCAGAGATTTCCCAGCTGGCAAAATGGTATCGGAATAGCGTTGAAGTCCGTGATGTCCAGGGAGCGGAGAGGGTTCTGCTGACTGCCATAAAGCAAGGGGCGACGGCTGAACAGCTGTCCGACATGATGATGACAGCAATCACGGATCATTTTTATATGAATATCGGCCATACATTAGATTTTCATAATAAAGCATTTGAAATGCTGTCGAAGCTGAAGGGTGAAAACAGTGAGTATATTCTAACTTCCCTATTGCCATCGTTAAGTAATGCCAGCCGCAGTGAGGAGTCGCAAAGCTGGCAGGCACCTGTCAATTTAGTGGAACCGCTGCAGAAAGCCTTCAGCAAACTGGAGAACATAGAAATCAGGGAGGAAGAGGGAAACGATTCAGCAAGCGGCTCAGTTGATGAGGAGCAGGTAGTAGAGCAATTATTAAGTGATGATCCTGTCAAAACGGCAGAGATGTTAATGGAAGCTTTACAACAGGGGAAAACACCTGCCCGCCTTGCCCAATTAGTGACGCTGGCGGCAGCAGAAAGGGTGGCCCGTTTCCATGTGCAAAACGAATTCAGGGATTGGGATACAGTGCTCCATACGTTCACTCACGCTCATGCCGTTCACCAGGCATTAAGGAGATCAACCACACCAGAACTCACCAGGGCTGTATTTCACGGTGCCATGAGTATCTATTTGGATCGTTTTCTTAATATTCCTTCCGCCCGAATGCCTGCAGCGGATGAATCCCCACAGCAGCAGAATGATCCTCAAGCATTCCTGGCTCTATTGGATAAACAGCAGCAGACGGAGGAGGCGGCGAAATGGACAGTGAATTACCTGGCCGGCGGAGGAGATTTGAATGAATTATTCAATGTTCTCGGTCATGCCCTGCTCAGGGAAAACGCTGAATTTCATACCTTCCAAATGTACGAAGGAGCTATCATCGAGCATCAGATATGGCAAGAAGAGGATTCCGAGATGTCAAAACGGGCACAGAAAACGATGCTTGTTGCCGTAAGCCGTTACTTAGCGGCCCACGCACCGACCTCAAGGGAAACGTCCCATACGGCTAAAATTGCCATCAGGCTGCAGCGCGGTGAAAAGTTGTTTGAAGAATAGAGGTAGTGTATTCAGCGGTCAGTAAACGGAATTTCTGGCCGCTGATATATTCTTATAAAGATAACAGAGCCATGTTTCCTTTAAAACGTGCAGAGGAGGAGTAAATTGAATAAAGTAAAAATTGCCGGCAGGACAGTTTTTCCCATAGGCTTAGGCACCTACAATATGGGAGACAAATCAGATCAATTCGAACAAGAAGCAGAAGCAATTAGAGTTGGCCTGAATCAAGGCGTTCAAGTCATTGATACGGCTGAAATGTACGGTGATGGTAATTCAGAGAAATTAGTTGCTCATGCGATTAAGCCTTATAACCGTGAAGAACTATTTCTCATTTCAAAAGTTCTTCCTGCAAATGCTTCAAAAAAACAATTACCGATCAGTTTAGACAATAGCTTAAAACGATTAAATACAGACTATCTGGATCTTTATTTACTCCATTGGAAAGGCAATATTCCGATAGAGGAAACGATTAATGCGCTTGAGAAAGCAAAAAGCGAGGGGAAAATCAAGTCATGGGGTGTTTCTAATTTAGATGTTGATGACCTGGAAAAAATAATGAAACTACCTGAAGGAATCAATTGTGCCGCAAATCAAGTGCGTTATAACTTGGGAGACCGTGGGATTGAATTTGATTTAATTCCTATGATGAACAAACTTGAAATGCCATTAATCGCCTATTCCCCGGTTGCAAGGGGTGACCGCTTCGGCAAGAACCTGACAAAGGAAATTACAATAAAGAAAATTGCGGAAAAACATCAATCCGATATTTTTCAGATTTTATTGGCATGGTCTATCCGAAATGGACAAACAATCGCTATACCGCAATCGAGTAATCCAGATCATGTGGTTGATAATGTAAATGCGGCTGAGATACAGTTAACTCAGCAAGATTTGGAACAAATAGATTCAATCTTTCCAGAGCCCAGCGCGAAACAGCCGCTTGCTTTGTGGTAGGAAATGGCTGTGTGGCTAGTACAGGAGGATTGTTTAAGTATTTTCAGAGATTATTAAAAGCCGGATTTCTCAGTAATTTATTGAGGAATTTGGCTTTTTTGTGGCTAAAGAAGTAGATGTGAAAATTTTCGGCAGGAGAGAGGTGACAAGAAAAAGAGCGCAAGTGCACAGGAATTACGTAGTTTTCCTTTAAAGACGATTTTATATCGATTGAATTCTAAAAAGTTCTGGATATGGATAGTACCCATAAAGCCAGCCATCTATTTGGAATTTTATGATATTATAGAATTATTGAGCAAGTCTGGCATTATTTAACAAACAAGTCCCCTCTTTTAGGGGCACTGTGAAAAGAAGACTATACATAAAATTGCTGGAAAGGATTTCTTTTATGTCATTTTTAAAAGTAAAAAATGTAAGCAAGAAATTAAAAGGCAAAACGATTCTATCTGATATAAACTTTAGTACCGAAAGAGGGCAAGTGATCGGATTGGTGGGGCCGAATGGAGCAGGAAAGAGCACATTGTTAAAGATTATAGCTAATTTAATAAGGCCGGATGAAGGGGAAATACACCTTGAAAGTGATGGAAGTCTTGGTTACTTAATCGAAGAACCTCCGCTGTATCCATACTTAACCGCAAGGGAACATTTAGAGATATGTTTAAAATTACAAGACAAGCCAGTCAATCCCGATCTGGTTGAAGCGACCGCAGAATCCCTGGGCATCACATCTTTCCTGGATAAGAAAATAAAAAAGTATTCAATGGGTATGAAGCAAAGGGTAGGGGTTGCCAGTGCACTCATACATGATCCCGATATTATCATTTTGGATGAACCAACCAATTCACTTGACATCAAAGGGATTGACCAAATAAAAAGAGTTATCTTGCAACAAAAGGAAAAGGGAAAGCTGGTCATTGTGTCCAGTCACTTATTAAAGGAAATTCAAGCTATTAGTGACCATTTCATATTACTTGAGCAAGGAAAAGTAATCAGGAACATGGAACTTGATTCACCCAGCAATAACGTTTATAAAATCAAAGTGGAAAAAACAGCCAAAGCCCTTAAAACGTTGTCGGCCGTCGCTATAGAGGAAGCTGAAGGTTTTATAACACTGGAAACCGATAATAGATCACTTCAGAGTGTTCTTCGCCTCTTGCTTGAAAATAATTTAGAAATTCAAGACATTGAGAAAAAGAACACTGCACTTGAAAGGTACTTCATAAATGTCAACTAAAGGGGAATTTAATGCATGTTTTCTATCATCAACATGGAGTTAGGTAAACTAGTAAAATCAAGGCTATATGTACCAACACTGGTCAGTTTGTTTATCTTTGTTATTGTAGCAATGGTCATTATGTACTATAAAAGGTCAACTGATACAGACCTCTTTACCCTCATTTATAGCATTTTTGCATTTAACTCGGATATTTTTTTTCCTGTAGTCGCAATAGCTTTTTTTAGCTCGGTTGTGACGAAAGAGTATCAGAATAAAACGATTAAGCTGTTAGTCGGATCTTCTATCCCGCGAAGTAACATTATATTGGGGAAGTTCTTTTCTGCTGCTCTTTCATTTCTTCTTTTATTTTTTACAGTAATCCTCACTTCTTTTGCAGTGGCTTTATTGTTATCTCCAGAACAAGTAACCTATATCAATTTTGAGGATATAGGAGTTGCTAATATTTTTTTGCGAACGGTAATCGCTATGATTAGCACCGCTGTTTTTTTGATTTCGTTTGGGGGATTTGGCTATTTGCTTGCATTATGGACTAAAAGCCAGGCAGTGACTATGCTAATCTCGATCGGTGTGCTGCTTTTTTATGTCATCGTTCCGATTCCAGAATGGTTTAAAGAATACTCTTTCATTGGAAAAGGAAGCATGTTTTATACTGCTGTAACTTTGTTGGAAATTCCATACTTAGACATCATTAAAGTAATCCTTATTTGTTTGCTATATCTTCTTGTTTTCTTAATTTCATCGGTAATGTATTTTCAGAGACTCCAAATAAAAGAAAAGGGAGAAGGTAAATTGGGTACGTCACGTAAATGGATCATATCACTGCTTGGTCTTTCATTCGTTATTGTAATCGCTTTAATATCGCTTAATTTTTTTGCCAGGGAAAACCCCAGCAGCAAAAAATCAGAGAGTATGGAAGAAAAGATTTCAAGATTGGAAAAGTATACAAAGGATAATAAAAAAGATGCTAAAGCCCATTTAGAACTAGCTTTATATTATTACCACAACAAAGAATATGATAAATCCGTAAGTGAAAATAAAAAGGCATTGAAGTTAAAGCCCAATGATTCACTGGCGTGGCAAAGGTTAGGTAACACTTATGTTTTCCAGGAAAAGTTTGAAGAAGCAAAAAAGGCCCGGGAACAGGTAGTGAAATACGTAAAAGAACCTTCAGGGTGGTCATATGTAACTCTCTCTTCTTTGACTGTCTTAGATGATCCGGCTGCTGCTTTAGAACAAAGCCAAAAAGCATTGGAGATTGCGAAAGGGTTCGAGGATGCAAGATTAGGCCCTTTTAAGTCCTGGGTTAGTACATTAAAAACTTACGTCGATCTAATCGATAAAAAACAAGTTGGAGCTGCATATGTGAATCTGGTGACAAATAATATAACCCTGGAAAAACCGCTTGTATTAAAATATATAGACGAGGCGTTAGCTAGCGGTGAATTAAGTGAAGAACAAAAAAACAGGATATTGGATGTACAAGAAAAAGTACGTGACTTCGATTTCCATTTAGTTAATGTCACCGAAGATTTAGGTGGAGAGCAATAGAAGACTCGTTTTAATAGATTAATGAATAAGAACGCTTTGGAGGAGATGAAATAGTGGAAGAATTGGTGCAAATCTTTAAATCACATCATTTTACAGTGAAGAGTGAAACGCCGAAAGCGATAGAGTTTGAAAATTATCAAACCAAGGAATTAGTGTATTTATTGCCTAATAAGGAAATCACCCTGGCACTAAACCCCGAGACTGTAGTGAACTCTTTATTGTTAGATAATTTTGCTAAGGGATTAACTCATAGTACAGCATTAAAGAACTACCCCAAAAGAATAAACAACGGAAAAACGCCTATTCCTTATGGATATTCTTTTAAATTCCAGTCAACTGAAGAACTATCTTCGTTTTTAGTTGAATTTAATTTGTTGACTGCTTAGGACTATTCAGGATTTTGAGATCAATGAGAGAGCGATGGTAATGGGCTTTATCGGTTTAATAAACGAAGTGATTGCTGACCTTTTGATTAATAAGAGAATCGAGTGTGTCATACCATTGTCTAGCAATTTTTTTAGATAATAAGTTTGGGAGATGTAGTATGGCGATAATTAAGAAAGAGCAACTTATAGAGAAATGTAGTAAATATAACTTAATTCCATTGGAAGTAGGTTTACTGAAGATATCTAATCAAATTCATTTAAAATTAGATAATACCGAGACATACTTAAAATTTGCAAGTGATTCAAATTTTAAGTATGTCTATTACAATTATACTTACTATGATGCAGATAATTACATAATTCCAGATGATTGGTACAGCGAGCAATCAAAAGAATATATAACTGTAATCCGTCAACATAATCAACAAGTTAAATCTTTGGATTTTGACTCACCAAAAAAATTAACATTATTTGTTCTCGAATATGGTACTTTCATAGGAATAGAACTTAATAACTTTTGGATTGAAAATCAAGGTATCGATGTATCAGAAGAAATGATAGAGACTTTTGATAATAAGTTCTATCGAAAAGGCAAAAAAGCGAATACTTCCAAAGAAAAACGAAAAAAAGATGAAAAGGAATTAAGAGAGATTATTTTTAATGACTCTGAGTTTAAATATTGTAAAAATCAAGATCTTAGGTATTGGTACTTGGTTGAATTACTTGAAGAAGAAGATATGAAGAAATACAAGTATTTAGTCGAACCATATGGAATATCAATTAGTGGAAAGATAAAAGTTTTTATGGATAAAACTTGGATGTTCTTTAAAGAACGGGCAAAGTAATAATGTTTATTATATAGAAAGTGGGAATAAGGTTAATTGTTTATTTTGAAAAAATTCTAGTAGACATAATATATATGATTTTCACCATTCACTATGCTTACCGATTACTTCCTATAATTATAATGGCGGGATTAGGAATTATTGGATGACGTCCATAGGAATTGTTGGAAAAATAGCCGGATAGTATCTCTAAATAGATTCAATAAAATTGCCTTATTTTGTTTTGAGCTTTGTGTAAAATTTAGGCATTATTTTTTGAAATGGAGTTATCTACAGTCTTCCACTATCGGGTGCTTATTTTGAGGAAGACCAACTAGCAAAATAAAGTCGTACTGATCAGTACAAGGATACTGTACGCCAATAAGTGGATTTTTGCTATAATAAAAATGGATAAAATTACTAGAATGGAGAGTGGGAATCTTTATGGGGGCAGGGGTAGTAATGTAAAGAAGGTAAGGAGTGAAGGTAAGAATCTTTGAGAAGAGGAATAGGTCTACCACCTGGAACTCTTAGAAATCCATATGGAAAAAAAAAGAGAAGTGACAAAAAAGTTAGGGCGGTTCGTAAAGAAAATAAAAAAGGACTATGGAATTATATGCGGATAACCAAAATATGGGGGTGAATAAATGGAAGAGGATAAAATAATTGATTTTTTGAAGAAAAAGGGCATTAAAAATCCAGAGTCTCCTAGTGATAAAGACAAACTAAAAATTTTAGGAATGATCTATAAATCTAAAAACCAAACAGAGCAACAGTTTTTTAAAAGCTATTTTACATCGGTGCAGGCTGCTGGAACAGCTGTTTTTGATGGATTAAAGCATTTGGCTAATGCTCATGTGAGTAAAGAATATATTGATTCAGTAAATAAAGTAATTGACCAATTAAATAAGGATTATGATAAAGCTGCTACTGAAGAAGCAAAAGAAAAAATATATTTTAGAATCGTTGAACAATTGGATAGAATAAAAAAAGAATCTAAGGATCATAGAGAATTTCTTAAACAATTAGGGTTATATGGTATAGGCACTTTCGCTCTACTATTAGGGAGTGTTGTTGCAGTTAAAAATAAAGAATTGAGTAAGGAAATGATTGAGCAGGGGATAAAGGCGTTTAAAGAAGATAAATAACATCAGAGTGAGATTATGAGAAATAAATGTTCCAATAACAAATATACCTATTGAAAAGACAACAATATGCATGCTGCATTGCTGAAGACTTTAAGCATGATTTTTCAATGAGCCAACGGAATGTGAGTAAATGAATTAGTAACTACATCAAAATTTCCTTAAGAAATCTTACAAAATAGGTAAAACTAAAAATGTGGAATTTAGTGGAAACTTGTTGTAGGCTTTGCTAATCTATAGATAAATAGAACTAAATTTAAATCTTTATGTTTTTATTACAATACTTATCCAAATTTCTACTAAGCGCGAGAAAGAATATGGTGATTTTAAGTAACTTAGTGTTTGAAAAGAATCAATTGATAATTACCTTACTGTATGGTCCTTATACTGACAGTCAATAAAATTGTAAATGAATTACGAATATACTCTCTGGCAGGTAAGAGCTTGGTAAAGGAAAAGAGATAGTTCTAATATTTATATAACTAGGATGTTAAGAAATACTTCTTAATTAATACATAAAGGAATTATCTTTAGAAGTAGGTGGGAAATTTGAACGAACAAGAATTGATAAGGTTTTCCGTTGAATTAATTAATAGAAACATCGAAAAAATCTTAGGATCTTTAAAAGGTTATGGATCGGAAAAAATAAAACAACACCAAGTAAAAACAGGGAAAGCATTTAAGGATTATTTAGAGTCGGCAATAATAAAATATAGTAAAGTGAAAACTGTTATTTACGGAGCAACACCGGTATTCCTATACTCAACATATACTGAATTAAATCTAAAGGATAGTTACGATAATATTATAACTGCTAGTAATGTAAGTAACTTATTGAAGTTTGACAATAATTTAATTATTTCGGGAATTGCTGGGAGTGGTAAATCAACTTTATTAAAATATTTGTTTCTTAATAGCATTGAAAATGGAAATCATATTCCAATTTTTATTGAATTAAGAGATATTAATAATACAGAGTTATCTTTTATAGAATTCATTTACACTTCCCTTGAAAAGTTAAACTTTAATTTAAAAAAAGAAGATTTGGTAACTGCATTAGAATCTGGGAATCTGATATTTTTCCTTGATGGCTTAGATGAAGTGAGTTATATAATAAGAGATAAAATTGAGAAAGGTATTATTGAATTATCTAGTAAATACAATAAAAATTTCTTTTTAATAAGCTCTAGACCAAATGAAAATTTCATTGGTTGGAATACATATACAGAATTAGAAGTACTGCCTTTATCAAAACAACAAGCAATGAATTTAGTCGATCAAATTGATTACTTTCCATTGGAAACTAGAAATCGATTTTTGGATGAATTAAAATCTATTTTGTATGAGGAACATTATTCATTTGCTTCCAATCCGCTACTTTTGACTATAATGTATCTCTCTTTTTCTTTTAATGCAAATATATCTAGGAAAATAAATGGGTTTTACGAAGATGCTTTTGAGGCTTTGTATAGAAGGCATGATGCTTCTAAACTTGGCTTTAGAAGAAAAAAATACTTAGATTTAGATATAAGAGATTTCAAAAGTGTTCTTTCATGCTTCTCGCTGTTATCATATTTTCGAGGTTACTACGAATTTTCTTCATCACAGTTAATAAAATTTATTGATGAATCTAAGGAGATAACACAACAATTAGAAATTAACAGCGAAAAGTTCTTTTTAGATATGTATAACTCAATAAATATCCTTATTAGAGATGGTCAAAAGTATGTTTTCTCACATAGAACTTTCCAAGAGTATTTTAGTGCATTTTATATTTCACAATTACCAAAAGAATTAAAACCAAATTTTATCACTAAAATATTTAAAGAAAGACCCTTAGATAAAGTGCTTGATTTTTTGTTTGAAAACGACAGACAGAATTTAGAAGTATTCCTTATAATCCCATACTTTGAAGAAATAAAGGACAAAATAGAATTCGGAAGTAAAGGTTGGGAATGGAAATATATTAGCTTATTATATAATACGGTAATTATTAATAATAAAAATGAAGAAAAAGTGTCTTTCTTAAACAATTCAAACAATGAGTACAATGTAATGAACTTAATAACAAGACTATATTTTCAAAATGAATGGAGCTACGGTTCTACAAAATCTGAAGAATTAACAAACGAAATTTACGCATCACTATCTTCTTATTCAAGATCAGGCCCTATAAATAATGTGACAATTAGTATAGATCAGTATGTAGATAAAAACATAAAACAAGATATTCTTCAGCTATCTAATATTAAAATAAAACAGTTTATCGAAGCAAATAAAATTATAGAGAAAATAAAAACCAAATACTCAGTCAAAGAAAGGACACTAACTGATCTGTTATTAAACACTAATCTAAACAGTTCTAAATATTCCTGACTTAAAATTTAGTCATAACGGTTGACTACAATAAACTAACCAAGCATAACTTAGGGTTAAAAGAATTTGTTTTCTAGGATGCAACCGAAAGTTATCGGGTCGTATCCAGTGAATATCAGGAACTTGAGAGGGGACCGGTTCCTGATAAGGTTTATTATAGGAAGTTGAGGGAAAGCTTATTGTTCTGTCGGGAAAATTTCCAAGTAGACATAATATATATTATCGGAAGTTAAATACAAATCACGAAATTGGTATCAAAAACCAAGTATTCTTTTGATAGTGAGACAAAATAAAAACTAAATTGATACTTACTACATCAATTTAGTTCCTTAGCTTTATAATCACTTTTAGTTTTTCATCATTTAAATCTGCAATTGTTTTTCATAGGAATTTGCTTAATTTGAACGCTGCTATATTTGAAACTTAATTATACACCACAAAGCGTCCAGTCAGTTTTATGGATGAATTCCGATGATCCATTAGCTCTGAAATTGTTTTTTAACCAGTATTTTTGGATGTCAGCAAATTAACTGTTTTTTTACTGGCTGCACAGTTCAGTCTCACTTCTATATGTCCAATTTACAAATTGGAATTGTTTTTCGTTTTTGTTTACATAATACGATTATGGAAACCTGACCCTGTGCGTCTGATTTTCTTCATCGTTTATATGGATTGATTTATTTGCTGCCAGGCCCGCACCAGCTGCTCTGCTATCGGGTCTATGACATCCTTATCCATCAAATAACCATAATGGGATGCTGGATTCCAGCTTCGCAGCAGGTTCCCGGCGTTGATTTCATAGTCTTTTGTTACAGATTGGGAGAACTCTTCGTTTAAGTTTTTGAGCGGATAGCCCAGGATATCATCCCTGTCATAAAAATTAAGCCACTTCCCTTCGGCATGTTCATATATGTCATTTAGTACAGGCGAAGGAATGCGTATCGGCCGGGTGAAGTCATGGTATCTTAAGCTCCAAAGCGGCAGCGGTGAGCCCATTGTAAAGAAAAGCATAAGTGTATCCCCTTTTTCGATCGGCTCGGCACCGTTTCTTAAAAAGGTGCACCTTTCCCTCCGGTATTGCAGATCATAAAGGAAATTTGCTGCAATGACGCTGCCGAGACTATGGGAAATCATGCATAACGGTGCTTTTGGGCCTGCTTTTTCACCCAGGCTTGTCAGGGCATCCCCTACTTTTTTATGAACCCGTTCATAATTATGCTCCAGCGATTCTACAGGTTGGTAAGCGATTGCATCTGCAAGGAAATGGATGACGAAACGGCGCAGATCTTTGAAATGCAGGTCGCTCTCTTCAACAAGGTTCTCGTATAACCGGTCTTCATCTTCTTCAAATACATCTGCCCAGTAAACCGGTTCAATTACGAGGGCTTCTTCAGGCTTTTCGATAAAGGGCTCGGCTTTCCTCATAAATGCGTCTATTATTGCTGTAATGAAAGCATCGGCATACGTTTCGCGCTGACTGCCTATTCCGTGCATGATTGCCACTGCTAATTTTTGGGCCATCTCAATCCCTCCTGTTGCGAATTATCCTTTTACAAGACGTTCGATATCCTCTGGCAGCATCCTTCGCAGTCTTTGTTTTTTCTGTAAAAATATCTTTTCAAGTTAAATTTTTTAAATGAAGCTTCTTTTATTATACAATAAGGATAGCAGCATTTTTCAGAATGTTCTAATACTTTATTACTATAGTTTTGGGGGGATTCAATTGTCAATGGTTCCAGTTTGGTTTCCGGATGAAGACATAGTGAAGTCGTCGCGTATGTATCAATGGATGAAAGCGCTGGGTTTTTCGGATTATGAGGAGTTTCTGAAAAAATCTGTAGAAGATATCGAGTGGTTTTGGACAGAGGCGGAAAAAGCGCTTGGAATCCAGTGGTTCCAGTCATACCGGCAAACGCTTGAAACGCCAAAAGGCATGAAATGGCCCGATTGGTATGTAGGAGGCAAGTTGAACGCCACTCATGATGCGGTGGAAAAATGGGCGAAGTCGCCGGACTATGAAAGCAAAACCGCCCTTATCTGGGAAAGTGACAGCGGAGAAACGGTCACGTACACGTATAAACAGCTGGATGAAGCGGTGACCAAAGCGGCTGGAGGATTAAAAGCTTCAGGTATCCGCAAAGGGGATGTCATTACGATATATATGCCGATGATTCCCGAAACGGTCATTGCGATGCTTGCTGCCGCAAAAATAGGGGCAATCTTTTCCCCGGCTTTTTCCGGATACGGCGCCGAAGCTGTTGCTGCCAGGATAAATGCCTCAGAGGCAAAAATGCTGATCACGGCTGACGGATATAAGCGCCGCGGCAAGGAAATCGCCATGAAAGATGAGGCTGACCGTGCTGCCGCATTATCCCCTTCCATTGAAAAAGTTGTCGTTGTCAAACGGCTCGGCACGATGACAAAATGGAATGAAAACCATGATTTGTACTGGGATGACTTTCTTGAACGCGGAAATGAAAGCCCTGTCATGACGGAAAAGATGGAAAGCGATGATCCGATGATGCTGATTTATACATCCGGCACGACCGGGAAACCGAAAGGGGCAGTACACACCCATTCCGGCTTTCCGTTCAAATCAGCATTCGATGCGGGATTCGGGATGGATGTCAAACAGGGAGATACATTATTCTGGTATACAGATATGGGCTGGATGATGGGTCCTTTCCTTGTGTTCGGAGGTTTGCTGAACGGTGCAGCGATCGTCATGTTTGAAGGCACTCCGGACTATCCAAACCCCGATCGGTTGTGGGAACTTGTGGAAAAACATCATGTTTCGCATCTGGGCATTTCCCCTACCCTTATCCGCTCGTTAATGAAGCACGGAGAGGATTGGGTGGAACGCCATGATATTTCGACATTGCGGGTTATCGGCTCAACCGGTGAACCATGGAATCCTGAGCCGTGGATGTGGCTGTTCGAATCGGTGTGCAAGAAAAAGGTGCCGATCTTCAACTACTCCGGCGGTACCGAGATTTCAGGCGGCATTCTTGGCAATGTCTTATTGAAGCCGATTGCTCCCATCACCTTTAATTCCCCGCTCCCTGGCATGGATGTGCACGTCTATAATGAAAATGGGGAAAGCGTATTAAATGAAGTCGGGGAACTGGTCATTAAAAAGCCGTGGGTCGGCATGACGAGAGGTTTCTGGAAAGAGCCCGAACGGTATGAAGAAGCGTACTGGAGCCGATGGAAGGATACGTGGGTTCACGGAGATTGGGTCATTAAAGATGAAGACGGATACTGGACGATCACCGGCCGCTCGGATGATATTCTTAATGTAGCCGGCAAACGGCTTGGCCCTGCTGAAATGGAATCCATCCTTGTGGAGCATGATGGTGTCGTTGAAGCCGGCACAATTGGTATTCCCGATGATGTGAAAGGTGAAGCGGCCGTCTGCTTTGCTGTTCTGAAGGATGGATATGAGCCTACAGATGAAATCAAACAGGAGCTGATCGGCCTGGTTGCAACCAAGCTTGGCAAAGCACTCAAGCCCAAAGAAATTCACTTTGTGGATGACCTGCCGAAGACACGGAACGCCAAAGTCATGCGGCGCGCCATTAAAGCGGCGTATCTCAATAAAGATGCAGGTGATTTATCATCACTTGAAAATCCTGGTGTTGTTGATGTAATCAGGAAACTCGGCACCAAAACCGGTGAAGCGCCGGCATAATAACAGCCCCTTTGAAATCGATCTGGCACCTTTGATTAAAAGGGATTTCTCAATCCATTTTGTACCTGACTCTTCAGCATGGTATATAAAAAACAAACAAAGAGGCATTGCAAACATTTTGCTCATGCCTCTTTGTTTTGGCTGCCATTTACAGCCCTTTTTATCCCCTTTCAGTTCAATCGTTTGCTACGGGCTTTTACGATACGTTCCACAATGAATCCAACCCCTAACCCGAAAGCAATTGGCAGAAATGCAAATTCCACATCAAAAATCACATCTTCTTTTAACGGCTCATTTTGAAATAACTTAATTTCGAATACATCAATATCAAAGACAGAACCAGTTAAAAAAAGTAATCCCATTGTCGCGATCGATGATAATAATGGAATCCATAAAAGCTTTTTCATAAAAAACCTCCGCGTAAACTTAAATAACGTTCTTTATAGCTGAGCAATCCTCATCTTAACTTTACCGTGAATAGCCACCATGTAAATCCATGAATCGCAAAGGATTTAAATGATCATAACCTCTTTTGCCCCAAATTCACTAAATTTTTGGCACAAACAAAAAATGCGATACAAAATGCCATGCAAATTGTATCGCAAATTAACTTAAGATTTATTGTTTTCTCCCCTTCAAAACGGATTAAGAGCCGATTCGAATGTCTCTCTGTTTAGACCGGATATACACCATGCTTTCGGTCTGTGAAAGTCACATTTTTTGATTCATAAGCTTCAAAACGGGTGACCAACTCATCTCTCAGCTTATTTCCGGCTACGATATCATCGATGATCATCTCAGATGCAAGATGATAAATGTTGATATCCTCCTTGTACTCCTCGCGTTTTTCCTGAATGAACGCCGGACGTTCTTCTTCCGGCAAAGAAGCGATCTTATTGGCATAAACGGCATTGACTGCCGCTTCCGGACCCATGACGGCAATTTGGGCTGACGGCAAAGCAAGGGTGCAATCCGGCTCGAATGCCGGCCCTGCCATGGCGTATAAGCCGGCTCCGTATGCTTTTCGGACGACGACGGAAATTTTCGGCACTGTCACTTCACTCATCGCTGCAATCATTTTGGCTCCATGCCGGATGATGCCTGCCCGTTCCACTTTCGTTCCGATCATGAAGCCCGGAATGTCGGCAAGGAACAGCAGCGGGATATTGAATGCATCGCAAAGCGTGATGAATTTGGCGGCCTTGTCGGCAGAATCATGGAAAAGCACACCGCCTTTCACACGCGGCTGGTTGGCGATGATGCCGACCGTTTTCCCATCCATCCTCGCCAGTCCTGTAATCAGCTCCGGCGCGAATAGCTTCTTGATTTCGCAAAAGGAGTCTTCATCAATAAGCCTGTTGATCAAATCATACATATTGAACGGTGCATTCTGATTGGCCGGAATCAAGTCTTCGATCGTTTTTTCGAATTCTTTCGGCTTACCTGCTGCCGCTTTTGCTGGTTTTTCCGCATAGCTTGCCGGAAAATAAGAAAGATAACGGCGGGCAAAGCTCAATGCTTCCTGTTCATCTTTCACAAGCACATCCCCTACGCCGGATGTCGAGCAATGCATCCGGGCGCCGCCCATCTCTTCAAGCGACACTTTTTCACCAATAACCATTTCAGCCATACGCGGTGAACCGAGATACATGGATGCATTTCCTTCCACCATCACGACGATATCACAAAATGCCGGGATATATGCGCCGCCTGCAGCCGAAGGCCCGAATAGCAGGCATACTTGCGGCACTTTTCCCGAAAGCTTCACTTGATTGTAAAAAATCCGTCCCGCTCCGCGCCGGCCCGGGAACATTTCGATCTGGTCGGTAATTCTGGCACCGGCTGAGTCAACAAGATAAAGCATCGGCACTTCCAGTTTGTCCGCCGTTTCCTGGATCCGGATGATTTTTTCTACCGTGCGCGCCCCCCATGATCCCGCTTTGACAGTCGAGTCATTTGCCATGACGCAAACCGTTTGCCCGTTCACTTTGCCGATGCCGGTGACAACCCCGTCTGCGGGCAGTCCTTCCGCCTCTGAATTGGCAAAAAAGGCGTCTTCCACATCAATCCCGTCATCAAACAGAAGCTCAAGCCGTTCCCTTACAAACAGCTTGCCTTTTTCTGCATTTTTTTCATGGTATTTTTCCAGCCCGCCCTTTTTGATTTTTTCGGTACGCTCTTTCAGTACGTCTTCTACTGACATGTCTTTTGCCTCCTTCGCTTTCGTTTCGATCGCTATCGCCCCCTGCACGTTAGACTGTCTTTTCTGTATTTTTGCCGTTAAGAATCTGCATTTGATGGCTTGCAAGCTCACGCCCGGTTTTTGCCTGTAAGTATTGGGCGGCTTCAAGCAGTTTATCGAGACCGATGCCTGTATTGATCCCCATGCCGTCAAGCATATAGAGCAAGTCATCTGTCGCAAGGTTGCCGGATGCTCCCGGTGCATACGGACAGCCGCCGAGTCCGCCAAGGGAACTGTCGACAGTTGCTATGCCGTAATCAAAAGCTGCCAATACGTTGGCCAGTGCCGTTCCCCTTGTGTTATGGAAATGGACCGCTGTCTGATCCAGCGGGATCCGTTTTGATAAATAATCAAGGATCTCGTGAACCTGGCGGGGATTTGCCACCCCGATCGTATCTCCAAGGGACAGTTCACTGATGCCCATATCAAAAAGCGATTCGGAAACACGCGCCACCTGGTCTGCGGCAACGGCCCCTTCGTACGGGCAGCCGAAGACAGTGGATACGTATCCCCGAACGGTTTTACCGGCTTTCAACGCTTCCGCAGTCACTTCCTTCAGAACAGGAAAGGTTTCTTCTATGGATTTGTTGATGTTGCTGCGGTTATGAGATTCGCTCGCTGACATGAAGACGGCCACTTCATCAATATCCGCCTCAAGGGCGAATTCCAGTCCCTTCATATTAGGAACGAGCGCCGCATAGGTGACGCCTTCTTCCCGGTTTATGGTGCGTGCGACTTCGCGAGCATCTTTCAATTGCGGAATCCACTTCGGGTTTACAAAAGACGTAATTTCGATGTAGCGGAGTCCGCTTTTTGACAACTTATTGATCCATTCAATTTTAGTTTCTGTTGGTATGAATGTTTTCTCATTTTGCAGTCCGTCGCGCGGACCCACCTCTTTTATCGTGACGGCTTCAGGGTAGTTCATGCCGGTCATCCCCACCTCCAACTCTATTCTAATGTGACGAGGACATCTTCTTCGTTGACGAAATCGCCCTCATTGATTTTCACTTCCGCAACGGTGCCGCCGGTTTCGGCAGCAATCGGAATTTCCATTTTCATCGATTCCAGGATGACGACATCCTGTCCTTCCTCAACCGTGTCACCCTGCTTCACTAAAACTTTCCAGACGTTTCCTGCCATACTCGCTTTTACTTCATTCATTTCGATAACCTCACTTTTTATTGGTAGTTTGTAATGGCTTCACATATTTTTCGATGAAGTCGGTTGTTGTGTCTCCGTTTTTGAATGCTTCATGGCCGACTGCCTGGATGAGCAGCGGAATGTTGGTCTTGATCCCTTCGACTTTGTATTCTGAGAGCGCCTGTTCAAGTTTGCGGATTGCCTCATTCCTGTTTTCCCCAGATACGACAAGCTTGGCAATCATCGGGTCATAAAACGGTGTGACAGTATCCCCTTCGGAAACAGCCAGTTCATGCCTGATTCTGTCTCCTTCCGGAAGTTCCAGGACAGCGATTTTGCCTGGTGATGGGAAAAACGTTTTTGGATCTTCCGCATAGATGCGCGTCTCGATGCTGTGCCCGTTTAATGGGACATCTTCCTGCTTGAAGCTCAGGTTGCTCCCGGCTGCAATTCTGATCTGTTCTTCAACAAGGTCAATTCCGGTAATTTCTTCTGTAACCGGATGTTCGACCTGGAGTCTTGTATTCATTTCAAGGAAATAGTAGTTTATATTGTGGTCCACTAAAAACTCAATTGTTCCTGCGTTTTCATAGCCGATCGATTTTGCTGCTTTGACAGCGGACTCCCCCATTTTTTTGCGGGTTTCTTCATCCAGGAACGGAGAAGGCGCTTCTTCCACGACCTTTTGATGGCGCCGCTGGATGGAGCATTCCCTTTCCCATAAATAAACGGTTTCGCCCGTTTTGTCGGCGATCACCTGTATTTCAATGTGGCGCGGCTGTTCGATCACCTTTTCAATGAACATCGCCCCGTCGCCAAAGAAATCCTGGGCGCGTTTTCGGTTCCCGGCAAACGCTTTTTGCAGTTCATCCGCATCCTTCGCGATTTGCATGCCGATGCCGCCGCCTCCGGCTGAAGCTTTCAGCATCACCGGAAATCCGATCGATTCTGCGGCAAGGAGTGCTTCATTTTCATCCTCAAGCGGCTTTGTGACACCCGGTACAACAGGCACACCGGCTGCCTCCATCGTTTTCCGGGCTTCTATTTTGCTTCCCATCAGGGCAATGACATCTGCCGAAGGGCCGATGAAGGTGATCCCCTCTTCACGGCACCTTCTTGCAAAATTGGCGTTCTCACTAAGGAGCCCGTAACCTGGATGGACCGCATCTGCACCAGCCTGCTTCGCTGCCTCAATGATCTTGTCGATGTTCAGGTAGCTTTCATTCACCCGCGGTTTCCCGATCAAATAGCTTTCATCAGCCATTTTTACATGAGGGGCAGCCTTGTCGGCTTCAGAATAAACGGCGACAGTGGGAATCCCCAGTTTCTTGCACGTCCTTATCACACGGCAGGCGATTTCTCCCCGATTGGCAATCAGTATTTTCGTAAACAACTGCATCCCTCCCTGGAATTGGCGCGGACAAAGGGCCCGCGCTTGATTGGATTGTTTTGTTTCACATCATGCTTCTGTCTGGAGTAATTCCATTGACTGTTCACGCAGCTTGAATTTCTGTATTTTTCCGGAGGCCGTCATCGGATATGAATCGGTGAACTCGATGTAACGCGGAATTTTGTGGCGGGATATTTTGCCCTGGCAAAATTCACGCATTTCTTCAGTGTCAACGGTTGAACCTTCCTTCAAAATAATCCATGCCATTAGCTCTTCACCGTATTTCTCATCTGGAACGCCGACGACCTGGACATCGACGACATCCGGATGCTGGTAAAGGAACTCTTCAATTTCACGCGGATAGATATTTTCCCCGCCGCGGATGATCATGTCTTTAAGCCGGCCAGTCACTTTGAAATAGCCGTTTTCGTCCATGACAGCAAGATCTCCCGTATGGAGCCAGCCTTCTTCATCAATCGCTTCCCGTGTTGCATCGGGATTTTTGTAATAGCCCTTCATGACATGGTACCCGCGTGTGCACAGTTCGCCCTGTTCGCCGGGAGGCAATTCCCGGTTTGATCCGGGCTCCACAATTTTCACTTCAACATCAGGGAGTGCCCTTCCGACTGAAGAGACCCTGAGTTCAATGGGATCATCTGTCCTTGTCTGCGTAATGACCGGTGAGGATTCCGTCTGTCCGTAAGCAATGGTGACCTCATCCACTCCCATTTTGCCGACTACATCTTTCATGACTTCAATCGGGCAGTTGGAGCCGGCCATGATGCCGGTGCGGAGCGATGACAGGTCATAATTGTCAAATTCGGCGTCATTTAGTTCGGCAATGAACATGGTCGGAACGCCATGGACTGCTGTGCACTTTTCCTGTTCAATTGTCTTCAAAACGGCTTTCGGATTGAATTCCTGGACAGGAACCATTGTGGCCCCAACCGTCACACAGGCAAGCGTCCCCATTACACAGCCGAAGCAGTGGAAGAACGGAACCGGAATGCACAGCCGGTCTTCATGGGTCATTTCCATGCACTTTGCGACGTTGAACGCATTATTCGTCAGATTGTTATGGGTGAGCATAACACCCTTTGGAAAACCGGTGGTGCCGGATGTGTACTGCATGTTAATGACGTCCTCGGGAGAAAGGGTATCCATTCTGGCATCAAGTTCCTCCTCCGTCACGCCCTCCTTCATGCCGACGACATCTGACCATGTGTAAGTGCCCGGATACCGCTTATCACTCAGGACAATGACATTTTTCAATTTAGGCAGCCGTTTTGACTGAAGATTGCCCGGCTCGCAATCATTGAGCTCCGGACATAGTTCAAACAGTGTATTGATATAAGAATGGTCCTTGAATTGTTCCATCAGGATCAGTGTTGTCGAATCAGATTGTTTCAACAGGTACTCAAGCTCAGCTGCCCGGTAGCTCGTATTGACGGTTACGAGCACGGCCCCCATTTTGCCGGTTGCAAACTGGGCGGTGACCCATTCCGGAGTGTTGGTGGACCATACGGCAACATGCTCTCCGGCATCGATGCCAAGCTTCATGAAGCCCCTGGCGGCTTCCCGGCACAGCCGGTCAAACTCCTTATAGGTATACCGGAAATCTCGGTCGGCGTACACGACAGCTTCACGATCAGGATACTTGGCAGCAGTCTCTTCCAACAGTTTTCCTACAGGCAATTGAATAGCAGCCATTGGATACCTCCTTGATTTTTAAAGGCCGATCTGGCGGGAAATGACTAAACGCTGAATCTCTGACGTTCCTTCACCGATTTCCATAAGCTTTATGTCACGCAAATGCCGCTCCACTTCGTATTCACGCATATACCCGTAACCACCATGAATCTGGATGGCCTGGTTGCATGTGCGGAATCCCATTTCAGAGGCAAACAGCTTTGCGAAAGCAGATTCTTTTGCGAACGGTTTGTTGTTGTCTTTCAGCCATGCGGCTTTGTATACCATATTGCGGGCAAGTTCGATTTCCATCGCCATATCCGCGAGTTTGAACTGGATGGCCTGGAACTTGGAGATCGACTGCCCAAATTGGGTGCGTTCCTTTGAGTAGGCAAGCGCTTTTTCGTAAGCAGCCTGGGCAATGCCTACCGCCAGGGCCGCTATTGATATTCTGCCGCCGTCAAGGGTATAGAGAAATTGCTTGAATCCTTTTTGCGGATCGCCAAGCAGGTTCTCTTTCGGGACACGGACATCTTCAAGGACGAGTTCGGACGTGTTCGAGCCGCGAACACCCATCTTTTCATAGTTGCTGTTGATCGTGAAGCCTTTTGAGTCCGTCGGAACGATGATAGCCGAGATGATATTTTTGCCGCGGTCATCCTTTCCGGTGACCGCCGTGACGGTGACTGTGCGGGCAAACCCTGCATTCGTGATCCAGTTTTTGGAGCCATTGATCACGTATTCATCACCGTCAAGCTCGGCTCTTGACTGGGTGCCGCCGGCATCAGACCCGGCGTTCGGCTCAGTCAGCCCGAAGGAGGCGAGTGTTTCACCTTTGGCCAGCGGCACAAGATATTTTTGCTTCTGTTCTTCTGTACCGAAATAATAAATTGGGCTTGAACCGAGCGAAACCGCTGCGGCGTAACTCAATCCCGTACCGCCGCATGCTTTGCCGATTTCTTCAACGGCGATCGCGTAGGAAACGGTATCGCCGCCGGAACCGCCGTATTTTTCCGGAAACGGGATGCCGAGCAGCCCTAGTTCCCCCATCTTTTTGAAGGTATCGATTGGAAATTCAGAAGTCCTGTCGACATGGTCGGCTTTCGGGCGCACTTCTTTTTCCGCAAAGGCGCTGACCATTTCCTTGATCATTTGCTGTTCTTTTGTCAATTCGTAATTCATGCTTCTCCCCCTCAAATACTTGCATATGAATGATGGACAAACGGAGCAGACCGACCGGTTGGTCTGTACAGGGCCAAAAAAAAGGATATGTAAGCGCTTCATCCATTTGTCTTAAAAAAACTGCGTCTCGCGCAGAAAAAAGGGCGCATATGCATCTTTTTGCTTTGCTTCATCGACCAGTACGGCATGCAAGATGAAATCTGTGAAAATATCAGCGATCTCGTCGATCGATTTGCTTCCGTTTTTCTGATACCACATATAAGTCCAGTTGACAATTCCGAGAATGGACATTCCGGCGATTTCAACCGGCAGCTCGGACCGGAACTCCCCTGCTTGTATGCCTTCTTCCAAAACACGGAAGATTTCTTGCTTGAATTGATCTCGTTTTTCCTTGATTTTCTCGTAGTAGTCGGGTTTCAGGTAAACACTTTCCCGGTAAAATACAGTGATGTGAGATTTGTAAAGGTCAAAAACTTTTACGAAGGATCTTATGATAGCTTGCAGCTTTTCTGCTGGTGCGGTGTAGGCTTTTTGGGCTTCGGTCGCTTTTACTAACACGTATGAGATGAAGGTATCATGAATGACATAAAGAAGTTCATCCTTTGACTTGAAATGGTGATAAAACCCCCCTTTACTTGTTCCGCTTTCTTCCACGATCTGTTTGACCGTGACGCCGTGAAAGCCGTGGGTTTCAAAAAGCTTGAGTGACGTATTGATGATGTTATCCTTTAATTCTCTCATGCAGCATCTCCCTGTTTAATAAGCTAACACGAATATTCTGAATCTTCAAGATTAAAGTTTCACGTTTTGTTCATAATTTCATGATCAAAATCGTTAATAGTTATATAACTATAACAAAAAGCACCGAGTCAACGGTGCTTTTGTTGTGGTAAAGAAATTGATTGCGTGGCTAAAACCAAAAGGGAGTCATCCAGCTCCAGGCACAGCGGCAAGCGGGTGCCCTTCCTTAGTTTGTTGGTTCTTCAACATCAGGAGCGGTTTCTTTCCAGGTCATGCTGACGAAACCGGATTTGTCTGTATCGATTATGAACGATCCGTTGCTGTAGCGGTCATTGAGCCGCAAGCTTTTCGGATCGACCGCTTGCACTTCCTCTTTTTCCGTTTTCAAATAGACGGTATCTCCCGGTGCAACGACTTCAACGCTGATGATACGGTGCGGGTTCTTCTTCAATTCCCTCAGCATGACGACGCCGCGTTTAGCCCTTGAGGTCTTTTCGAACTCTTTCATCGGCATCCTTTTCATTGCGCCGCGGTGGGTGGTTAGGACAAGCTGAGAATCGCTGCCTGAATCAAGCGTCCTTGCGCTGACTACGATATCATCGTCTTTCAGGTTGATGCCTTTGACGCCGGCCGCCCTGACACCGATGACACTGATCTCCTCTTCATTGAACCACAGTCCATATCCGTTGCGGGTGGCAAGAAACAGATCATGGCTTCCATCGGTCAGATGGACATCGATGCATTCGTCATCGTTTTTCAAGTTGATGGCCATGAGCGGCTTTGAATACCGCTGAGCTTTATATTGGGAGAGCACTGACTTTTTGACCATCCCGTGCTTGGTGGCGAAAACAAGATACTGGTCCTCGGCAAATTCCTTCACCGGTATGGCATTGATCAAGTATTCTTCTTTATCGACCGGCAATAAGCTGGCAATGTGCTGCCCGAGATCTTTCCAGCGGATATCAGGCAATTGATGGACCGGCAAGTACAGATAGTTCCCCTTGTTGGTGAACAATAGCAGCGTGTCGGTTGTATTCATTTCAAAATTGCCGATCAGATGGTCCGTTTCTTTCATGCCGAAGTCCTGTCCGTTTGACGCGGAATATGACCTGAGGCTTGTCCTTTTCACGTACCCGTCATCCGTGACCGTGACCATGACATCTTCTGACGGTACGAGGACTTCAAGGTCGATTTTGATCTCTTCAATTTCATCTTCAATGCCTGTCAAACGTTTATCAGAATAATTTTTTTTGATTCGTTTTAATTCTTTTTTAATGACATTCAGCAAATTTTTCTCGCTTGCCAGAATGGCTTCCAGTTCAGCGATCTTTTTATCCAGATCCTCTGCTTCTTTTTGGAGGGCCGTGATGTCTGTGTTGGTCAGGCGGTACAGCTGCAGTGACACAATCGCTTCAGCCTGCGGTTCAGTGAACGCGTATTCTTTGATCAGGTTATCCTTGGCATCACGCTTATCCTTGGAGGCCCTGATTGTCGCAATCACTTGATCCAGGATAGAAAGGGCCTTCATGAGGCCTTCGACGACATGCTGGCGGTCCCTGGCCTTTTCCAGCTCATACCGGGAGCGGTTGGTGACAACTTCCCTCTGATGGTCGATATACGCCTGGATGATGCCTTTCAGGCCGAGGAGCTTCGGCGTTTTATGATGGATCGCAACCATGTTGAAGTTATAGGATATTTGCAGATCGGTATGTTTGTATAAATAATTGAGGACGCCGTTGCCGTCTGTTTCCTTTTTCAGCTCGATGACGATCCGTAAGCCTGTCCGATCGGTTTCATCCCTGACTTCGGCGATGCCCTCCACTTTTTTGTCGAAGCGAATTTCATCCATCCGCTTTACGAGATTCGCTTTGTTAATGTCATAAGGGATTTCAGTGATGACGATTTGCTCTTTGCCGCCCCTGATTTTTTCAATCTCGGCACGGCCGCGGACAACGATGCGGCCTTTTCCGGTTTCATAGGCTTTTTTGATGCCGTCAACCCCCTGGATGATGCCGCCTGTCGGAAAGTCAGGGCCCTTTAGGACAGTCATCAGGTCGTCAACGGTGCAGTCAGGCTTATCGATCTGCATGGTGACGGCGTCAACTACTTCACCGAGCTGGTGGGGCGGCATTTCGGTTGCATAACCGGCTGAGATTCCTGTCGATCCATTAACGAGCAAATTCGGGAACATGGCCGGCAGGACAATTGGCTCCTCCATCGTATCATCGAAGTTGAGAGCAAATTCAACTGTATTTTTGTCGATATCCATCAACAGCTCGGAAGCGATTGCGGAAAGGCGTGCTTCCGTATAACGCATCGCCGCCGGCGGGTCGCCATCCACACTTCCGTTGTTGCCGTGCATTTCAATCAGGAAATTCCGGACTTTCCATCCCTGGCTCATCCGCACCATCGCTTCATATACGGAGGAATCGCCATGAGGATGATAATTGCCGATGACATTACCGACTGTTTTTGCAGATTTCCGGAAGGCTTTGTCCGCTGTATTCCCCTCCTTATACATTGCGTACAGGATACGGCGCTGCACCGGCTTCAAACCGTCTCTTGCATCGGGAAGGGCCCGTTCCTGGATGATATATTTGCTGTAGCGGCCAAACCGGTCGCCGAGCACTTCTTCAAGCGGTAAATCCAAGATTTTCTCTAATTCTGCCATACTAGAAACCTCCAACCTTCATTGCCGTTACACTTGTTCTCCGAGAGTAAGATTATCATTTTCAAGAATATTTGTATCCTCATTCAAGCCGAATTCCACATGGGTTTCAATCCATTTCCGGCGCGGTTCCACTTTATCGCCCATAAGGGTGGTGACCCGTTTTTCAGCGCTCGCGCTGTCCTCCACTTTCACCCTGATCAACGTCCGGGTTTCCGGATTCATCGTCGTTTCCCACAATTGATCGGCGTTCATTTCGCCAAGACCTTTATACCGCTGGATGGCATATCCGCGCCCGACTTTGCTGGTGACTTTCTTCAGTTCATCATCATCCCATGCGTATTCAACCACTTCTTTTTTACCTTTGCCTTTGCTCACTTTGTAAAGCGGCGGCAGGGCGATATATATTTTGCCGGCTTCGATCAGCGGGCGCATATAGCGGTAAAAGAACGTGAGCAGCAGTACCTGGATATGGGCTCCGTCCGTATCCGCATCGGTCATGATGACGATTTTGTCGTAGTTGCTGTCATCAAGAAGGAATTCAGGTCCTACTCCCGCACCGATTGTGTTGATGATTGTGCTGATTTCTTCATTTTTGAAAATATCCTGGAGCTTGGCTTTTTCCGTGTTGATCACTTTGCCTCTGAGCGGCAGGACCGCCTGGAATTTGCGGTCGCGGCCCTGCTTTGCAGAACCGCCGGCGGAGTCGCCCTCAACAAGATATAATTCATTTTTTTGCGGGTTTTTGGACTGAGCGGGTGTAAGCTTTCCGCTCAGGATGGCATCTCTTTTCCGCTTCTTTTTCCCGTTGCGTGCATCTTCCCTTGCTTTCCGGGCCGCTTCCCGGGCCTGGGATGCCTTCACCGCTTTTTTGATCAACAGTGAACTGATATCAGGGTTCTCTTCCAGGAAGTAAGAAAGCTTTTCACTGACGACTGCGTCCACAGCCGATCTCGCTTCACTGGTGCCGAGCTTTCCTTTTGTTTGTCCTTCGAATTGAAGCTTCTCCTCCGGGACTCGGACAGACACAATAGCGGTGAGGCCTTCACGAATATCGGAACCTTCAAGGTTTTTTTCCTTTTCCTTCAGGAGCCCCACTTTGCGCGCATATTCATTGCAGGCTCGGGTCATTGCCGTCTTTGCCCCCGATTCGTGGGTGCCGCCGTCCTTTGTCCTGACATTGTTGACAAAAGACAGCATATTTTCCGAAAAGCCGTCGTTAAATTGGAAGGAATACTCTACTTCAATGCTGTTTTGGATCCCTTCCATAAACGCGACCTCGTGCAGCGTGTCTTTTTCTTCATTCAAGTATTCCACAAAGGCTTCGATTCCAGATTCATAGTGATACACATCATGAAAGTCATGCCGCAAATCGTGAAGTTCTATTTTTAAGCCCTTTAACAAAAACGCGGATTCCCGCAGGCGTTCGGATAAGGTATCAAAGTTATACGTAAGTGTGCTGAAAATGGATGGGTCAGGTTTGAAATGGACAGTTGTCCCGGTTTTTTTTGTTGTCCCTTTTTTGGTGAGGGACGTGGCCGGCTTTCCGCCGTGTTCAAACCGCTGTTCATAAACCTGTCCGTCACGGCAAATGGTGACGACAAGCCATTCAGACAGCGCGTTTACAACAGAAGCACCGACACCGTGCAGCCCGCCGCTTGTCTTGTAACCGCCCTGACCGAATTTGCCGCCCGCATGCAGCACCGTCAAAATGATTTCAGGGGTCGGACGGCCCAGTTTGTGCATTCCGGTCGGCATCCCGCGTCCGTCATCCTGGACACTAATGCTGTTATCCTTATGAATGGTCACGATGATTTTGTTGCCATATCCGGCAAGCGCCTCATCGACAGCATTGTCGACGATTTCATATACGAGATGGTGCAGACCGCGGCTGTCTGTGCTTCCAATGTACATGCCGGGCCTTTTGCGGACAGCCTCAAGCCCTTCGAGCACCTGTATTGCATCTTCATTATAGTTAAACTGTTGTTTCGCCAATGGCTTATACTCCTTTCAACTGCCAGCTTCCTATGGAATGACTCTATCATACCATGCGGGAACACACGTTTCTATTCAGGTGTGTGCAATCGCATGCAAATGCTGTTACACCTGCTCTATCAATGGTGTAAGAAGTAGTGTCTAGCTCTTATTGTATCTTTTCCTGGGAATTTCGCAAATGGAGATTTTATTAAACTGCATGAAAAAGCCCCCGCTAAGCAGCAGGGGGTCAAACCAAATCACCATGATTTCTTGTCATTTTGTCATCGCATGTTCGACTTTGATGCATCGGTCCATGATGACGGTGATGCCGTGCGATTTTAAAAATTCATACGCCTCATCGTTATAAACGCCGAGCTGCGCCCAGAAAACATCCGCGCCAATTTCAGCCGTCTGTTTCGCCAATTCAGGCAAATACTCAGAACGCCTGAACACATTTACAATATCCACATGGCCTTCAATTTCCGATAAAGAGGGAACTGCCTTTATCCCAAAGACGCTGTCTACATTCGGATTGACAGGGATAATTTCATATCCCGCTTCTTTCATTGCCTCAGACACGGAATGGGAGGTCCGCATCGGGTTATCTGAAAGGCCGACAACAGCAATCCGTTTTTTCGTTTTTAAAATTTCAGCGATCTCATCGCGGGTCGGATTTTCAAAGCTCATAATCGTACCCCTTTCTTTGTTGGTTACTTCAAAAGGCCGGTTTCCGTCAAAAATTCGCGGGCCACTTCTTCAGCCGGCTTATCTTCAATAATCAACCTGGTAGTTCATCTGTCTCATTTCATCATCAGATATCTTCCCGCCGAGCTGATTCAGGATGTCTTCCAGTTCAGGGTGCTTCTCGAGTGTGCTTTGCAGCATCAACGGTGCGCCCTGGTATGGCGGAAACAGGTTTTTATCATCCTCAAGAACGGTAAGGTCAAGTTCAATCATATAAGAATCGGTCGAATAGGCATCGATGACATCGACCTGTCCTTCGGCAATGGCGCTTTGCCTGATTCCCGGTTCCATCGTTTTAAGCTGCGCAAAGTCGATTCCGTATACTTCCTGCATGCCGGCATAGCCGTCATACCGGTCTGTGAATTCAAGCGTGAACCCGGCAACGAGCTGATCATCGGCCTTGCGGAGGTCGCCGATTGTTTTAAGGCCGTATTGCTCAGCTGTCTGTTTCGTGAGCGCGACTGCATATGTGTTATTGAACGCCATCGGCTCCAGAAATGCCATGTCATATTGTTCTTTCATACCCTTTTTCGCCTGTTCGTATACTTCCCGCCTGTCATTACTGACTGCTTTTTCGCCCAGGTGGGTGACGATCGCCGTGCCCGTGAATTCAGGATAAATGTCTATAGAACCTTTTTGCAAAGCCTCGAAAACGAAGGAAGTCTTACCGAGACCTGGCTCAAGGGCCACCTCCAGATCGGAATTTTCCTCAATCAGCAGTTTATACATGTTTATCAAGATTTCCGGCTCGGAGCCGAGTTTGGCGCCGATCACAAGGTCCGGTTCGTCATCATCCATGAGAGCCAGAGGTGCCGCTGTGATCAATGCAGCTGAGGCAAGGACGATGATAAGCGGCTTCAAGCTGGCTCCGGCGGAATGTTTCTCCACCATCCGCAAGATGACATCCAGTAAAATCGCAAGCAGGGCAGCCGGTATCGCTCCGAGGAGGATCAAGTTGACATCAGCACCTCTGTCCAGGCCGAGAAGGATCAGTTCACCCAGCCCGCCAGCCCCTATCAGAGCGGCGATTGTTGTCGTGCCGACAATGAGTACCATCGAGGTGCGGATGCCGGCCATGATGACAGGCATCGCGAGCGGGAGCTCCACTTTCACGAGGCGCTTTGATGAACTCATGCCCATTCCGGTCGCAGCTTCAATCAGGGCGGGATCGACTTCCTTGATGCCTGTATATGTATTCCGCAGTATCGGCAGCAATGCATAAGCGGTCAATGCTATAATAGCAGGCACTTTCCCGATTCCGAACAGCGGGATCAGAAATGCCAGGACGGCAAGGGAGGGAATGGTCTGTATGATGGCTGTAATTCCGATGACTGATTCAGCAGCTTTTTTCCTTCTAGTCAACAGAATGCCGAGTGGGACGGCAATCAGGGCAGCGATGACAAGTGAAAGCAATGAAATTTGCAAATGCTCCCATATTTTTTCCAGTAAGACGTCCTGTCTGCTTTGCAGTACGGAAAAAAATGTGTTCATCTTCCCACCCCGCTTGCCTGCAAGCTTTGCTTCTCCAGAAAATGCACCAGGTCTTCATATGACAGGGTGCCGATCAATTTATCATTTTTCAGGACAGGCAAAACCTGGTAAGGTGTATCTTTGAAGTATCTTACCGCTTCCTTCAGCATAGCCGAGTGTTTCAAGACTGGGCTGTCCACCGGTTTTCCGCTGCTGAATGCCCCTGTATAAGCGCCGTCTTCATTACGGGCAAAAGCGATGGCTTCTGATGAGCTTTCCACTATGGATTCATCAATGATATACGGTGACTCTGCTGACATCATGACATCAACTGCCGTCATCCACGGGGATTTATGCTCCCCGATAAATTCACTTACAAACTCGCTGGCCGGGTGAAGTATAAGCTGCTGCGGCGGGTCAATTTGAACCACTTCCCCCTCCCGCATCAGGCAGATTCTGTCGCCAAGCGCCATCGCTTCATCCATGTCATGCGTGACAAAAACGATTGTTTTTTTAATTTGCTGCTGAAGCGCCGAGATATCTTTTTGCAGCTGTTCGCGGCTTATCGGATCCAGTGCGCTGAAAGGCTCGTCCATCAAAATGATATCAGGATCCGCCGCAAGAGCGCGGATGACTCCTATTCGCTGTTGCTGGCCGCCAGACAGTTCTGACGGTTTCCGGTCCCTGAACACGTCCGGCTCAAGCCCGACCATTTCCAGTAACTCGTCAACCCGACTTTTAATTTTATCCTCATCCCACTTTTTCATTTCAGGAACGATTGCGATATTTTCAGCTATCGTCATATGTGGGAAAAGTGCGATTTCCTGCAGGACATAACCGATGTTCCATCTTAGTTCATGAATGTTATAGGAATTGATGTCCCTGCCGTTGATCTCGATTGTGCCGGTTGTCGGTTCAATAAGGCGGTTGATCATCTTCATCGTTGTTGTCTTGCCGCAGCCGCTCGGGCCGATAAATACAAAGAACTCTCCCCTTTCTATCGTCAGATCAAGTGACTTGATCGCCTGTGTTCCATCGGGATACTGCTTGGATACACCCGAAAACGAAATCACAATTACCACTCCTACTTCATGATTGCCGAGAACGGCAACGGAATATGTTTTTTTATTGTCTTAACTTTTACTATACCATTGGAAATAATGGACTAAAAATGATAACCCTGGGCGGACGCTTGCTGCCAAAGGGTGCCGGAAAAGACAGCGTTCGGGCCGAAACCGATTCTAATAGAATTCCTTGGCAAGCTGAAAGATATCATCAAATGGCGTTTCTGCTCGAAATCCTTCTTCATAAATAATCCTGGTGTGGTGTAGAATGGACTATGGACAAGTTTTCATCCCATTATGACTGGCGGCATGATAAAATAAGAAACACAAATACCACGATATGTAAGGAGCTTCTGTTTTATGGATGTAATTTTGATTATTGCAGCGGCATATCTTCTCGGTTCGATTCCATTCGGTTTGCTTGTCGGAAAAGTAGGATACGGGATTGATATCCGCCAACACGGCAGCGGAAACCTTGGCGGAACTAATACGTTCAGGACTCTTGGCAAAAAAGCGGGTTTCATTGTGACGATAGGTGATATTTTGAAAGGAACGCTCGCTGCATCGCTTCCAGTGCTGTTCGGCGTAGAGATGCACCCGCTTCTTGCAGGCGTCATGGCGGTTATCGGCCATATGTACCCTGTTTTTGCGAACTTTCGCGGCGGGAAGGCGGTTGCCACATCCGGCGGTGTCCTGCTCTTTGCGGCGCCATTGATGTTTGTGCTGCTGCTTGTGTCCTTTTTCATCAGCTTATATCTTACAAAGTTTGTGTCTTTGTCTTCGATTATTGTAGGTATCATTGCTGTGCTTTACAGTTTATTTGCCAGTGATGACTGGATTCTGTTGATGGGCACCTCGATTCTTTGCCTGTTTGTCATTTACAGGCACCGTGCGAACATTAAAAGAATCCTCAATAAGACAGAGCCGAAAATCACCTGGTTGTGATGGGCTGGCAAGCACCTTTTGTGGCAAGGTGCTTTTTGTTTTGGTTTTGTACTCAAGGACATAATATGGGCAGTCAACCAATCAGAAAATGATAAAGGGGAGAATACATATGGATGAAGAAAAGGTGATAGAGGTTTCCGGCAAACTCGTTACCCGTTCGTCACTTGCAAAAGAATTGAAGAAACTTGGCGTGAAACAGGGGATGACGGTATTGGTCCATTCTTCGTTAAGTTCAATAGGCTGGGTTTCCGGCGGGCCTGTTGCCGTCATCCAGAGTTTGATGGATGCTGTGGACGGGGACGGCACACTGGTGATGCCGGCTCATTCGGGGGATTATTCTGATCCTGCCGACTGGTCAAATCCCCCTGTGCCTGAAGAATGGCACCAGGAAATCAGGGACACGATGCCTGCTTATCATCCCGGCTATACACCGACACGGGGAATCGGAACCATCCCTGAACTATTCCGCACCTTTCCTGGAACGGCCAGAAGCGCTCACCCCCAATACTCTTTTTCGGCCTGGGGAAAGAATAAGCGAACGATAACCGAAGGCCATCGGTATGATTATGGACTTGGGGAAGACTCTCCGCTTGGCCGCTTATACGATGCCGATGCAATGGTCCTGTTCCTTGGTACGGGATATGACTCCAATACGTCTTTCCACCTGTCTGAACATCTGGTTCCTTACCGGAAGGAAACGGTGACGGGTGCCCCTGTTTTCAGCGACGGACAGCGGGAGTGGAAAACGTTCCGTAACCTTGAGTTCAATGATGAAGTATTCGAAGCCATAGGAAAAGATTTTGAACGGGAACACGAAGTTATGAAAGGTAAAGCCGGTGCAGCTGACTGCACGTTATTCCGGCAGAGGGATGCCGTTGATTTTGCCGTGAAATGGCTGGCTGATTACTACGGTAAAAGCTGAATAAGGCGATTGGCGGCCCCTGGCGAAAATAAGCGGAAGCCGCACTATTTCTCGAATGATTTCCCGGCTGACAAATTCCGGACACCAAAAAAGCAGGCTGCTTTCTATCGGCAGCCTGCTTTTTTATGGAGCCTGTCGGTTTGATCTGCACCCTTGATAACCGATCATGCGGAGAGGCTGAAGGCGTTTCGGCCTTCTGCTATATACTTACGCTCAACCGCCGGTTTTGTACAGGGCATCCAACCCCTGACAAACATGGATTTTTCTAATTTAAGAGGCCTCCCGTGACATCTTTCACGGTATCAACGGTGTCTTCAACCGTTTCCTCTGTTTCTTCGACCACCCCTTTCTCTTCCTTGCTGCCAGATGATTTGCTGTTATCCTCATTTGCTTGTTTCTTTTGCAGCAACGCTAAATCTTCGTTTATCTTCTCAAGTGACTCGGTTGTTGACGTTAAGGACTCTGTCACGCTTTTAAGTTCCTCTTCAGCTTCATCCACTGGCAAAGAGGTGATTTTGTCAGGCTCCTCCAATTTTTTGATTTCTTCTTTCAGCGATTTTTCCATTTGGTAAAGTGTTTGCAGCTCTTCCGTCTTTTCCCCGCCGGAAACTTTTTCAGCAAGTGCGATCGCATTTTCCACCTCTTTCAGCAATTGTTTGAGGTCGGTTACTGTTTCCTCGGCCGTATCCAATACCTGATCAGCCGTTTTGCCTGCGGTTCCTACCGGATCTTCCAGCAGATCCTTGACGGTTTTTTCGGGATCGACCGGAACTTGATCAAGCACTTTATTTGTCGTATCCTCGACCGTTTTTGCTGTTTTATCTATCGCATTTGCGGCCTCTTCCGTTATGTTCCCGGCTTCCTCTTCAAGAACATCCTCAAGCTCGTTGTCTTCTGCACCGGGAAGAAGAGCGGTACTATCATCCCCATTTTTCTCTTCTTCGCTGCCTTCGCACGAGAAGGGGGCCTCCCCGCCTAGAATTTTATTCAGTTGTTCCTCTGCAATGTTAGAAGACTTGGTTGGTACACTAGTAAGGGTCTTGCCAGGCGACGGCCTGGCGATATCTTCTTTTCCGTATTCTGTTGTCAGTTTCAAGCCGTCTGCCGTCATCGTGCCGGAGGACATTCTTGACGCAACAAGTGTCACTTTCGTTAATCCGACTTCCGGATATGTCTCCCCGAAGCTTAAGCAAGGGCCTTCAAAGTCAAACGAAGACGCATCGACTTCCATGTCAGAAACATGGATTGGGCTCTCAGCAGATATGTGGACAGTCATTGGGCCGTTGGATGATTGGACTTCCTTCACCAATTTCATCCCATAGATGACGGCGCTTTCATATTTGAAGCGAACAGCAGGATTGTTCCCGTTTTGGATCAGCTCGGGCACTAGTGTTTTCCCGACAATCTTATCTGCATATATGACAAATCCATTCGTTTTCTTTTCAGCACCATAAGCCGTAATTGGCGGGAGTATGAAACCGATGAACAGAATGGTAATGGCGAAAACGTGAAGGTTTCGTTTTTTTGCAAGAATGTTCATTTCCATGATCCTACCCTGCGGAAATGTTACCGGCGTTTAATTTGGAAGATCCATTGTGCGAAAGCGGCTGTTGATCAGAATGCTTTGCATCTGCATCAATTTGCTGCCAGCCGATGCAGAAAGCCCCGCCCGTAATGCCTAGTATTGTGCCGATGAACATGCCGCCGAGAGCGCCCATTACCGAAAGGACAGAAAAAAAGATGACAAATACGCCGAGAATGGTTGAAAATTGCGGAAAAATGTAAGCCATAACTGCCGTCAGTACAATCAAGCCGCCGAATAAGAAACCGACAAAGGCCATACTTCCAGGCAAAAATGCGATTTTTGAGAGATTGAATGGGATCCATAAAATCAGGAGTCCTGCCAGAAGAGACAGGGTTGCACCGAGAAACGGCCTTTTGCTCCGCCATTTTTTAAAAGCTGAAGGTTTTTTTGGTTGTTTCGCTGCCATTATCCCGCCCCCTTATTTTTTGATTCTGTCAACTGTCAGCTTCATCCCATTCATGGTGATCGTTTTCTGGAAGAGATAGTGGGTTTTCAGCTTTGCATCTTTCAGCACGATAGTGTCTGACTCTTGTTTGAATTGTTTTTGCCAGTCGGTGCTGTTTTGTTCTTTCAGCACAAGGTTGTTGAATTGGGCGTTTGCCAGGATGCTGCCTGCGTCATGCTGCAGGCCTGTGATCTGGACTGGCTCTGAAGCTTTGATTTCGACCCTGACCCAATTCCCTTTTGTGACCTCGAATTCTTTGGAAAGGACCAGGCCGTCAATTGTCAGGCTGTCAATAAGGTTCGTTCCCTGGGGTGCGCTGTCGGAGCTGCTTGTTTCCCCAAGTTTCGGATAAAATGTGTACCCTTTGCCTTCCAATTTGTCAAACTCGACATAGAAATCGCCTACACCGGCAATCGGGACGGCGTATGCGACACCTGACATCCCGAATACTGCGGCAAGGAGACCGAGAAATAAAAAACCTGACCCGAATGCCGCGAAAAATTTCTTTTTGTTGATTTTGGACGAAGAACCGCTTTCAACCGTCTGTTGACTTTCTTCCAATTGCCTTCACTCCTCACATGGTCTTTTGTTTAACTTTAATGTTTAAAATATTCTGACACAATTCCGTAAAATGTCGTATCCCCCACAAGGTAACCCGATATTTTCATAGTACTTTTGTTATATATCGGTTACTGCAACAGCCATAAATTAGTAAAAAACGGGCAAAAGAGGTTTAGGAAGCTCGAAAAAAGTGGATATAAGATTAGTTTTAATCATTGAAAGAGGTGAGCAGAATGGAAAATTCCTATAAAAGGACACTGGAGGGGTATTTACTGCAGGCGGTCGAAATCATTCAGCAAAACCGGGAGAGTCTTCTGGCCGACTGGGATGAGACGAAGGTATCACTCGGCCAGACGGTGAGAAATCCGGAAGCCGTTCAGGCAATCGAAGGCCTTCTGTTTGATATCCTTCTGGAGAAACACCAGTCATTACCGGAATTCGAAAAATGCCTCAAACAGTTTCATTTCCGTTCTGTCTATTTTCAAAACTCGGATAACGAACTATTCATCTTGTTGACTTGGCTGGAAAAAACGATTCAACAGGTTCTCAGGGAGACAGAAACCGTCAGTGAATTGGACTGTAAGGCTGTCCAATACCTTTTTCTGAAGCTGAATCAGTTCCTTTTCTCTTCGGAGCACCAGCGAAATATCACGCCCCACTGGCAGGACTCGGTGTTTTTATTCCAGCAATGGCTGATTACGTCAAGCCGGTTCCTTGATACAGCCCAGCGGATCGCATCAGGCCTTGTCCATTTTACACCGTTCACCCGCTGTGCCGTTTTCACAAAGTCCCCGGGTGATGCACTTGGTGTCGGGCTGGTCGGGTATAAGGTAGAGGGCATTCCCTCAATAAAAGAAGAACTTATCAATGTGCCGCTGCTGAAAAACCATTTGAAACGGCTTGAACGGATGGAACCCATCTTTATAGAAGAAGCTTCCCTTCACTTCCCCGGCGAATACGCTGAAAAATTCAACCTTGAATCAGTTGCTGTATTGCCGCTTTACGTTCCATCCCAGAATAAACTTATAGGGATTGTCATCCTGGATAAAGGACCGGGAAATCGGTTCTCCCCTGTTGCAGAAACCTTTTCTGCGCTCATCCAGTTCGGGCAAATCGCCGGTGAAATGCTGTATAAACATTGGGGAGACTTCAAGTTGTCCGCTGCAAGTAAGAAAATTAATCTTTCCCCGCGCGAAATGGAGGTCCTCCATTATATAGCAGAGGGCCATTCCATCAATGAAGCAGCCGATGAATTGTTCTTAAGCAGTTATACAGTGAGGGATTATGTGGCATCAATCATCAAAAAAATGAAAGCCAAGAACCGTTCGCACGCTATCTCGATTGCTTATCAAAGGGGCCTGATTTCATCTTGAACAGATAGAAACATATTATTGCTGTTCTGGGTGCTGCACCCGTTGACCGTGTCATGGTAAGTTGCTCATCTTGGCTCTGGTTCGGCCTTCCTTTACAAAATAGTAAGCCATCATTAAAGAGGTTGGGACATAACTAAATAAGTCTTGGTTAGACACGAACAATATATATTCAACGTAAACCTGTTTACTAATAATCAGTTAAGCTGAAAAAACATGTTCGTTCCATTGTGCTGCAGACACTCGCTTTCACCATAGGCACAAGTGCGACATCTGTTCCTGCTTCCCTCCGGTCGCACTCACAGTGTCTTCTTTGCCACGGGGTGGAAGCTGAGCCTCCTCGGGTACGCCTGCGGGGTCCCAGCCTTAATATGTAATTTGAACAAAATATACACACCGGATTCTATTTCCCCAGCTTTCCTTCTACGAGCCGGTCCATATTGTCAGAACCAGGACAGTGCCTTGCCGAAGGGTATTTAATATCATCGCATATTAATCTGATCACTTCTGTCTGTGCTAGTCTGATTGATCCACCCCACTCTTTGCAGCAAGTATTGGCCTGGCGAACTATTGTCTATTACTGTCCAATTCGCCTTTCACAAATACACAGGGTCATGGCCAACATCCAAACGAAAAACCGCCGGATAAATTCAATCATCCGGCGGTCTGCAATTTTAAGTCATCAGCTTCCGACAGGAGCTTCTGCTCCAAACAGCCGCATCGGGTTTTCAATGAAAATCCGATCGATTTGTTCGGCGGATATCCCTTCTTCTTTCAGCATCGGCAAAATCTTTTCAAACAAATGGACAGGTGTCCAATTCGCAATAAGCTGTTCAACCTGTTCTGGCATGACCGGCGGGCGTCCCATCCAGAAATTCACGGTGTCGTGGGATAAAAAGATCCTGTCCCCATACCCTTCTTTTAAAAGACCGACCAGAAGAGAAACCCGCTCCGTATCGGAAGGTGCCCCGACCATTCCTTGAAGGCCGAAACGGTCAAGGGCGATTGAAACGCCATAATCGAGTGTCCGTTTATGGTAGTCGATATCCAAATTGCCGCACATATGGCCGATCAGGATTTTCTCAGGATCTGCGCCTTCGGAAAGCAGCAGTTCAGCCTGTTCAGGACCCATTGTCCCTTCCTGGGTATGGGTGAGGATGATGGCACCGGTTTCCTTCTGGGCTCTTGCGCCCGCACGAAAAAACATTTTTTCATACTCCGTAATGGTATCTTTGCTTGAAGCAAGCTTGATCACTCCGGGTTTTATGCCGGTTTCCCCAATGCCCTCCTGGAGCTCTTTCATGAACATTTCATAAATTTCTTCTTCCGCCGTTCCAAGGGATTGCCTGAATTTAAAATAAGGCGTTGCCCCTTCCCCTTCATAATAATAGCCGGTGGAACAAATGATCTGCAGGCCGGTTTTTTCGGAAATTCCCTTCAGGAGTGAAGGGTTTCTGCCGCATTCGTTAGGAGTGGGATCGACGACAGTTTTCACTCCATGGGCCATGACCTTTTCAGCGACTTCTATTCCGGTCTGCAATGCTTCCTCATATTTGAAAGGGCCGAGTGTCACATCTCCCTGAAATCCTGGATATCCAAAAACGAAATGTTCATGGATCAGCGTTTTGCCAAGTGAATCGGCGGCAATCGGGCCTGTTACACTTTCAACTGTTTTCCTCATGATTTTCATCCTCTCCCCATCTCATTATTTCATTGCACACTGGCCGGGAATGCCTTGATCCTGTTACGGCACCAGGATCAGCTTGCCCTGTGTTTCCCTGCCCTGCAGTTTCCTGTGCACTTCAGCAGCTTCTTCAAGCGGATAAACGCCGCCGATTTTCAGCTTCAGGCTTCCCTCTGTGAGATATCCTGTCAATTCGGCGAGGCTTTGCTGGAATAGTTCCGGCTTTGCCATGATCTGGGGCAAAAAGAAGCCTGAAACGGTCAGATTTTTCCCCATTAACAGCGAGGGAGTCAGCCTGCTCTGTTTCCCGCTTGCAACCCCGTAAATAACCAATCGTCCGAATGGGGCCATACAATTGAGTGTTTTATTGAAAATGTCGCCTCCAGCCATTTCAAGGGCGACATCAACGCCTCTTCCGCCAGTGCTCTCTTTAACAATTTCCTCCCAGTTATCCTTTGTGTAGTTGACCGTAACATCTGCTCCTAAGCTTCTGGCCAATCTCAGTTTCTCATCGGAACTGGCAGTCGCAATTATTTTCCCTGCCCCAAACAGCCTGGCCAGCTGCACGGCGATACTGCCCACTCCCCCTGCGGCAGCATGGATAAGGACACTTTCCCCCCGGTCAAGCCTGCCCATTGTTTTTAAGATGTGATAAGCACTTAAAGCTTGCAGCGGAAATGCGGATGCCGTGTTAAAATCCAGTTCATCGGGTATCGGGATCACAGATCGTTCATCTGTCACAGTGTACTCCGCATAACCGGTGGCGTTTTTGAATCCGATCAATGCCATCACCCGCATGCCTTTTTGGACATTTTTCACTTCGTGACCCGTTTCTATGACGATTCCGGCTACCTCGGCGCCTGGTACGAAAGGCAGCGGTGTCGGCACAACATATTGGCCCTCCCTTCTGGCTGTATCTGCATAATTCACGCCAATGGCCCTGATTTCAATCAAAACTTCCCGGCCGGACGGTTGGGGTTTTTCAAGTTCTGTCAGCTTAAGGACTTCCGGCCCTCCGTATTCGGTAAACTGAATTGCTTTCATTTGTTTGCATCCTTTCCGCTATCCATTAAGAATTTTATACTTTGTATTTTTTAGCTGAAATCATTCTGTCAGCGATCCTGCGATTCCTGTCGATGCCGCCTTCCGGAAAATAGCGACCGAGATCGTCCTGGATAAGTTTAAATGTACGCCTGGCTTCTTCGCCGGAAAGCACTCCGGTCAATAGCTGCCTGACAACGGCTTCGGCATCGCTTTGGATGTCGGCAACAAATGAAAGGGCAAGGTCATGTTTCAGCGCTTCTTTTTCAGAGCCGCTTGTTTCGATTGCCTTTTTGGTCCTTAGTACAACGGACTCTCCGGCAAAAAGGAGAATCGCCAGGTCGGCAAGGTTTTTAAGTGACTCCTGCTCATGCTTAAGCTTTTGTCCAAACACCCGGTAAACGGTGCCTGCACAAATGAGAAAGGCACGCCTGATGGATCGGACCGCTTCGAGTTCCTTTTCAAGAGGGCCCCGGAGCCCTGACTCCGTGCCTTCCCCCCTACTTTCATTCACAGCATCCTGCACGGCTTTTTCAAGGTCAAGTTCCCCCGCTGCCGCTTTTTTGAAGAGTGTTGAAGGAATGAGAAGGCGGTTCACTTCATTTGTCCCTTCAAAAATACGATTTATGCGGGAATCGCGGTACATCCGTTCCACATCATACTCCTTGATAAATCCGTACCCGCCATGGAGCTGCACAGCTTCATCTGCAACGTAATCAAGTGTTTCGGAGCTAAACACTTTGCAAATGGAACATTCTGTTGCATATTCCATCATGCTTGCCGCGATCAAGCTGTGATCATCTGAATCATACAGGCCTCCAAGTGCGCTTTCCAGGAGTCCTGATGTCCGGTATTGGACGGATTCAGCCGCATAGATGCGGGCCGCCATTTTTGCGATTTTTTCTTTGGACAGCGGAAAGTCAGCGATAGCTGTTCCGAACTGCTTCCGTTCTGTTGTGTAGGAAAGTGTCTTTTCAAACCCCTGCTTGGCGCCTCCTGTACAGGCAGATCCCAGGTTGAAGCGGCCGAGGTTCAGGACGTTCAGGGCGATCACATGGCCTTTGCCGACTTCCCCGATCACATTTTCCGCCGGAACCTTGCAATCTTCAAAAATGACAGACCTGGTCGATGACCCTTTGATTCCCATTTTGTTTTCCTCAGCGCCAAGGCTCAATCCCGGAAAATCTTTTTCAACCAGAAAGGCAGTGAATTTCTCCCCGTCCACTTTTGCATAAACGATGAACGTATCTGAGAATTCCGCGTTTGTGATGAAAACCTTCGTCCCGTTCAACAGGTAGTGTGAGCCTTCATTGTCCAAAACGGCCGTGGTTTTGGAAGACAGGGCGTCGGAGCCTGCTTCCGGTTCAGTCAGGCAATAGGCACCGATATATTCTCCGGATGCCAGTTTCGGCAAGTATTTTTTTTTCTGATCCAGCGTGCCGAAATATGTAATCGGAAGTGTGGCAATGCATGTGTGATTGGAATGGGCCACTCCGTAACTGCCGGTAGCCCCCACCGCTTCGCCGACAATGCCCTTGCTTATTTTATCGAGGCCGAGACCGCCATACTTCTCGGGAATGCTGTCGCCGAGCAGTCCCAATGCTCCAGCTTTTCTCATTAATTGGGCAACCACGCTGTAGTTTTTCTCTTCAATTTTGTCTGTCGCCGGAACGACTTCTTTTTCAACAAACTTTCTGGCTGTATCAGCAATCATGTGGTGTTCATCTGTCATATCCTCTGGAGTGAAAATATCATCCCTGACAGATGCAGATATCAAGTAACTTCCGCCTTTTTCACGTACAGATTGAGCCATTGCAATTCCTCCTGTCATGTTTACCGGAAGAACCGCGCAGAACGTCAAATCGTCCTGCCGGCGTTCTCCCTGGCATATTCGATCAAAGATGCCGCTTTCTGATTAAATTTGGCGAAGCGCTCATCGTTTGTCTGGCCGTTTTTCCAGCGGAAATAGATTTGCTGGCATATGACCGCAAGCTTAAAATAAGCGAAGGTGAGATAAAAATGGATGTCCGAAACATCACGGCCGCTTTTTTCAGAATAGAGGCTGATGAACTCAGTACGTGTCATGAAGCCGTCTGTTATGGTGACGGGCGGCTTTCCGAACCCTTCTTTGAGGATATGCGGGTCGTCATCATGGATCCAGTAACTCATCGCAGCGCCTAAATCGGCAAGAGGGTCACCGACGGTCGTCATCTCCCAGTCAAATAAACCGACCATTTTCGTTGGGTCATTGTAATCGAACATGGCATTGTTTAATTTATAATCATAGTGGATAATGGCCGGCCGTGAAGAGGCGGGAATGTTTTCAGCCATCCAGCTCTTCAGCTCTTCCACCCCTTCAACTTCATCCGTTTTCGCCCGTTCATACCGTTTGATCCACCCATGGACTTGCCGTTCCATGAATCCTTCCGGTTTGCTCAATTCTGTCAATCTTGTTTTTGTATAGTCTATGCTGTGCAGCTGCACCATCCGGTTAACCATTTCTTCAGACAATTTGCGGCAAAAAGATTCGGTGACAGGGAGATCGTCCGGAAAAGAAGTATCAAACACAAATCCTTTCCTCCGCTCCATAATGAAAAAAGGAGCTCCCAAAATGGATTCGTCCCCAAACGCGAGCGGTTTTGGAGCGATTGGGAAATGAGGATGCAGTTCCTGCAGCACTTTGAATTCCCTCTCCATGTCATGTGCCTTTGGGGCAACAGGGCCGAGCGGCGGCCGCCGCAGCACCCCTTCCCATTCCCCGACCTTAATTTCATATGTCAGGTTCGAATGGCCGGCGCCGAATTGTTTCACCTCTATCCCATCTGCTGCGGAAAGGTCAAGGTGTTCCTGCAGAAATTTTCCAAGCGCATCAAGGTTGATCTCTTCTCCTTTCCGCACCGGTATCGTATCTAGTGAGTAAGCCATCGTAATTTAACCCCCTTATACTAAAAATTCAGAAATATTAAACCGTGACAAGATACTGTTCAAGCTTTTCCCGCAAGGAATCGGGAAGCGGTTCGCTTTGCTGCGTGTCAAAGTTAAAATAAACAACTGTCTCTGTCCCTCTGGCAATCAGGGAACCGCTTTCTTTATCTTTGATCTCATGAATGAGGCCGAAGCTTTTCGTGCCGATCCGGTTGACAGATGTTTCAACGACAAGCATCTGTCCGAAGTAGCCCTGGCTGACAAAGTCGCATTTCGTTGAAGCGAGGATGAAACTCCACTCTTTGGCGTTAAGTTGAAAGCCCAGTTTTCCGAAAAATTCGACCCGCGCCTCCTCTTGATAAATAAAATAACTTGTATTATTGACATGCCCTAAAGCATCCGTTTCCGCAAATCTCACTTTGACTATTAATTCTTCGTGCAAAATAGATTCCTCCCTGGTTTTTTAGCTGGATCACTTAGCTTTTTATTGTTTCCTGGCCGTATTCATACCAGCCCTTCCCGGTTTTGCGGCCGAGTTCGCCGGCTTTTACTTTTTCTTCGATGAAATGAGGCGGCTTATCTGCCGGATCCCCCGTTTCATCAAAACGCTGCTTCATCACATAATAGACAACATCGTTTCCTGATAAATCCATCAACTCGAACGGGCCGATTTTATGGCCGAGCGCTTTTTTGACGATTAAATCGATATCTTTATAATCGGCAATCCCCTGCTCATATAAATTCATCGCCTCCCTTTGCAGTGCGCCAAGTATCCGGTTGGCAACAAATCCTGAAATTTCTTTGTTGATGAGAACGCCTGTCCTGTTGATTTGTTCACATACTGCCATTGTGGTTTGTGCTGTTTCCTCTGAGGTCTTTTCACTTACTACCACCTCAACACAATCCATTACAAGCGGCGGGAAGAAGAAATGCATATTGATCACTTTATCCGGCCGCCCGGTTGCTTGTGCAATCATCGAATTGACGATCGTTGAACTGTTCGTCGCAAGGATGGCATGAGCAGGAGCGACTTTATCCAGTTTTTCAAAAAGGGCTTTTTTCACATCCAATTTCTCCACAATCGCTTCAATGATAAAATCTGCATCGCCTGCAGCCGCCTCAAGATCGGTTGTAAAATGAAGGCGTTCAAAGGCTGCATTTTTTACATCTTCAGGTATTTTATCTTTGGCGACCCATTGGTCCATAATCTGGTGCAATTTATTTTCCGCATTCTTCAACGCATCCTCATTGATGTCTTGTATCGACGTTTCATAGCCTCCAAGTGCACAAAGCATACTAATTTGATGCCCCATCGATCCAGCTCCGATAACGCAAATTTTATTGATCTCCATGTTATCCCTCCTTATATACTAAACGGTTAGTATGTGACAGGCCGGCAGCTTGTTGAAAGCTGCCCCCGACTTGTCAGTCACGTAATGAAATGCCATTTAAAATCATATCGACAAAAATGCTTGCCACTTCCATATCGGATAGCTTGCCTTCCGGCTTAAACCATTGATAGCTCCAGTTCGTCATTCCGAGCACCCCGAGGGCTATAATGTCAGGATCAAGCTCTTTTTTGAACTCCCCTGATTCAATGCCTGTTTTGATCAGCTGCTGAAGGTTGGCAAGAAACTTTTCCCTTCTGGGGATGATTTCCTCGATATGCTTGCGGCTTAAATTCCGCATTTCCCGGAAAAAAATCCTTGCCATGAACCCCTGTGATTCGATGCTTGTGACCAGCATGGTGACAATATTCCGCAATTTTTCTTTTGCTGACAAGTCAGCGTCGCCAATAATCTTTTCCTGCTCATCAAGAACGTAGGAAATATACTCAAGGTGGATGTCCCTTAAGAGTTCCTCCTTGCTATTGAAATAATAATAGAACGTGCCTTTTGTGACATTAAGGGAATCAACGATATCCTGGATGGAGGTTTCTGTGAATCCTTGTTTTTCAAAAAGTGTTATGCTGGCCTGCACGATTTTTTGTTTCATATTATGACTCCTTTTTTCTGCCTTTTTGAAAATTGTATCATACCGGCCAGAATGTTTTTGCTTCCATATAGGAAAAAGAAAGAATTATCCTTGAACTTCCCCGGCTTTTTCTTCACGCAAAGCTCTCCGCAATATTTTACCGACGCTTGTTTTTGGCAGTTCGCTGCGGAATTCGATTATCTCCGGAACCTTGTATGCTGCAAGGTTTTCACGGCAATAGGCTTTTAGTTCATCCTGTGAAGCATCCTGTCCGGGCTTCAACACGATGATGGCTTTCACCGTTTCTCCCCGGTATCGGTCCGGAACCCCGATTGTCACCGCTTCTTGCACAGCTGGATGTTCGTAAAGGACTTCTTCGATATCCCGCGGGTAAATATTATAGCCGCTGGCGATGATTAAATCTTTTTTCCTGTCGACAATATAGACGTAACCTTCTTCGTCCATTTTTGCGATATCGCCGGTGTGGAGCCAGCCGTCACGGAGTGTGACTGCCGTTTCTTCGGGCATGTTCCAATACCCTTTCATGACTTGCGGTCCGCGTATGACAAGCTCGCCCAGTCCCCCCGGGGCAAGTTCTTCCGTTCCTGACCCGATGTCTACCACCTTGTATTCGGTTGAAGGCAGACCGATTCCGATGCTGCCCGGTTTGCGGTCGGCAAATGGCGGATTGCAGTGTGTTGTCGGTGAGGCTTCACTTAAGCCGTAGCCTTCGAGGATGTTTGCACCCGTCTTGCGCTCAAAGTCATTCATCAGGCCGACCGGCATCGGTGCGGATCCGCTGTTGCATGTGCGGATGCTGTCAATGCCGTACTTTTCTGCTTCAGGATGGTTTGTGATCGCGACATACATCGTCGGTACGCCCGGGAAAACAGTAGGCTGCTCGCGCTTGATCGTCTGAAGAACTTCTTCAAGCTCAAATCGGGGCAGCAGAATATTTTTCGATGCGGTATAGACGGCAAGATTCATACCGGATGTCATTCCAAAAACGTGGAAGAGCGGAATCACGGTAAGGACTCTGTCAGTACCGATCTTTATTTCATCCTTGAAAAACATATACGTTTGAACAAGGTTTGCGACTAGGTTGCGGTGTGTCAGCATGGCGCCTTTTGAACGCCCGGTCGTTCCTCCTGTATATTGCAGGACAGCCACATCATGAGCAGGATCAAGCTCCGGGTCTTCGACATATCCGTTACCCGACTTCAAAAATGTTTCAAATGAATAATCAGGATCGAATTTTTCAGCAGAAGGAGGCAGCGTGACGACGATGATTGTCTTGAGGCTTGTATTGGCCTGGATAGCTTTTACACGGGGATAAAGTTTATCAAGGACAAAGATCGTTTCGGCTCCGGAATCCTGGAGGATCATTTGCAGTTCCCGTTCCACCAGCATCGGATTGACCTGCGTGATGATGCCTCCGCCCCTTAATGCCCCGTAATATGCCATAACATATTGCGGGCAATTTGGGAGCATGACTGCAACCCTGTCACCTTTTTGCATCCCGTTTTGCTGAAGGGAAGACGCAAGCATGTCAACTGTCCTGTTCAATTCATAATAGGAAGTTTCCTTTCCATAAAATGAAAGAGCGAGTTTGGAAGGATAGTCACTTGCTGTGTCACTTAGGAGTTGTGCAACCGGGATGTCCGGAACTTCAATTTCAGTGGAAATGTGATCAGGGTAATGCTTTAACCAGCTTTTCTCCAATCTGATTCCCCTCCTGTTTGGTTAAAATCTTTTATCTGTACACCCGGCGGCTCGCCCCTCGGCTTTTTTCGAAAGCCTTAGAGACTCGCCGCTCGGAGTCCATTCAATTCCATAACGATCACATGGCGTGCATGCCGCCGTCGACAGTCAGAATATCCCCTTGAACATAGCTTGATGCAGCTGAAGCGAGAAACACGGCTGCACCCTTCAACTCGGCATCTGAGCCGAATCTTCCAAGTGGTGTCGCTTCGAGAATTCGGTCACCGCCGAATTTCAGGACATCCTTTGACATTTTGGTTGGAAAAAAGCCCGGAGCAATGGCGTTGACATTGATTCCGTGCGGCCCCCATTTCACGGCCAGATCTTTCGTGAAGGTGACAACGGCACCCTTGCTGGCATTATAGCCAATCGCATTAAGAAAACGGGAGTCCGCTCCGCCAAGTCCTGCTACCGATGCTATGTTGATGATTTTACCGCTTTTTTGCTCAATCATTACTTTTCCCGCAGCCTGAGACATTAAAAAGGTGCCGGTAGCGTTCACATTCATTACCTTATTCCACGCCTCCAGAGGCATTTCCTCCACGGGCGCTCCCCACGAAGCCCCGCTGTTATTGACAAGGATGTCGATTTTTCCGAAAGCGGATAATGTTTCATCCACTACGTTTTGAACATCCTCAGGATTGGTGACATCACACTTTAATGCAAGTGTTTTGACTCCTTTTTCTTTCAGGCGCTCTGCCGTTTCTTCGCAGGATTCCCGCTTGCGTGAGCACAGGACGACATCCGCCCCCGCTTCGGCAAAACCTTCGGCTATTTGGGCACCGAGGCCGCGTCCGCCGCCGGTGACGATTGCTGTTTTTCCTTTAAGGCTGAATAATTCCATAACGTGCATGTGTGAATTCCTCCTAAACCGATTAATGGATTAATTGTTCCTGCGGATATTTCTTTAACTCCAGCCGTGCGACGGCTTCCCGATGGACTTCGTCCGGGCCATCGGCTATCCGCAGTGTACGGGCGTTCGCCCAGTGTGCGGCAAGCGGGAGATCATCACTGACTCCGGCACCGCCGAATGACTGGATCGCCCTGTCGATTACTTTCAATGCAATATTCGGCGCAACAACTTTGATCATTGCGATTTCAGCTTTTGCCACCTTATTTCCTACCGTATCCATCATGTACGCCGCTTTCATCGTCAGCAGGCGGGCCTGCTCGATTTCGATGCGGGAATCCGCAATCCATTCCCTTACGACTCCTTGCTTTGCAAGAGGTTTTCCGAAAGCGACCCTGTTTTGCACCCGTTTTGTCATCAGTTCGAGCGATCTTTCAGCGGCACCGATCAGCCTCATGCAGTGATGGATCCTGCCTGGTCCCAGCCTTCCCTGGGCAATGGCAAACCCTTTGCCTTCCCCCCAGAGAATATTGTCAGCAGGGACCCGGACATTGTTATATTCGATTTCGGCATGTCCGTGCGGCGCATGGTCATAGCCAAAGACAGGAGTAACCCTTTTGATGTTAACTCCCGGCGCATTAAGCGGCACAAGGATCATGGATTGCTGTTCATGGCGCGGTGCTTCCGGATCGGTTTTACCCATGACAATTGCTACTTCACAGCGCGGATCACCTGCGCCTGACGACCACCACTTTGTTCCGTTGATGACATACTCATCTCCGTCCCTGGTGATGCTTGCTTCGATATTTGTCGCATCCGCAGACGCGACATCAGGTTCAGTCATGGAAAAACAAGAACGGATTTCGCCTGCTAAAAGCGGCTTCAGCCAGCGTTCTTTCTGCTGCTCCGTCCCGTAACGGACGAGAACTTCCATATTTCCGGTGTCCGGTGCATTGCAGTTGAATACTTCCGGCCCGATAAGAGACCTGCCCATGATTTCAGCGAGAGGGGCATATTCCGTGTTCGTCAGTCCTGCGCCGTATTCGCTGTCCGGCAGGAATAGGTTCCATAAACCGGCAGCTTTCGCTTTTTCCTTCAATTCTTTCATGATCGGCGGGACGCGCTGCCAGCGGTCTTCCTGTTCATTCAGCTGCTGTTCGTAAACCGACTCGTTCGGATAGACGTGTTCTTCCATAAATTCATTGAGTTGATCCTGTAAGCGCTTTACTTTTTCGGAGTTATCAAAGTTCATTGCCATATCCCCTTTAGTTTAATTTACTAACCGGTCAGTATGTACACCTATCTTAAATATAACTCATAATTCAGAAAATTCAAGGCTTACTTGTCACTTTTTTCTTTTTTCATTATCCTATGTTGTTTACTGGCATTTTTGCTAAAAAATTTCGGTATTTGAATAAGAAACTATGTTTTTATCATTAAACTAGATCACCTGCTCTTTTAACACCGATAACATTAACAAAGCCTAACAAAAAAACGAGTACAAAGCCTTTACGGTTTCATACTCGTTTTAGAATGCTGTTATAAGTTTTCTTCGTTGCTTTCTCTGAACTGCTTTCTTTTATGGATAGTTATTAAAACTGGATTTTATCCTTCAAATATGACTTCAATTCCGATATCGGCAGGCGGACTTGATCCATTGTGTCACGGTCCCGGATAGTCACGCTGTCATCTTCCAGGGAATCGAAATCGAATGTGATGCAGTAAGGTGTGCCGACTTCATCCTGGCGGCGGTATCTTTTTCCGATTGATCCGGTTTCATCGTAATCAACCATAAATTCGCCGGACAACTCCTGCCAGACAGCCTGTGCCTGTTCGGAAAGCTTTTTCGAAAGCGGGAGGACAGCCGCTTTATAGGGCGCGATTGCCGGATGGAAATGCATGACGGTCCGGCTTGTGCCGTCTTCAAGCTCCTCTTCATCATAGGCGTCAATCAGGTAACTCAGCGTCACCCGGTCTGCTCCGAGTGATGGTTCGATGCAATATGGGATATAGCGCTCATTCGTTTCCTGGTCGATATACTGGAAATCCTCGCCGGAATGTTCCTGGTGCTGCTTCAGGTCATAATCGGTTCTGGATGCAATTCCCCATAATTCCCCCCAGCCGAATGGGAACTTGTATTCGATGTCCGTTGTGGCGTTGCTGTAATGGGAAAGCTCATCTTCATCATGGTCGCGGAGCCGGATGTTGTCTTCGGTGATCCCCAGGGACAGGAGCCAATTTTTAGAGAAGTTTTTCCAGTAATCGAACCATTCCAGTTCATTGCCCGGTTTGCAGAAAAATTCAAGTTCCATTTGTTCGAATTCACGGGTGCGGAATGTGAAATTGCCCGGAGTGATTTCGTTACGGAAACTCTTTCCGATCTGGGCGATGCCGAATGGGAGTTTTTTCCGCATGGCACGCTGGACATTTTTGAAATTCACAAAAATACCCTGTGCTGTTTCAGGACGCAAGTAAATTTCGCTTCCTGACCCTTCAGTGACGCCTTGATGGGTTTTGAACATCAAATTGAATTGGCGGATGCCGGTGAAGTCTTTCGCGCCGCATTCCGGGCACTCGATGCCTTTTTCAGCAATCATTTTTTCCATCTCATCGAAAGAAAGTCCATCAGCAATGATTTCTTCTCCGTTTTCATGTGCATGCGTCTCGATAAGTTTATCGGCACGGAAACGCGATTTACATTGTTTGCAGTCAATCATCGGGTCATTGAAGTTGCCCAGATGTCCGGATGCTTCCCATGTCTTCGGGTTCATCAGGATCGCCGCGTCAAGGCCGACATTGTGCGGGGATTCCTGGATGAATTTCTTCCACCAGGCATCTTTGATGTTGTTTTTCAGCTCAACACCGAGCGGGCCGTAATCCCATGTGTTGGCAAGTCCGCCATACACTTCAGACCCTGGGAAAATGAATCCCCTCTGTTTGGCATGTGAAGTAATCGTGTCCATTGATTTTTCCATCATTCTGATTCTCCTTTGGTCCAATTTAGTCAGGATATAAAAAACTCCCGTCCAAGGACATGCAAGTCACATGTCCAGGGACGGGAGTTGGTTCCCGCGGTTCCACCCTGGTTGATGCGGAGCTGTTCCGCATCCTCTTTTTTGCTGGGTTAAAGATGCTCCGGAGTGCCGTTTCCCCTCAACATTGTTCCGGGCTTCCACCATTCCCGGATCGCTTTGACAAGTGGTTAAGGCTACTATCGCTCCATCAACGCTTCAATTATAAGTTCTAAGTATCCTATATCTTACTCAATAAAAAGTTTCCGGTCAAGTGAAGCATAAAATGAGAATATTAGAAAATAAACAACCCCTGTCCAAGACAGGGATTGGCTGCTGTTAGCAATTTGATTCACTTGTGAAGCGCTTTTGTTCACCATGGATGATATCAAATCGTCCGCCACCCATGAATGACCGTACAAAATCAAGCTTTGAGTTATCAAAAAATTGGCGGTCCCCTTCATGGACGAGAAATTTCAAACCGCCTTCTTCCACCACAGTGTCATTGTCTAAAGCTGACTCTTCCAGAGCCAGTCGAAGCTGCGGGCCTCCTCAGCCAATGCCCATAGTAAGGCGGATGAAGTAATCCTCTTCGTTGACTTCGAATCGTTCAAGTTCTTTTTTTAGCTGCTCGACAGCAGCGCCAGTAACTGAAATCACTTTATTGACCTCCCTTTTATGTGAATAGTGTAACAACACTTGTTTTTATAGGGCAACAAATATGCTTGCCGGGGTATTATGGCACTGGCTAATTATAACATAAGTCCCTTTAGAGGTAAGCCGTAACCAAAAATAATTATGACATTTTGGCGATATTTCAATCTCGTTTACAAATCGGAATCGTTACGATATAATACGGCTATGTTCAGTATGCTGTAACCGTATGAGAAAGGAGATAAACATGTGATAAAAATCGTGAAGGCCGCAATCATATTTGTACTTGTTCCGTCCCTCTTCCTCGCCGGCTGTGCAGGGGGGAATAATGAAGATCAGCCGAAAGAAGGCCAGTTATCCATTTATACTTCTCTGTTCCCAATCGAAGACTTCACCAAAAAAATTGGCGGGGAACATGTCAAGGTCACCAATATTATGCCGCTGGGCGGAGATGCCCATACATTTGAGCCGACTCAGAAAACAATCGTACAAGTCGCGGAAGCCGATGCTTTCATTTACAACGGCGTTGGTATGGAACCATATGCAGATAAGATGAAAAACACCCTCGAAGAAGAAAATGTGAAATTTTATGAGGCTTCAGCTGGCATCGAACCTGGAGCAAACGATGAAAAAGAAGAAAGTCACGAAGAAGGTCATGAGGACGACGGACATGCCCATAGTGATGTAAATCCGCATATTTGGCTAGACCCGGTCCTTGCTGTTTCGATGGCTGAAAATATCAAGAATGCGCTAATAGAGCTGAAACCGGAAGCGGAAGCTGATTTTGAAGAGAATTTTGAAGCATTGAAATCGGATCTTGAAAAGATTAACGGGGAATTTGAAGCCGTTGCCGGAAATGCATCCACTAAAAAGTTCATGGTTTCCCATGCTGCTTACGGATACTGGGAAGACCGCTATGGACTTGAACAACTGCCCATCACCGGCCTCTCGCCCTCCCAGGAGCCATCGCAGGCCGAACTTGAAAAGCTGATAAAGAAAGCTCGCATGTACAATATCGATACGATTTTATTTGAGCAAAACGTCACACCGAAAGTCGCTGACATCATCAAGGAAGAGATCGGTGCCGACGTTCTTTATCTCCACAATCTGGCTGTCCTGACCGAAGAAGATGTAGCGAATGATGAGGATTATTTCAGCTTGATGAGAAAAAATATTGAATCGATGAAAGAAGCGCTTGATTAAAGATTAAAGAGGTTGGGACATAACTAATAAGTCATCCATAGAGACGAACAATATCTATTCCACGTCATACTGTTTATGAATCATCAGTTAAGCTGAAAAAACAAGTTCGTTCCATTGCGCTGCGGACACTCGCTTTCCACGGG
>JAENYN010000035.1 GCA_016841765.1 Guptibacillus hwajinpoensis
TCTGCAGCGCAATGGAACGAACTTGTTTTTTCAGCTTACCTGATTATTAGTAAACGGTATTATGTTGAATAGATATTGTTCGTCCCTAAGCAAGACTTATTTAGCTATGTCCCACCCTCTTTCTAGTGCTGGTTTTACATAATCGGTATTCGCAATGAACACAGCTTGCCGCAGCACTTTCTCTGACAACTGTTACCGGATAGCCGAGTGAGGATTTTTGCAGAAAAGATTCAGTGCCATACAGAAAAGGAATTTGAGTGATGAACAGCGAAAGCATTAACGATTTGCAAGAAAGGGGAGAAGATTTTGGAAATTAGGGAAATAACAACAAAAGATGGATTCAGGAGTGCATTCCGCATAATGTCACAGCTTCGGTCCCATCTTATTGAGGAAGAGTACCTGCGCTTGCTTGAAAGGATGGTCCATGACGGATATAGAATGTTCGGTCTATATGACGAGGGTGAATTACGGGCGCTGGCCGGCACAATCTTCCTTACTAATTTGTATTACGGGAAGCATCTTTGGGTTTACGACCTCGTCACAGACAAGGAATTTCGGTCTGCCGGTTATGGCAAGACGCTCCTTGATCATTTGGAAACCGTTGCACGCGTGAATCATTGTGAAACGATCGCGCTCTCCAGCGGCCTGCAGCGTGAAGCCGCTCACCGTTTTTATGAAGAGAAGGCTGGCTATGACAGGGTGAGCTATGTGTTTAAAAAAGGAATGAGTTAATATATCGAGGTATGGAAGGCATGACTGCTTGACCGCAGCTGCAGTCACCTTCCTGCAAACTGTTAAAAGAGAGGGGTTATATGAGAGACGGTACTGAAACAAGGGTGGCGAACCGCTGGATCCTGTTTGCGGTTGCGATCGCAATCGCTGTAGGTTCCGGCTTGATATTCGGGAAGCAAATGTATACCGTTATCGAAATCCGGGATATTGCATCCAGTATGCTTGGCCATCTGGCAGATGGCAATTATAAAGAGGCTTCACGATTTATTGCCTACTATGAGGAGGGAAGTGAAAAAGGAAGGACGGGCGTCTCAGGCGATAATCCCCAAACTAAATGGATTTCCCGCATGGAAACAGTTGATGCTGAAGTTACCGGCTTTGAAAATTTGGAGGTCTGGATGGAAGACGGCCACCCTGAAGGCAGGGTTACGCTAAGCTACAGGCAGAAAGGATCCGAAATGACTGAACAGACGCCAATATCTTTTCTAAAGCATGAAGGTGAATGGAAAATATCAGGTTTTCCGTTTCTGAAAAATGAACAATTATCCCGGGCGCTATCCGGAAAGATAAACGAATAGTGGAAAAGTCTTATATTATGTCAAAATACAGCAAAACTCGTGGCTTTTCGGCAAAGGGTTAACTCGCATGGAAATCGAACCTTTCTGAAGTATACGGGCTTCCTGTAAGCCCGAAGCCTATTGGAAGGGAAGATGCGTGTGAAATTGTTGAAAAGGAACTGGCTGCGGACTACAGCGTTTTTTCTCATCTTTATTATGGTTACCGGTTATGCCCTCCTCGCATATTCTTCAGACGGAAGCAGCGGTTCGGTTCCCGTGCCTTCAAGTGTAACCGTGGATGCTGCCAGGGACACCATAACTGATGCGGGAGTATATAAAGGCATCCATTTGCTTCATGAACGGTTCAATGAACTGATGGGATACGGCGCAGGAAAAAAGGTTGTCCCCCGGAAAGTCAATCTTGGTGAAGAACAAGAGCGTCTGAAAGAGATGGTAAACCAAACTTCCGGTAAAATTCAAAAAGACCTGGACATTCTTTTTAACGTGATTGAAAAAGCAAAGAGTGAAAATGACAGGGAAGGCTTTTATATTGCCCATCGCATTTTACATGATCTTGATATCGAGCTGAACGGCTATGAAGGGGATGCCAGGTATTGGGGATATACGGTGAGTTTTCATGACAGCTCTGCGGGAAGTGATTTCCTCGCGAAATGACAGACCGTTTTTTTAGCAGCGATCACAGTTTTGCCTTTTCCACGCCGGTCATTTTCGATTGCTCCTGTCTGCGGGTTTGACCGGTTAAATAAGCGGTGTAATAATCCAGGAAACAGGGGTGAGGCAGTGTTTGGCGAGAATCAGATTTATGGAAATGGCGAGTAAGGCAGGAGCCCAATGAATGAAAGGGAGTTTCACCTTCAATTGAAACCGGGGCTGCCCAGTGACGAATTATCTTTTTTGTCCGCTTGAAACTGATCCGTAAATACCACTGAAACAGCCGGGAACAGAAAAATTTCAGCATAAGCCGTACCGTCAATGGTGAAAAACTGGTTATGAACCAGGTGTGAAGTTTGTGCAAAAGCTCTTTATATTCACAGTCCGAGTATTTTCTCTTCTGCATTGTTTTTGAAAAGGCGAGATGAAAGGCGTCTGCAATTAAAGGCAGCCGCCAGGGATGGAGCAGGCTGAGATCAGGAAAATATGGGGCCAAATTTCTCAGTTCTGAACGGGTGTCGGTAATGATCCGGTTTCCTTCTTTCGGACCGGCGTAATCAATAAGATTGCCGTATATACGGTCCACAACCCTGTCATAGAGCCGCAGCAGCTTTTCCTGGTTGCGTTCAAACGATTGGTCAGCCAATTCCCCCCGCCTCCTTCCGATCGTTGCCGGCAATTCATAACCAGCTCTGTCACTTATATATATATTTGATAGTGGCAAGGCAAATTCCTCCAGTGCTTAAAGGAGGCAGTTCATTTTACCGGAAAAAACGTTTCGGTCAACCGCGCTTGACCGGACGTTCAAGTGCGGCAAGGTCTTCGTCAAGATTGATCATTTTTTCATTGATGAGCTTTGCTGCATCACGTATCCCCCTGTTGTACAAAGCTGGGCCGGCTTCCTCAAGAATAAAGGCATATACTGTTTCAGCTGCAATCAATCCGATTTCCTCTCCGCGTTCCTCCGCAAAGAAAACCTTGATGCGTTCAATCATGTCATCTTTTTCTTCTTTTTTTAGCTGGATAAACATATACGACCATTCCTTTCCTTGTTTACGACCATCTTATCATACGGCCGCTTTTTAAGAAGGCCGCAATAGCCCTTCACCCTGCCGCATTGCAACAGGAAGCGTTTTCCCATAAAATGAAGTTATGAATGGGAGATGGGGTGGAAGTTTTGCAATACAAACAAATACGTCCGAAGAAGATATATGAACAAGTGGCTGAGGCATTAATAGAAATGATCAGAAGTGAGACCCTGAAACCGGGGGACAGGCTTGATTCCGTCCAACAGCTTGCTGAAAACTTCAACGTCGGCCGTTCGGCCGTCCGAGAAGCCCTGAGTGCACTGCGGGCGATGGGCCTGGTCGAAATGCGTCAGGGTGAAGGAACTTATTTGAAAGCATTTGACCCGGAAGCATTGAAACTTCCCATCCAGACCGCACTGCTTATGAAGAAAAAAGATATCGAGAATCTTCTTGAAGTCCGGAAAGTGCTGGAGGCGGGAACGGTTGAGGCAGCAGCTGTCCGGCGATCGGAGAAGGATCTCGTCCGGATAAAGACTGCGCTTGAAGAAATGAAGCTTGCAACCGGAAACGAAGAACTGGGGGAAAAAGCGGACTTCGATTTCCATATGGCAATCGCCAGGGCTTCAGGCAATAGTTTGCTCGTAAGCCTCCTCAACAATGTTTCGGAAATGACAATATCGCTGATGAGGGAAACCCGCAGGCTTTCTTTATATTCTGAAAAAAGAACATGGGAGCGCCTCTATGATCAGCATAGCGTGCTGTATAAAGCGATCGAGTCTGAAAATCCGGAATCAGCCCGTACAGCCATTTTTGAGCATCTCGACCATGTTGAAAAGATTCTGATGGATGCTTATGAAAAAAACAAAGGGGTATAGTACCAGGCTGTTCCGCAAGTAAAATCAGACACACTTTGCCGGGATTTCAACAAATTTGTTAAAAAGTAGTGTGTAAAGGCTTACAAATGTGTTATTCTTACTTATAGATTTATAGATGCTCCTCTGGGTAGGAGTATTTATTCCATCTTAGTCATCAGATGACCTGTTGTTTGAACGAACGTTACGCGATTCCGTTTCTTTCGTACGGTCACGCAAGAGAGGAGAAAGGCAAATGAAAGTATCCCTGTTTATTACGTGTCTTGGAGACATTTTTAAAGCGGATGTCGGGAAGGACACAGTTGAAGTGCTTGAAAGGCTCGGCTGTGAAATCGATTTCCCGAGAAGCCAGACATGCTGCGGGCAGCCAGCTTATAATAGCGGCTATTTACATGAAGCAAAGGAATCTGCCAAAAATATGATCCGTGCCTTCGAACATTCAGAGAAGGTAGTGACACCATCAGGATCCTGCGCTCAAATGTTTAAAGAATACAAAGAAATATTCAAAGGTGATCCTGTCTGGGAAAAGAAGGCAGAAGCATTGGCGGATAAAACATATGAATTTACACAATTCATCGTCGACGTGCTGGGTGTAACGGATGTGGGGGCTTCCCTCAAAGGAAAAGCGACGTACCATACTTCCTGCCATATGACACGGCTGCTCGGCGTACAGGATGCACCGCTCTCTCTTCTCGATCGGGTGGAGGGGCTTGAAATGGTTGAACTGCCGCACGCCTACGATTGCTGCGGATTCGGGGGCACGTTCTCAGTGAAAATGCCTGATATCTCCGAGCAAATGGTTGATGAAAAAGTGAAACACATTGTGGACACAGGGGCAGACATATTGATCGGGGCTGATGCCGGCTGCCTGATGAACATTGCCGGCAGGCTTGAAAGGGCAGGACATTCTGTCAAGGTTATGCACATTGCTTCTGTACTGAACAGCAAAGCATTGGTGAAGGGGTGACAAAGTATGGGGATGAAAATTGGTACAAAAGATTTCAAAGAGCGCGTCAAGGACGGCCTTGCGGATGAATTTGGCCGCGGGGCGGTCTCTTCTGCCCAGGGGAGGTTCCGGACGAACAAGCTCCTTGCTGCCGAAGAACTCGGTGAGTGGGAACAATGGCGCAATCTTGGGGAAGAAATCCGTACACATACGCTTCAAAATCTCGATTACTATTTGAATATGCTTGCCGAAAATATAGCTGCAAACGGCGGAAATGTATTTTTTGCGAAAACAGCTGAAGAGGCCAATCAATACATCACAAAGGTGGCCAAAGAGAAAGGCGCCAAGAAAGTGGCCAAGTCCAAGTCGATGGTGACAGAAGAAATCGGCATGAATGATGCGCTTGCGAATGCAGGCTGTGAAGTCATTGAAACCGATCTGGGCGAATGGATTCTGCAAGTGGACGACCATGATCCGCCGTCTCATATTGTCACGCCGGCCCTCCATAAAAATAAAGAACAGATCCGCGATGTATTCCGCGACAAACTTGGATATACAGATACGGAAAAACCTGAAGAACTGGCATTATTTGCCCGCCAAAAACTGCGCGAGGAATTTCTGTCAGCAGATCTTGGCGTGACAGGATGCAACTTTGCCATTGCTGATTCCGGAACAGTCACCATTGTGGCGAACGAAGGGAATGCCAGGATGGTGACAACACTGCCGAAAACCCAGATAACAGTCATGGGCATGGAGAGGATTGTGCCTTCGTGGGAAGAGATGGAAGTACTGGTCGGAATGCTGACCCGATCCGCTGTCGGACAGAAGCTGACCAGTTATATTACGACGCTTACAGGACCCAGGGAAGAAGAGGATATTGACGGGCCGGAGGAATTCCACCTGGTCATTGTCGATAACGGACGCTCCAACATCCTTGGCACTGAATTCCAGGAAGCGCTCCACTGCATCCGCTGTGCGGCCTGCATCAATGTGTGCCCGGTTTACCGCCATGTCGGCGGGCATTCATACGGCTCCATTTATCCGGGACCGATCGGCGCTGTGCTGACTCCGCTTCTTGGCGGTTATGATGATTATAAAGAGCTCCCATATGCTTCTTCACTTTGCGGGGCCTGCACCGAGGCATGTCCGGTGAAAATCCCACTTCATGAGCTGTTGATCAAGCACCGGCAAAAGATCGTCTATGAAGAAAAGAAAACCCCGGCCGCTGAACGGATCATCATGAAAGGATTCGCGATGGGAACCGGCAATCCGACCCTGTATAATATGGGAACCAAAATGGCGCCGGTCGGATTGGCGCCATGGGTAAAGGAAGGGACCATTACAAAAGGACCCGGACCGATGAAAGCCTGGACCGACAGCAGGAACTTCCCGGCACCTTCGAAAGAGCGTTTCCGGGACTGGTTCGAGAAACGGGAAAAAGGGGGCAAGGACTAATGACCGGAAAAATCCAAAACAAAGACTCCTTTTTAAGCAATATTGCTGAAAAATTGGGCAGGACTCCCGGTGCAACTGTGGAAAAACCGGCCTGGAGCTACCGTCCGCAGGATAAAGTGCTTGCAGGGCATTCAAAAGATGAATTAAAGGAAGTATTGAGAGACCAGTGCACACGCATTCATACCGATTTCCGCGAGACGACAAAGGAAGAGCTTCCGGAAACATTGCTGAAAATAATGGAAGAATATGGACTCGCTTCTGTTGTCCGCTGGGAAGACCCGCGATTTGAAGAATATGGGCTTGAAGATCTATTCAATAAAACCCTGCCGGAAAAGCGGACAGAGGTCCATACCTGGAACCCTGGCCTGGGTGAAAAAAACAGGGAATTTGCAACAAGTGCGAACATCGGCGTCACGTTCAGTGACATGACCCTTGCCGAATCCGGAACAGTTGTGCTTTTCAGCAGTTCCGATAAGGGGAGGTCGGTCAGCCTGCTGCCGGCAGCCTATATCGCGGTTGTGCCGAAGAGCACGATTGTGCCCCGCATGACGCAGGCGGCCCGTGAAGTGGAAAAACGGATTGCCGCCGGTGAACGAGTGCCGAGCTGCGTCAATTTCATCACCGGTCCGAGCAACAGTGCCGATATCGAAATGAATTTGATTGTTGGCGTGCACGGGCCGATTCATACAGCATATATTGTGGTTGATGACATGTAAGGGACTGATGTCCTTTGCAGCCACTCCCCCTTTGTAGACCCTGCCGGATGGCAGGGTCTTATTTCCTTACAGGAATCTCAAAAAGAGGCTGGGACATAATTAAATAAGTCATGCTTAGAGACGAACAATATTTAATCAACGTCATACTGCGCCTGCGGGGTCTCAGCCTTTCCTCTATTTCCCGTCGGAGTCGAGTGTCTTCCGCTCCATTCCACTAGTTTTTAAATGAGAGTAAATAAACACCCGAACGGTCAGGCGAAAGATTCATTGAAATCTTACCTAACCGTTCGGGTTTATCATTAGCTGAAATACTGATGTCCCAGCCTCTTTTCACAGTCGTTTTCATTTCCCAAGTTGATGCTGATATTCTCTTTCAAGCTCTGTCAGGGTCATTTCATCGAGCGGCTGCCCGTCTGTTTTCACTTCATTCTTTTTCGACAATTGTTTGATGAGAAACGTTTTTTTAATCCGTATTGCTCTGCGCAATTTATTTTCCATATATAACACCTCAATTCACTGGGATATCTGTTGTCCGATTTGCCTCTCTGTTCTATATAACCAGCAGGCTACTTAGTTAAACGCTTACATTATTTTTAGCGATACTTTTTTTATTTGCTTAATCAATCTGTTTTTTTCCTTAAATTACTATTTCAGTCTACTTTACCCTGGATTATATTCGGTGTCAATGGATTTTGTGAAATTTTACACATTCCTTTACAATGTAATAGGCATGTCAAAAAATTAAAAGGATAAAACACCTTAAAAACTTTCCGACACTCCTCACCAACACATGTATACCCGATTGTGCGGATTTAAACCATAAGAAAAAGGCCCTGTCAGTTTTATGGACAAAGACCTTCCGTTTTGTATTCTTTATTATTTTGATTTTCATTACCGTGTCGCCGCGGTAACCCATGTAGGCGGCATATCAAAATTCAGCATCATCTCAATGAAATGCTCGACAAGATCCCCGTCAAACTGTTTCCAGCTGCAGCGGCGCAATTCCTCAATCGCCTTGGCATACGATAGACCCGGAAGACCGTAATTTTTCCTCTCCACAGTCATGGCATCGAACGCATCACAAATGGCAATCATTCTTCCCTGGTAAGAAATTTCATCGCCCTTCAGCCGCTGCGGGTACCCCCTGCCGTCCCATCGCTCATGGTGATGGAGTACAAAAGCAGCAGACCGTACATTGCCGAGCTGTTCTTTTATCGTCGTATATCCGATTTGGGAATGGCTTTGCACAATTAAAAATTCAGTCTCGTTAAGACTGCCCTGCTTATACAGGATGTGATCGGAGATGGCTGTTTTACCGATGTCATGAAGTAATGAAGCCACCCGGATATCTTCGTCATAACAATTAAGCTGTTCAGCAAAAGTGGACACAAGGTACATGACTCTGAGGGAATGATATTTCAACCTCTCCATGGCCCTGTTATCCTGGGAAATTTGCTGAAACAGTTGTTCAGCCTCCATGCGCTGATCCCCTTTCCAACCGATTTGCACGTATAAACTTTACCACAAAGGTCTGAATTATCAAAACATTCTCAGCTTTATTAAAAGAAATGTGAAAAAATACCTAACAGGAAGACTCAGATGAAACGCCTATTATGTTCCCCTCTCCCAAAAACCGGTAATGAAACATATAAACAGGTGAAAGGAGAGATCATTGTGGCTGAATATGAACTGAAAGATGTTGTAATGGAGAAAAGCGGAGAATCAATCCAATTTGCACATGGCACGTTACTGAAAAATGAATTGGACGGAAAAGAGCACGTTGATGTCGTCTTGCGGAATGTGCCGCGTGAAGAAATCTTCACTCATCATATGAATGATAATGAGACAGTCAACGTGAATTTGACAAGCTTTGCAGGAGAAGAGTTCAGCAAAGAGCTGGAAGTCACTTCAGTGAACAGCACAAATCCGAACGATAACCTTGTCCAACTTGAAAGCAAAGAAAGTCACCTGTAAGGACGAACGCGCAAGGCGCCCGCTTAGCGGCGTACGCATAAGCGGGGGTACCCGCAGGAAGGTGATCTTTCCTTCCGGAGGGGATCACCGCTTATGACGATAGCCGCTGGCGCCTGGAGCTGGATGACTCCCTTCCCGCTTTTTATCCACAAAGCAAAAATTTTATAATTTCCTTAACAGAAAAAATGAGTTTCGGACATAACTAAACAGAGACGAACAATATCTATTCAACGTAATACGGTTTACTAATAATCAGTTAAGCTGAAGAAACAAGTTCGTTCCATTGCGCTTCAGACACTCGCTTTCCACGGGGAGGAAGCTGAGCCTCCCGGCTGCGCCTGCGGGATCTCAGCCTTTCCTCTATTTCCCGTTGGACTTTGAAAAATCTTCTTTGAAATAACACCGCACGAAGAAAATGGGTTTTTATTTTCGAGGAGTCGAGTGTCTTCCGCTCCATTCCACTAGTTTTAAAAAGGCTCTGTTAAAGCTCAATGTTGTTTTTTTGCACTAGTTGATTGGAGTGGAAGGTGCGAGACTCCTGCGGGACTAGCGGGACAGGTGAGACCCCGCAAGAGCGATAGCGATGAGGAGGCTCACCGCCCGCCCCGCGGCAAAGAAGACACTGTGAGTGCGACCGAAGGGAAGCAGGAACAGATGTCGCACTTGTGCCTGTGGTGCAAAGAAGACACTGTGAGTGCGACCGTAGGGAAGCAGGAACAGATGTCGCACTTGTGCCTATGGTGAAAGCGAGTACCTGCAACGGAAATCAACACTAGCGTTTAACAGAGCCTATTGTTTAGGAAATTATAAAATTTTTTCATTTTGGACAAAAAGCGATAAATGGAGTCATCCAGCTCCATGCACCAGCGGCTATTGTCATAAGCGGTGATCCCCTCAAGAAGGAAACCTTCCTGCGGGTACCCCCGCTTATGCGTACGCCGCTAAGCGGGCGCCCTGCGCTTTTGTTCATCCAGCTACAGGCGCCAGCGGCTATCGTCATAAGCGGTGATCCCCTCCGGAAGGAAAGGTCACCTTCCTGGGGTACCCCCGCTTATGCGTACGCCGCTAAGCGGGCGCATTGCGCTAATGTTCATTCAGGAATTCAATTTTTCTCTGTCTCTTTTTACAGAAGCTTGATACATCTCTTCCAGCCTTTTCTCCACCAACCCGAAAATGGTTTCCTCGCCAAAGTGCCCATCTTCATTTCGTTCCGCTCCGGCTGGAACACCGGTCAGGATTTCAATCCCTTCAGTGACGTTTTTGATGGCCCAGATATGGAATTTTCCGCTTTTTACTGCACGGGCCACTTCATCATCAAGCATGAGGTTTTTTACATTTTGATAGGGGATGATGACTCCCTGCTTGCCGGTGAGTCCATTCTCTTTACAGATATAAAAGAATCCTTCAATTTTTTCATTCACACCGCCGATGGGCTGGATTTCCCCCCACTGGTTAACTGAACCTGTGACAGCGATTCCCTGTTTGATCGGCACTTTCGCTAAAGATGATAACAGGACATACAGCTCGGTGCTCGATGCACTGTCACCGTCGATCATGTTATAAGTTTGTTCAAAGGTGATGCTGGCCGAGAGCGGCAGCGGCCGGTTCTGGGCAAACATGCCGGATAGATAGCCGCTCAAAATCAGCAAGCCTTTGGAATGGAGATCGCCGCTTAAGGAAGTTTCCCGTTCTATGTTCAATATGCCGCTGCGTCCGGCAAAGGTCTGGGCTGTTATTCTGCTTGGAAGGCCGAACGTGAACTCCCGGGTCCCCATTACAGCAAGGCCATTTATCTGGCCGATCCTTTCCCCGTCAGTGTCCACCATAATCGTTCCATCCAGGATCATTTCACGCAGCTTTTCCGCTATGCGGTTGGAGCGGTAGTGCTGCTTGGCCAGCGCTTTTTGAACATGGGGGCGGTCGGCAAATTCGCTGTTTTCCCTCCTGGCCCAATAGCTGGATTCTACGAGGATCTTGGTGATTTCCTGGAAGCGCGTCGACAGCTTCCTTTGATCAGAAACCAGGCGGGAACTGTGGTCGATGATACGGGCAATCGCACGCCTGTGAAACGGCAGCAAGCCTTCGTTATCAGAAAACGTTTTGATAAATGACGCCATCTGTAGGTGGTGCTCAAGATCGCGGTCCATTTCGACGTCGAATTCAACTTTAACCTTGAATTGTTTTTGAAAATCTTCATCCCACAAGGAAAGCATGTCAAACAAATAATGGGAGCCGATCAAAATCACCTTCACGTTAAGTGGGATTGCTTCCGGACGAAGTCCTGCCGTCGCGAAGGGCGACTTTTCCTGAATGAGGCCGTCAGGAGTGATGGAGCCGTTTTGCAGCGTTCGCTTCATCATTGTCCAGACATAAGGTTCACTCAGGAGGTCGGCCGCGTGCATGATTAAGTATCCGCCGTTTGCACGGTGAAGCGAGCCAGCTTTTATGCGGGTAAAATCAGTCGACCAATTTCCGAAACTTCCGGTGTATTCCACTTTACCGAACAAATTGCTGTATGTCGGGTTTGTTTCATATATGATCGGGACTCCTTTTTTGACGGAATGGCTTACAAGCAGATTGACATGATACCGTTCGCGCTTTTTTTTATGTTCTGAACCGGCAAGCAGCTCAAGCATCGGATTTTCCTCCCCCTCGTTATTCAAAAGGAGCGGAAAGTTTTTGCTGATATCTTTTTGGTACAAGGTAAGGTAACGGGTTGTTTCATCCTGGTGGCTGTACCTGTCCAACAGCGGGGCGAACAGGTAGTTTGTCGCATAGTTGGCAGTCTCCTGCATATACTCCTCCAGGCTCATCCGCATTTCTTTTTCAATTTTTTGGATAGCCAGAAGGGATTCAGCTATTTTTTCTTCCACCTTCCGGCCGCGGGATTTTAATTCTTCCTTCATGTCATCTGTGAGCCGCTGGTATTCATGAGTTTCAAGCGGACGATTGAAACGGAGAGGATAGGAGTTGATGCCGGTTGGCGTCCGTTCCACTTTATACTGCAAGTCCATAGCGAACTGGCTCAGTTCTTTCCACAACGCCTCCACCTTTGCTTCAAACTCATGCACAATGCTTTTTTTCCTGCTCGCATATTCATCACTGGAAAAAATCCGGATCAATTCATTTTCAATATCGAGCAGGAGAGCTTCCATCTCTTCACAAAAGATATGTCCCTTTCCGGAAGGGAACGAAAGGGCCACTGGCTGATCGGGGTTTTCAAAGTTATTGACATAGCACCAATCACAGGGGACAGGCTCCTGATCGGCGAATTGTTTCGCCTTCGAGCGGGTGAATGTTGTTCTGCCTGTTCCTGCCGGGCCTGCCACAAAAATGTTGTAACCCGACTGGCGGACAGAAAGGCCGAATTCCATTGCCTCCACAGCTCGGGGCTGACCGATGATTTCATCTTCAAGATCGGTGTATCCGGTAGTTGTATCAAAAGGGAAAATCGTCTCATCACAGACATTTTGCAGCTTTTCAACAGGCACCCGGCAAACATCATCAATACGCGGCAGCAGCTCCTCCATTTTTCGCCACCTCCAAGAATATACGGTTACTTACAATATTCGACTGAGCCAGCAATGCTTCCTGCTTGAAGGATGTTGGTCCGCACATAAAAAAACTTCCGCTGAGGACGGAAGTTTTTATCTGATACATAATGTTGTCAGGTGGTACGGAGAACGAGACGCTCTGCCCCTTTGACAATCCCGGCGAGAACCATCGCACTGAGCAAAAAGGCCGGTCCCATATAGGTCAAATTATAAACGAGCGAGTAGATGAAGACAGGTGTGCCTTCCGGGGCATACTCGCCGAAAAAGACAACCCCTGAATATACATGAACAGCGTATCGGAGCAGGCTTCCCAAAAATGCGCCGGCGACGATATAAACGACCGCTTTGTTTTGCCGGCCATTTTCAAGGAGACTGCGGATTTTGGAAGCAAAGATGCCTGCAGTACCTACAATCGAAAAGGCAACAAAATAATCGAGAAAAGCCTGTACCGGTGTATAAATGTACGGCTGGCCTGCCACGACTTGCAAAAGGCCCACCATTAAACCAGTCAATAGCCCGCCTTTTACCCCCCACCGATAAGAAATGATGAAGATCGGCAGCATGGCAAATGAAATTGAACCGCCCTGGGCCCACAGCTTGAATGAAAAGAGATCAAGCAAGTAACCCAGCACTCCGAAAATGGCAACTTCTACCATAAAAATAACTGTTTTGTTCCGCATTCATTTTCCCCCTTTGGCTTTTAATGCATAACAAAAAGCAATACAGGGGATTGTTCAGTGGAGAACGCCCGCATTGCTTGCCTGGTCATCATCCGCTTCCACAATCCCTCCGCTAGCATTAACTAACAGGTTCAAAGGGTCAGAACTCTCACGTTCACTCTCAGCCTTATTTGGCTCCCCTGGTGGTTGCGCTTATATGCTTTTTGCCTGCAATCATTCATGAAAACCGCAGTTTCCATACATGCATTTTCAAAACAACACCGGTTCAAGAAACAGTACCGGCTTGTAATCTATTACAATATAAAGGAAAATGGGAGATTTGTCGAGATATTTGTTCTGCGGACATTTTTGGAATGCTAGTGGATAGGGTGTCATTGCATGTTTTTGGGGGAGGGGTAAGGTGATTAGTGCCAGTGCTTTTTGGTAACGAAGGGGTTATGCGTGACCGAAAAGGGCGGATATCACCAAAAAGGTAACGAATGGGGTTATGCGTGCCCGAAAATGCCCACCCATCACCAAAATAGGTAACGAATACTGTTATGCGTACCCAAAAAGGCCATGCGCATCATCAAAAAGATACCCTGGCCGCAGAAAGTGGATACCAGCAGGGAAGTCTGCAAACCGCGCTACTTTATGTTTATTCTTCTTAGAGCACAATATAGTATTTATAGCCCGCCGGACTTCCATATATATCACCTTATGGGCCTTTTTGTATATCTATTTAAAATCGTCTATGGTATGATTGATGAAAGATTGAAAGGGGAATGCCGTATCGGAAAATTTTTGATCGATCACGAACGGAAACTCATCCATCGGTCAGCTTATGTAACAGACAAATGTCAGCACGAGTCCATTCCGGTAAAATACCGTGAAGACTTGAACAGTGATGAAAGACTGAATCAGTTTCAGGGATATGAACTATGTCCGCATTGTTCAGTTAACCTTGCTTATGTACATAAGTGAATTACCCGTTCTTTGTTATTGAATGATCTGTCTGCTATATAAAGCAGAAATCGTTTATTTGCTATATAAGTGTAGTTATGGAAAAAGAGCATAGGTGATGACTAACTGGAGCAGTGTCTTTATTAATGCTCTCTTTCTAGTTATAGGCACGCAAGACAGCTTTCCGTGCCTATATTGACGCATTCTCTTTAATTACAGGCATGGAAGACGCTTTTCCGTCCCTGTATTTTTTTATTCTCCTGATTAAGGCACTGAATGACAGTTTCAGTGCCTTTAATGCCGCAATGCCCCAACTAATAGGCACGGGAGACTTCTTTCCATGTGGAAAAAGGATCCCAGCCGCGGAAAGAATAGATGAACCCAGAAACAAGTGCCAGTATTCTCAGATGATAAAACTACTCATTAGAAAAACGCCTGGATTGTAACCAGGCGTTTTTGTGTGGACAATGTTGTGCAATTCCTGCTGTGCAGTTTAATTGCTTTTTACGCAGTAAGTAAAGCTTCAATGTTTTGCGGATCGAAGCCGATGACCCATTTTCCGTTGATTTCGGTTTGCGGGACACCCATCTGACCGGTGTTTTGAAGAACATATTCCATTTTTTCCGGCTCAAGCTGTAAGTTAACCTCTGTGAAACTCACATTTTTGTCATTTAAGAAATTTTTCACCATTGTGCAGTATGGGCAAGTGCTTGTTGTGTAAACCGTGATGTTTTTGTTCATTCATTTTTCCTCCATTCATTTATAAGCATTAAGCGGCCGCTCATCCAAAAAATTCAACGGCCTTTAATATACCCCTATAGGTATAGTATGATAACAGAAGTGAAATGTCAACCGGAATACAGAGGGGACTTCAACATTCTTCAAATCCGGTATTGTGTGTCGGAAGATTAAAGGTTATGAAAAATGGGGAAGGCTTTAAAGGGAGGCGATCATGTTGAAAGTGGTGATCATATCAGACACCCATATGCCAAAACGGGCAAAAGCGCTGCCGGCTGTATTGAAGGATGAGTTAAAAAACGCCGGACTCATTATTCATGCTGGTGACTGGCAAACCCTCGCGCTGTATGATGAACTGCAACAATACGCACCAGTGGAAGGGGTAGCGGGGAACATAGATGAGGATGAAGTGACTGAAAAGCTGGGCTTAAAGAAAATCATTGAAGCAGCCGGTATGAGAATAGGCATTGTCCATGGGCATGGTAAAGGGAAGACGACCGAGAAACGGGCAATGGCTGCGTTCCGTGATGATGATCCGGATTTTATCATTTTTGGTCATTCTCATATTCCGATTCACAAAGAAGTGGATGGGGTAGTCCTTTTCAACCCGGGTTCCCCCACAGATAAACGGAGACAGAAACAGTTCTCATACGGACTTCTGACGATTGAGAAAAGCGAAATGACGATAAAGCACGTCTTCTTCGATGATCGTTCCCCGTAAACCCTATAGGGAACGTGGAAATCGCAGAAAAATAAAAGAAGATGTGTGAGAGTTGCCAAAAGTGGGAAAATTACCGGTGAGGTGAAGATAATGAACGAAGAACAGAAACTTGAATTAGTAGGTAAACTGAAATCTGCTTTGTCTGAATGGAAGGGCAGCGATATTTCCATCCGCAAGCACGAACAGCGGGACCTGGATGAAGTTACGATGAATTTGCTGGATGTTGAGTGGGTCGACAGGCCGGCAACACTTGATGATTACCTTGGCGAGTATCTTCTCAAGCTCCGCGGCCATGGGAGCATCACCGCCGAGAAGGACGTCCAGGATTTGCCGCAGAATGATTACGAAATTCCGCTCGCGGGACTCCATAATGTCGATGTATCCGAGAGCCGAGTGCACCTGGAGAGTTCCAGAGCCTCGTATACGGTGACAAAAGCATAAAAAAGAACCGGCAGCCTACAAAGCTGCCGGTTCTTTTTTGCAACTGATAACCCTGAATCGATCAGGACGCTTCATTATATGCCGCAGACTTGTCATCCTTCGCATAAAACTGGCGGATGTAAGGGATTACCCAGTAGTCGATGCCGATTTTTGCTGCATTGAATCCGGCTGCAAGAATGAAAACAGTTAAAAGAGCCATTTGTGGATTAGTGCTGGTTGTGCCGGAAAGCATGAAAGCAAAGTTCATTGTGATACCCATCAACGCTGCGAAAGTAGTCAAACCGCCAACAATAAGGCCAATGCCTACAAGGAATTCACCCCATGGAACAAGGAAGTTGAAAAGCCCTGCATTTGGAATCGCAAACCCTTCAAGGAAACTTGCCCACCAGCCCTGGACAGCCGGGTGTTCGCCAGCCGCTTTTCCTACTGCTCCCTGAAGGAATCCGGATACATCAAATCCATCAGCAATTTTGTGCCAGCCGGCAGTGATCCACTGGTAGCCGAGATACACACGAATGACGGTCAGAAGATAAGAGGCAATTGTATTTTCACGAAGCCATTTCATAAACATTTGACTCACTCCTTATTTAATGTTTTTTGTTTATTGCGATCAGGACGCTTTATTATATTGTGCTGACTTGTCATCTTTGGCATAGAACTGGCGGATGTAAGGGATTACCCAGTGGTCGATGCCGATTTTAGCTGCATTGAATCCGGCTGCAAGAATGAAAATAGTTAAAAGAGCCATTTGCGGATTAGTGCTGGTTGTGCCGGATAGCATGAAAGCAAAGTTCATAGTGATACCCATCAGTGCCGCGAAAGTGGTCAAACCGCCAACAATAAGGCCAAGACCTACAAGGAATTCACCCCATGGAACAAGGAAGTTGAAAAGCCCGGCATTCGGAATCGCAAATCCTTCCAGAAAACTTGCCCACCAGCCTTGAACAGCCGGATGTTCGCCAGCCGCTTTTCCGACTGCTCCCTGAAGGAATCCGGATACATCAAATCCATCAGCAATTTTGTGCCAGCCGGCAGTGATCCACTGGTAACCGAGGTACACGCGAATGACGGTCAGAAGGTAAGAGGCGATGGTGTTTTCACGAAGCCACTTTACAATCATTTTGATACACTCCTTAGTAAAAATGTGATATTTATTACACTTTCAATATATAGGAATCCAGGGGAAAAGTGTGGTAATAATGGAACCATTTACAAATCCGCCACAACTTTTTGACAACTTTTCAAAGTTTGCACTATGAAGGAAGTGTAAATAGGTATACGGGTATATGTACTTATGTTCATGTGTTGGATAAAATCTTTTCAGCCTTAAATGATCTTTTAATGGAATAATTTGTTTAATCAGATTCACGAGCGGAAAAACAATACTACAGACAATTGAATAAAGTGAACCCAATTCAGGATGGAAGGTGGATTAAACAGCATGACGATGACCGATCGAATTCGAAAGCTTGAAACCGTCCAGCTCGAAAAGCCTGAGAAAGTGTTGACGATGTATTTGAATATGGATCCGTCCGATCCCGGACATCAGGGAGGCGAATGGAAAATCCAGTTGAAGAATGCAATGAGTAATTTCGAAGAATATGTGGAAAACAGCGGCAACAAGGAAGAGTTGAAAAATTTCAGGAAGGTGCGGTCCAGGGCAGAAAAGTTTGTGGACAGCCACCATCAAGATCATTTAAAAAGCATTGTTTTATTTGCTTCCGCCGATGATTCCGTCTGGTTTGCGGAAACATTGCAAATGAGGGTTGAAACCGAATTTTTTTGGGAAATGGCTCCTCGACTTGAACAACTAGAGCAGCTTAACCGAGAATTTCCGAAATCAGGAATCATTCTTGTCCAGCAAAACCATGTGAAAATCGTCGAAGCAGAACTTGGCGTTGTCCAGGATACCAGGGAATATATGCTCGATCTTGATACAGAAGACTGGCGCAAATACAAGGGTCAGCCAACCTCTGGCAATCCCAGGCGCGGAGGTACACAGGGATCAGGTGTTCAGCAGCATAAATATGAAGACAGTATCCGTGTCAACCAAAAGCGCTGGTATAAGGGGCTGGCCCCGAAACTGGATAAGATGGCGAAGAAAGATGAATGGCAGCGGATTTATCTTGTCGGCAAGAAAGAAGAAATAGCAGAAATTGAGGACCATATGAATAAGCCGATTGATGACAGGGTGCCGAAAAATTTGCTGAACCAGAAGGAAGAGAAAGTGATCGAGGAAGTGGTGGCATAACAGGAAAAACGAAGCGAATGTTTCAGATCTGGCTCATCGGGAAGAGTCTAGTAAGAGCAAACGCTCATTGAGTTCTTGCCTCATCGAGAAAAAAAGGAGGATGATAAACATGGCAAGAAATAATTCACAATATCAGCCGACAGACGATAAAGGTTTTAAAATGTCGGATACACAGGAAGTATTATATTCCCATGAATTCAAAGAAGCCGATATTGCCGGAGGCGTCCGCAAGCCAAAAGTGCGCCGGGCCAAACGTGAAAACCCTGATTTGCTTCGGGATGGACAATAAAAGGCAGCCTGTCTCCTATGTGAGGCAGGCTTTTTCATTGTTCTAATAAATAGAAATAGTAAACGCGGCTAAAAAGTATACAAGGTTGCATTTTCACATATTTTCGCCAAAGGGCTCATCATCTTCTATATTGCTTATGAGGCAAAAAGACAAAGGGACCCTGACGTACCGCCATGATTTCCATCGTTTATTCGAATAAGCAAATAGGAGATATTTTAACAAAGCTCTGTTAAACGCTAGTGTTGATTTCCGTTGCAGGTACTCGCTTTCCGCAGGGCGGGCGCTGAGCCTCTTCATCGCTATCGCTCTTGCGGGGTCTCAGCGGTCCCGCTAGTCCCGCCGTAGTCTCGCACCTTCCACTCCAATCAACTAGTGAAGAAATCAACATTGAGCTTTAACACAGCCTTTAACAAAGAAAGCCGGGGGGAGAAGCCATGTATAACGAGGATATTGAAGAAGCACTGCAGCGTGCCTGTGCTTCTCTTAAATTGATTGGGCTGCGGATCGGTGAAGAAGAGAAGATGCTGGTTCGCAAGTCACTGAAAGGTGATTTCAGTGATGACCAGTTTTTTCAGCAGGCCCGGAAAATTCATGAACTTCAGCAAGGAAAGGCTGATAGCTGGAAAAACCTTCAGGAAGGATAATGTAAAGAAAACACGCCGATTGGCGAGACTTTAGGCGAAGACAGAGGCGTGGTTGCCCTTATCTATCTTCTTAAAAATGGCAGCTGCGTCGACATATTCCCTTGCTGACAAATCATGCTTTCTTATATGGTGAAAAAGATACATAGAAAAAAGCCGGCACCTGGATGCCGGCTTTTACTTTAGAATCCTATTCTCTTAAAAAGCCCAGTTTCCATTCCGGAAAATCGGTTCACGTGTCCCGTCTTCCAGTTCGCCGTCTATATCCATTTCAGCAGAGCCGATCATGAAGTCAACGTGGGTGATGCTTTCATTCAGCCCGTTTTCAGCCAGTTCGTCCGGGGACATGTTTTTTCCGCCTTCAATGCAAAACGCATAGGAATTGCCGATTGCCAAATGGTTGGAAGCATTCTCGTCAAACAGCGTATTATAGAACAAAATGCCTGAGTTGGAAATCGGTGAATCATCCGGCACCAGTGCCACTTCCCCGAGATAATGCGACCCTTCATCGGTTCCCACAAGATGCTTCAGAGTCTCTTCGCCGTTTTCAGCTATGACATCTGTAATCTGGCCGTTTTCAAACCGGAATGAAAAGTTTTCGATGAGGTTGCCGCCGTAATTCAGCGGTTTCGTACTTGAAACTGTTCCATTAACACCCTTTTTAAGAGGTGTTGTGAAAACTTCTTCCGTAGGCATATTGGCGATGAACTTGTCGCCCTTTTCATTCTCGCTTCCGCCGCCGACCCATATGTGGGTAGGGGGGAGTTCGATGGAAAGATCTGTTCCCGGTGCTATGTAATGAAGCTTTTTATATTTTTTGCTGTTCAAGTGATCCACTTTTTCGTTCAGTGTGGCGTTGTGCTCTTTCCACGCTGCAACGGGGTCCTCCAGGTCGGCCCTGGTCGCTTTGAAAATCGCATCCCACAGCTTATTCTGCTGTTCTTCTTCAGGAAGATCAGGGAACACTTTGGCCGCCCATTCTTTTGAAGGGGTAGCGATGACGCACCAGCTGACCTTATCGGACTGGATATACTGGCGATACTTGATCATCGTTTTTCCAGCTGCTTTATTGAAGTTGGAGATCCGTTCAGGATCGACTCCTTTGAGCAAGTCTGGATTTGATGATGTGATGCTTAGGAAAGCTGCACCGTTTTCCGCCATTTCCTCCATGCCCCTTGCTTTCCACATCGGGAACTCATGAAACGCTTCGTCAGGCGCATAGTCATATTTAATGCGAGCAGCCTCTTCATCATTCCACTCGATATGTACGTGTTTCGCTCCAGCTTCATAGCCTTTTTTTGCGGCCTTTCTGACAAACTCTGCTGCAGAAATCGGCGCACTGATGACAAGTGTCTGCCCCTTTTGGATATTGACACCGGCACGGATGACAAGCTCTGCGTATTTTTCTAGATTTTGTTCAAAACTGCTCATAACCTATCCCCTTTTTCACTAAATTTATATTCCTATTGTAGCAGTATTGCAATGTAAAGCCCAGCAACTTCCTGTCACTCAAGTTATTGAAAGTTATGCCCTTTTTGTGATAGCTCTTCTTAAATGTATCGTTGATTTGAAAAAATATGAAAAAAAACTCTCTCCCGGTAATGCTCTGCTTTTCCTTGCTGACAATTTCCAATACGGCAAAAAAACACCTGCTCCCAAAAGAAGCAGGCTGCTAAAAAAATGTGTGCCAGCCGGTGCGGCGGTCTTTTAATTCCTCGATTGCACGCTCGTATTCAAGCTTACTGGCGTACTTTTCGGAAACAGTATGCCTTTTCCGGAGGAATGGTTTGAAAATGGCGATCAACATTACCGATCATCTCCTGTCTGTTTGGTTACTTCAAGTATAGGTCAATCAGAAAAATTCCATAACGAGCCAGCGAATGAATTTCTTTCAGCCTTTAGACTGAATAGAGAATCAGCCCGCAGGAATGGAAACAGGATAGTGGCAGGACATTGAACAGCAAAGGAACGTTTAAAGATGCGAAAAATATTAAAAAGCAACTGTGGAAAGTTTTTATGAAAGCGTTTACCATAAAGTTGAGACGTTTGAAAATTCCAGAAGTTACAATTCAATTGTGAAAGGGTGGCGTGAATGGCTGGGATACAAAAGGAGATCATCCGGGCACCGCGTGGATCGGGGCTGAACACAAAGGGCTGGATACAGGAAGCGGCTTTGCGTATGCTGATGAATAATCTGGACCCCGAAGTTGCCGAACGGCCGGAAGACCTGGTGGTTTACGGCGGAAAAGGCAAAGCTGCGAGAAACTGGGACAGTTATCACAAGATTGTCGGGACGCTGAAAAAACTGGAAAACGATGAAACATTGCTCGTTCAGTCAGGAAAACCGGTTGCCGTTTTTAAAAGCCATGAAGATGCACCTCGTGTATTGATCGCTAACTCTAATCTGGTGCCGGCCTGGGCCAATTGGGAACACTTTCGGGAGCTGGAGCAAAAAGGGCTGATGATGTACGGACAGATGACGGCAGGAAGCTGGATCTATATCGGTTCACAGGGAATTCTGCAGGGAACGTATGAAACGTTTGCGGAAGCTGCCCGAAAACATTTCGGAGGCTCTCTGCGGCACACGCTCACTGTCACAGCGGGACTTGGCGGAATGGGTGGGGCCCAGCCGCTGGCTGTCACAATGAACGGCGGTGTCGTCATCGCTGTTGAAGTGGACCGGACCCGAATCGAGCGCAGGATAAAAACGGGGTATTGTGATGTCATGTCAGAATCGCTCGACGAAGCCTTGACACTCGCCGGAGAGGCAAAACGTGAAGGCCGGGCCCTGTCGATCGGACTGCTGGGAAATGCGGCAGACGTTCTGCCGGAACTCGTGAAGCGCGGAATAACCCCGGATTTGTTGACTGATCAGACCTCAGCACATGATCCGCTCGTTGGATATCTGCCCCACGGCCTGAGCCTGGCGGAAGGGGAAAAACTGAGAAACAGCGATTCTGAAGACTATTTAAGACGGGCCTGCAAAAGCATTGCGGTTCACGTGGAAGCTATGCTCGATCTACAAAAAAAGGGGGCCGTCACGTTCGATTACGGAAATAACATCCGCCAGGTCGCCTTCGATGAAGGAGTAACGGATGCTTTCGGTTTTCCGGGTTTTGTGCCGGCGTTCATCAGGCCGCAATTTTGTGAAGGAAAAGGGCCGTTCCGCTGGGCAGCCCTTTCGGGAGATCCTGACGATATATATAAAATTGATGAACGGATCATCCAGGAGTTTGCCGATAACAGCCACCTTATCAACTGGATTAAGTTGGCCCGGCAAAAAGTCAAATTCCAGGGCCTGCCGGCACGGATTTGCTGGCTCGGTTACGGTGAACGGGCCAGATTCGGGAAAATCATCAACGAAATGGTTGCGAGAGGCGAACTTTCCGCGCCGATCGTAATCGGCAGGGATCACCTTGATACCGGGTCGGTCGCATCTCCAAACAGGGAGACTGAAGCAATGAAGGACGGAAGCGATGCCGTTGCCGACTGGCCGATTTTGAATGCCCTTATTAACGGTGTCAACGGAGCAAGCTGGGTATCCTTCCATCATGGCGGCGGAGTAGGCATGGGTTATTCCCTTCATGCAGGAATGGTCATTGTAGCCGATGGCACCGAGGCGGCAGGCAAGCGGCTCGAACGGGTGCTGACTTCCGATCCGGGCCTGGGTGTCGCCAGGCATGCGGATGCCGGATATGAACAGGCGGTCCGAACCGCCCGGAAACACGGCATACAGCTGCCGATGCTGACAGATGATTAAAGATAAAAGTTCATAAATTATTTCCTTTCAAGAAGAAGATCGTTTCACAGCAAACATATACAGTAAGGAGTGGAGCTTTTGGCACAACAGGCAGATGTACTCTTTGTCAATATTGGCCAGCTGCTGCTGCCGGATGGCAGCGCCGGTCCATTAAAAGGAAAAGAGATGCAGAAACTGAAAACTGTTGAACATGCGGCTATTGCAGTAAAGGATGGGAAAGTGCTGTTCGCCGGTCCGGAATCGGAGTCCTCCGGGGTAAAAGCGGCAGAAACGGTTGATTGTGGAGGGAAACTCGTCTCACCGGGTCTTGTGGATCCACATACACACCTAGTTTTTGGCGGTTCAAGAGAAAATGAGATGGCTCTGAAGCTGCAGGGCGTTCCCTATCTTGACATTTTAAAGCAAGGGGGCGGCATTTTAGCAACAGTTAAAGCCACCAGGTCTGCCAGTGAAGACGAGCTTGTGGAAAAAGCACGCTTCCATCTTGATCGCATGCTTTCTTTCGGAGTCACAACAGTCGAGGCAAAGAGCGGATACGGCCTGGAAAAAGAGACGGAATTGAAACAGATGCGCGCCGTACGGAAACTGCAAGAAACACATCCGGCAGAGGTCGTTTCCACTTTTCTTGGCGCCCATGCCATACCACAGGAATACAAAGAGCATCCGGATGACTTTTTGGAGAATATGGCCGAATTGCTCCCTTTAATAAAAAAAGAGGAGTTAGCCGAGTTTGTCGATATTTTTTGTGAGACCGGCGTTTTTACAGTTGAACAGTCGGAAGATTATTTGCGCCGTGCCCGGGAAGCAGGCTTGCAGCTGAAAATCCATGCCGATGAAATCGATCCGCTCGGAGGGACAGAGGCGGCAGTGAGGCTTGGAGCGGCATCAGCGGACCACCTGGTCGGCGCTTCTGATGAGGGGATCCGGATGCTGGGGCAATCCGGCACTGTGGCTGTCCTGCTTCCGGGAACCACATTTTACCTTGGTAAAGAAACATATGCCAGGGCACGGGATATGATTGAGGCGGGAGCGGCGGTCGCTTTATCAACCGATTTCAATCCGGGGAGTTCGCCGACTGAAAATCTCCAGTTCATCATGAATCTCGCCATGCTGAAGCTGAAAATGACCCCGGAGGAAATATGGAATGCGGTGACTGTCAATGCGGCATATGCAATCGGGCGCGGGCAGGCTGCCGGCAGTCTCTCCGCAGGCCGAAGTGCAGACCTGGTCATTTGGGAAGCAGAAAACTATGCATATATTCCTTATCATTACGGCATCAACCATGTCTCTTCAGTATACGTGGAAGGGGAAAAAGTATATGAGAGCGGGGGATGGAGATGAGTGACCTTTCATTTTTACGGCCGGCAGGGCAGGCGGGATTTGTGGACAGCGGCATTACAAAAGCGGCAGATCTCGTCAACAGGTGTGAAACAGCGCCAATCGGCGGGCCGATCATTCTTGGGGCGCCGCTTTCAAAGCCTTCAATCAGCCATTCGGGGGCATCCTTTGCACCGGAAGCCATCCGAAAGATGCTGTCATCCTTCACAACGTACGCCGTGGAAGATGATATTGACTTAAAAGGAATAAAAATCCATGACTGTGGAGATATTTTAATGCATGTCACAGATATCCGGGAATCGCAGCAAAGGATAGAGACGACAGTTGCTGCCCTTTTTGACCGTAATCCGGATATCATCCCGATCCTTTTTGGCGGTGACCATTCGGTGAGCTGCCCGAGCATCAAAGGGTTTGCCAAAGCTAAAGGGAATGTGGGAGTCATCCAGTTTGATGCCCATCATGACATGAGAAATCTTGAAGATGGCGGGCCGTCAAATGGAACGCCGTTTCGCGGCCTTCTTGAATCTGGCGTGCTTACAGGAACAAATTTGATTCAAATCGGCATCCGGAACTTCTCTAACAGCAAACAATATTCAGACTTCGGAGTGGAAGAAGGCGTCACCGTCTATACAATGAAAGATGTCCGCAGCCGGCCCGTGGATGAGATGATCAAGGAGAGCCTGAACATGCTGAGGGGCCGTGTGGATGCTGTCTATGTATCGGTTGATATGGATGTTCTTGATCAGTCCCAGGCACCGGGATGCCCGGCACTTGGCCCCGGCGGCATGGATAGCCGTACCCTTCTTGATGGTGTGCGGATATTGGCTGAAGACCCGCTTGTCCAGGGGATGGATATTGTTGAAATCGATCCGACTCAGGATTTCCGCAACATGACGAGCAGAATTGCGGCCCATGTTGTCTTGAATTTCCTGACCGGAAAATTGGCTGCGGGGCAGCTGAATGTATCGGGCAGCCAGAAGGCAGGAACGTGAAAAAGCCGCCCGGCGTATAATGAAATACAATAAGCCTGCCGCAATCATAGTGCAGGAAAGGAGGGGAATGAATCGAGTATCAGTGATTCATCCCCTCCTTTCTTTATTCTTTAACTCACTAATGCAGTAGCAAAGAGGTGAACCGATGGTTGTTTTAAACGGAAATTCATTGTCGTTATCCGATATGAAAAAAATCATCTATGAAAAAGAAAAGGTCACAGCTGATCCCAACAGTTTAAAGCGGGCGGCTGCGAGCCGAAAAGCGGTTGAGAAAATTGTAAATGAGGGTCGAGTGGTATACGGCATCACAACCGGCTTCGGTAAATTCAGCGATTATTTAATCGATAAACAGGATGTGGAATCACTTCAGTTAAATTTAATCCGGTCACATGCCTGCGGTGTTGGAGAACCTTTTCGAGAGGAAGTTTCACGGGCGATGCTGATTCTTCGGGCCAATGCCCTCCTGAAAGGGGTTTCGGGTGTCAGGCCTGAAGTGATTGAGCGCCTCCTCGCATTTGCCAATCGCGGAATCTATCCAGTCATTCCTTCTCAAGGATCGCTCGGTGCCAGTGGGGACCTGGCACCGCTTGCCCACCTGGCCCTTTCCATAATCGGAGAAGGGGAAGTGTTTTACCGCGGAGAGCGGATGGCGGCTAAAGCTGTCCACCAAATGGAAGGGCTGGAACCTCTCGTCCTTAAAGCGAAAGAAGGTCTTGCTCTCATCAACGGGACACAGGCGATGACAGCGGTCGGTGTCCTAGCATATTTGGAAGCTGACCAGCTTGCCGATGCAGCCGATTGGATTTCTGCGCTCACATTCCAGGCGATGAGGGGAATCATTGATGCATATGATGCCGATTTACATGAAGCTAGAGGATATGTCGAACAGACCGAAGTGGCGGAACACATGAGGAAACTACTTCATGGCAGCAGGCTGACGACCAGGCAGGGGGAACTTCGCGTCCAGGATGCCTATTCGCTTCGCTGCATTCCGCAGGTGCACGGGGCAAGCCGGCAGGCTCTTCGTTATATAAAAGAAAAACTTGAAATAGAAATGAACGCCGCTACAGATAACCCGCTTATTTTCGATGATGGCGAAAAAGTGATATCCGGCGGAAATTTTCATGGACAGCCGATTGCCCTGGCGATGGACTTTCTGAAAATTGCAGCCGCTGAATTGGCGAATATTTCTGAAAGGCGGCTTGAAAGACTTGTCAATCCGCAGTTGAATGGCGGCCTTCCGGCATTTCTAAGCGCAAAGCCAGGGCTGCAGTCCGGGGCGATGATTGTGCAGTATACGGCTGCATCCCTTGTTTCCGAAAACAAAACGCTTGCCCACCCGGCAAGTGTCGATTCGATTCCATCTTCCGCAAATCAGGAGGACCATGTAAGCATGGGAACGATCGGTGCCCGGCATGCCCGGCAAATTGTTTTCAACACTTCACGAGTACTGGCATGCGAGCTTTTATGCGCCCTGCAGGCCGCCGAGCTTTCGGGGAAGGAGAAACTGTCGCCGCTTACCGGGACCTATTGGGAAGCAGGCAGGAAGCTGGTACCTTCCATTGACCAGGACCGGTCGTTTTCGGCAGATATTGAAAAGCTGGCCGGCTGGATCGGCAAACCGGTGTTTGCTTCGCAGAATACAATGTAGAGCAGCCCGTATTTGTCATTAACAGCTATTCAGTATTTCGCGTGCCTTAGGTGTTCAACAGAGTGGATTGGAGCGGAAGGCTCGACTCCTTGAAAATAAGGATTAATTTCTTCGTGCGATACTTGATTCGAACAGTAAAAAACACAGGTGGTCATCCCCCTAACGGGTTTACTTGTGAGGTGCAAAACGGTAAATCACATACAAAATCACATACAAAATCACATATCAATTCACACCAATTTCACAACACTATTCACAATACAAAAAGGCTTAGGGGAATTTTCATCTCTAAGCCTTTTTTCATATTATCTTGTTGTGTTGAACCCCCCATAAGTTCAAGAACTAATTCTCTCTAATTAGATTTCCATTTTCATCATGAAATTTGTAATTCCGATATTCATAACTGTCTTTATTTGTTTGAGGCAAATCAACCCAAGTAACGGTTGCTTGATACGGAGTGAAATTTTGTTCTAATGTTGATTCATTTATATCTACCTGCATTCTTGCAATTTCACTGTGATAATTTGTAACGAACATCATTTTTGAATTTCCCATTAAGGGTAAGAACATACTAAATGATTCATTTTTGTGTGATTCGATAGACTTCCAGACATAATTACCCTTCTCATTTTTATTGAACTCGATATAAGACGGACTATTATTGGATAGGAAGCCTACAATTCTAACATCATTAAAATCATCGATTTCCAGAAGTTCAATTTTTTTATTCTCATAGCCATCAATAGACTTAATCATCTTTACGATAGAAGCCTTATCATTTCCATATAATTCTTTTGAAATATAAAAATAATAGGAAACCAGTGAGACAAGCATCAGTGCAGCTATAAATATCCCTATATTTTTCTTCCCCACAGACTATTCCACCTCTCTCTTATAACCCTGTCCGTTACTTTAAGTACATTATTTCACAAAGTCTTCGATAGTCTTATTACAATTTTAACATAAATATCCAAACACCTTGAAAAGTACCATACATTCCACTTATCAAATCACAACTAAATCACATACCCTCCAATAATTATTTCCGTCATTGAGAAATGACATGTGAATTGATGTGTGATTTTAAATTAAAATATCAAAAGCCATTGATATAACAATAAAAATCGCACGGAGAATTTGAATGTGAAAACCCGTGCGATTTGCCTTGTTATTTACATGTTTGCACCTCTGAAGTAAACCCATTAGTCATCCCCCTGTGTTTTTGTAATCACGCATATTTATACTGTTTTGCGGGTTATCTGGTTCAATCCTTTTTTGCTCTCCATTCTATCTTCCTTTTATTTTCCACCGCGAAATAATTGAGTCTTCCTGAAAATAAGTATTTTTACCTATATAAATAACCGTAATTTAGTATAATCCATGGTCCATTCGGCTTTAGGAAAATAAACCGGGGTCCAAAAGACTTAATAAATAAGAAAAAATCTGATATTGATACGAGAGGTGGTATTAGACTGCATTTTTACAAAATCCGCTAAAAACGTGAAAAAAATACCAGGACTATGGACACAAAAAGCAAAATAAAAAGAATATTATCATTAACATGGTAAAAATGTCAGGATTGACCAACTGTGAAAATGAAATATGATAAAAGAGACACAAAAATTTAATATTTTACCATTGACATAATGAAGAGACTGCAGCGTGAGTGAGACCATAGGCGCAGTCTCTTTTTTAATTCACGGGGCAGGAGTTGAACCAGGAAATGCTGGAGTCTAAAAGAAAAGCAATCATTTTTCTCACGTTATCCTTTTTGCTTGCTGCAGCTGCAGGGCTGCTGTTCCTGCAGAAAGTGAAAGATTTGAATACCGAACTGGGAGGCATGACAAAAGTTTATGTAGCTGCAGGTGATATCCCTTCAAGAACGCTGATTAATCCTGAACAAGTGGAAACGGTGGAGATTCCAAACCGATTTGTGACGGATTCACACATCGTGGAAGCCGGAGACCTTGAGGATAAAGTTTTTGTTGTTCCGCTCACAAAAGGGGATCTGGTGACCAAAAACATTGTCAAACCTGTTTCGAATGTCAGGGAAGCCGACCATCGGCTTGTTTTTATCCCGCAATCGGAGCGGATCCACTTTGACCAGGAGCTCGAGTCCCTTGACCGGATTGACATTATCGTCTCTCATTCATTTGGGGAGAAACCGGTTACCGAACTTTTCATGAGTGATGTGCCGGTTGCTGGTGTTTCCAAAAAAGGCGATTCCCTTAAAGGGGTGGCGGTGGAAATACCTTCCGGAGAGGCACCCGAGCTGATCCACATGCAAAACTATGCTGACAGCATCAGGGTTTTAAAAGCGAATGTAGGAAAAGAAGAACTGCAGAAAGTGTCTGAACCAGCACCAGAAAAGCAGAAGCAGGCTGAAAAAACCGAAGCCCCGGAAGCGAAGGCGGAGTCATCGCCTGAGAAAAAAGAAACGGACAAAGCTGCAAAATCGGAACCGGAGAAGAACTAGAAATGGAGGCAAACCGTTTGTGGACAGTGAATCTATCAAAATTCTCATTATAGATGAACAGAAAGAGAGCAGCACGCAATGGAGGCTAGAGATCATGGACCGCTATGAAGCGGAATGGCTTGCCCCCTCCGATGTTAGGAAAGAGCTTGACCGTATATCACCTGACCTCATCTTTTTAAGAGGAAGGGCCGAGGATGATTCCGATCTGGTTCAGCTTATCCGTTCAACCCTGCCGCCCGCAACTATCATATACATAACGGATCAACAGGATTTCCAGGTGCTGCGGAATGTGACAAGAGCGGGAGCTGCCGATTTTTTCGTCATGCCGGATGAAACGTCGCTTCTGGCGGGCAGGCTTGATGGAATTGTGAAAACGGCTGAAGAACAAAAGCTGCAAGAAAAGGAAACAGCGGCGTCAGCACAAAACTTCAGGCGCGGACGCGGCCAGATCCTTGCATTTTACAGCGGGAAAGGAGGCAGCGGCCGTTCCCTTATTTCCAGTGTTTTTGCCCAGACAATGAAACTGGAATCAACTGCCCAGGTGCTGTTTATCGATTCCAACTTACAGTTCGGGGGAGCGGAAACCTTTTTATCTATCGAATCGAATAGGTCACTTGCGGATTTGCGGCCCGTCATTGATGAACTGAATGAAAGCCATATTCGTAATGTTGCACAGAAAGAGAAGTATTCACAGCTTGAAGTCCTCCTCAGTCCGCGGGATGCTGAAACAGCAGAAAGCCTTAGTGATGAATTCATTGAACGTCTCCTCCGCATCGCCAGAAGAAGCTACGATTTCGTCATTATCGACCTGCCGCCCGTTATGGATGAAATGACGTATACGGCGCTTGAGGAAGCGGATGCGATTTATTATATCCTCACACCTGATACGCCTTCCATCCAGATTTTAAAACAGGCGGAGAAGCTGTTTTCCCGGCTGGGAATCAATGTGAAGGGCAGGATGAGCCTTGTCGTCAACGGTGTAAGCAAGGAAAACGAAATCACTGCAAACGACATAAAAAATACAATCGATTACCCTCTGGAGGCAAAGATCAGGAAAGACATCAAAGGAGTCCAGTCTGCTGTAAACCAGGGTGAACCTCTGCGGAAATCCCAAAACGATAAAAAGCTGTCCGCTTTTGCAAAAGATGTTCGCAAATGGGTACTGGGCAAGCTCAAGTAAGCTCATAACATGTGCAGGAGGGATCATGATGGCCCTATTTGAAAAAAAGAAATCACGATTGCAAAAAAGCACCCATACACGGTCTGAAGCGGCTGTCAGCAATCCTTATATAGATGAGCTTGCGGCCCATTACAAATCAAGACTTCTGCGCGAATCCAACCTGGAAGCCCTGACCAGCCTGGCGGAAGGAGAAAAAAAGCTTAAAATTGAACAGCTTGTCAGCCAATTCATGTCGGAAGAACGGGTTGTCATTCCGCGCCAGGATAAGGACAGCCTTCTTAAACGGCTCATCAATGAGTCGGTCGGTTATGGGCCGCTTGAGTCTCTCTTGGAGGACGGGGAAATTACTGAAATCCTGATCAATGGGCCTTCAGAAGTCTTTGTCGAAAAACAAGGCAAACTGCAGTCGGCACCTGTCGTCTTCAGGGATGATAACCATATTCGGCATGTCATTGACCGGATTGTAGCACCGCTCGGCCGGCGCATTGATGAAAGCTCACCGATGGTCGATGCCAGATTGCCCGATGGAAGCCGGGTCAACGCAGTCATACCGCCGATCAGCCTGAACGGGACGCTCGTCTCTATCCGGAAATTTCGCGAAGAGCCTTTCCAAATGGACGATTTGCTTGAATACCGGACATTGGATGATAAGATGGCACTTTTTCTTGATGCCATTGTCCAGGCAAAGCTCAATATTTTGATTTCTGGAGGAACAGGAAGCGGGAAAACCACGTTGCTCAATGTTCTCGGAGCAGCAATTCCACAGGCAGAGCGGATTGTGACGATTGAAGATTCAGCTGAGCTGAGGCTGAACCGGCCGAATGTCGCGGGCATGGAAGCGCGGCCGGCCAACGTCGAAGGAAGTGGGGAAGTGACCATCCGCCAGCTCGTTAAAAATGCGCTGCGCATGAGGCCTGATCGCATTATCGTCGGTGAAGTGCGGGGAGCTGAAGCGTTTGACATGCTCCAGGCGATGAATACCGGGCATGAAGGTTCAATCACTACTGTTCACGCCAATACACCTGATGACGCCCTGCGCCGGGTTGAAGGGATGGTGGTTATGGCGGGAATGGAGCTCCCCACTCACATTGTACGGGAGTATATAGTCGGAGCACTTGATTTCATTATACAGGGGGCACGCCTGTCTGACGGCAGCCGGAAAGTTGTATCGATATCCGAAGTCCTGACAGATGAAAAAGGCCGAATAAAGATTAATGAAATTTTCACATTCAAACGTACAGGTGTATCCGAGAAAGGCGATGTTGAAGGGCATTTCACGCCGACAGGCATCTTCCCCGAATGTCTCGGCAGGCTGAAGACATTCGGAATCGAAGTGAATCCGGAGATTTTCAAATCGGATGGGAACGGGGTGGAGGTTCATGGCGGCCGCCGTATTGTATAGTATTGCAGTCCTTTTCGGGCTCTGGGGCTTTTACAGCCTGCTTGGATACCGGATGGAGAAAAAAGCATGGAAACAGAAGATCGGAAAATGGTTTGACGGGAGCGGGGAACGTAAAAGCTTCATCTCGGTTTGGGGAGAGAGATTCGATCGGACTGATCATGCCAGGGGGCTGGAAGAGAAATTGCACCGGGCGAATATGCCGCTCACGCCTTCTGAGTTTTATGCCATTCTTATTTTCGAGGGGCTGGCCATCACTGTTTTTTCGTATATGTTATTTGGGATTCCATCCCCGCTGAACTGGATTGCAGGGATTGCAGCTCCGGTTTTGACGTATTATCTGCTCTTTTTATTGAGGCGGAATAAATACCGGGAACGATTGAATGACCAGTTATCGGAAGTATGCCGCACATTGGCGGGCAGTGTCCGGGCCGGATTGACGATTCCGCAGGGAATGGATGTCGTCGCATCCGAAATTTCACAGCCGGCAAAAGGCGAATTTTCCCGCCTTTCCCATAACTTAAAGCTGGGCGTAAGCCTGGAAGAAGGCCTGTCCGCAATGCAGCAGCGGGTTCCGACAAGGGAATTCAAACTGTTCATCGCCACGCTCTTGATTCAAAAACAAATGGGCGGCAACTTATATGCGGTGCTCGATGAAATGGCAGAAACACTTGAAGATCGGAAAGTGCTGAGGCAGACGATTAAAACCATGACAGCGGAACAGCGCCATATCGCGGGGATATTGCCGTTCATGCCGGTATTTCTCATTTTGATTATGAATATGATTATGGAAGATTTTCTGAAACCGCTCTGGAGCATTCCCGGGCTGATTATCAGCGTATTATTCATCATCGGAACCTTGCTGACGTTTGTGCTCGTCCGCAAGGTCACGAATATAAGGGTGTGATAAGTTGGATGCGGCAATTATTCTTTCTGTCATTTTATTCTTGCTGTTCTTTCTTCTTGGATTGAGGCATTTGTATGTGTATAAACAAGAACGCCGTAAAGTAGCAGCCCACATCCATGAAGTGGCTGCCAGTGGATTGAAAACAGGCCGGGAAAAACGGACCCTTACGTCATGGATGTTCAAAAAATTTTCAGAGCACGCAGACGACTATGCCGGGTTGGGAAGAAGAATCAATTTCTTCAGTGAAGATGATGAAATAGAACAACTGCTGTATAAAGCAGGCAATCCGTATGACTTAACCGTACCCCGGTTCCAGGGCACGAAAATGGCACTTACGATAGCCGGCTTTGGAACAGGTGTCCTCGGGCTCGTACTCGGGCTGCCGATGGCGCAATTTGGTCTGTTCCTGCTGCCGCTCGCAGGTTACTTTGGCATCATTTTTTCCTTGCGGATCGCTGCGAAAGCCAGGCAGGATGAACTTGCGTATGATTTGCCGGATTTCCTTGATACGGTAAGTGTCAGCCTGCGGGCAGGAATCGGCCTGGACCAGGCGCTGCGCGGTATCCTCCAGCATTTTCAAGGCCCGCTGCAGGAAGAGTTCACCAGGTTCGTATACGAAGTGGATCTCGGGATTGAAAGGGAGGCCGCATATCGGTCCTTGCTTTCCCGGAATGATAATCCTGAATTTCTGACCTTCATCAAGGCGCTTATTCAGGGGGAAAAGCTTGGTGTGCCGATATCCACCACCTTCAAAATCCAGGCCGAGGACATGCGGCGGATGCGAATCGAAAAAGTGAAGGAAAAAGCGGCCAAAGCTTCACCGAAGGTTACGCTGATCACCACCCTTATCGTGACTCCGACCGCAATGATCATGATTGCGGGTCTTGTCATATTGAATCTCCTGTATGGAGACAATGCAGTGCTTGATATTTTCAAATGAGACAAATGTCATTCCGGCCGTATCTTAAAGGAGGTGTTGGCGAGGCAGAAAATCAGGATGAGAATCAACTGATTGGCAAGTCTTTGGTCAATACTTAACATATTTTCTTAGAGGAGGAAGAAAATGATGAAAAACTTCATGACAAATGTATATGCAAAGGGAAAAGGGCTCGTAAATAATGAACGGGGATCACAAACACTTGAGTGGGTGGCTATTGGAGGGATTATCTTGGTTTTGATGGCTGCCATCACCACTGTCTTCCAAGGTGACCAATCAGTTGGACAGGCCATAGTGAATAAACTTGTAGAATTGATTGGCAATATTGGATGAGGTTAGGACCAGTAACCATCAAAGCATTAACCGGAATAGCGAGGGCATAAAATCACATAAGCATTCAAAATGGTTATTGCCTCTTATAATTGCTCGTACAGTTATGCGAGCCTTAGAAAGACCATCCATCACCAGAACGGCCACGCTTCACCGAAACGATCATTCATGTGATTTAAGCAACAGGGGAGGGGTTCTGTGAAACGATTCAAAACAACATCCGTTTTCCTCATGATCATGCTGCTGATCATTTCAGCTTGCAGCAATAAGCAGACAGAAGTTAAAAGTGCGGATACGGAACAAAAGCAAAATTCGAAGCAACATTCGGAACAGGAAGAAAAGGAAACAGGAACTGAAGAGGGTGTAGGAGCTTACGGTGGGGGAATGGAAACGTTCAATGAAGCTGCCCCTCCATTTCCTGGCTCCCTGTCAGAGTTGCTCGCGTATCCAGTTGGAGAATTTCATGATGTTGATAACCTGGAAAGCCCGCAAGTAAAAGAGAAACTTGAGAAGTTTCCAGTGTTGCGGGAGAATGCCTCACCTGAGGAAAAGAAGGAATATGCCGCTCACATTGTCTCCTTGTTCATGCCAGAATATCCAGCCCCAATGGAACTGGCCCAACAATGGAGAGCAAGCCAATTTGGTAGTCCGGATATGGAAGATCCAAGGTATCAATTCAAAGAAAATTATAATGTTGAAATCATCCTTGATGCGAGTGGAAGCATGGCCGGAAAAATAGGAAGCAAAACGAAAATGGAACTAGCAAAAGAAGCCATTCGTGAATTTGCAGCTTCTCTTCCAAATGAAGCAAATGTCGCGTTAAGAGTATATGGACATAAAGGCAGCAATGCTGATAAGGACAAAAAAGTGTCTTGCGGCAGCAACGAACTGGTTTACGATTTGCAACCCTATGATGCGGACCAGTTGAATAAAGCGCTTAATAAGTTTAAACCGACTGGCTGGACACCGATTGCCGATTCTCTTGCTAAAGCCCGTGAGGACCTAAGCACCAAAAAGGGCACTGAAAACACAAATATCATTTATCTTGTGAGTGATGGTGTTGAGACCTGTGACGGCAACCCGGTAACAGCGGCCAAAACCTTGAATCAATCCGAAATAACTCCGCTGGTCAATATAATCGGTTTCGATGTGAATAATGAAGGCAACAAGCAGCTGAAGGAAGTTGCCCAAGCAGCAGGGGGAACCTATGCATCAGTTACTAACCAGGATGAGCTTAAGAAAGAATTCGATCGTTCTGCCGAAATGGCCAAACGCTGGTTCGAATGGCTTTATTCTTCGAAACGCCAGATAAATATCGATTATTCCAAGAGAAAGCAGGATATCATGAGTTTTCACATTGAGTGGAAAGATAAAATGCTCCGGGAAGTTGGAAATGAGAGAAAGGCAATCCTCCACTTAAAATCTGCCGGCAAACTGTCAGAGGAACAGGATGATGATTTAATGGAGCTGATTAATAGCCATTATGAGTTTGTAACAAAAATCAGAGATGGCCTTTATGATGACCTAAATCAAATAGTAACCGCTGATTTTGAAAAAATGACAAGAGAGATTGAAGAAAAATATAACGAACGTATGAATGGGCAATAACATATTGAATTAGGGAGGAAAGCGATGTACAAAAGCAAAGGGCTTGTATCGTTCCTAGCCGGTGCGGCAGCCTTTTATCTGCTGTTCCTGAACCTGTTTCCGCTAGTGGCCTATGCCGCATCAGGTGCATGGAATATTCCGGCCTGGAAGGCGGAATCGTGGGAAGGGGAGTCCTGGAAGACAGAATCGTGGGAAAACGAATCCTGGAAGAGCGGATCCCGGGAAACAGGGCCATGGAACACAGAGTCCTGGAAAACTGGCCAGTGGAACATACAGCCGGGAGAACAAGACCGGCAAAATCCCGGAAGCGGTTCTCTTCCGTCACAGCCGCCGGGGGAGTTAATGCCGCCAACGGCCGAAGTTCAGAAGCCTGGGTCTGCTGATAAAGAATACTGGGAACCGGGGTTGCCGTCAGCAAAAGAGTTTAATAACTTCCTTTACAACGGCATCGTGAAGTCAACGATAAATCACGGTGACCAATTGGGGGACATGCGCCAGTTTTTCCGTGACCCCAACCTCCAGTCCCGTTACTTGATGTCGACCTTCAAGCTGATCGGTGCCAACAATGAAAGCATTAAGGCAATACCGGACGGTTATTCGGTTGTTATGGATTATAAAGAGGGATATGGCCGTTATAAGGAATTGGCTAGCTACTATAGAACTACTACTCAATCCCTTGGTCGGCAGGGAACTTTCGATGCAATCCGCAGAACTCAAAGTCAAATCGGCGACGTAGCAAGTATAAATAGTGGTATTTTTAAGACTGTCAGTAGATTCAATATAGCTGCAGCGTCTATTGGGGCTGTATTTTCTGCCACAGACACGATTGATCACTTCAGTAAAGGTGATACACTCAGCGGGCTAAATAGTTTAGGGAGCTTTTTGATTGATGCAGGTACAATCGGCATGGCTATCCCCGCCGCGCAACCGATAGCAGCAGGGGCAATAATATTAGGCGGTGTTCTTGCAGCGGGAACCGGAGCGGTTAAGTTGTATCGGAACAGGAAAAAAATATCAACTGATGCTAAAAAAGTATGGAATTCAACCATAAGGGCTGTAAATACAATTGGCAAAGGTTTAAAGTCACTTTTTGGCAGTTAAACAATAAAATTGGTATAAGGAAACTGTATAGCAGTAAATGTTAATAGATAAATAAAGGAGGGGAGTAAGTGGTAAAGGAATCTCCCAAAATAAAAAGACAAATTAAGAATCATAAAAAGTTTTTTGAAACCTACGAGCTTTATACGTATAGCTATCGTCAGGAAGGGAAAGAGTATTGTTTTGTTCAGTACTTCCTTTTCGGAAAACCTACTGAATTTCTGATACTGACAATAGATGGAGATCTTCCCTCCAGGCAAGTTGCAGAAGAAGTCAGTACGAATGTCATTTATTATAACAGCGTTACGAGAAATGCCGGTGTGATGGCTGATTTTAAAGATAAGGAAATTTGGATGTTTAAAGAAGTATCCAATGGACTGAATGCTTTATATGACCACTTAAAAGATGATTTCCATTTAATAGAAAGGGATTACCAAAAATATCTTGATCTCACAGAGGTTGTACACAGGAGCAAAAGCAAGCTTGATTCTTATTGGGATAAAATGAGAGATTTAGATGTTGATGTCCAGTCAAGAAGACAGTTTCTGACGGCAGAAGATGCCGAAAAAATGCTGGATTTATCCTGCTCTTTCGATGAAGCACTGTATGAAAGGGGGTTATGGATACTCGAGTCACTTCCGTCAATCAAAAATATAATCGGTTTTTTAGAGGAACATAAAAATAAAATTCCAGACTATATGGATGAAACGTATGATAAAACACTTTCTCTTTTGAAAGATAATTCCCATCCTGCAGTTATCGATAATTTAAAACAATCCCAAGCATCGTTTGAAACCGACATTCATAATAATCCAGTCACATTTCCTAACAATGAAATTGGCCTGCAGGAAATGAGAAAAAATATTTTGGCTCATATGCATCATGATACCCAAAATAGTATTCACAACTCCCTTAGGGGAGCGTGGACTTGAAGTCTATCTTAATCGATTGTTAATACGGTTTTTGAGAAGAGGCAGATAAAGTGGTAAAAGAGATCCCATAACTAAAAAAACAAATTCAGGCACATAAAAAATTTCTCGAAACTTATAAACTTTATACGTACAGTAATCGGCATAATGGAACTGAATATTGCTTTACACAATATTTCAGATTAAAAAAACCAACTGATTTTTTAGTTTTAAAGATAGACGGTGAGCTTCCATCCAAAGAAATAGCAGAAGAAGTGAGTAAAAACGTTATCTATTATAATAGCGTCACATTAAAAGCCGGTTCACTTTCCCGGTACAAAGATAGTGAAGTCTGGATGTTCGAAGAAGTTGTCAGGGAAATGAATGGTTTGTTTGAAGAGATAGACGGAGGAATCGAATCAATCAAGCAGGATTACGACTCCTATGTTGAACTTAAAGAGATCCTGATTAATAGTAAAATCGAATTAAGCCGGTTATGGAACGAAATGAGGGATTTGGATATTCTCGTCCAGCAAGAAAGACAATGCCTTACAAAAGAGGACAGCCGTGCCATGTTGTCTATGGCAGGTCAATTTGGGGATATTTTGTATCGGAGAGGCACTTGTACCTTGGAAAACGTAAATTCGATTAAAAATATGATCCGTTTCCTTGAAGAACATAGAAACCAAATCCCACAAACAAGAAAGGACTCTTATCAAAGGGTGATCCGTTTGTTGAAAGATAGCATTCATCCAGGGGTACTCAAGGATTTAAAAGAATCGCTGCCTTCCTTTGAAATGGATTTGCAAGGAAAGCAGGTCACCTTTCCTTCCGGAGAGGAAGGTGTCAAAGAAATGCGTAAGCTGTCTGATAAAAAAATGAAGTATGATACGGAAAAGTCAGTTAAAGAGTTTCTTAGGGACGTATGGCCGTCAGACTTCTAGATTCATAGTTCAGGCTAATAGACATAGGGGTGCGTATGCATGTTAAAGCGTAATATTACAAGTGCATTTAGTATCTATGCGAGCCGCTTCGGGACGATTTTCATTTTATCCATGTGTCTCTTGCTTCCGTTGCTGGTTCTGCATAATATTAGCGTAAATGTGGCATACATGGAAGCTGCAAAAACCAGATTTCCTGCCGCAGCCGATTTGTTTAATTCGTTTTTGATGATTTTATTTCTTATTGTCGGACAGGTTCCATTCATCCAGTTTACTAAAGCGGAAATGCGCGAAGAAGAACAGCTGTTAAAGTCTGCTTTTTTGGCCTTTTTTTCATATGGGTTTTCCATGTATTTGTTTGCCTTGTTGTTCTCTGTGATTGTATTAGCGGGTTTTGTTGCTTTTGTAGTGCCGGGGATTCTCCTAATGGCCTTGTTTTTCCTAACACCATACATAGCTGTTTTACGCGGGCATACGGTTTTCGGGAGTTTAAAGGCGGGATTGAAACTGGGGATCAGGAAATTCTTCCCGCTCTTGCTGTTGATTCTGCTGCTCAGTTTAACAGAACTGGCCATCGGGACAGCCGGCATGATTGGCATTACCAGCATTACGAATAGTTATCTTGCTGTTGCATTGAGTGAGATGCTGCTGAATCTTTTGTTTTTCCCGTTTTTTGTCATTTTGCTAACGTTGCATGTGCATGAATGGGAAAAGGAAGAAACGTTTACTGGAAACTGGCTGAAAAAGGCGGTTGGTCATCATGGTGTCCATGCGAAATCTTAAAAAAAGAGTTCAAGGTGAAGAAGGTTCGGCAGCCATTGAGTTTTTGGCACTTACGCCTTTTGTGATTATGGTGTTCTTGATTTTCTGGCAGCTATTGATTGCCGGTTATTCGGTTGTTGTTGCCCGTTCAGCTGTCAACGAAGCGGCAAAAGTCTATTCGGTGACAGGGGTTGAGTCAGAGGCGGTCAGTGCCGGGGAAGCAATTCTTGGAGCGGGAGGAGCAGGAATGGGCGGGTCGATCACCATCCATCCGGGAGGGAATACTTTCGAAGCGGAGGCCGATGTAGATATGGATATCATTTTCATTCCTGAAGATATGGTAAAAGGACTGTCAACAGTCTCGTTTACACAGTCCGTAAGTGGCAGGCTCATTAAATGATATTGAAGCATGTGCAGAATGAAAAAGGAAATGTCATGATTTTTTTCCTCTCCTCTTTTTTCATCATGGTCATTATGTTCCTTGTTGTCCTTAACTTCACAAAAGTTTTTGCCGTGAAACAGCAGGCATCGAATGCCGCGGAACAGGCAAGCTTTGCGGCGACAGCAGTCATTTATGAACTCACAATGGAAGGGGTCAGGAATTACGACCGTTCCATCCCCGGCCAGGCTGAAAGGGTTTTGGCAGGCAAAACCGTGGCAGAGAAAATCGGCGATCGGACAGGTGCCCTTCAAGGCTCTGAACCTGATTTATCTTATAATGAGGCAAGACTCCGGGCGATCGATGAAGTGTTAAGTGCTGAGCTCCAATCCGGACCGGGCAGCAATAAGCTGAACCATGAAATTTTATCTATTTTACAGTGGAATGGCATTGATGAAATTCGGGCTGTTGTAAATGAAACGGTCGGTACAAATGGAGGAGGTTCAGATGCCACCAGTGTCGTTTTATTTTCGCCTGATTATCGGGTTGAAGTGAAAACATCTTCAGAATTCAAAGGCCTTGAAATCAATCATATCTTTGCAGGCTTAATAAAGCACATTTCCCAGACCGGCAAAGGGCCGGAAGCGGCATTCTTGAAAGAGCTTGATGGCTGGAGCCGAAAGACTATTGAGATTCCATAGCAGATACGCAAAAAGGCAGCTAACCGCAAGCTGCCTTTTCCGTATCAGAAAGACGCCAACAATAACAGGCACTGAACTGACATTCAGTGCCTGCAAGTGGTGTTTCCTATACGTATCCGCCACCAGCCCCGAGCGGTCCTTCGGCAATGAAAATATCAAACGAATGGTCTCCGAAGGCTATCGTGAAGCAATTGACCCCGTCCAGGCCGTGGATTTCGGTATGTCTGTATGATGAGAGCGGGTGAAGGGTCAAATCGATGCCGCGGTTGGACATATTGGTGATGAAGACGCCGTTGTGCATATTCAGGAATTCATTGATGGCGGAGACGGCAAGCTGGTTGAATTCCTGAATTTCCTCTCCTGCATAAAGCGAAGCAAGCTTGAGCAGGGATTCTTCATCACCTGAGATATATGTATAGAGGGGATGATCACCTGTCATGCCCTGTTCGATCAGTATGGTTGAATAGTAGTCGTCCACCTGGTCGATAGGTTCTACCCTCACCCTTAATCCGATGAACCTGTAAATGTTTTTAAGCAGTAAATTGATATATTCGATTTTGAATTCCTCGGTATCGCTTTCAAAATAAGACCTGACGATAGAAGAAGGGTTGTTTTCCTTGAATTCATCCAGCTGCTTATCATCAAGGCGGTATTTGTCTTTGTATTCCTGAAGCGCTTCGTTGTAGTCCGTCATGGTCATCCAGTTATTGTCGAGAATGACCTGGCCGAGCTGCAGGTTTTGGTCCTTTTGCCGTGCCAGCAGCTCTTCAAGCTGTTCCTCTGTTAAATACCCCGCCTCGACAGCAAGCTCACCGAACCGCTTATCCACGAATTCCTGTTTCTCATGCACTTCTGAAACCTGGCCAGGGGCCATGTATCCGCTGTCCATTGCAAGCACCCCAAGTTTAACATGTGTCTCATCAAGTTTGTCGAGTGCCATTTGCAGCTGTTCCTTCGTCAGATAATGATGGTTCAGCAAAAAGTGCCCGAATGACTGGCTAAACATTTTGCATGCCCCTTTCCTTTTGGAAGTGGGCGATGATTTGCCTGATGCTGTCCTCCTGGAAAGGCTTCTGGACAAAGTCTGATGCACCGGCTTTTAAAGCCTTCATCAAGTTTTTTTGCGTGCCGACCGAAGATACCATGACCACATAGGCATCGGGCAGGCCGGCTTTTATTGCCCGGACAGCTTCAACTCCATCCATTTCCGGCATGACAATATCCATGAAAATCAAATCAATCTTCCTGTTTTCCGTTTTCTTGACTGCCTCAGCCCCATTTTCTGCTTCGATGACCGATACGGCTCCGAGGGAATTGAGGAGACCGGTCAATTTTTTCCTGATCAACAATGAATCATCACAAACCATGATTGAAATTCCGCTAATATTCAACAAAACCTCTCCTTTCGCCGACAAAATCCACCATTTGTTATAATTCGCTGCCAGGTGCGAAACTCCTCTTTGGCGATGTGTAATTTTGGCAGGTCCAAACTTTAGTGTTAACAAACAGCAATAAGGGTAAACGGACTGTAAAGAACACTGAAAAGGAGCCCTTGCATGAGTTATAACAACAAGTTCTTTAAATATGGAGCAGCAGTATTGCTTGTACTAGTGATTCTTTATTTTCTTGGAAAAGTGGATTATTTGATGACGCCGCTGCAGGCCATCCTGTTCACCATCTTTCTGCCGCTGGTGTTTTCAGGTTTGTTTTATTATCTGTTTCGGCCGATTGTGAGGCTCCTTGATAAGTGGATGCCGAAAATGTTGGCCATTGTAATTCTGTATGTCGTGCTTATAGGCCTTGTCAGCGGCATTGTTTATTTTGCAGGAGACAATATTGCCAAGCAATTTAACGATCTTGCAAATTCCGTGCCGCAAAACATGGAAAAGGTGGATAAACAAACAAAGGATGTTGTCCAGGAAAATAACTTCGGGCTTGTTTCTTATGAAGAATTGAAGAACAAAGCAATCAATTATTTCACAAATATTGCAAAAGGCATCGGCAATAATATTATGGGAATCATGTCAATGATCGCGAGTGTGGCGACGGTGATGATTGTCATTCCGTTCATCCTTTTTTATCTTTTGAGGGATGACAATAAATTGGAACCGCAACTCCTGAAATTTATTCCGGAAAAGCATCATTCGGAAGGCAGGAAAATCCTTCATGATCTGGATGAGACGTTATCGACTTATATAGTCGGTCAAATGATAGTCGCTCTGCTTGTAGGTGTATTTACGTACATCGGCTATTGGATTATCGGAATGAAATACGGGCTGTTACTTGCTGTTTTTGCAATGTTGATGGACATCGTCCCATTTCTTGGACCGTTCATTGCACTGACTCCGGCAGTGATTGTCGCTTTGATGACAAGTCCGATGATGCTATTGAAGGTAGTCATCGTTTTTGCGATCGTCCAGCAGCTTGAAGGGAATATCATTACACCACAAGTGATGGGTAAAAAACTTAACGTTCATCCGGTCACGGTAATCCTGGTGATCATGGCAGCCGGTTCTGTGTTTGGGTTTCTGGGAATCTTGCTTGCCGTTCCTTTTTACGCTGCGGCAAAAGAAATTGTCATCAATTTCCGCCGCTTTTATAAGCTCCGGCATGCTGATTGATATTGAGCCAGCAGGACCACTTGTGCCGACTACTGCGGATTAGCGAATTATGCAGGCGGGTATGAGGAAAACGAGAGGAGTGATTGTGAAATGAAAGAAACCTATTACATCGGGTTGCGGACAGGCGATATCCAAAAGCTTCCTTTTGATGAAGATCAGCAGTATTTCGAGTTAAATGCTACACCTCAAGAAGTGTACGAATTGCAGGAAATGCTGGATGAAGCTGGTTCCGAAGGTGATACTCATGAATATTTTCTTCATCCGGACGCTCTCATGCACCCATTAACGGAAGATGCAGGTGATGAAGACCGCAAAGAATACGGAAATACTGTCAGGGAACTCTATCACAAGATTTATTTGCTCGGAACGATTGAAACACAAAAGAAAATCGAATCGATGGGCATTCTGTCCGACAGCCAGCTTGACCACTGATTCAAAAAGCCACCCTGTTTTTTAACCGGATTCACAAAAAATATGAATCTGATTTGATGAATCGGCAGGAGTAAGTCAGTTGTTGTAGAAAGATAATCAGTGAAGAATTAGAAATAAAAATGAACACCCCAGATCCTCAAAAAGGGCTTCTAATTTTTCTTGCAGTCGGGAAAGCTGGCAGGTGAAAGATTAAAGAAATCAAATAATTGATACAGGAGGGTCTGAAATGCTAAACCTTTATTCACGGATACTTGTTGCGTATGATGGATCAGAAATTGCCGGTAAGGCGCTGGACTTTGCATTGAAAGCAGCTGAAGATGCCGAACAGGTTGAGATTGATGTTGTAACGGTTTTCAATCCACCCGTTTCGATGGGAAGTTACGGTATGTATAATGAGGACACCATCAATGATATGAAGGAAGAAATCAGGCGATCGATGGCGTCTGTTGAAGAAAAGCTGGATGCACTTCCGAATAAAACGAGCACCCAAATCCTTGAAGGGGTACCGGGGAAACGGCTGGTTGACTTCGCCAAGGAGCATGACAGCGACTTAATTATAATCGGCAACCGCGGATATAGCGGACTTAAGGAAATGTTTTTGGGCAGTGTCAGCCACTATGTTGTCCAGCGGGCCCATTGTCCTGTATTTGTCATCAAATAAAAGAAAACAGGCACCGGTTTACCGGCTGCCTGTTTTCTTTTATCATATGGGAAAGTAAAATGTATCAGCTGGGATATGCCGTCACAGCGGACCATTTTAAGATATAAGGGGAACTTGCGCCTATGTTTTTGCCTGTAGGCTCGCTGTCCTTTTTTGGATTCGAACCGGTTCTGGATTAACGATTATCACCATCAAGAAGATCGCCCAGACCGCCGAGAATGCTGCCTTCACCTTTGTTGTTTCCACCGCCCTGAGGGGCACTTGCGAAAAGACGGTCAGCGAGGCGGCTGAACGGCAGGGATTGAATCCAAACGGTTCCCGGCCCTTGAAGTGTTGCAAAGAATAGTCCTTCCCCGCCAAAAAGTGCAGTTTTGACGCCGCCGACAAATTCAATGTCATAATTGACATCCTTTGTCATGGCAACCAGACATCCTGTATCGACTTTCAATCTTTCACCGACACCAAGCTCCACTTTGTGAATCGTGCCGCCGGCATGGACAAAAGCAAGGCCGTCCCCTTCCAGCTTTTGCATAATGAAGCCTTCCCCGCCAAAGAAACCAGCACCGAGTTTCCGCTTGAAGTCAATGCCGATCGAGACTCCTTTTGCAGCAGCAAGAAACGAGTCTTTCTGGCATACGATTTTCCCGCCAAGCTCACTTAAATCCATCGGAATGATGCTGCCTGGAAAAGGCGCCGCAAACGAGACATGTTTCTTTCCGGAACCGCTGTTTGTGAAAACGGTCATGAATAAGCTTTCACCTGTCAGAACCCGTTTTCCTGCACCAAGGAGCTTTCCGAACAGTCCTGAGCCGCTGCCTCCAGCTGAACCGTCTCCAAAAATCGTTTCCATCCTGATGCCTTCTTCCATCATCATCATGCTTCCCGCTTCGGCAATCGTGCTTTCTCCGGGATCAAGCTCAATCTCAACAAACTGCATGTCATCCCCGTGAAGTTTGTACTCGATTTCGTGAGCGTTCATGATATTCCCTCCTTCAATTTCCCTACTCTTTTACTATATCACTGTATCTATTGGATTAGGATGGAAAGATGAAGGCAGGACAAATTTTTACCAAAGAGTGTCAGATTGTAGTATCATAAAATTGTGAAGGGATTAACAAAGTCTTCGCAGCCCGTTCAACACGATTCACTCCACGTTAAATGAAAATGATGGAGGGAAATGAAATGGCTATGGTTACGTTCAAAGCAAGTGCAAAAAACTTACCGGAAGGCTTATCGGTGGAAACAGCTGCACGCGGATTCAAAGTTTTGATTGATGAACCTGAGTCACTTGGCGGTACTGACAAGGGGATGAACCCGGTTGAATTGGTATTGGCTTCCCTTGGGGCCTGTCAGGCAATCGTCGCAAAAGTCTATGCTCCAACCTTTGATATTGATTTGAAAGACTTCCGGGTGGAGCTCGAGGGTGACCTGGATGTTGACGGATTCATGTGTAAAAGTGACGTCCGGCCGGGGTTTCAGGAAATACGCTATAAAATGATCATCAATGCAGAAATAACTGCTGATAAAGCTACTGAATTTGCATCGTTTATTGAAAAAACATGTCCGGTTGGCGACACGATTGCAAATTCTGTTTCACTTGTATCAGCAGGTGTCATTGTAGAAAAAGAAGAAACAATGAAGATTTAAAAGATGAGGAACTGGAAAAGAAACTAAAGACAAAAGTATTTTAGTCAAAGAAAAATCCGAACGATGTTGCGAAACTCTAACGAGAATTTCGCTTCTGTTCGGATTTTTTCGCTTTATTAGATTTTCTTAATAAATTTATTCGTCTATAACGGTGGACAGGTTAGTTCTATCCCTGTCTCATTTCTCCATGTCGGCCCGTCATGTGAAAGATTACCAGGGTCTTGGCCTTGGTCTTCCAAATCCGCCCGGGCCATACCATCCTCCGTAGCCGCCATATGGGTGGAATCCTCCTGGATAGCCTCCAAAACCGCCGTATGGGCCGTAACCGCCATAGCCACCAAAACCACCACCGTAACCGCCATAAAAAGGCGGTGCCAGCAGCCCTCCAAGCAGCCCTCCTGCAAGTCCTCCGGCAAATCCTCCAAAAAACCGCTGCTGCGGATCATATGGGTACACCGCTGGTTCTATCTGTTCATCGCTGCGCATATAGTAGTGGGACAAGGGTTCGTTTGTATGTGGATGCACAAAAATACCTCCTTTATGTGTGTAAAGTGCCTACACTCATACATATGCGGAAGTTCAACAGGCGGGAATATGGGCATTTGCGGATTTTTATGCCGGTTAACCGAAACTAATAAAGTTTATATGAATTTTTTCCATTCGGGGTGTTGGAGAAAGGGGATACCGGTTACACTATCAAGTAGAAATATTGGAACAGACAAAGGGGATGAATTAAATGAATTGGAAAGGCATTATTTCGATTCTCCTCATCGCAGGTCTCGGTGCTTTTGCGGTGTGGCAATTTATAGATAACAACAGTGCCCAAAATGAAGTGGAACTTCCGGAATCTTCCGAACAGAGTGGAGACACCGACACTGCTGATAGTGGAAACGGTGAAACACCTGCACAGGAAGCAGACAGTGATGTTGTCGGCGTGGCGGTCGGAAACAAGGCGCCTGACTTTGAACTGCAGACGCTCACGGGGGAGACGGTCAAGCTGTCTGATTACCGCGGCAAGAAAGTGCTTGTCAACTTATGGGCATCATGGTGTCCGCCGTGCCGTGCAGAAATGCCGGATATCCAGGAGCTGTACGAAGAGTACAAAGACCAGGGATTTGTCGTCCTCGGGGTCAATTTGACCACTACTGAGAAAGAAAATAATTCAGTTAAGCCGTTTGTCGAAGAATTTGGCCTGACGTTCCCGATTTTGATGGACATCCGCAATGAAGTCGGCCGCACATACCAGGCCGTATCCATTCCGACAAGCTATTTCATTGATAGTGAAGGAATCATCCACCAAAAAATCATCGGCCAGATGAGCAGGGAAACGATAGAGAATAACATAAAAGAGATGAATTGACGCATTTGAATCTAATGAAGAAAGCATTAAAAATAACGACAGTGACCTTACAAATAAATCATGATAAGCAACATCTTAAAACGCTTGGGTATAAATCCAGGCGTTTTTTCATCTGGATATTGTCCTACCGGAAATTTATTTGCAGAAAGTCAGTTAATTTAACACATAAAGCCCCGCTGCCAGATACGAAGCAAACATCGTCCAGAGTACGTAGGGCAAGAGCAGCCACGAGGCCGTTTTGGAAAACTCTTTGGCAAGCACCATCAGCGCAACAGCGGTGACAGCTGTCAAAAGGGTATCCAGTGCTGCACCGCCAAGACTGTGAAGTTCAAACTGCAAAAAACTGAAAGCCTGATTAAAGAGGTAGTTCATTGTAAAGACAGAGACAATCCGGCTGTTGCCCCGGCTGAATTCATATCGTTCATAAACGATAGATACAGCAGAGGCAATCAAAAGGTAGAGAATGAACCATACTATGCCGATAATGCTGCCAGATGGTGTCAGGGGCGGTTTCTCCAGGGAATTGTACCAGCCACGGTCAACTGGAAACAGGGATCCGGATAACGTAAAAAGTCCGAAAGTTACAATAAATACAGCGACCGTCGATTTCTTCATCTGCATCCTCCTTTTGGTATGCCTGTTCCCTTTATAACATCCATGTATGCCGCCAAACGGACACTGGCCTCACGGACATGTTTCAGTTCCCTCTCAACATGGGAACAATATTGGAAACAGCAAAAAGAGGAGGAGCCAATATGCCATTGTCAAAGGAACAAACGGAGTATTTTAAAAACCGTTTATTGGATATGAAAAAACAAACCGAAACACGTTTGGATCATGAATATTATGCGGACCAATCGATCACCGATGCTTCTGGTGATTTTAACGCGGGAGTAGACAATCATATGGCTGATGCTGCCACGGAATTGTATGAAAAAGAAAGGGAAATGACACTGGAAAATAACGATGAAGATATCCTTCGCGATATCAAAGAAGCATTACAGCGGATTGAAGACGGCACATACGGTATATGTGTGGATACGGGAGAAGAAATATCAACGGAACGCCTTGAAGCTATTCCGTATGCAAAAAGGACGTTTGAAGCCCAGCAGAAATATGATAAGGGCATAAAACCGGCGCCTGATGATAAAAAGCAGCTGGGAAAAGAAGATGAAGACGGTTATGAAGACAGCCCGATGAGAACAATCGACAGAATCAAAGAAGAACACGACCCATATTGGGGCAGGGACTGACTCTGCCCTGTCTTTTTTTTGTGATGGCTGTGTTAAAGCTCAATGTTGATTTTTAACACTAGTTGATTGGAGTGGAAGGTGCGAGACTCCCCGAAAATAAAAACCAATTTTCTTCGTGCAGTGTCATTTCGAAGAAGGTTATTTAATGTCCTGCGGGACTAGCGGGACAGGCTCGCCGCCCGCCCCGCGGCAAAGAAGACACTGTGAGTGCGACCGGAGGGAAGCAGGAACAGGTATTGCACTTGTACCTATGGTGAAAGCTAGGCCCTTTTAACAGAGCCTTTGTGATAAATCGATGTGTGCCTTTCGTAAACTTACCTGAGCCATATCCCGCTTATCAGAGGGTGTTTACGGTAAAATGGTGCCGGGTAAAAAAGAGTGAATGCAACAAATCGTTTGAATTGACAATTCATTTTCAGCGATGTAAGGTTAATAGCGAATAAATATCTTAAATTAAAGATATTTAAAACAAAGATAAAAACGGAGGGTTTTACCATGTCAACATTACTTTATATTACAGCTAATCCAAAAGAAACCGAATCGTCATTCGGTTTAAGTACCGGAAAGGCTTTTCTTAAAACGTATGAAAGCTTGAACCCTGACGGAGAAGTCGATCATATTGATGTTTACAGGGATGACATCCCCCTGATCGATAAAGAAGTGCTTACTGCCTGGGAACACCTTTCAAAAGGAGAGTCGCTTGAAGCCCTGAGCGCCAGCCAGCAAAACAAACTGCAACGGATGGAGGAACTCGTCAGCCAGTTCACTGAAGCTGACAGTTATGTATTTGTGACTCCGATGTGGAATCTCGGTTTCCCGCCGATGTTCAAAGCTTATCTGGATGCCATTATGGTTGCAGGCAAAACGTTCAAATATACTGAAGAGGGTCCTGTCGGCCTCATGGAGAACAAGAAAGCACTTCATATCCAGGCGTCAGGAGGCGTGTACTCGGAAGGTCCCGCACGGCCGTTGGATTTTGCCAGCGGTCATTTGCAGGCTGCCATGAATTTCATCGGAGTGGAAGATGTTGAGACAATCCATGTTGAAGGTATGGCTGCAGCTCCAGATAAAGCGGAAGAAATTTTAAAAGAAGCTGTTCAGAAAGCTGAAGATGCAGCTGAACGTTTTGCAAAACATAATTCTTGATCTGTGAAGAAGCTTTTGCCAGCTTTTCTGCACTAAGTATAATGTGCAGCCAGCTGTGGATAGGCTGAGAGAACAGGCGATTATGATCCGACATGCCTGCCCTCAATTGAAATTCACAGGATATCAAAGGACGTGTCATGATGAGCACCAAAAAAGAAGAAGAACAGGCGTTAAAGTTATTTATCGTTCTTTCAAGGGCTTACCGGACGCTCGAAGAAAAAGTCATGCAGGACATCCGAAGCCGTGGCCTCAATCCGACCGAATTTGCGGTACTTGAGCTTTTGTATCATAAAGGCCCGCAGCCGCTACAGAAAATTGGCAGTAAAATACTAATAACAAGCGGGAGCATTACGTATGTCACAGATAAACTTGAGAGCAAAGGGTATCTTAGCAGGGAGCCCTGTACAAAAGACCGCCGGATCACATACGGCACCATAACGGACAGCGGGAGAAAGTTGATGGATGACATTTTTCCTGCACATCGCAAACGTATTGCAGAACTTACGTCTTCTTTGTCCGGTGAAGAGAAAGAGGCAGCAATCAGCAGTTTAAAGAAACTTGGTTTACAGCTTGAAGATGAGGAAAGAAAAAATAAGTGAACGAGTGAGAACGGAAAGGAAATGGGTGATAAAAAATGATAACTATTTTTCCGGAAAAATCCAGATATACCGCTCAGCACGGCTGGCTGACCAGCAACTTCAGCTTTTCCTTTGCCGAATACTTTGATCCGAACAACACCCAGTTCGGCCCGCTCCGTGTATTTAACGACGATGTTGTCCAGCCGGAGCGCGGCTTTGGTTCACATCCGCACAAAGAAATGGAAATCGTTTCGATTGTACTTGAAGGGCATTTGAAGCATGAAGACAGTACGGGTGAGACTGCTGTCACTTCATTCGGGGAGGTTCAGCGGATGAGTGCCGGAACAGGCGTCATCCATTCAGAAGTCAATCCTTCATCGGAGGAACCTGTGAACTTCCTGCAGCTCTGGTTCATGCCGGAAGAAAATGGACTGGAACCAGAATATGAAACCTCGGCATTCAATATGGAAGCATTGTCTGAACAGCTCGTGCCAATCGTTTCCAAAAAGTATGCAAAAGCGGGGGAAGTCGCTGCCATCCACCAGGACTTGACCATCTATATGTCTGATATTCAACCGGCTAATGAATTGAGTTTCCTGCAGGAAGCGGGCCGGCGGACATATTTGTTTAACATCGACGGGGAAACGATTGTAAATGGATATGAAATGAAAACAAGGGATTCAGCGAGAATAACAGACGAGACAGATCTTGTCATCAGTTCTGATGAAGGGGCCCGTATCCTCCTGATCGATTTGCCGTAAGAGAAAATGAAAAAACTTATGATCAGTCTATATAAAAGAGGTTGGGACATAACTAAATAAGTCATGCATAGAGACGAACAATATCTATTCAACGTAATACTGTTTACTAATCATCAGTTAAGCTGAAAAAACAAGTTCGTTCCATTGCGCTGCGGACACTCGC